>CAIKND010000001.1 GCA_903828675.1 uncultured Acidobacteriaceae bacterium
ACTTAGAGGTCTCGGAATGTGGCAAATATCGGAATACCAAAACCCTCACTGAGGCATTACCGATCGCTCTGCGGGCTTTGTAGGGCGATTCAGTTTTTCAATCTGCGTGACGTCCGACGTTTTTCAACAAGTTCCTAGAGATGAAAAATGAGTATAAATCAATGCGAATGAGCTCCAGTGCGACAAAGCGCTGTGCCTTGCATCATCCCCGCAAGGCACAGTGGGAATTAGATAGAACTAGCCCTCGCAACAAACACGATCTCCGGCGGTTATGGCTTTGGATTGGCAGGCAAAGGTGCACGCAAGATCTCCGGAACCACGTCCGTGCTGAACACCATTGGTGACTGGGTCAGGTAATAAGTGCGGATCGCCGGGTATCTTTCCTGAACCAGCAGAAGTGTTCGGAAGTCAAAGCTCTGCACATCGGAGCGCTCTTCCATGTGAGCTGCGCTAATAAAACCGCAAAGTGTCTCGACAAATTCTCCAGGATCAACTGTCTTGTTGGGCTCGAAAGCCAATGCCGGCATCGATTCGGCCTCCTTGATCTCCGCCTCGGTCTTGCCATCTGCCACTGCGGCTAGTTTTGCGTCAGAGTAGCCGGCGGGCAAAATCTTGGTTTCAAGATTAAAGTGGACCCGCTCTGCCGTATGTGCACGTACGGCCGCGTCTGGTGATGACTTTCCTGCGCCGGTCCGGTACCAGCGTGTATAGAAAGCAACAAAGCGGAATAGCTGTGCGGCATTCGTCGGCGCGTAAGGGCTGAACATGTGCTCTTGTGCAGCAAAAGCTACACTCACCGGAGAAAGCGCCAGATCGTTTTTCTGCTCGGGGCCGAAATGCAACTTGTCGCAGATGAACTGACGCTGTGCATCGGTCATCGAAATGTCGTGAGCGTAGACACGATTCTCAATCGTGTAGGGCTGCCCGTCTGCGCGCCGGCATGACTGCGGGTTCAAAAACTGGTCATGCCAAATCAGCGACTGGTGGTCCGTTGTTACTCCCGTGTCGGTCTCGATTGTGGTAATGCCGTTGTCCAGTCCCACCTCAAACGCCGGCAGTGTATTCTCTGGGCGCAGGCCGCGTCCGCCCCGATGCCCCTGCGCATCAAAGCGATCAAGGTACCCAATCTGAGCCTTGTCACCCGCGGCTTTCTCTCTAGCCTCCTTCAGAACCGAGGCCAGCATGTCAGGCCGGTCTGAGATGATCCCATCCACGTGTTGATCTAGCAGCTTGCGCATTGTGGCCTTGTCATCCACTGTCCAGGGCACGACAAGGAACCCTGCCGCCTGCAGTGTCTTAACGTTGACTGAAGCCATCTCACCCAGCAGCGTATCTTTCAGGGGCGATAGCGCGGGCCTGAACCTGTCCCCATGCTGCTTGGCGTGGGTAGCCGCCCTCGTCATCAACGCGAGAAAGGGGTCATTCGCAATAGAGGACTCGCTCACTTTCTGCGCAATTCCAAGTGCTGAATCGATTATGAGAAGTGCGCAAAAAATGGATAAAACACGCAGGGCGCTGAATGTCCGAGTCTTGCGCTGCAATTCGATCGCGTCAGCTGAGTAAGAGTCTTTACTGCGCATGGAAGTCTCTCCTTTGGTACGGATAATCAAAGAGAAGCATTGGTATCCAGTTATGGTGGCCCCTGTTTCATGCGCCATCGCTTTCCTGGTAAACATAGCGCTTTGCTGTCTCCATAAAGTTAGCAAGATCGGTTGCCTTCCAGGCCTCACTTCGCTTTAGTTCCGCGCCTAGAATGTCGGCAACCAGTGGCGCCGCTTCAATGGCAGCACGAGCGTCGAGGAAAAGTGCGCGGGTGCGCCGGGCCAGCACATCCTCGACTGTGCGAGCCATTTCATGCCGAGCCGACCAGATCACTTCGCGCAGTTTGAATGGAAGACGAGGATGAATAGGTGCATCAAGAGTGGCGTTCTCAGATCCGATTGCCGCCAGCATGGGCAGATCAGAACCGTAAACGCGCTCCCACTCGGATGCGCCATTGAGTGAATCCTCGGTCCAGCCGTGGAGCCTCAAATCGAGAGTCCGCGAAGGTAATGCGGGAAGGGAAGCGACCGCGCAGGCACGGTCGATCGTATCTTGCCCCATGCGCCGGTACGTAGTCCATTTTCCTCCTGTAACTGTAACCACGCCGGATTGAGATACCAGAATTGTATGGTCTCTCGAAAGTTGCGCCGTCTTGACTCCGCCTTTGCGCACTAAGGGCCGCAAGCCCGACCACACACTGCGTATCTCATCGGCTCCCGGCGTGTGACCAAAGTAGCGAGTGATATGGTCCAGGAGAAATTTCCGCTCTGAGGCAAGCGCGCGCGGCTCGGTCGACGCTGTATCAACCAGTTCATCTGTGGTCCCCACAATGGTTGCACCGTGCCAAGGGATAGCAAACAGTACCCGGCCATCTGCCGTCTTCGGAATCATGAGTGCTGTATCGCCCGCCAAAAAGGAATGCGGCAAAACGAAATGCGTTCCCTGGCTTACGGCAAGCAACGAAGCATGCTCGCCGCGGTCCATGGAGAGTGTTTCCTCCGCATAGACCCCGCATGCATTGATCACAACCTTGGATTGCAGGTCAAACAGGTTGTCGCCTTCCCGGTCGCGTGCCTGGATGCCGACCGTCTTGCCGTCGCGCTGCAGAAAACCTACGGCTTCCACGTAGTTGATCGCGGTTCCGCCAAGATCCTGAAAGGTGCGCAACAATGAGATAGCGTACCGAGCATCGTCAAACTGCCCATCGTGATAAAGGATGCCTCCCCGAAGGCCATCTGCGATAATCCCCGGCAGCTTTTCAAGGGTGCTCTTGCGGGAGAGAAGCTCCGACCGCCCCAGCGAAAGGCGCCCCGAGAGTAGCTCGTAGATTTTCAGCCCGAGCCCATAGTACGGAAGCGAGCCATAACTGTAAGCTGGGACCACGAACGAGAGATCGTGGACAAGATGCGGTGCGTTCCTCAACATGTGGCCGCGCTCTCGCAAAGCATCGACGACCAGGGTCAAGTTAAGTTGCTCCAGGTAGCGGACGCCGCCGTGCACCAGCTTAGTGCTTCGGCTCGATGTCCCTTTGGCAAAGTCGAATCGCTCGACCAGCAGGGTTCGATAGCCCCGGGAAGCAGCCTCCACCGCAGTGCCAAGGCCACTTGCCCCGCCGCCAATCACCAACACATCCCAAGGCTCGCCTTGCTGTCCTAGCTGCTGCAGAATACCCGCTCTTAATGCCATTTCCGTAACTCCCTATTACTGCTGCGCGAACTCGCGATGACTCCGCTAATTGCTAGAATATATTTCTTTTCCTCTGAATTGCGCCCTTCAATATATTATCGGCAGACTTCATAAGCGAAATGGTTGTGGATCGCTTGAGTGGGTGAAGCACCAGAGTGGCCAACGACGAAGGAGGCAAAAGTAATAGGGCGCCGACCACGGTGTCGTGGCCGGCGCCCTGGGGTCGCGCGGGTTAGTAGATCACCTTCAGTCCGAACTGGATAATGCGCGGCTGGAAGGTACTGGAAATGACGCCGCCACCGCTGGGGCTGTTGAGCGAGGACGAGGTACTGAGCGTTCCGGTAAGGCCGCTCGATGGCAGATACAGATTCGCGTGGTTGAACACATTGTAGAACTCGCTGCGGAATTCCAGCTTCATATCTTCGAACGGGATATGAAACTGCTTATTCAGGCTCAGGTTCGTCTCGTAGAAGGCTGGGGTGCGCCCAGGATTGCGAGGCGAATTTCCGAACGGGCTCAGCAAGTTGCCGCTGCCGTCCTTGGTGGCCGGCAGCGTAAAGGCAGCCCAATTCACATATTGAATGTAGCCCGTGTTGGCCTGCTTCACTGACCTGCCTTGTGTCCGGGTCTGTCCCGCAACTACGTTGGGGCGGTATTCGTTAGCGCCGCGATAAGTGGCCACAATCTGTTGGGACACGGCGGTGGATGCATTAGGTGTATAGGTTAGGTTGAATGGGGTGCCAGCCTGCATCGTGTTGATAGCGCTCACTTGCCATCCACCAAGCAATGCGTCTTCGGCGCCATTCATGCTGCTTAGGAAGCGCCGACCGCGTCCGAATGGAAGCTCGTATACCAAACTGGTGATGTTGGCGATCGGCAGGTTGTAGTCTGACTGCGCATAATCCGCGTTGATGTTGTTGGCGTCCTGCGGAGAAGGCGTGTTGCCTTCCAGAGAAGCTGAAGCGTTGTCCAGCGAGTGCTCCCAGGTAAAGGAGTTCAGCATCGTAAGGCCGCCGGAGAGTTGTTGTTCATACTTTGCCTGAAGCGCGTTGTAGTGAGACTTGAACGCGTTGGGCGCTGCGGTGATGTCGCTCGGCCAGTTGGCAAATGGCCGCGCAAAGCCGTTGGCGGGGTTCTTCTGGTTCGCGTTCAAGAAGCCCTGGAGCTTGACGCCATGACTGCCAATGTAGGCCACATCGATCAGGATGTTTTTTGCCAACTGTCTCTGCACACTAAGGTGATAACTCTCGACGTAGCTATCTTTGGTGTTTTTCGGGATGTAGGTGATGTTGTCAGTGGCCGGGTTGAATGTAGTTACCAGGTTGGCTGGATACCCTTGGTCGGCTGTCACATAGCAGGTGGTGGCTGGAGCGCCGGAGGGGCATACATTGGTGGTGGTCGGTTTGGGTTGCGGCGCCTGAACGAAAACGGCCTGGGGTGCGTTGATTGCCAGGATGTCGCCCGAGCCGGCGCGAGTGTAATGAACATAGCTGATGCCGTAGCCGCCGCGCACAGAGGTCTTTGGCGTAAGTGCATAGGCAAAGCCGACCCGTGGACCGTAATCGCCCAGCGAGGGGTTCACCAGCGTCTTGCCGTACACGCCGCCCGCTGTAACCGGCGTGATGCCGTTGCCCGCGGTGGCGCCAGGAGAAAGGGTTAACACCGTTTGCGTTGTGGGATCGAAGTTCGAGATGTAGTTGTGCTGCTCTGAATACGGCGAACCATACTCCCAGCGAAGGCCCAGGTTAAGTGTCAACTTCGGGTTAAGCTTCCAGTCGTCTTGCGCGTAGACACTATCCATGGTCTGGCGCAGATGGGCTACAAAGTAGTTAGCCAGCCCATAAGTGCTGGTTAGGCCAAACATGAAGTCAGCCCAGTAGGTGTCGGCAACGGTTGTGCCGCCTGTGCTGTAGGCGCCGCCGTAGGTGTAAGAACCGTACAGCGGGTTGTTGTCGTTGACCGCCATCCAGATCTTCTCGTACTCGTATCCGAACTTGAACGAGTGGCGTCCTCGCACCCAAGTGAAATTGAGCTTCGGATCCATCAGCGCTGGATTCTGCCATTGGGGATTGGTGCTTTGGCGGCCAAAGCCGCTGAAGTTGGAGATGGAGACTGTGGGCAGGCCGCCGGCTACCACGGGGTTAGTTGGTAGCCCAGGAATCGTGAGGGCGGTGTTGCCGATCGAAAGCGTGTATTTGCCCGCCTTGGTGCGCGACAGTCCGAGACGGGCGTCAAGCACCTTATTGGCACCCATTAGGCGCGTGTAGCCAAGTGCGATCTGCTGATCCAGAACCCGGATCGTTCCGTTGGTCTGACCGTCAATTGGCAGCGGAATCGTCGGGTTGTTCACGCCCGTTTCTTTGCGGTCGCTGACGCGTAGGAACCACGAGTTGTTCGCGTTCTGGTGAAAGTCCAGACGAAGATCGCCCTTGTCTGCTTTGTCCGTGAACGGCGCTTCAAACGAGTAGTCGTTCGAGTTCAAGCCGGTCGTGGCCGAGCCGCTTAACGGCAGTGCGGTGATCTTCTTGAAATAGGAAATGAGCTTCGCTGACAATGGGTTGACGGCGCCGGTAGGAATCGCCGTGCCTGCCGGGTACGATGCTCCGGTTGTCGGGTTCTGCACTGCAACCACGAGTATGCCATTGAGTTCATTCTGAGTAGGCAGCGTCAGCACCGTCAGAGGCTTCAGCGTTGCCCGCAGACCCTCATAGTCCAGAAAGAAGAACAGTCTGTCCTTGACGATGGGTCCGCCAAACGTCATGCCGAACTGGTTGCGGTTCAAAGTGGGCTTCTGAAACGGAACCGTAGTGCCGGTATTGCTGACCACGGTGGGCTTGAAGTAACCCTCGGCATTCAAGGCCGTGTTGCGAATAAACTCGTACAACAAGCCGTGGAAGCGATTCGTCCCGCTGGCCGAGGCAACGTTAATCGTTGCGCCGGAAGACCGGCCGTACTCCGCGTTCTCGTTGTTCGTTACCACGTTGAACTGAGCCACTGAGTCCGGAGGTACCGAGATGATCTGATTGTCAAATCCCTGGTTGCTCTCGCCGTATGCGTTGTTGTCCATGCCGTCCAGCATGAAGTTATTGAACATGCTGCGTTGACCGTTGATGTTATAAGCACCTTGCCGCAAGAGACTGTTTAGCGAACTGGTCGTTGCTGCCGTTGGTGCCTGACGTGCCCCGGCCACCAGGCCCAGAAGGTCGGCGTAGTTTCGGCTGACAAGTGGAAACGCCGCAGTCTGGTAACCAGTGACTGTCTCACTCCGTTCGCTGGAGTCGGTTTCCAGTTGTAATGCCACATCGGTCACTTGCACCGTTGTTGCGCTCTTGCCAACTTCGAGTGTCAGGTCAATGCGCTGGCGGGAGCCAACGGAAATCGTAATGTGATCTGCCACCGCCGTACTGAAGCCCGCATGTTCAGCTGATATCTTGTACCGGCCTGTATGGAGCGAAGGAACCTCGTACTGGCCTTCAGTTCCAGTTACCGAGGTATATGCCGCGCCCGTATCTTCATTCAATACTGTCACTGTTGCGCCCGGTAGCACTGCTCCCGTCGCATCGTGGATGGCGCCTACGAGGCTGCCGGTATCGTACTGTGCAAAGGCGATCGTTGCTGGAAACGTAAGTAAGAGTGCCAGGACAAAGTACATCCAACACGAGATGCGCATCCCGAATTTCACCTTATTGCTCCTTGCCTCTTTGCATACGTTCAGCAGTTGTGTACGTTCTTCGATAGAAACTGCGCGATTCCCTGTTCTCAAGGATTGCGCCGCCCCGATTTCCAGCCTCAAAGACAGATATTTCGAAATCATACTGCCTCCTAATTTTCAGAAATCATAGCAAGCACATCTACTTACAATGGTTAAGGTTCCAACAAAACAAAAATCCACCCCCAACCACCAGACCTCTACCCTCGGGTCGCAAAGCCCCTGACCCTGCCGGTAAAGGACTTGTAATTGGCGGTGGATTTCTCTCTTGACTCTCCCGCGCAAGGAAACTAGCAATCAACTGCAAGGCATGTCAAGAGAAAAATGACAGACCTCAGGCTTTTCGCAGAGATGGGTTCTCACCCAAGTTTTTGATGTGTGTCTATGCCTTGGAGAATGAAACCTTGTGTTTGCTGAGAGTTATGGAGCCAAATTTGGAAATCAGACGGCAACAAAGAGGATTGCGTGTAATGCACGCAGGTAAAGAACCACCTTCTGGAGTACCCGCGGGATGCCTTTGGGCGTCATCTTTATTCGCACAATCAGTTGCGCAACAGTCAGACGCCGCAATCCCGCTCAGACTGTCAAAACTTGCAATCTTCCGGCTTTAGCAAGAAATGGGTGAATGGGCAGGAATCGAACCTGCACTCACGCCCGTCCTGTAGATCTATTTGGAATATTTGCCTACCTTGTAACCGAGATCGCTCCTTGAGAGGCCGAGTCGTCTCGCGGCTTCAGCTTGTACACCCGCAGATGAGTCGATCGCTCGCTCAACCACAATCTTCTCGAGTGTGGCCAGCAACTCCCGAATATCCAACTGCTCCGGAAGTTGCGCTGCGAACTCTTCTATAGCCGACGAGAAACTAAGTGACTTGGGCACCGCCGCACCAGCCTGGAGTGGGAAGTCCTCAGGTTGCAGTTCCGCTTGCCGCCCTAGAATCAGCGCCCGCTCAAGCAGGTTCGCCAACTCTCTTACGTTTCCCGGGAACGGGTAGCTGTTTAACCTCTCAAGCGCATCTCGGCTCACCGGCTTGCTCTGTACTTTCATCTCACCAGCGATCTTGGAGGTTAGCATCCGGCAGAGTTCGCCGATGTCCTCCCTTCGCTCGCGCAGGGGAGGAATCGAAATTGGAACTACGGCCAGCCGATAGAAGAGATCCTCGCGAAACTGTCCACTTTGAAATCGTTCCTGGAGGTCGCGGTGGGTAGCGGCGAGAACTCGCACATCCACTTTCCTAGGCACCGTTGAACCGACGCGCTGAATTTCTCCAGTCGAGAGCACTCTCAAGAGCTTTGCTTGTGCGGCTGGAGACATCTCCGCCACCTCATCAAGGAAGAGTGTGCCCTCATGCGCAGCTTCAAAAAGTCCGCCTCTTGCTTTGTCGGCTCCGGTGAAGGCCCCCCGCTCGTGCCCAAACAACTCGCTTTCCAACAGCGACTCGGTCATTGCAGCGCAATTGATTGCAATGAACGGCCGATGTGACCTGAGTCCATTACGGTGAATCGCGCGGGCGACAAGTTCCTTTCCTGTTCCGGTTTCTCCAGTGATAAGCACCGTTGAATTTGTGCCTGCTACGCGAGTAATCAGTTCGCGTACCTGGCGGATGCCATCGCTACTTCCGACGATCTCATCGGTGCCTTCCAGCTTCCGCACCTCAGTCCGCAGGACTGCATTCTCGCGGAGAAGAATCGTATGCTCACACGCGCGCCGAATGGTCGCTCTCATCACGTCAAGGTCAAACGGCTTGGTAAGAAAATCAAACGCCCCGTGGCGCATGCTCTCTACTGCAAGTTCCACTGTACCGACGGCCGTAAGGAAGACGACCGAGGTTGTGGGGTTGGAGTCCCGAACTTCTCGAAGAACATCCAAACCTGATCCGTCATGCATCTTTTGATCGGTGATGACGGCGTCGAAGTCCTCGTTCGATAAGAGTTCCTTCGCCTCCGAAGTGCCAGACGCTTCAAATGTAAGATGGGAGTCAAGACGTAGATTCGCTCTGAGAATCCGTCTCATGTTAGGCTCGTCATCGACGATTAATAACTTACCCATCTTCAGCTCCCGCTGAACCGTCATTCTTCGCATCCCTTGCCAGCGTCATAGAAAATGTAACACAGCCATTTCGGTTATCGCTCAACCACAGATCCCCACCATGCGCCTTGGCCGCACTTCTGGCAATGGCAAGGCCAAGGCCAGTCCCGCTGGCCTTGGTCGTAAAGAATGGCTCGAACATTTGAGCTCGAGTTGAATCAGGTATAGGAAAGCCGGAGTTTTGAATGTCGATACGAGCAATATCTTCTTCGAGCGATGCCCCAAGCCGGATCGTTCCGCCTTCAGGAGTAGCGTCGATGGCGTTGATCACCAGGTTGAGAAGAGCTGCCTCAACCAGTGGACTGTCGATGTCCACTGAAATCTCCCTCGACAACTCAAGTGCAATCGTAATGCCGCGGTTGGCTGCGTGGGCTTTACTGACAGCCGCAACATAGGAAAGGAGATCAAAGAGGAGAGTCGGCAAGCGCACAGGCAAGGACGGCCTGGCGAATGTAAGAAAGTCAGACGTAAGCAACTCGAGCCTTTTTGATTCCTGCTCTGCGATTGCATACATCTCCTTTCGCTCCCCCTCATCCAACTCCGTCTTCTTTGCGGTCAAAAGGGAACTTGAGATCATCGAAACCGGATTGCGAATCTCGTGTGCGATTCCACTTGCCAGTCGTCCAACCGCTGCAAGCTTCTCCTCGCTAATCAAGCGTTCGCGCGTGTCTTCCAGAACTTTCATGCTGGCAGATAACTTCAGCTGATTTGCCTTTAGCTGGTTAACCAGAAACCAAACGAGCAAGCCCATTTGAAGGTATACGACTGAAAGCATCCACCCTTCGAAGTATTGCGTGATTCGAGCCGGCGGGTGTAGGCCAAAATAGTGCCAAAGCCACAGAAAAATCATGCCATCGGATACGGTAATTGTCAGAATTGTCGGACCCAGGCCAAAAGTATAAGCGCACTGCAAAATCGGGATCGCGAGAAGCACAAAATAGGGGTTCTCGTCCCGATTGGTCACGTAAGTTACAAGTGCCGTCAGTATAAAAGTCAGAGTAATAGTGATAGACGTCTGAATTCTGGAGGCCTGCTGTGTGAGGCGCGATCCCCTCGCATGGAGCCAAAGTAACTCAGATATTGTTAAAGCCAAAGCCAAGCCGAGCAATGTCACAACAGGTATAGGTGGCTTGCCCACAATTGATGCGAAGATCGTGTGCAACAAGAGCAGCATTGCAACCACGAGAAAAGTAATGATGGAGAATACGGACTTGATTCTACTGAGTCCTTCTATTGGAATGGACTCCTCGGATGGCTCCAAACGTGTTCTCATTTCTTCCCCGTTCGACTCAAAGGCAGTGTCTCTACAGGCCTGAAGCCGGCGCTTCAGAAGCTAGGCATCGCGCCATGATGGTAGTGATGGTCGGTTCAGAACGAAGCGATGGTTCATGTATACTCCCCCCTCTTGAGGCTTGCAAGAGAGCTGGATTTCGTGTCATTCGAGCCGCCCGCCATGCGGAGCGAGCAGGAAACATCGTCCAACGACGCCCCTTCGGTTTGTCCGATTGTCTATGTCCATCATACTTGGTCCTCGCAAAGAGGTTGCCCTGGAAGATGTGCCGCATTTGCTGCTTCGCGCGGCTTGGTGTCATTTCCGCGCTTGGACAACGTGACTGCATAAGTCAGACGGGCACACCCAGGTTGTGGCCATGGCTGTAACCAGAGGCCCCGGTAACGCCGCGACAACTACACATCGACAAGGGATTAGAGACCCCATAGTTTGTGTCGCGCCGTCAACTCGATACAGAGAGCCTTGAGCGGCTGAGGGCGGTCATCCCTTGCTGGCGATGAGCTCTCTGGGACCACCAAATGATTCGAAGTCAGTTCAAAATGTAGACGGACGCGCAAATATTTCGGGGAAACATTCATTCGCCACTCGGAAATGCAGGACCACGGTAAACCCTCCGGAACATAATCACTCATTTCATGCGACGCACCAACACCTCCACGAAGCGGCGGATAACGATCTCGGCACGCTGAAAACCGCCTAATTGCCCTAAATATGACTCTAGTTGCACGGGATGCGCGAGATTTACGGACTTTCAACACCCTTCTCATTTGTGAAGAAAAGCTCCAGAGCTGGGCGGCATCAGTGCTCAAAAACAACAAATCATTTCTCTCAGGACAACCAATCATTTGGCCTCGGGGCTAGCCAATGCCAAGAAAATTGCTTGCTTAAAAGCAATGTCGACTAAGTGCATTGCGAAAAGAATGGCCAACAGTGTATTGACGGCGGAACGACACACCCCTAACAGAAGTAAGAACGCCGTCGCCAGGGGAAGAGGAGGACGTATGTCGAGCAGGGGCGCAGGAGCCATTCTGTCAACATTGGCGCTAGTCTGCGTTGCGGCGCTGCCCGCAACGGGACAATCATTCAGGGTCCAATGTCCAACAAGCACGCTAACTCACCCAGTTGCGGCCAGTAACAACTCGGAGCCGGTGTACAACGGCCCGACGGTGCAAAGCCATGGCGCAGGTGGATACCTGACTCCAAGCACAAATATTAATGGCGCCATCAAATGCCAGCAGATTTCCGGCGGTGATGGCTATGCGACCATGGGCGATGGTACTCAAACCTATTTGTTCTCCTTCGGCCCACTTTCAGGGCTCGCCGACATCGCGAGCGGTCTGCCAGGTACGCAGTATCCCAGTGGATTCAATGCGGTGGCGCCGGTAACACTCGTGGCAGGCGATCCAGCAACAACAGTTGGCCCTGCGGCCGGATCGCCGGGCACGTATAACTTGGGAGCATTTACATATAACGGAGCTGTAGGTCTGACACCGGATCTGGATGGCATCGCCTCAGGGGCCTGCGCTTCTCCATGTCTGAATGGACACGTTGATCCACGCCCAATCATGGATGTAGGTGTGATGAACGGCAATATCCCAGCCCCTTTGATGGCCATCGACGAGGATGACGAATACTTCCTTACCTTGACCAACGTTGGTATGATCATGCGGCCTGATCTGTTCGAGCAGCACACGGTTCACTTCCATGGTTATCCCAACGCATCGTCGTTCTATGACGGCGTTCCTGACGCTTCAGTTGCAATCAATATTGGTGGCAGCTTCACGTATTACTATCTCGCGCCGGATGCGGGCACATACTTCTATCACTGTCACATCACGCCCCCAGAGCACCTTCAAATGGGCATGGTTGGGCAAATTTATGTTCGTCCCCGCCAGAATCGGGTCCCGACCGGGGCTGACCTGTTTGCATCCCTCCAGAAACAGCAAGGCGACCCCCGCACTGCATGTAACACCTCGGACCTTGTTTGCAGCAATCCGCTCCCCGCTGTGAATACCGGTGCGGTTGGTGGTGGCAAGTACGCCTATAACGACGGCGACGGCACGACAGCATACGACGTCGAGTATCCCCTCCAAATCCACGGGTTCGATCCCAACTTCCATTTTGTCGGCATGACCTTCAACCCTGAAGGATTCGCGGACATGAAGGATAAGTACTTCCTGCTGAATGGGCGAAGCTATCCCGACACTGTAACTCCGGGGCCATTGGAGACAATGTCGGCGGATGGTCAGGTGCACTTCTCCCAGCCGCTGCCTTCCATCATCAACATAACTGCTGGTCAGAAGGCGCTGCTTCGCATTTCGGACTTGGATGTAACCGAGTACCAGACGCTGGCTTCGCTGGGTATCCCAATGAAGGTTATTGGATACAACGCCAAGCTGCTGCGAGATCAGGCCGGAAACAACATGTACTACACCACTAACTCGATCACCTTGGCAGGTGGCGAGTCGCTGGATGTGATTCTTGATAGTACGGGTGTCCCCAGTGGAACCTACTACCTCTACACCCCCAATCTTGACCACCTGTCAAATGACGCTGAGAACTTCGGCGGACTGATGACAGAAGTCCGCGTGAATTAGGAGAGCAATGATGAGGCCGATGATTATGAAAAGCGCGTTCTTGAAGATAAGACTGCTTCTGGCCGTTATAGTTGCAGTCGCGGCGCTCGCGGCGACGGCTCATGCTGCGGCTCCGGGCATAACTGGTACCGGAACCTCCGGTACTTTCAACCTGACGGCGCAAACTGCCTATCTGACCCAGCCGGATGGACAATCCATCTATTCGTGGGGATATGGTTGCAGCACTGCGCCAGCTTCGACGAACTACGCGCCGGCGGCGATCACCACCGGGTTCTGCAGCACAATGCAGGTTCCTGGTCCAACCCTGATCGTGACTGAAGGACAAACTGTCACGGTGAATCTTGCCAACAGCTTGCCTGCGTCGGCCGGTAATACATCGATATTGTTCCCAGGGTTCCAGGTAACTACTACGGGAGGTGTATCTGGCCTGCTGACTCAGGAGGCCGCGCCTGGCGGTTCGGTAACATATTCATTTGTTGCTTCGACGCCGGGGACCCACTCCTATTACAGCGGAACTCAAGGGGACCTCCAGATTGAGATGGGCCTTTACGGGGCCGTTATTGTGCTCCCGGCAAATGTGCCTACGGCATGCAGTAGTGGACTGGCTGCAAGCAATCTTGCCGCCGAAGCCCACTGGGGTGAAAAGGACTTCAGGCTTGCTTCTGCCGCCTTTGATCATGCCAAAACTTGCTACGACCGCGAGTATCTCTTCCAGTTCAGCGAGATCGATCCGAGAATCCACCTCCTGGCCCAGGAGCAGGTGGCCACGGCAGGAAACTGCACTGCCGGGGCTCCCGGATGCAGCCTTCAGGTTCCCACGGAGCCTTACCATCCAGCCTACTTCATGATCAATGGCCGCTCGATGCCGGATGACATGGACCCCAACTATGCCTACCAGTATCCGCACCAACCCTACAACGGCAACCCGCACCTGCATCCCGGCGAAACCGTGCTCTTGCGCATTATCGGCCAGGGCAGATGGCAGCATCCGTTCCACGAACATGCTAACCATGTTCGCATCCTGGCTCGAGACGGAAACCTGATTCTCAGCCAATCCGATTCGACATTGCTCGCAGGCCCGGCGCTCTTCACGACCACAACCACTCCCGGCGTCACGATGGACGGACTCTTCTACTACACGGGCAGAGGCTTGAACTGGGACATGTATGGTCACAATCCCAAATCGGGGGATCCGACCGCCACATTGGGCTGCACTCCGGATGCCAACGGCTACAACACCGGTGATCCAACGGCGATCAATTACTACGAGTGGTGCCAGGACCACAACAAGCCGCTTCAGACGTCCCCGTTTGGCGATGTCGCGAGTGACGGTCCAGCGACTCTTCCCGATCCGAACATCCTCACAAACGGTGCATGGTACGGCGGAAGCCCTTACCTTGGGCCGGATGCAACCGGGCGCGCTGTCGGCGCAACGGGAGTGACGCCTCCATCGGGCACGATCGCGAACTCACCAGGCGGTGAGGCGGGCTTTGCGTTCATGTGGCACTCGCACAATGAGCGTGAGATCACAACCAACAATGCTTTCCCAGGCGGAATGATGATGATGATGTTGGTTGATTCCCGGGAATTCCAGATTGACGAATCCAACTAGCCAGGAGAACAGAAATGCGAATCAACTCTCTCAAAGCGATTACGAAGACTGCGGCACGGGGAGCGGCTGTTCTCCTTCTAGGAGCGGGTATGGCTGCTGCTCAGCAGCAGGTCAACCTGTCCGCGGGGCGAACTAATGTAACTTTGCCTGACGGGTCGCTAGTGCCGATGTGGGGATACTCCTGCGGCGCAGCGATCACGGGCTCCACTGCGACATGCGCGGCGCTTAATCCGACTGCGCCAGCCGCGGCGCCCTTTGTCACGCCTCCAACTCCCGGCTGGTCGCCAGTCGTGATTACCGTCCCCGCCAGTGCGGGTGGCTTGACCGTCAACATGGTCAATAACCTTCCAGTGCCCACATCAATGGTGATCGTGGGCCAACTGGGTGCGGGTCTAGGAAGCGCCAGGACGACTGACTCGAGCCCAAATCACTCCGCTCAAGGGACCACGTGGCCAATCGCTGGCTCCGGCCCCACCTTCACGCCGCCTGCGCAGCCCGACCGCGTCAGATCACTAGCCCAGGAAGTGGCATCGGGCGGTGGCACCTCGACGCTCACTTGGTCTTCGCTCAAGCCTGGTACATATCTGATTGAGTCCGGCACGCACCCCTCCATCCAGGCGCCGATGGGCTTGTACGGCATTCTGGTTGTTACGAGTGCGCCTGTTGCCGGCACGCCGGCAACGCCGGGCTGCGCCTATCCGGGCGCGACGGCCAACAGCTGCGCTGTTCCGTATAGCGCAGAAGTTCCCCTGCTCTTCAGTGAAATCGACAAGGTGCAAAACACGGCCGCCGATACCGCCGTCAGCACCACAGGCTTCTCTGAAACTACTGTATGGACGGGCGGGCCTAACGGCTGCGGCGCGCACTATACTTGCTATCCGCCAACCGTGAACTACTCCCCCACCTACTACCTCATAAACGGCGTTGCGTTCAACAGAACTGCTCCTGCTGCTTCAGTGTTCTCGACGCTGCCAGCTTCAAGCGTCACCGGAAACGTGCTGGTTCGTCTCGTGAACGCCGGACTGCGCATGCACGTCCCCGCAATTGTCGGGTCGCAAACGGGAACGGCAGCCAAGTCGGGCCTCACGCTGATTGCCGAAGACGGAAACGTGCTTCCCGGCATTCCCCGTATACAGAACGAAGTATTTCTTGCCGCCGGCAAGACATACGACGTGATGATCAATGCGCCCGCCGCCGGTGCTGCGGCCTTGCCTATCTATGACCGCGAACTGAGCCTGTCTGGCGGGGCAATCAACCGCGATGCCGGTATGTTGGCTTACATTGGAGTCAACGGCGCTCTGCTTACAACAGGCGGAGGAGTAGGGGTCGCGGTAGCACGCCCGGATACCTACACCGCCCTGGTTGCGGGCCAGACGCTGACCGTTGCGGATCCAGCCAGGGGTTTGATCGCCAACGACACAAATGTTCTCGGCGTTGCTCTCCTTACGCAGGCAACAAGCGGAACCGTAGCGCTCAATACGAACGGAACCTTCTCGTATGTTCCGGGCGGAAGCGCTACATCTGACTCGTTCGCCTATTGCGCGAATGGCACTGTGACCGCGGGAGTCTGCTCCTCCGGCATCACTGCCACGGTCACACTGAGTCCGACGAACATCGCCGACAGCGGCATCGTTTGTACTGCCGGTACGTTCAATTCGAATGTGGCAACATTCTTGGCTGTCAAAACTCCCGGCGTCCTTGCTAATTGCAAAGACGGCGCGAATCTGCCTCTCACCGTCAACACACCGTCGGTCACTGCGACGGGAATGACAGTCCTTCCGAATGTCAACGGTGGATTCACCGCCATCGCACCCGCCGCTGGTACCTACACCTTCTCATTCCAGGCAAAGAATTCGCTTGGAACGGTCAGCGCACTCACAACCGCGACGGTCGTCTTCCCACCAGGGAGCAACCTCCAGGTGACGGTCCTCGATGGTGCGGATAAGAAGACGACGATCACCGACTACCGTTGGATCGTCGAAGAAGATCGCACTTTCTTCGTCAATCCGATTTGCGCGGCTGCACAGGGCCAGGCGACACCGCCTGCCGGATGTGCGACGACAGGCCCAGTGGTGAATTTCGGCACAAACTTCCACACCAGCTTTATGCCGCTGGTTGCAACCGGCTGCACAGGGCCTCTATCCTGCGCAGATGATCAGACGGTTGGTGGTGCGCAGGTGACGCCTGCTCCGGCTCGGAGTTACCCGAGCGACGTCGCGCTCGACCCCACCAAGCGGTACTACATCTCTGTTCTTCCAGGCGATGCGGCCCAGCCGTTTATCGCTGGATATACGGGTGCGCCCGATTGCTCGGCTACGGGCGTGGTAGCGGGAAGCTGCGGCCACGGCATGGGCGGCGCTCCCATTCCAACTGTTCTCAATGGCACGCACAGCGGGCAAGCCATAACTGTGCTGACCGAGCCAAGTCCCTATCCGCCGGCTACCTTATCGGCGTTCGTGTTCGAGGATGACTATCCTCTGAACGGCGAGCACGATTCGGGCGGCGGCATTGACGTGCTCTCACCCAATGAAGCCGGTCTTGGTGGGTTCCAGATCACGTTGCAAGATAACGCAGGCGGCACCGGCGATTCCACTGGCGCTCCCACATACGACATGTTCAACATGCCGTTGAGCAACAGCCTGGCTGGCACCATCGATCCGACTACAAAGTTGGATGCATGCCCAATTGCTACACAGGCTACGGCGGCCTCCCAAGCAGGAGACAGCTCTCAAAACGGCATTGCCGGCATGATTATCACCTGCCCCAAGTACGAGTCGGACGGCAAGACGCTGTCTCCTCTCGCTGGTCAGGTGGTAGTCAAGAACCTCTACCCAGGCCGTTACGGTGTGATTGCCAACCCCGGCGCGGACCGCATCGGGCGCGGAGAAGAGTGGGTTCAAACCAACACTCTCGATGGGCAGAAGGCGCACGATTCGTTCATGCGGATTGGCGAGCCGGGCTACTTCCAGGAGTTTGGACCTGCCGGTTACCACGTCACAATCGGCTTCGCCAACCCCAAGATCATCAACGATCGGGGCAAGGCCTTGTGCAGCGCGGCTGGCGCGGATTGTGCGCATGAGGTCAAGGGCCACGTCACCACGGCACGCATGAGCCGTACTCCTGATGAGCGGCTTTACGGCAGCGGCAACCACGATGCCTATGCGTTTACCCAGTGCTACGTCAGCATCGGCGATCCTGATGGTGCGGATTTCGGCTTCTCGAAATGCGATGACCAGGGAAACTTTGACTTCCCGTCGGGAACCGTTCCCGCCGGCAACTGGAAGGTCACAACCTTCGACCAGTGGAATGACCAGGTAGTGGACGGCATTACGACCGCGGTCGGAATGTGCAACGCAGGCACGACCACAAACTGCAAAGCCGTGGTGGACATGGGCGAAGTCGCTGTGCACCAGTGGCAGGCCAACATCTACACCCGCACATTCCTCGACACCGATTACTCCGGCGTCTCGAATGACCAAAAGCCTGGACTGCCGCTCTCTGCAACCAACATTCGCTTCCGCGATGGCAGCTACTCGAACTTCAACAACACCGACCTGAACGGCTATGCCGGCTTCAATGAGGTGTTTCCGCTGTTCAACTGGTATGTGATTGAATCGGACTCCACGCGCTACAAGAACACAGGCACGCACGTGGTTTACGATACGGGTGGTCCTGACGACGGCACCTCTCCGAACGGCGTGGCGTGCAATTCCTCAAGCACCACATCAAAGGGTTGCGGAAGCTCCTCCATCGCCGCAAACCTGGCAAACACCTACGAAGCCAATCCGCTTCCTGCGGCTCTGTCGGTGCCCGGCGCTGTGTATTGCAGCGATGCCGATTGCACCGGTGCCTCCATTGCCAATGGGCCGGTCCCCAGTTCCACAACCAACCACTCCTCCGGCCGCATTGACCCGGGCTGGGTTGACTCTTACGGATGGCAGGGATACTCCGGCCAGAACAACTTCCTGGAATTCGGCAAAAAGCCGTTTGCCCAGGGTGAAAACGGCGGCATCCGCGGCCACGTCGTCTACGCATCAACACGGCCTTTCGATGACCCCCAGCACTTGCTGCAGTTGAGCTGGGAGCCATTGATTCCGCATGTGAGGATCAACCTCTACAGGGAAGACATCGCGGCCGACGGCATTACGAAGACTCTCGCGCTGGTCGATCACACTGAGACCACCAGCTTCGATGACTGGGCGCAGGGATTCCGTTCGGATGGCGTTCCGAATATGAACTGCCCCGGCCAGGGCACCGATACCACCACGGTGGCCGATCCCTACTTCTGGTACACTCTGCAGAATCAGCCGCAGTGGCTCGACGTGTACAACTCGCTACACGGCGGTCCAGCGCCAACACCGCTGCCAAATGGCTCTCAGTTCAAGTGCTACGACGGCATGCACAACTGGAACCAGCTACAGCCCGCGCCCTATGACGGCATGTACAAGTTCCCCAGCGTCACATCCATTAACCCCACAACGGGCAAGCCGGGCGGTACCAATTGCACCGGCTGCACCACTAACCCTGATACGACCGATCCGTTCCGCGTAGGCACCCCCATGCTGCCGGATGGAAAGTATGTCGTCGAGGTTGTGGTGCCGCCAGGCTATGAGCTGGTGAAGGAAGAAGACAAGAACATCCTCATCGGCGACAACTTTATCGCCCCTGTCACGCAGCAGTTCGGCGGGTTGGGCAATATCTTCATCCTTCCCGACCAGGCTGAGATTAACGCCTACTACAACGCCAACAATGCTCAGAACGCAACTGATAATCTGGGTCGGATCCCGGATCTTCCCAGCCACGAATCAGATACCGGTTCTGACGAATCCTACTGGCCCTGTGTGGGCGAGACGCGTGTGGTGCCTGACTTCATCAGTCTTTTCCCAGGCTCGGGTGAAGTGGCGCCCTTTGCCGGTGCCAGCCGTCCGCTTTGCGATCGCAAGCTTGTCTCTCTTGACGATCAAACATCGGTTCTTACCAAGTTCTATCTCTTCACACAAACACACGCTGCCGCACATTTCTCCGGGCAGATCACGGATGACTTCGCCGCGGAATTCGATCCTTTCTCGCCGGCCTTCGGTGAGAAGTTCGCACCCGCATACCTGCCCGTCGCCATTAAGGATTGGGCCGGTAATGAAGTCAATCGCGTATACGCCGATCAATGGGGCACCTACAACGGCCTCAACTACTCCACGTGGGAAGTAAACCCGCCAAACCCAACCGGTTATGGCCCCACCATGATGGTCACTTGCATGAATGACGCCGGTCCGATCCCTGACCCGAACAATCTGGGCCAGGTAATCACCGATCCTCTCTTCCAGAGCGGCTACAGCGACTTCTGCTATCAGTTGCCCTTCATGCCAGGACAGACCGGCTACTTCGATACGCCTGTCGTGCCAACCTCCGCTTTTGCTGGAGACTACAACACCCCGGACTGCGCCTATCCTGACGCAACCCCCGCGGTCAGCGAAGTGGACGGCGACGGAGTTGGACCTTGGGTGAGTGCTCAAAACCACCAGATCACCATCACGGCCCTCGGCAACCAGAATGTCGACAACTACAATTACTCCGGTCCCTCGGCAACAGCAGCACCCTACAACCAGCAGAGGATTCAGCGCCACTACGGGTTCCTCGCTCGTTGCACCACGCCGAACGGAAGCGCAACCTGCAGCACCGCATCCAGTGTCACCATCGGCGGCGTCGCAGCTACGATTGTCAATTGGTCTGACACATCGATCACGGTTAACGTGCCTGCGGGTGTGCCCGCTTGCGCAATCCAGCAGCAAGCGCAGTACGGTGGCTCCAACGCAAACTGCGGACAATTGGTAATCACTGCCGGCAACGGGAAGCAATCCATCGATGCCGTTACGGTCACCGTTGGCGGCAAGGCCCCCACGCACGTCGCAGCTTCGCAGACTGTCCAGTCCGCGATTGATGCGGCCAAGCCTGGTGACCTCCTCATCATTGACCCAACCTGCAAAGGCACTGCTGGAGCCGTGTCTTGCGAAGTCAGTTCCACGAACTCTGCCAAAAACCCCGCCGTGACCGGCACCACAAACGCCGCTCACTCCGAGATGCTGCTGTTGTGGAAGCCGGTACGTCTGCAGGGAGTTGGAGCGGTGTCAAGCGTCATTGATGCCAGTCCGCACCCCGCCGGCAAGCTGGACCCCTGGCGTCGGCAGGTTGTATGCCTCTTCGGCCTGGCGCTGAATGGCACGCCGATCTCCACCACGAATCCGTACGATTCGTCGAACGCCTTCACTTGCAATGCCAACATGAAGTTCTCAGTCGATCGCTTGCCTTTGGAGGCAACCGTAGGCTGGGATGCCACTCTCAACGGGAACCTGGCGGAACAACTGATCGAGCCCACAATCATGGGAGCCTATGAAGGTGCGGGGATCACCGTACTCGGCAAAGGCGTGAAGTTCCCAGCCGGCACCGATCCATTTGCCTCCGATGTCTTCCCGACAGGAACCTTGCTGCTGACGGCCAGTGATTGCGGCGGCACCAGAACCACACCCGCAAACCCGTACCCGAGCAACTTCTTGTGCAATCCGTCCTCGATTGATGGCCTGACGGTCAAGAACAGCTCACAGGGCGGTGGCGGCATCCTCGTTCACGGCTGGAGCCACAGTCTCCAAATCGCCAACAACCGGGTGCTGAACAATCAGGGCACTCTGTCCGGTGGCATCACCATCGGCCAGGGCGAGCACCCCGATGCCTTCCTCGTCGGCGGAGCTGCAGTAGCGACGGTTCCAGGCTCGTGCATCATCAACACCGGCAATGCACCAACAAACATGGCTCTGCCGTTCTGCTTCGACAGAGACGTCAATGTCCATAACAACCAGGTCATTCAGAATTCCTCACTCGGCGACGAACTCTTCTCGTCAACCCCTGCGGGCGCCGGTGGCGTTACCTTCTGCAATGGCAGCGACTACTACAAGTTCAACTACAACTGGGTTTGCGGCAACATGAGCACCGGTGACGGCGCTGGTGTTGCACACATCGGGTACAGCTACGATGGCGACATCGAGCACAACTCGATCCTCTTCAACCAGAGTACGAACCCGACGATCACCACCAACGGCGGCGGTCTCCTCATCATGGGTGCGCCGGATCAGGATCCTCCCTGCGCCCTCACGAACGACAATGATTGCCTCTCAGCTCCGGGGACCATTACACCAAGCGATGGCACAGGCCCCGGCTTGGTCATCAACGCAAACCTGATTCTGGGCAATGCTGCTGACAGCGGTAGCGGCGGCGGCTTGAGATTGCAACACATCAACGGTAATGATGTGCTCAATTTCCCCAAGGGCAACGCAAATGCTGCGTGGCCGTCCATTGCTGGTCACCCCTCACAGCCATCTTTCCAGACGAAGACCCCCTGGAATGCGGTGCAGGTAACCAACAACATCATCGCCAATAACGTCGCCGGTTGGGACGGAGGCGGTGTGTCACTGCAAGACGCGCTGGCGGCGGACCTGATCAATAACACCATCGTCTCCAACAACTCCACAGCCTCTTCCGGTGTGCTGTTCCAATCCTTGTTCGCGCCGTTGGCCAGCACCCCAGGGGTCAACTGCACTGCAAACAACGGGTCAAACTCCTGCCCGCAGGTCGCAGGCTTGGTTAGCGTGACAAACAGTGCGGTACTGGTGGCCAACATCAGCCAACTCACTGGAGGCACCGCCTCTGTCACCTGCCCGACCAACCATGGCACAGCTGGGTCGTGCACAAAGTACTCGGTTCCGGTACTTTACAACGACATCATCTGGAAGAACCGCTCCTTCATGATCGGCGTGGGCGGCTTGGCCAGCGGACTGACAAACCAAAACAACCAGGTAACAATGTATAACTCGCCCTTCGGTGCAGCGGCACCCACCGCAGCAGCGAGCCAGACATCCACTGGGGCTTGCAACGATACAAACGCCAGCTATTGGGATATCGGCGTCCGCGGCGACTTGGCTCCGGGTAACCACTCGGCAGGCACGTTGTCTCCCATCTACTCCGTGCTCACCAATAACGCCGGTCTGTCTGAAATCGGTGGCGGCTCCAACGATCTGCTGGCTCCGAGTGCGGTGGTCAACAGCATGTACTGCGACGGCGCGCGAGTGCCGGTCGAAGCTGTAACCTCGCTCGCTTTGAAGTATCCCGGCTGGCAGGTGCCTCCCGGAACGAACGAGTCCAACGGGCTTCCGGCGCCGCCGTTCACTCTGAGCCCTGCCGCAACCGTAGACGAGGGCAACAACTGGGTTAACCTCCGCTGGGGTCCCCTGTCTACGAATGTGCTGAACGCATCAGGAACTCCGGTCTTCACCTTTAACCCGTCGCTGGTAGGCACTTCGCCGGCAGTCAACTACGTTCCCCTTAACTCCGCGCAGGGAACTGCGGCTCCAAGCACCGACTTCTATGGCAATCCGCGCAAACAAGCCGGAAACCCCGTAGACGTTGGAGCAATCGAGTATCAGGCGCCTACCTTCGCTGTTCTCAGTGTCTCGCCCACGAGTCTGGCTTTTGGCAGCATCGTGACCGGCAACACCAGCACCGCGCAAACCCTCACCCTATCCAACGCAGGCGGAGCTACCGCGACAGGCATTACCGTGGTCGTCACCGCTCCATTCTCCAGGCCAACTGGCGCTGCGGGTGGAACTTGTAACCCAGCCTTGCCGGCAAGTTCAACCTGCACCATCAACGTGGTGTTCTCGCCAACCTCTGCGGTGGCCTCAACAGGAACAGTCACAATTACCGGAAGCGTAGCTGTTACTGGCTCGCCAGTTGCTCTGACCGGCACCGGCCTGGCAGCGACACACACTGCAACCGTTACCCCCACAACACTCGCCTTCGGAGTCTGGCCAACTGGCAACAACAGCGCCGCGAAGACCCTGACGGTGACCAACACTGGCAACTCCGCACTCGCTGGTGGCACCTTCACCTTCGGCGGCGGGACTCCTCAACCCTTCTCCCGCCCAGGAGGAGCAGCCGGTGGAACCTGCACAGCTACCTTGGCGGTTGGCGCTTCGTGCACAGTCAACGTGGTGTTCAGGCCGACTACAGCCGTGCTCTACCAAAGAACACTCGCTGTGGCCTTCACGGGCACAACGGTCACGGGTTCCACGGTAACACTCACCGGCACCGGAGGAGCAGCACCGGCAGTCACGATTCTGCCTAATCCGCTGCTGATCACGTTGCCAACGGGTGCAACCAACATAACGGGAACAGGTACGGTTACCTTCACCAACACTGCGGCCGTCGGAGGTTCGAATGTCACGGTGTCCAACATCGCCGCAACAGGCGGGTCAATTCTGACGTATTTCTTCAACGTCGGAACGCTCGCCGGACCCGACAACTGCACCGGAGCAATCATCGCGCCGGGAGCATCGTGCACGGTAACCGTCAGATTCACCAACACTGGTTCCGCAAGAGGTACAACTCGTACCGGAACCTTGACGTTTACGGATAGCGGAAATGCAAGCCCGCAGTCCATAGTGCTGAATGGCTTTGCAACTCCTTAGTCGGAGACGTGATGCTCGGGCCATCGCCGCCAAACTGATTGTCGAATTCTCGGCGATCAGTTTGACGGAAACAAAATTGATCAACCAAAATCAAAGCCTGGCAAACGGAAAACCAGTCGTTTGCCAGGCAGCATTTCACGTAAGAGGTGAGAGCGAATGTTTAATCATCAAGCTTCAGTCAGGAGCACTTTCCGGATCGCGGGGCTCATTGTCGGCAGCTTCTTGGCTCCGGTGCTCATCGCGCAAGCCGCAACTCCCAGCCAGCCCCCGGCGGACTCCAAGGCAACATCCTCCTCAGTTCCTGTCCACTCTGCATCACCAACCCGCTATCAGCCCGATCCGTTTGCGGGGCGGGCAGGCAGGTATTACAAAGTCGTTTGGGGCGTCGATTCGCTGAGTGTCAAGGCTGCTGAGTCGGGTGAACTGATTCGATTCTCTTACCGGGTTTTGGACTCGCAAAGAGCCAAAGTTCTAAATGACAAGAGGGTCGAGGCCTTTCTAAACTCCCCGGCTCGACATATCCAACTGGTCATCCCGTCGTTGGAGAAGGTTGGGCAACTGCGCCAGAGCAATACCCCCCAGTCCGGCACTTCCTATTGGATGGCATTCTCTAACCCGCACAGAGCGGTCAAGCGCGGAGATCGCGTCAACGTCGTAATCGGCCAGTTTCATGCGGACGGTCTGGTTGTTGAATAACACCCGCATTGCTCAAAACTGAAAGCTGAAAAGCAGCCTTGTGGTCTTGATGCCAACCAAATTAGCCAGGTTTGATTCCAGATGGGTCAACCTTGAAATCAGTAAGCGAGGATCGACAGATGATTCGAAAGACTATGCTTGCCGTTGCTCTCATGTGCGCTGTTACTTCGGCTTCGGCTGCCGATAATAGCCACTCCAACAAGACACTTTCTGCCTCTGAGATTGTAGAAAAGAACATTCAGGCGCGTGGCGGTCTAAGTGCCTGGCATGCCGTGCAGGCCTTGTCGTTTGAAGGGAAACTGGGCGCAGGTGGCAACCGTCGGCCGACACTGCCCCTCCCTATGCCTGATAAGCATTTGCCAAGCCTAACATCAGCCCAGCGACTGCCGGAAGAGGCGCAACTGCCTTTCAAGATGCTCATGCACAGGCCGCGGCAGGTCCGCTTTGAGATTCAGTTCAAAGGCCAGACGGCGTTCCAGGTATTTGATGGCGCGCACGGTTGGAAGATGAGGCCTTATCTAAACCGTCAAGACGTGGAGCCGTTCACAGCGGACGAGTTGAAGGCCGCGTCATTGCAGCCCGACCTCGATGGCCCCTTGGTCGACTACGCGGCCAAGGGAACTCGTGTTGAACTCGGCGGCCAGGAGAAAGTCGAGAGCCGCGACACCTACAAGCTCACGCTCACCACCAAGGGTGGTGAGAAAACTCACGTGTGGGTCGACGCTCAGACCTTCCTCGAGACCAAAGTAGAGGGTCAACCCAGGCGCCTCGATGGAAAGCTCCATCCAGTAGAGGTCTTTTATCGGGACTACCGTCAGGTAAGCGGCCTCCAGATTCCTTTCATTCTGGAGACGAGAGTCCTTCCGAATTCGGACGCGACGGCAAGAGAAAAGGAAGTCCCCCTTCAAGCCGAGAAGATCGTCGTCGAGAAGGTCGTAGTCAACCCAAAGCTGGAAACTGCGATGTTCTCGAAGCCTGAGATTCAGACCGCATCGAGTCAACGCTAAGGCATTTTCGTTTCGAGCGTTAACTGCACGTCGGTTGCCCATCCTTGAATCGCACTTTGATTTAAGGGTGGGTGAACCAAAACCATGATTTCGCCTGTATATATTCGAACGGAAAATGCTTCAGACACGACACGAAGCCGGTCGCAAGGCAGCAAGCAGGACATCTGTCTGCTTCTGTCTTACGGCCATGTTTATGGGCGGTTTAGTCCCGGTAGAATTGCATTAACGATTGAAAGATGTAGCGAAACACAACTCCGAAGACCCGTTTATCTATTTCCCCGAGAAAATGCTCGTCGCATATCCATGCTTTCGTTCTGAGATGCCAGTCCCCATTTCACAACCCCTGGTCATCGCGTGGCAAGTTCATCGTTGATGCTCGATCGAAAAGCAGATTCGCCCGCCGGAAAAATCCGTCTTCTATGTCCCAGACAATTCCACCTCTGCTGGCTTGCAGTGCCTTGCGCCGGGGCAGCTACCACTGCATTCAGCCTCGGCTCTTCGTACTGCATCTCCAGTGTAGATGCCAACCCTTCTCGAATCTTTGAAAAGTCCTGGAAGGAAAGCGAGGGAGTATCCATCTTCTCGGCAATCGTCCTCAGCTGCCGACGCAATATATTGCTCTGAATGATAGGTGTGCCGACCTTGGATGCCAGCACGAAATCATTCTCGCCATTGAACTTGGACCTGGACTTCAGCTCCACCAGAATTTGAAACAGTGGAAGCGCAATTGGTATATCTCTTAAACGCTTTTCACTTACAGGCTCCATCTTCCCGCGAAGCCAATGACTCCTGACTGCGATGGCTCGTGGCGGGATCTGCACGCCATTCCTGCCGACTTCCTGCATCGTCAGGTTAATTCGCCGCCATTGCAGACCTGCAATCTCCGCCAGATTCATGCCTGTGAAGACTGCAATCAGCATCATCTCCTTTTCCGGGTACTGCATAATACCCAGAGCATCCTTCGCCTTGGAAACGGTAAGCACGGGCTCCTGCCTGAGTGGACGCTCCGGGAGCTTTACTAAGCTGACTGGGTTAGTGCCCCAGAAGCATCCAGCCCTCTGGGCGTGCGCGAAGATGGCATGCACTACGTTTCGAATGTGCACCACAGTCTCGAACGAGTATCCGTGAGCCAAGGCGGCTGTCGTCAGCCTAGACACATCCTCAGGCCCAGTATCGCAGAGCCGGACCTTGCCAAGGTATGGCCAGCCCGGGATCGCCTTAAGCAGTCTACGGTCCTGGACAGGCTTCTTGCACAAAATCCGATCCACTTCCTCAGGCCCCAGGATATGCCTCAACATTGACTGATAATATGCCTTGCCCGCAGACCTCTTGCCGGCTATATGCTCGGTTAGAAACTTTCTTTCAACGAAGCTGGCGATCGTGATCTGCGAATTCTCAACAAGCCTCTCAACGTGCAGGTCGGGCTCGCGGTCCTTCCAGGCGAACACCTCCGCATTGTTGCTTGACATATCCCCAGGCTCCGTATATTGAGTCTGCTCTCCCTGATCACTCGCACTCCTATACGCGGTCTCTGCCACGCCTGCAGGACTTCCATCCCAGAGCATTTTCCAGGCGCCGCGTACGCGACCTGCGATGCCATCTTGCGGAATTGCTTCTTGTGTCATTTCGCCTCCAAAGCACCGAAGTCATTGACGATATGAGTCAATGAGTATCGCTGATGCCTGTCACATAAACTTGGAATCGTGCATTCCTTCATTAAGACTCATGGTCAGGTATTTTTAGAAGAGTGTGGAAAGTTCAACTCAAAACCAATTCAGTCGAGAGTTCAATTGGCTTCCTTGGAAAGAAAAGTGGGGTAGAAATCTCCGTGAGGTTTTGCCGCCTGAAAAATGACTTCTGTTCTCATTTCTGATCTTCGCTTCGGCGAGGGCGGCTGAGGTTCGCTTTGACGTCGATAGCCCAAACGAGCCCTCGATATCGGTCTTGCGCCAGCGGTCGGATATGCGAAACCAACGAGTTCGATGCAGAGTCCCTGTCCCAGGCCTTCAGACTCGGCCACAAGCGCTTTGCGCGTGCGGCGGAATACCTGCCAGGAAATGGATGGTAATCCCATCCGCGCAGCGAGGGGCTTCAATCGGCGCTCCACAATGTTATTCGGATTCACCGGAGTGCCCTGCCGGGAGGCAAATACGAAGTCATCGGGCCGCGTGAAACGGCCGCGCTCTTTGAGACTCCCCAAAACTCGATGCAACGCCTCTGAAATAGCGACGTCGCTGACGCGATTGCTCTTTACATTCTCCAGCGTGTCGCGGTACCACTGTTTCCTGATGGCGATAGTTCTTGGCGGTATCGGATCACCGCCCTTCTTCGTTGTCCTCTCGGTCAGGTTCACTTGCTTCCATTGCAAACCGCAGAGCTCCGCCATGCTTATGTCGGTGAGAACAGCCATTAGCATCAATTCCTTTTCCGGATGTCTCATCGACGCGAGCGCGTCTTTGGCTTGGGATAACGTGAGCGCGTGCTCCTTTGTCGACCTGGCTTTTGCTGTCTGCAACAGCTTCACGGGATTGTTCCCCATGAAACATTGTTCCCGAATCGCATACGCAAAGATGGCGCTCATGACATTGCGAATATGGCTCACCGTTTGTGCCGAGTACCCTGCTTCGACTGCCGCATCAGTAACGCGCGCTATGTGTTCGGGCCCTACGTCGCATAGCCCTAATTGGCCAATATAGGGCCAATCTAAGCATCCTGCCGGTCTCAACTTCGGCCTCTTTGAAACGGCGCGGAACGCATGGTCAACATCTTCGGGTCTAAGCACATGCTTGAGCATGGAAAGGTAATGCCTCTGGCTTGATGGCATCATCCGGGCAACGTGCTCCGGCACGAATCTTCTCTCCACGAAGCTTGCCACCGTCATTCTGGATTGCTGCGCCGATGCATTCCGGAGCATTACGGAAAGAAGGTCATTCCAGGCGATCCACTGGGCGTCAGTCTCGGTTAGCCCTGTCGGCGTTACGGCCCTGCTCGGGCCAATGACGACGGGCTCAGATGAATGGCCTAGACCAAGACCATGCGAGTCCAGCGCGTCCTCGCGCCAGCTGAGTCTCCAGTAGCCTTCCTCTAGATACAGATTGCTGTACTTGTGCAGAATTACTTGATCCATGTCATCTCCGTTGGGCCTGGCTTGCTCTAGCTTTTCAATCCCAAAAAATCGTGATGCCCTTTCGAATTACCTTGTCCCCCACGGTATGGGGGCAGATGACATCTCCTCTGTCGCCTCGTTCCGCCCTGAGTCATAGGTGGGATGTGATTCCCCCGATGGAATCGGCTCGCTCACTCTGCATGACTAACCCCTGCTTCCTCGATTGTGAAGTCACTAAAAGTCTTCTGCCACCGAGATCTACGAATCTCTCGCTGTCCTTCACGTTGAGGATCCTAAGGGCAATAGTCTGTCAAATGGGTTGCACGCTGCCTGATTCGTTTCCTGAGTTCAAAGACGTACTTGCTGAGCGTCTCAAGGGTTACGTGAATCGTAAAAACTCGCTGAAAGTGATTCAACGCCGCATCTGAGGGCGAATAATAATTTCAGTGCCCGAAGTCAAAGGAGAGGCTGCGCTCTAGCGACATAAAACTGGCGTTCTCTCGGGTACTTTCCCGCAGAAACCATCCGGGTTATCAATTTGCAAAGCCTGCAAATCAATCGGAAATTGAGGTGCACTCCCAAAAACCGATACTTTCAACCCCGCCTCCTACATCAACTTCAGGAAACTTAGAAACTTCGAAATATTTACAGCATTTGCACTGCCAAACCAAAGGTCCAATATTTCAACAACTTTGAACCTTCCGCACCTGAAAGTGATGAAGTTTGTCAAAAAAATACGACAAGCGCTGGCAAAATTTTCGGACATACTTGCGCTGCCTTGGGATCGGCTCGACTTTGAGGAGGGAGCAATATTGGTCTAGCTGGGTTACGTCGATAGCTGTAAAGAGCGTGTTAAAACAGAAGTTCCCATGCTCATGATGACTCGCCGCTGCGTAGCCACAACCATGAACCTCTGCGGCAACGCGCTCCCGGAGAGACGGGGAACAAGCATCCTCATCGGTTAGATCAATGTTCGATTACGACAAACTTGTTTAGGGACTTGTTGGAAAAGTTATCCGCAAGTGGTTCCTGCCTTTGGATCTCGCTTGACAGAAGCCATTTCCAACTTGATAGCGCGCGGGAAAAGGAGATCGCTTTCGAGATGCACATAATGCTCGAGATCTGATTCGAATGCGCCCAAACCCCTAAACAGTGCGGTCTGTGTTGCGCAAGCTCACGCAGGGGCCTCAAAATCGGCTGTGATATCCCGGAGTTCGGCGATTATGAGATTGGCGGTCGCGTGCTCATGCATCATCATGAAAATCGGATGCGAAACCGAACGAAAACATGCATGTGCCGCCGGATACGCGATGATCGAGTCCTGGTCCATTTGAGCCATAAAAGGAAAGAGGACCTGCTCTCCTTTCCCAATGTGTGCCGATAGGTCGGTTCGTAAATGCTCAACCAACTCGGCGGCGTGTATTAATTCCGGGGCGCGACCGTTGTGCTTGCCCGCTAGCTCCTGCGCCATCTCGGCCAACCTTGGCAGTTCGCGGCGAATGTATTGGTGGTGCGCGCGGACGATAAGTTGAATCAATCGCTCAATGGAGAGGGTTGCAGGATCGATCGGCAAGGCGCCGTTTCCTGGGCCTCTGCATTCTCCAGCTTCTCGAGTACCTAATCGGCCGAGAGCTGTAATTCCGCGCATGCTCGATCGAGGGAGTTCTCCGCTTGCACGCATAGATCAATGTGAAAGCGCTCGAAGATTCCGGCTGCCGATGGTTGGGCTGCGACGATTTCACGAATCGACAGTGCTGAGGTGGGCATGATCTCTATCCACCAACAACGGTAGAGTGCCCGCCATTTGCGCGCGGTAACTTATGTCACTCGGAGGCTATTACGTCGATTCCAGTAGCGCGCTCAGGCCTTTCATGTCCTTCACCACTATCTGCCGGGCATCCACATCCAATAGTCCTTCAGCCTGCAAGCGCATGAGATTTCTTGAGATCAGCTCTCGCACCGTACCAAGCTGGTTCGCCAATTCCTGATGACTCGCGGGCAATTGGATTTCAATTCCCCGTGAGGTAGTTCTTCCTTCACCATGGGCGAGTTTGACCAATACTGCAATAAGCCGCTGGCGCACCGTGGTAAACGACAGCTCCTCAATGATTCCAACCAGGCGTCGCAACCGCGCTCCCACCACTTCAAGCACTTTGAGCGCAACTTCTGGATGATCCATGCAGTACGCTTGCAAATCGCGCCTTGATATGTAAACTATCTCCGCCTCTTCGGTTGCCACCGCGGATGCAGGAAACGGCCCTCCGTCGAAAACGGGCAGTTCTGCAACTGACTCGCCAGGTACGTTCACTGCCAGCACCTGTTCCCGGCCGCCAACGGAGGTTTTGAAGATTCGCACCTTCCCCCGCGCAATGATATGCAGGCCATTGCAGGGTTCGCCCTCTGAAAAAAGCAACTCGCCTGTACTGAATAGTTTGCGCACTGTCCGCGCGGCGAGAGTATGCAGCTCAGGCTGCGAGAGACCCGATAGCAATGCTGTTTTGCCGAGAACCCCGGCCAGATCGATGCGTTCAATGGTCACGTGGAAATTCTAGCAGCCTGGGACTTTAGTCACTGCGCCGGCCGACCATTTCGCAGTCTGATGGGACCATGAATCCGCAAATCAATGCAATAGATTTCAATGAACGCCCTTTCATTGCCATCTGGAAAGTAACCCAAGCCTGCGACCTTGCCTGCGTCCACTGCCGCGCCTCAGCGCAACCGGATCGAGATCCGATGGAACTCAACACGGCCGAGGGAAAGAACCTGATCGATCAGATAGCTGCCTTAAGAGTCCCGGTATTTGTGCTGACTGGGGGCGATCCTATCAAGCGCCGAGACGCATGATGCGTTTCGGGGTTTGAGCGGGTCATTTGCTCGGACACCGGATGCAGTTCGCTGGGCAAATGAGATTGACCTGCCGGTGCAGATCAACACCACGTTCAGCCGCAGGAACATTGGCGAGATCGATGAGATTGTCGAGTTGATGGAAACGCTGAAGATAACGCTTTGGAGCGTGTTCTTCCTTGTCCCCACGGGACGCGGGAAGCTGAACGACCTGCTAAGTGCAGAAGAGTTCGAATCCGTCTTTGCGAAGGTCTACGCTCTGTCCAGAACCGCGAACTTCATTATCAAGACGACGGAGGCACAACACTATAGACGCTTCCTCTTGCAGCAACGCGTCGCTGAACGCAAGTTGGGAATCGGCCTTAGTGCTCAGCACGACCTGGCTGTCTACGCAATCGGGCGCGCACCGCGCGGACTCAATGACGGTAAGGGATTCGTCTTCATCTCGCACAAGGGGGAAGTCTTCCCAAGCGGCTTTTTTCCCCTCTCCGCCGACAACATTCGTGAGCAGGAGTTGACCGCCATCTACCAACACTGACCGCTCTTCCGCGATTTGCGTGACATGGCGAAACTTGAAGGAAAGTGCAGCTCTTGCGAATTCAAAGAGATCTGCGGCGGATCCCGAGCCCGCGCATACGGAAACACTCTACATAAGGATTGGCGGTTTGTTGACAAGCCGATGGGACCCGAGAGCACAGGCCAAAATGTGGAGTGGAACCGAGCTTCGGCCTGAAATCGGGAGCTGATGTGCCACTAATGGCTACGTGAGCCTAAGCATCGAGAAAGCACGGAACCTACTGGTCACTCATGCGGCCAGTAGTTGTCCAAAGATCTCTGCTGAGTCTCGCGGCTTGCCGCTGGATTTGCTCCCAAACTATGCCTGCCTCATCGCGGCATGGCAAATGGCATCCGCCCATGCTGTGCCATAATGATCCCGATTGTCATTTCTTTGTCAGAATGTAACTTCCCTGTCAACGGACGAGTTTGCGCAGCAATGCGACCGATAATTAAGGAAGCGATCCCCGGGAGCGCGCCTCGAGACCTGTGCGTCTAGTGTTTACATCAGTTGCATGGATTTACGCCGTTGACGACAATCGCCGGCCAAGCAGAAGGGTTGACCTCGAATGGAAACGATCCTCGTAATCGAAGACGATCCGAGAATTCAGAAAGCCCTGACGCGTCAGTTTGCCGCCGAAGGATATACAGTACACGTCTCTCAGGATGGCGATGCGGGCATGGCGGCGGTGTTTGCGGTTCGCCCCCATGCCGTGGTGCTGGACCTAATGCTGCCGGGGCTCTCTGGCCGTGAAATCTGCAAGAAGATCAAGAGCGAGATGAACGAGATTCCGGTCATCGTGCTGAGCGCTGTTTCAGAAGTTGCGGACAAGGTTTTGCTGCTCGAACTCGGCGCCGACGACTATGTGACCAAGCCTTTCAGCCCTCGCGAACTGCTGGCGCGCGTGCAGGCGGCGATCAGGCGAAACCAACGTTCCGCTTCGAAGCCTTCGCTGTCGATGGAAACTTATTCCTTTGGAAACATCGTTGTGAACTTCACGCGCATGGATGTTCTAAAGGAAGGCACGTATGTGATTCTGACCGCGCACGAGTTCAAACTCCTGAGATACTTCATCGAGCATGCCGGTCATGCTGTGACGCGAGAGAAGCTGCTGAATGAGGTGTGGGGCTACCAGAACTATCCCACTACGCGCACGGTGGACAACCTGTTGTTGAGGCTGCGCCAGAAACTCGAACCCGACCCGGCCAACCCGGTGCACTTTCAAACCATGCATGGCATCGGATACAGGTTTGAGCCGCAGCCGGCAACCGTCAGGCAATAGGAGTCAAGCAAATGGGTCCGATGCGAATGCGCACCACGCTGCTCATCGCCTTGTTTGCGCTCTCCATCGGGCTTAGTACGCTCGGGTTATTCATCATCCGCATTCACATTCAGAGCCAGATTCAGAAGCAGCTTGCCTCTGACCTGGCTCGCTCAGTGATTTCGTTTCAGCAGCAGGAGCGGCAGCAACTTGCGATGCTCGAGCGGCAGGCCTCGCTGCTAGCCAATATTCCCAGCCTGAAGGCGCTGCTGACAACCCAGGATGACAGGACCATCGCCGACGGAAGTTCCGATTTCTGGAAGCTGAGCGGAAGCGGTTTCTTCGCGCTGCTGCGGCAGGATGGAAGGCTGATTACTTATTCAAATCGAGGGACGCGGCTTGACCGCGACGCTGTGGAGAATCAACTGCGGGCCTATTCCGAGTTGGAGCAGGCCCCGCACATCATAGCCTTCGGCCGCCGTCTTTATGCTGTTTCGGCAAAGCCTCTGTTCTTTGGTCCGGCGAGTGCGAACTCGTGCCTCGGCTACGTGGTGATCGGCAACGCCATTGATGAGATGATGCTGAGCCAACTGAGCCAGCTTGCCGAGGCTGACGTCGTCTTCTCAGTGGACGGCGGGATCGCGCTCAGCACATTGAATCGAAACCTGGGCGCGGAATCAAGCGGCGGCGGCGGCCTTTTTGCGAAGACATCGCACGAGGAGAAGGTGACGCTCGGTGGCGAGCGATACCTGGTTTCTTCAATCGACCTGGACAGCGCGGGGAGCCACAGCGTACACCTCACGGTTCTCAAATCCTATCGCCAGCAAAGCGCCTTTCTGGATCGCGTGAATAACTGGATCACCGTGCTGGGCCTGATTTCAATGCTGGTTGGAGGTGTTTTAGCTGTGACCATCGCACGCAGGATCACGCGGCCCCTGGAGGTGCTCACCGCAGGGTCCAGGGCGCTTGCACACGGAGACTTCGATTTCCGCATTCCAGATCAGGGGGCTGCGGAGATTCGCGAGCTGAACCGGACCTTCGATTCCATGAGGCGCGAGTTGCGGCAAGCGCAGGAGCGCCTCCTTGAATCCGAGCGGCTGGTGACTATCGGGCGAATGGCGCGCTCGGTCTCGCACGATCTGCGTCATCACCTTTCCGCCATTTATGCCAATGCCGAGTTCCTCATCCTCGGACAGAACACCGAGATCGAAAAAGTTGAGTTGATGAGCGAGATTACGATGGCAATCCAGGATATGACCGACCTTTTGGATTCGCTGATCATGTTCAGCCAGACTGGGCATACGCAGTCGCTCAAGAACGAAGTGGTCGCCGATATTGTGCAGCATGCCGTGCAGATGATTCGTCCGCATCCCGATGCGCGCACGGTGGAAATCGTAACCAACATCGCGGAATCGGCGACCATTTCCGCGGACGCAAAGAGACTCTCACGCGCCCTCTTCAACCTCCTGTTGAATGCGTGCCAGGCGGCGCGGCATGGGAAGGCCATTGCCAGGGTGCAGATCTCAGTTGAAAGCTGCACCGTGGAGGACCGGAACGGAATCAGGATCAGCGTTGTCGACAATGGTCCCGGCATCTCGGCATCGATGCGCGAAAGGATGTTCCTCCCCTTCTCAACCGAGGGCAAAGTAAATGGCACGGGCCTGGGGCTCACTCTCGCCTTGCATATAGCGCAGGAACACGGCGGAAGTATCAAACTGGCGAGTTCCGAGCCGGGCCACACTGTTTTTCATCTCACCCTTCCGCAGGCGCCGCCTGGGCCGGAAAGAGAAGCGGAAGGGGTCTTTATCTCGAACGCAACGCGGGGGACTTTCCAAACCAGGAGTAAATCATGAAGCGCTCAAAACATTGGATTGCCGCATCGCTGCTGGCTCAGTTTGCGCCGCTTCTTCTAGGCCAGGCCGCAGTGCTGGCGAACGGCGCCAATCCACAAGACGATGCGCGGTATCGACAGATCGATGAGCGCCTGAATGGCCTTACCAGCGAACTGGAGCGTACGCGCAGTGAACTCGCCACGGCAGTCGAAGAGATTCATCGGCTGCGGGCGGAGCTTGAGCAGGGCAAGGCCACCAATGCGCCGGACGCATCTGCCGAAATCGCCGCGGCAAAATTATCTGAAGAAGTAGCGAGGATTCGAGAAGACCAGGACGTCATTCAGGAACAGGTGAAGGTACACGAGCAAGACAAGGTGGAAACTCTCTCACGCTACCGCCTCTGGATCAACGGATTGATTCTCTTCAATACGTTTGCGAATCGCGGCACAGTCGATAATCCCGATCTCGCCAATATTGCATTGCCCGTCACGAGTCAAGCCGAGAATAACGTTGTCGGAGCAAGCGTAAGGCAAACTATTCTAGGCGTGAATGCAAACGGACCGCATCTGTTCGGTGCGCGGTCCTCTGCCGATTTGAGTATGGATTTCTCCTCCAGTGGAGATGCTGGAACCTACCTGGCCTCTACCGGCAGTGCACGCATTCATACCGCGCATCTCAAACTGGAATGGCCGCATGACCAAGTCGAATTCGGATCTACCGAACCGCTCATTTCGCCCCTTTCTCCAACCTCGTACGCCAGCGTTGCGCAGCCCCCCCTGGAATGGGCGGGAAACCTCTCGGCGTGGGCTCCGCAAATAAAGTTCGAGCACCGACTGCAACTGAGCGACACTCACTCTATCGCGTTTGAAGCTGGCCTGTGGGACGCGGTTTATGGCGGCACAAATCTGTACAACTATCAGACGCTGCCCTCGGACTATGAGAGCGAGAAATGGCCGGCTGTGGAGTCGCGCATCTCCTGGAGGACCGGGAATGACTCGCGCTTCCTGGCTGGCCTTGGCGGATACCGCGGAGCCTTGAAGACAAAATATGGCAGGACCATTCCGACCTGGGCCTTCAGCGCCGATGTGTCGGTGCGGTTGCTGTCTAAAGTTTCGATCTCAGGCGAGTTGTATCGCGGGTCGTCGATGGCAGGGCTCGGCGGCGGCAGCCACAAGGACATTCTCATTGGAACCGATCCTTCCACAGGGGCCGTACGAAGCATCGGCCTGAATGCCATCGGAGGATGGACACAATTGAAACTGAACTGGTCGCCTGTTGTTGAATTCAACGCCGCCTTTGGCCAGGATAGCGGATATGGAACCGATTTTCGCCGCCTCGCGCTTACCCGCACCACCAACCCACTCAGCACTCTCGCACGCAATCAAATGGTCACAGGGAATCTCATCCTGCGCCCCAAGAGTTATCTCGTCCTGTCTCCGGAATATCGGCGAATCCTAAGCGGGCAGTTATCGGGTACATCGAATGTTGCGAACCTCTTCACTCTCTCGGCAGGCTATATTTTCTAACTGCCTGCTACGCAGACTTTGCCGCAACTTGTTGCTATGCTGCGGGCTGATGTTTTTCGTCAATCCAGATATGATCATGGCTCAGGGCGCCGATGTGTCAGTGCACCTGACGGTTGATACATCTCCGCGCCATGCGCCGCAGGCAGAGGGCGCGGCTTGGCTGGTGCTGCAAGGATTCGCGCCACAGCGCGCGGATGTGAAGCCTATCGAGAAGCAGCCTCAGAGTTATCAACTGCTGCAAAAGGGCAAGGAATTCCATCCGCATTTGCTGGTGGTTCCGGTGGGAAGCAGCATCGACTTTCCGAACATGGATCCCTTCTTTCATAACGTCTTCTCGTTCTTTGAAGGCAAGCGCTTCGACCTTGGACTTTACGAGGCCGGGTCACGCCGCACGGTCCGCTTCGATCGCGAGGGCGTCTCGTACATCTTCTGCAACATTCATCCCGAAATGGGGGCCGTGATCATCTCGCTGCGCACGCCGTACTTTGCCATGCTCGGCAAGGATCGCACCGCGTTGATACACGATGTTCCCGATGGCAAATACATTTTGAAGGTGTGGAGCGAAGACGCTACCCCTGAGAGTCTGCGCGCCGCTGAGCGCACCGTCGAGGTCAAAGCGGGCAAGGCTGAGGCTTACTCCGTACATGTGACTGCGCGAGCAGGAAGCGCCACGACCCACAAGAACAAATTTGGAGAAGACTATCCGCTCCAGCCCGCGCAGACATACTAGGATTCCAGGCGTTGCTTGTGGTGGCGATCCGGAGCTATCCATTCCTCTCAAGCTGCAACGGGAATACCTTCCGGCGCGATCCCTGCAACTGCGCCACGCGTGGTTCAAAGCGGTGCCAACATATCGTCGCAATCAAATGACTCCTTCGAGACAATTCAATGACAAAGGTCCAGGGGCGCTCAATCTATGTTGAGTGGGACGCAGGAACGGAGAGAAATCTGCTTCGGCGGACCGAACCGGTCAGAGCAAATCTCAACAGAGGTGAAGGAGTCGCATGGTCAACATCGGAAAGCGTGTCTTGGCGCGAGGCTTGAGCACTGCCTTGGTCGGCCTGTTCTCACTTTCAACCGTACTTGCCGCACAGCAGGCTCAGCATTACAAGCAAACCAATCTCGTCTCTGATATTCCAGGTATGGCAGCGGCCACTGATCCAAATCTGGTCAATCCATGGGGCATGTCGCGAAGTTCGGGTAGCCCCTGGTGGATATCAGACAACGGCCCCGGTCTGACGACACTTTACAGTGGTACGGGCACAACTCTTTCGCTCGTCGTTTCAATCCCTCCCGCGGACAGCAGCAGTGGCCAGGGTGGAACGCCGACAGGGCAGATCTTCAACGGCACCACCGGGTTTCAGGTAGCCCCTGGGTTTCCCGCACGATTCATTTTTGTCACCGAGGACGGCACCGTTTCCGGTTGGAACTCCGGCGTGAACGCAGCGTCCGCGGTCATCATGGTTAACACAAAGAGCGCATCGGCTTTCAAGGGCGTTGCCGTGGCTACTGTCAACGATCCGGTTATGGGAGCCGTCAACTTCCTCTACGTTGCCGACTTCCGCAAAGGGCATGTCAATGTCTACGATACGAGCTTTCAACGCATCCGACTGGGAGACGACGCGTTTGCGGATGAGCGGATCCCCAGGGGTTATGCGCCCTTCAACATTCAGAACATCGGCGGAAACCTCTTCGTTGCCTATGCCATGCAAGACAATGCAAAGCACGATGAGGTCGATGGCGCGGGTCTGGGATACGTGGATGTCTTTTCGCCCACCGGCCGCCTGTTGCTCAGCCTGCAATCGGGCCCGTGGTTTAATGCGCCTTGGGGCATCGCCCTGGCGTCAGGCGACTTTGGCGCCTATAGCCACGACATTCTCGTAGGGCAATTCGGCAGCGGCGAGATTCTCGTGTTCGATCCCGTAACTGGCCACTACAAGGGCAACTTGGTGGATTCAACGAATGCGCCAATCGCGATTGAAGGGCTGTGGGGGCTGGCCTTTGGCAGCGGCGGTGGTTCGGGTCCGGCCAACTCCCTTTACTTTACTGCCGGCCCTGGAGGCGAACAACATGGCCTCTTTGGCACCATCACAGCGGTGGAGAACCAGTTGGGCGGCGACCACTAGGAGACGATTACCCTTGGGAAACAGCTTTCAGCTCAGCAACGCGGCTATGCTGCATCGGATTCCAGGGCTTCGCCTTGAGATGAAAGAGCGACGCTAGAGACGAGAAAGCAAGACGCGCAAAACTCCATCTGGTCAAAGCGTCTCGGTCTCTCCGCTTGAGAATGTCCCAACCAATGCCTTGCACCTGCGGATCGGCAGAAGATCGCAATCCGCAGGTGCCTTTTTCGTTTGTCCGTGATTTCTGTCAGCCAGCAACTTCGGAATCATGCGGCGGGCGCGGTCGAATCATGGACTTAACCCGCAGCGCAGTTCAGGCGATGTATACCGAGGCTTGTCGCGGTCACTCGCATGTGCCGACCAATTGTCGAGAGCCTCCTACCCAGCGTCTTCTTCGCGCCAGGTTCTCCATGCGCGAACTGGTAGCCGCCGATGACGATGGCGATCAAACTGGCCACCTTGGCGACAGTGCCTGTAAAGAGAGATTGGAGTGAGGTGAGTCCGGTATCGAAGGGCGAGTTGATAAACTGCGCCTCAGCGAGCGCCGGGAGAACTATGAGCAGGGTGACAAGACAAAGGATGGAACGCATCCAACGCAGGCGTTGCCCGTGAGCTATCCCGCGCCGAAAGGCGGGTGTAAACAGGACGTTCATCGGCACCTCCAGCGGCTACGAAATGCCGTGATTTGCCGTGAGCGTATGACGATTCCTTTCCGCTGTCCATTAGTTTGTAGTTAACAGGTGTTAACTTTCAGTTAACGACATTCGCGGAAGGACCCGTCTGACCAAAGTATTCCGCGCTCATGCCCGCTCCTTCCAGTCGAGCAGATTCAACTGTGCGGAATCCTTTCCATCAGACTGTGCCGGCTTCTTGCGGCCGCCATTCTTCAAATTCGGTAAACCGAGCGCTTCAGTAGGATCCTTTCCTTTGAGCGAGATCGCAATATGCCGCCGGAGGTGTCTGACGAGAACCGGAATCGTTGGGGGTATGCGTTCGCGATGGTAGATAAACGCAGTGTCCACGGTCCAGTCAACACCGAAGATTGGCCGTGTGGTCAGATCAGCGTCCAGTTCGGTTCCCTCTCGAATCAATGTCAACCCGAAGCCCTCTTTTACGAAATGTTGCATTTCAGTGGGATGGGAGGCGCTACTGAATTCTCCGACACGAATCCCAGCTCTCTTGAGTCGCTCCATCAATTGCGCGTGCGCTTCTGGATGCCGCTCCGGATGATACAGAACGCCAATATTTCCGCTTAGTTCCGCCGGCCTGACGAAAGGCTTCCCCGCGAGCGGATGGTCAGCGCGCAGGCAGACGACAAGCCTGTCGCGGCGAAGCTCTTCTACCCGAAGTTCGAATTCGTTAACAGGGAGTGTCACAAGGGCAGCATGAAGCTTGCCGCTCACAATCTCATTTGCGAGGTCCGAGCTGTCGGCGTGCTCAGGCTTGATGACGCAGGAAGGAAGGAACTCACGGTGGATGTCACAGGCTGCACGAAACAACTGCTTGTCGACGAACGTTCCGCTGCCCAGACGTAGCGTATCGATCTTGCCGCTCTCGACTGCCTGTAAGGCGGCGATCGCTTCGTCGCGTGCTTCGAGCAGCTTCCGCGCGATTGCGATAAACGCGATCCCGGTTTTCGTCGGCACAATGCGGTTGTCGCGCCGTTTCTGGTACAGGCGGAGATGAAATCTCTCCTGGAACTCCAACGCCTGTTTGCAGAGATTGGGCGGAGTGGTGTTGAGATGGTCCGCAGCAGAGCGGAGACTCTCTTGCAGCAGAATCTCAAGCAAATATTTGAAATGACGGAACTCAGCGAAGTCGTTCATACGGAAGCCCTCCGTGAAACGCTCAGCCTGAGGGGCACCGACGAGGGGCACTACATCTGCCCTATACTGCTGTTGCATCTATCCCTTGCCCAAGGCAATCAACACAAAACCAATATGAACGCGCGTACTCGAACGCGAAAAGCCCTCAAGGGAATGCCAGTGTAGCAAGTTTCAAGATGCTTTTCCACACCCGTTCAAAACTTTTTCTACGGTACTTTCGGCACAGCTGAACGCGCACCTCAAAGAATTCCTATGAAGCGTTCTCTTAACAGTATTCAGCTGCGAATGAACTTGCCTTTCCGCCCGGGTCTGGCCTCGCCACAAAGACACGGCCTCGATTCTTTAGACAGGGTCTGTCCATTCGGCGGATTGGCGCCGTCTTGTGATTCGCAACGGCACAGTTGCGAAGCGGTGACTGAGCGGGGGCCAAATACAAATAGAAAGCCATGTTCTGGCCGACTCTTCAGGAGTAATCGTCGTCAGTGAGTGCCTCGGCGGTTCTGTATGAAGCCAGAATTGCTATTGGATGAACTGGCGTTCTGGGGGCCAGCATTGCACTCCTCCCGCCGGAGTGTCACTTCGTCACTTCGGGGCAAGGTCACCGAACCAAAAGGCTGCCGTTACACCGCCGTCCATGAGGAAGTCGCTGCCGGTGATGAAGGCGCCATCGGGCCCCATAAGGAGCGCTCCGACTGTGCCTACTTCGTCCGGAGTGCCGGCTCGACCTGCGGCAGAGATTTCGATCATGCGCCGATAGCCGGGACCGCGTGGCCCCTTTAGCTCATCATTCGCAAGCGGAGTGATGATGATGCCAGGGCTGATCGTGTTAACCCGTGCGCCGCGCTTTCCCCAACGGACTGCCTCCGCCATCACGCGCAGGGAGTTGCCCCGCTTCGATATCTGGTAAGCGTTCAGGGAATCTTTGATCTGATCCGGCTGAAGCATGGGGAGTGATAGCAGTTCCTCGACCGGTGTCGTGGCAAGGATTGCGTTCTGTTCGCTTGAGAGCGGCCCGAGACGATGGCCGGACTGTGAGGCAATCACGACCCCGGAGCCGCCGCGAGCGATTACGTTGCCAAATTCCTCCAGCACAACTGCAGTGCCGTACAGATCGACTTTGAGGATCGTCTCCGGTGAGGCTTGAGAGGGTGAAACGCCTGCGGCATGGATGACACCTGAGACCTCACCAAGCCTGGTGGCCGCTTCAACCAGGGCATGAACCGAGGTGCGCGAGGAAACATCGACCACCGCCGTGCTGACGTTGAAACCGGCATCGAAGAGAACTTTTGCTGCCGCTTCAGCGTTTTCCTGCCGAATATCGGCCAGCAAGACGTGCTTGCCCGCACTGACTCGCCGCACGATTGCCTGGCCGATAGATCCAGCTCCGATAACTACAATCACATTTGTCATTTCAATCCTCACTGAGCTTAGTGTTGTGGATGCTTTGCCCGAAAAGCATTCATTGCCTTGATGTCTAGCACCTGGTACCGAACGGAAGTGACCACCGATTCATCACTCTCGGCCGGCGTCTGATTCAGATGGATACTTACGCCGCAATTCGATGGATACGAGGTGAGCGACGGCTTCATGAGGCCCTCGATCGACTTCGTTTGGGGCTCGCCCGGCTTTGAACTCGGAACCGGCCCAAAGGGCAACCATGTCTCGCCTGACTCTGGCCTACATTGCAGAGAATTGGAAAGAGGCGCGCCGGACGCGTCACTGAACCACCAGGTGTCGCCTTTATATATCTCAGAGGGCGTCCAGGTCTGTTTGCTTATGAGACCGCGCAGGATAGTGACGGTCGGTTGCTGGCCTGGAGGCAAGAACGGCAACTGCCCCGGAGGCAGGAAATGCACAACAGAAAAGGCAGCGACTTTGCCATCGATCAATGTGAACGCGTATGACTCCATCTCGGTTTCTGCGACGAGATAGTGCATAACAGGATAGTCGGAAGCCTGATTGACGTAGATCGGCACGGTTGAGGTCAGTGCTGCTTTCACCTCGGTCTCACTCATTCCGACCGCTATACCCGCTAGCTTCACGTTCTGCGCCAGAACGGGTTGAGCGAATGCGATCAGACCCGCGATTAAGAGTTGCAGAGTGCACTTCTTCATGGACTATGCCTTTCTTTCCCCTTGGGCTGAAACTAACTACGGTTGACTGAAAAGGCGCGCAAGTCGTCCTTCACACGCTGCGGCTCATTTTCCAGCGGTTGGTTAGGCGTGTCACGCACGCCGTCGAATCCGATCTCGGGATCTGCGTCGAGCGCGGCGAAGATGTCATCCAGATTCTTCTGCGCCGGACCTTTCGTAGCGACGAGTTCGAAGGTTTTTCGCAGCGCCTCATCCGAAGTCAGACTGCTGACCAGAACTTCTGCAATCTGCCGTCGAGCGATGACGCCGTCACTGGAGTTGCCGGCAGTGCGGGTGTCACCTTGCAGAAAGACCAGCCTATGCTCATCGGCCTTGTTGTAGTCGAACCATCCGGGACGCACGATCGTGTACGGACACCCGCTAGCGCGTACCAGCCTTTCAGCCCGTCTCTTCCAGTCGTGAGACTCGGTGGAAAGGTTATAGGAGCCGGTCCGATTCGTAACTCCAATTGCAGTCATCAGCGCGATGCGGGTTTTCCGCGAACCGAGTGCTGCGAGAACGTTCCGGACGCCACCATAATCGACCGTCTCCGAACCGACTTTTCCCGCGCCATCCGACCCATGGGTGAAGACGATGGCATCGATGCCTTTGACAGCGGCATCAAGAGTATCGGGACGAGTCAAGTCGCCGATCGCCGCTTCTGCTTTCGCGGGAAGTCGGCGGGCCTTCTGAGCGCTGCGCACGAGCGCGCGAACCGAATACCCCTGATGAATTGCCTCGTCAACCACCAGGCGTCCAATGCTGCCTGTCGCGCCAATCACCAATATGGTCATGGATTGATTGCTCATGATGTTGTTACCTCATCGATAGCGCGCAGTCCATTCAGCGTGCGGGGGTACCCAATAAATGGAAGCAGTTGCGTGATGACATCGATCAAGCGTGCACGATCATTTCCTACATGAAGATTCGCGGAGACATGCGCTTTGACCTGTGCATCACATCCGCCGAGCGAAACCAGCATGCTCAGCGTGAGCAGTTCGCGTGTAGGAATATCGATGCCGCCGCGCGCAACGTGATCGCCAAAGCAGTTCGCCGATAGATACCGCTGAATGTGCATCTGATCTTTGGGAGCGGAGGCGTAGAGCTTCTCTACTCGATCCGCGCCGATGATCTTTCCCTGGACCTCGCGGCCTTTGTCGGCGCGATTCCCGGGGGTCGTAGTGGATTGGCCGGGAAGCGGCTGTTCGATACCGCGTTCGCTGAACACCTCGTTAGTGGCGTGGAGAAAATCATAGACCTTGGCCATGCCCACATACGGCACGGCCTGGTAAACGATCTCTCTTGCCTCAACCGGAGTGACGCCGACAATGAGTGCCGCACCGACCATGATCCGGTACTCGCGCAGGGCCTGACAGGCGATCATCGACGCCAGTTGCACCATCAGGCGGGCGCGTGGTTCCAGGCTGCCATGTTGCAGCACCTCGTCGAACGCAAAGTTGTCGAACACCTCGATGAGCTCTGGGTCGGTCACAGCCAGCGTCGATGTGTGGCCGGGGAAGAGTTCATCGTGGTTCTTTCGTGCCTGTTCGCTGATTGCCATCGTGATTGTCCTTGTCTTTGGAGCGCTCCCCAACACAGCGGTGCCGGAGAGCCTTGCTTGCCGGGAGTTGCCCAGCTCTAGCGGCCGACGCGGCTTGCGAGTTGCGCGGGGTAGCGGGCACCCTGCACCTCAATGCCGGAGACTGCACTTTCAATTTCTGCAAGATCGCCAGCGGTCAACTCAACGGCAGCGGCGCCAACATTCTCTTCCAGCCGGTGCAATTTGGTGGTGCCAGGAATGGGTACAATCCAGGGCTTTTGAGCGAGCAACCAGGCCAGGGCAATCTGCGCGTTGGTTACGCCCTTTTGTGCCGCGATCCTGCTAAGCACGTCCACTAGTGTCTGGTTGGCCTTGCGGTTCTCCACATCGAAGCGCGGCACCACGTTGCGGAAGTCCGTTTTGTCGAAGGTGGTGCTTGCGTTGATGGCTCCAGTCAGGAAACCTTTGCCGAGCGGGCTGAATGGGACGAAGCCGATTCCCAGTTCTTCGAGCGTGGGCAGGATCTCCTTCTCTGGCTCGCGCCAAAAGAGTGAATATTCGCTTTGGAGGGCTGCAACAGGTTGTACTGCATGAGCCTGTCGGATACTTTGCACTCCAGCCTCCGACATTCCGAAGTGCTTCACTTTACCTTGCGCGATGAGATCCTTCACGGCGCCGGCGACTTCTTCCATGGGGACATTTGGATCAACGCGATGCTGATAGAGCAGATCGATCACGTCTGTGCGCAGACGCTTCAGCGCCGCCTCCGTCACCTCACGGATGCGCTCCGGACGGCTGTCCATGCCCATGGCGGGCTTGCCCTCGACAAAGCCGAACTTGGTGGCGATGACGACCTTGTCCCGAAAGGGTTCTAGCGCCTCGCCCAGGAGTTCTTCGTTGAGGTTGGGGCCATAAGCCTCCGCTGTGTCGAAGAAGGTAACTCCGTTTTCGTATGCAGTGCGGATCAAGTGGATCGCTTGATCCTTTTCTGTCGCCGGACCGTAGCCGTAGCTGAGTCCCATGCAGCCCAGGCCCAGGGCAGATACCTCAAGGCCACTCTTTCCCAATGTTCGCTTTTGCATTGTTAACTCCTGATCGCTATCTGGTTTGGGGCGTTGGGTACCGGTCGCCGGCGATTGGAATGGCCTTAATCTCTGCCGTGACGCTGGCGAGTTCGTCGGGAGTGAACTCAAAATCCGATGACCAGAGATTTTCCTGCAGGTGTGCCAACTTGGTGGTTCCAGGAATGGGCACTACCCATGGCTTCTGCGCTGAGAGCCAGGCCAATGCTACCTGCGCCGCAGTCAGTCCGCGCTGGTTTCCGAACTTAACCAGAACATCAATGATCTTCCAATTGGCGATCACTGATCCGAGCCTATAGCGAGGCAACGTGGGACGATTGTCGTTTGCGGCCACATAGGTCGTCCGCTCGTTGATGTATCCGGTCAAATAAGCTCTACTGAGCGGGCTATAGGGGACGAAGCCAATTCCCAACTCCTCGCAGACAGGAAACACATCTTGCAACGGATCGCGTGACATCAAGGAAAATTCGGTTTGGAGGGCCGTTACGGGATGAACTGCATGAGCCTTGCGGATCGATTCCGGGCCAGCTTCGCTTAAACCGAAGAACCGCACCTTTCCTTCGGCGATCAGGTCTTTCACGGTGCCCGCAACGTCTTCCATGGGGACGTTGGGATCAACGCGGTGTTGGTAGAGGAGGTCAATATGATCGGTCTTCAGTCTTCCGAGGGACTGATTCACGACCTCCCTGATGTGTTTAGGCTGACTGTTGAATCCACCGGTCATTTTGCCGTTTTGAATGTCAAAGCCAAATTTGCTGCAGAGAGTGACGTTCTTTCTGAACGGCGCAATCGCTTCCCCAACCGTCTCCTCATTCACGAAAGGTCCATACGCTTCTGCCGTGTCGAATAGATTGACTCCCATGTCATAGCCTTTCCGGATGAGAACGATCATCTTGTTGCGGTCGGGAACGAAGCTGCGATTCCAACTCATTCCCATGCAACCCAGGCCAAGGCCGTAGGAGACCTTGATCGCGTTTTTCCCGGATCCCAATGTACGGGCTTTGCTTCCAGCGCCATTTGGCTGGGCGATCTTTGGCCTCGCACTGGCCTCGGACGATGCAAGGCCCGTGGAAACCACGGCGGCACCCAACATTGCTCCAGACCTCATGAAATCTCTGCGGTTCGTTCCTCTCATGGCAAACCATCCTTGTCAGTGTTCTCTGCCGACAACTCGATACTACGAAGACGCGACTTTCGAACGGTATCACGATCCTACGAATTTCTTGCCTATTCCTCCGAGACGTCCATTTTCCTGTACACGCAATGCCGACCCGGCGGTACGCTGAAGATGGAGGAGCATAATGCAAAACGAAGCGGGAAACAGGGCAGAAACGCCTCGGGAAGCCAGTATCGACCCAGGCGGTGAAGGGGACCATGTGATTGCCCTTCGGTCCGAGTTGGCCCGCAAGATCGCCGCCCATATCCAAGTAGAAGGTGATCAGGTTACCCTCGTGCCGGGCCTGGTCCTGTTTCGCCGAACCGCTCTGACCAGCTGCTACTCGGCCACCTACGAGCCCTCGATGATCGTCTATGGGCAGGGCCAGAAGCATGTCAACATCGGCGGCATGGTGTATGTGTGTGATGAGTCCACCCTACAGCTCACCTCGGTTGACATGCCGGTCATTAGCCAGGTGACGCAGGCGAGCCCGGAGAAACCAATCCTGGCCCTGATCCTCAAGCTCGATATGGCCTCGGTCCGCGAGATCTTGAGCCAGGAAGAGTTCCTGTCATCAGACGTCTGCGCAGGTACTCGCGGGATGGCAATCGGCAAATCCACGCCGGAGTTGCTCAGCTCCTGCATACGCCTGCTGGACCTGCTCGACACTCCGCGCGACATACCCTTCCTCGCGGGTCTGATCCAACGGGAGATCGTTTATCGCCTGCTGCGATCACCCCTTGGCAAGCATCTCCGCGCCGTCGCCACACTGGGCGAGCAGAGCAATCGCACAGCCAAAGCCGTCGTTTGGCTAAAGGAGAACTTTTCGAAGCCCCTGCGTGTGGAGGACCTCGCCGCAGTCGCCAAGATGAGCGTATCTACATTTCACCAACACTTCCGCACACTGACCCAGATGAGCCCGCTGCAGTACCAGAAGCGGATGCGCCTGCACTTGGCGCGCGTGCGCATGATGACTGAAGGTCTGGACTCAGCCAGTGCCGCCTTCGAGGTCGGCTATGAGAGCGCCACCCAGTTCAACCGTGAGTACCGCAGGATGTTCGGCCTACCCCCCATGCGCGACATCAAGGCGCGCCAGTTGGTCGAAGTCGAGCAAAACCGAAACTAGATCAACTGATCGGGCAGACCAAATGCTCTGTCCGAGGGAAAGCGGAGAAATAATGAGAAGTCGAGAGATATCGGTTCCGAAAACATCTATGGCGGTCGCCCTTATTATAGTGGTCTTCCTTGGCCTCCACTCTCGTCCTGCATGCCCACAGCAGAGTGCCGTGGGTTCCGGCGCAAGCGCGACAGACGCAGATTCCACATTCAAGGAACCATTCGTAGACGTGGATGAGTGGCGCGACAAGCCTGTGCGTCATCGCTACGTTCACGGTGGTTTCAAGGGCACGAAAGCTCTCTTCTCGTTTTACTTCCCGCCCAAGGAGCAATACCAGGGAAGATTCTTCCAGTACGTCACACCTGTGCCGACCAGCGAGAATCTTGCCCAGCCGAGCTCCGGCGCGGACGACAAAATGGGTTTTGCGATTTCCAGCGGAATCGGGCTTGCAGTCTCAAGCGGAGCCTACCTCGTTGAGACAAACGAAGGCAGCCTGTCTGTTCTTGCGGGGGATCAGAAGATTCCGGGGTATCGTGTGAATGCCGCCGCGGCCGAGTATTCCCGTGTTCTTGCGGCTCAAATGTATGGACCGCAGCGCCCTTCTGGATACGTGTTTGGAGGAAGCGGTGGAGCATTCAAGACAATTAGCGGGTTTGAGAACACCGATACCTGGGATGGCGCCGTGCCCTACGTCGTCGGATCGCCGCAAGCAATTCCCAATGTCTTCACAGTGCGCTTGCTCGCCCTGCGCACCCTGAAAGACAAGTTCCCCTCCATCCTCGATGCGATTGAGCCAGGTGGCAGTGGCGATATGTACCGTGACCTCAATCCAGATGAGCGCGACACGCTCCGCGAGGTGACCGCGCTGGGATTCCCGCCCCAGGGCTGGTTCAACTATAAGTCGATTGGGCCCGGATCCTTTCCTGTGCTCTTTGGTGGAATCCGAATGATGGACCACTCCTATTTTGAAGACTTCTGGAAAGTCCCAGGATATCTCGGCGCTAATCCGCCTGACTCCTTGTTGCGTGCGCGCATCCAGCAAAAGACAACCGTGAAGAAGGTCATTACCGCCGGCGACGCTGAAGCGCGAACCGCATCGGGCGGCGTCGATACAGCCTGGCAACAGTTGAAGGCGGAGGCTCCTGTCGGATTCCAGTTGGAGAGCGTGCCCGCTGGTGATCTCGAAGAAGCCTTTCTCTTGATCAAGAGCGGCGATGCGGTAGGCAAGGACCTTCTGGTTGGGAGAGTCTCCGGGAATACCGTATTCATCGGCAGCAACCCTTTTGCCGGAGATAATTCTCAGGTCTTGAAGGCGATCAAAGTCGGTGACGAAGTCGTGATCGACAATTCCGATTTTCTCGCCATGCAGTACTACCATCGTTACCAGGTTCCGACGCCGGACTTCTATGTTTGGGATCAGTTTCGAGGTCCGGATGGCAAGCCGCTCTATCCGCAGAGACCCAAGTTGATCGGCGCCATGATGACGGGTGCCGGTTCAGTCCAGTCAGGCAAATTCAAGGGCAAGATGATTCTCCTGGAAAGCATGATGGACCAGGATGCTTTTGCCTGGCAGGCCGATTGGTACCGATCGAAGGTGAAGGCCGCATTGGGCGATCGCCTCGATGACAATTTTCGGGTATGGATCACGGAACGCGCGATCCATGGAGACGTCGAGACGCAGGAGGATTCCACCCGAACCGTGAGCTATGTGGGAGTACTGCAGCAGGCGTTGCGGGATGTGAGCGCGTGGGTGGAAAAAGGTATTGCGCCTCCTCCCAGCACGAACTATAAGGTGGTGGATGGCCAAATCGTGTTGCCTGCAACAGCAGTCGAACGCAAGGGAATTCAGCCTGTCGTGCACATCACGGCAAATGGCGGAGCCCGGGCGGATGTTTCGGTCGGCCAGGCAGTGACCTTCTCAGCTGTGATCGAGGTGCCGCCTGGTACAGGGAAGATCGTTGCAGCGGAGTGGGATTTCGAGGGCGAAAAGACGTATCCGGTTGTGCAGGAGATCGATGCCTCGAACCGCAGCGCGTCGGGCACCAGGGCAAAACTGACCATCAAGCATGTGTTCTCGAAAGCCGGGACGTATTTTCCTGCGCTTCGCGCAACATCCCAGCGTGACGGCGATGCGCACACACCCTACGGCCGCATCCGCAACCTCGGCCGGGTCCGGGTCGTCGTGAAATGAACCGGTGCGTTATGGTTGGGCTCGCCGCACCTGACTTTAGTCATCAACTCCTTCTTCGCTCTTTTGAGGTACCACAATGAAGTTTCGCACTCGCGATAGTCGAAAGCGCGTCAATGCCGAGTTCAGCCCGCGCATGTACTCGCTTATTCTTTCCGCTGTTCTGTTGTCGTGCCTGGCCGCCATTGCTGCAGAAGCAACCGAGGTCCCTAAGCCGCCCGCACCTGAGCCCATCGAAGTCACCGAGCTGCCCTTACCCCCGACCGCGCCAGGGAGCAGCATAGGCGCATGCACCGTAGCTATCAATCCGCATCGGACAGGCTGCATCGATCCTGCTCCCTTGAGCTTCCAATCCGGAAGTTTCCTGCCCGGTGGCCATCACGTACTCGCGCTGGTACACTTCATGGGCGCACCGCTGCCGCCCGACGCGGCCAGCGCTTATAATGGCGGCCAAATCATCATCGTCAAGACAGACGGAACTAACTTTCCCAACGGCGATGCGTGGCATTGCGTAACCTGCGACGTTCCTGCTGAGAATCGCGTCGGAGCAGGTCCCGATCAGAGCTACCCCCAGGCCTTCCTCGATGGCAAGCGCATACTCGAAGGCACAAATGTTATTGACTGTTCTCCCTTCCTGGTGACGGACGCGCGCTGCACGCCCGAGCGCGTTCATATCTACCCAATTCGGTGGAATGTCCGGCCGGACGGCTCGGGCCCGAGCGGAAACATCCGCGAACTGAGGATTCACCCCGACAGCGTTCACCTGGGATTCAACTCCCTCTCCATTTATAACAACAGGTTCACTCAGTTCGGCTACATTGGCCGACTCGAATTCAACCCCGCTCCGAAAACCGGAGAACCATTGGCCCCCCGCTATGAGTTGACTTCGGTCACGAGATTGTTTCAGGAAGGCTTCGATCAGCGTGTCCTGGGGCCGGACCCGCGGCATCCGAATCAATTGCGAATCAATCACGACGGCATCGACGTGGGCGAGTTTCGCGGTTTCAGCAAGAATGGCCGCGAGGTCTTCTACGTTGGCTATCCCTTCGAGTCCTCGAACATCGATCTGTTCGCGGCAGACCTCCTGACGGGCAAGGTGCGCCGCCTGACTGCGAACCCTGAGTATGCCGACCCGCTGGATGCATCTCCCGATGACAAGTGGATCGTGGTTGAAGACACGCGCGGCTCAGGGCGCCAAATGTTCCTTGCCGCGATGGGAGGAATTCCGCCGATCACGGATCTTGTTACGTCCAGTGCCGTATCCTCAGTGCGCAATAACCACGACCGTAGATTCATGCAGGCATATCTATTGGATCGCTTTGGCGACCGCGGCGATTATCAAGGCCAGTTGCTGACGGCAGGCGATGGAAAGCCTGGTAGCGCGAGTGATCCCAACTGGAACGCCATGGCGGATCCGCGATGGTCTGCGGACGGCACACGTGTCGTCTTCTTTCAGACACAGGTCGCCAGCCCCGCGTGTGGCGGTTCCAACCCGTTGCCGTGTCCTCCACCAACCGAACCTGGTGGACGCCGTTTTCGCATGCTGATCGCTCGCTTCACGAGCCGCAAGCCGCTTTCGATTCGGCCGCCAAGGCCCATCTCGGACAGCGTCCCATGGGGAACTTCGTATGTGCCGGGCACTCCGACACCAACCCGACCGCTCATTCTGGAAGGGACGTATACGCTACCTGGCAGTATCTCCGGCTCTGCGACTGCAACCATCGTCCATACATCGGACCACAATGCGATTCGTACAGTGACGATGACTTACGACAACTATTCCGACGAGCCGGGAAACGTCCTAAACGGCTCCGAGAGCGTGTCTGAGACGCGCCCCACTCCAACCACAACGTCGCTCGACTGGTATTCAAATATTGTTGAGACTGGGAAGGTGCAGGGGACCAAACGGACAAGCCCTGACGGTTTCAAACTGACGATCGACGTGAGGACCAACATTCTCCAAGCCACTGGCACGCTCACGACCACCATCAATGGCCAGACCTTTGTGCAACCGGGCAATGAAGATTAGTCATAAAATCCTGAAGGGATGAGTATTCTGACATTCACTCCCCCTCCTCGTTCAAACGCGGAATTCGATCAACCTTGTGAACCTCATCGGTGCTCAGTAAGAGGCGAGTTATAAGTTAGTAGACAAAAGTAGCGATAACTTCTAGCGAATAGATGTTAGATACAAAGTAATGGACGGGCAGGCCGTTTCGTTCGACGATGTATCCAAAGTCAAGCACGGGAGGTCAAATATGTCTAATCGCATTTTCAATAAGTCCGGCGCTCATGCTCTCAGCGTAGCAGTGCCAGACAGAACGCCAGTCTTCAGCACAGAGGACCGGCCGCACGAGAATCGTATCGCTGGTCATTTCGAACAGCCGCTCTACTCCCTTTATTCAACAACCCCCGATCCCCGTGTTGCGGCATCGGATCGATTCAGATATCCAATCGAATCTGCCCCTCTATCGCAGTCAATCGCCCCTCCTGCAAATGATCGGCTGATGAACGCGCGCCAGGTCGCGGCGAAACTCGGCGTCTCCGAGCGCTGGGTCCGCGACCATACCACGCGCCGGTCGCCCAGAATCCGCGGGCTGAAACTCGGCTCCCTCGTTCGATATCGATGGGCCGATGTGGAAGCCTTTCTGGCTGAACTGGATACACAGCGGTCTTCCCGGCCCTCGCGATTTCGTGTATGAATGAACTGTTCTCCACGACCAGGGACAGAAGCAGAAACGGAGAACGAACATGGCAATGAAGTATCAGCAAGGCACCGTCTACCTTTGCGGGGAGAAGGTGAAGATGTGGTACGGCAAGTACCTGATCTACGAGAAAGATCGGGAAGGAAAGGAGATCAGGAGACACCGCAATGTCAGCATCTGTCCCAAGGCCAACACTCCGAAGTGGAAGGCCGAACAGTTGCTCCGGGAAATCATCCTCAAAGAGGTTAATACCTCGGAATTGCCCAAGGCGCCTATTGCTGACGACTCAGTCACCTTTCGTTGGTTCGTCAAGGAAAGGTACATTCCGATGCGGCAAGGAAAGTGGAGTCCTGCTTACCGCAAGACAAACACCTATCACATTGAGCACTACCTGATTTCGCAGTTTGGGGATTGGCCGCTACGGCAATTGGACACATTCGCGATTCAGGTCTGGCTCAACGGTATCGCGAATAAAGGTTACTCGTTTGCGATCGTGCATCACTGCTTCACGAACATCCGCGCGATCACCAGCTTGGCAAAGAAGCAGAAGTTTCTTCCTGAAGACCCCGGAGAAGACGTGACGATTCCTCAGACCAAGTCGGTGACAAGACCTGTGATGACGCGGGAGCAAATGCTGGCGCTGATCGGGGCAATCGAAGACGTGCACGATCTTTGCCTCATTCACGTGGGCATCTTCTGCGGGCTCCGCGCAAGCGAGATCATGGGGCTCCAGTGGAAGTCTTGGACAGGAGAAGCGCTCGTCCCACATGGCACGGCTTATGACGGGCAGTTCTTTGAGGGCAGGATGAAGACCAGGCAAAGCAAGGCGCCGATTCCAGTGCCCGAACAGGTAAGGCCGGTCATCGAAGCCTGGCGTGCGGTCTGTAACGACGTCTCGCCAGATGCCCTCATGTTCCCCACGTTCGGACGAGGGAAACGGAAGGGTCAGGCAGTCCCGCGCTGGGCCAAGAACTTCCTCAGATGGAGGATCAGTCCAATTGCTCAGAAACTGGGCATCCCGGATCGTCTCATCACCTTTCAGGTAATGCGGCGGACTTTGGGAACCGACATGCAGAAGCATGGAACCCTAAAAGACACGCAGAGCATGTTGCGGCACGCGAGCATCCAGACGACCGGAGACGTGTACGTGCAGACCATTGAGAAGAGCGTTCTCGATGCCGTAAACTCGCGCACGGATGCCGTGCTCGATGGCTGGTCAGCGCCTGTAAAAGAGATGGGTTTGCAGGGAAGAAAACCGCGGGGTTCGAGAGCAATTCGGCGAAGTTCGGCGAAGTCTGAATTTGCGGTGTCTGTAAGTGGTTGATTCTATGGTGGACGCGGTAGGAATCGAACCTACAACCTGTCGGTTAAGAGCCGACGATTGAGGCCCGGAGTGCCTTTGTTTTCAACGGAGTACAAAGGACAACTTGGTCCAAAATGGAGCCCTTTCGGCGCTCGTTTGGACCAAATTCTGGACCAAGCCGCCGCGAGCCGATGACTTAACCGAAAAACCGAATTCCGCCCGGTTCCTTTTGCCTGATCGTGGATGAACCGGATGACCGCGAAATGAATTCAACATCTATGAACATGTCAGTGGACCGGGGCCGCTCCGTCGGTTTGCGCGGACGCATTGGTCACACCGAATGCTAGAATTTCTTCGCAAAGTCGGTCCAAACTTGCGGACTTGGCACCTTCCTGCCACGCGATATCAAGCATATGGCTAATGTAGATTGGGTTCTTTTTGAGATTGTCAGCATTGCCGCACTCAGCTCGTGCTCTAGTGCGGATATCGTCGAAATGCTGCTGCCCCTGAGCTCCGAGTGATTCCACGAATTCCTTTTCGACTGTTTCTGAAAAATCGGCGGGCCACAAGACGAGTCCCTTATTCCACTGCGGGGCGAGAGGGAATAGGTCGTTTTTGTCCCCACCGAAGATCCTCGCAAGAGCACGATTCCGCACCTCGCTCTCCTTTGGTTTGCCCTTGTCTGCATCTGCGTCTGCAATCGCGAACACCGGAATATCCAGGCCTTTCGCGATAATGCCGGGACGAATGAGTTCGTTTTTGCCGTTAACCGGCACGATGTGGCATTTGCTCCTTCTGAATCCCTCCCACCGGCCCGTCAGGCTCAGCCAGGTGTGGATATATGCAGCATCTTCAGGACCCTCAACCAATATGAGCCGCTCTGTGAAAAACATTTCATTCAATTCAGGTTGCAGTGTTTGATGAATCTTCGTAAGGGCGGCCGACGTTGCTTTTGGTCTTTCGCCAAACACTTCTGCTTGACGATCGGAGAAGCTGGCGAACGTGTAGTGCCGGACGGTGGCGGATTGTCCAACTTCGTCGCGTCTGATTAGACGGACACTTTCGAAATGTTTGCCCACAACAAAGTGCGGGCTATGTGTCGCTACGATGATCTGTGAGTTTTCTTTGGCCAATTTTTGAAAGATGTCCGCGAGATGGCGTGTTTGCGGAGGGTGTTGATAGAGTTCTGGTTCTTCAACCGCTAAAATCAAGCGGGGAGCGTTGACATCGTCAATCGTTGCCAACTCTTGTAACAGGGCCAAAAGGTATGACCGTTGAAAGCCGTGCCCAAGTCTGACTAGTTCGCCTTCGAATCCCGCCTCGCCTGCTATGACTCCCGCCAGTGGGGGATCAACCCGCACGGCTTTTGCAGCGTCATTCTTCCATTCGAGGCGCAGGGTAGCTTCTGGGTGCGCCCATTCAGTGAGACGTTTTCTCAGTGATTCCGAAACCCCTGCAAGTGCTGTGCTGTTCTCATCCAACATTTTTTGGTATTGTTCCCGCGCGGCCGCCGTCAGGGACTCAATCGCGGCGGTGAAGTTGACTTTCGCGCGGACCGTGCGCGCCAGTAGTTTCCCAAGCGCCCCGGTCCTCGATTCTGACTGTTCATCAGAGGCGTTCTTAACTGCTGGAATAAACACCCACTGCACATACTTGTTAAGCAGGTTTGCGCCTTTCGTTGCTCCGTAGAATTGGTCCTCGCTTGGGATGGGTTTGCAAGTCTGCGGACGCTCGCTTTCAAAGGCGCGGAGCGTTTCATACATACCCTCTTTGGTTGTCTTCGATTTGAGCGCCTCCAGTTCGGGATTTGTTTCTTCGATTGCCTTGAAGATCGCTTTCAGATCGGTAGCGGATGCCCCGTCTCCGTATGCCTTGAAGAATGGCTTAAATTCCTCCATGCCTAATCGCTGCCCGTACTGCTTCACAATGGCCGCGTTTCCACTCGCATCGAAGGTTGCCACTGCAGAAACGATCAGTTTCCCCTGCCGCACGTATCCTTTGAAGTCCTCTTCCGCTTCCTTGCTGAGATCACAGAATGTGACTGTAATCTCGACTGGTTCGGCGGTGTTCTGTAGGTGGAAGTCGTCCCGGATCAGCGTCGTAACGTCGGTCGGTGAGTCTTCAACTTGACGGAAGAAGATGTTAAGGGCGCATAGGACGGTGGATTTCCCGGAGCCATTCGGGCCAACAAGACAGGTGTAGGGACCGATGTTCACTACACCTTCTTTGAAGCAACGAAGATTTTTTACGGATACACTTTCAATCCGCATGTTATCTCCCAGCGCTCGAGGATTCTGCAAGAAAGCATACACCTGTTGCACGACCTCGGCGAAATCACAGGTTAGGTTTCCGCAATTCGGCTCTTTGTCTGGAATTCTGAAGTCGCGCCAACTGCTGGGGAAGCGCATCCACTTCCGCCTAACGCGAAACAAGCTTGGCAGAATTTAGCTTGCGGAGGCTGGATTCCTGGATCTTCGGGTGCGCTTTCTTGCTGATTTCGTCCGAGGCAGCGCGGATTTTGGTAATGAATTAGCTGCTTCTCCGCAGATGACGATGATCTCGGTGCTTTCGGGAATTTCGTTCTCGCGCAGCATTTGCTTCCATTCAGACTCCGGCTTTAGGCGCCTGGTCTCATAGATCACGTAGATGAACTTGCTCCATTTCTTGGAAACGTATCCTCGTGTGTCCGCGAGGACCTCATCGACGACTTGCTTCACCTTCTCTCTTGATTCAACGAACTTGTACTCGATGAGCGTTTCGATGGACGGAATTCCTGTGTCTGGCTCGAAGTTCTTTATGGGCTTGGAAATCGGGGGCTTGTGGCGAAGGTCAGGGAATACGCAACGAAGAACAGCTTCAATTCGGGAGTGAACTTGGTCTTCGCCTTGTGGTGCGTCAGGAAAGCAGTTTGGGTCGGTGATGGAATATTGCGTTGCTCGAAGAATTTCGATAACATCCTTCACGACCCGCCCTGTCTCTCTTCGCCCAAATATCGCTTCGATGGAATGCAGGTAGTCGTCAAGCTTTGCGGCCCAGACTAGGTAAACCCCTTCAGAGTAGGGAGAGACCTCGGCGTAATCCTTCTTTGCCATCTCTTGAATTCGTGTCACCGCACTGAAGGTTTCGGAGAGACCGATAGCATCAAGAAACGTCAGCATCTGGACGAATGTTCTCTCCATGAGAAACCTGACGGTCTCCACTTCCTCGGGTTCTGCAGAACGGCAATCCCAATCCGAAGCTGCCTTGTTCGCATTTCTGAGTGTCTCGCGGATCGCCGCAAGTGTTTCGTCTGGATCGTTCATTTTGTGCGCTAAGTTCATGCCACGAATTTTAGCACCAGCATTTTCAGCTCACACGGGTTGGTGCCGCAATGCTAGCAAGGGTCAGCCGATTCGTCTGGGCACCGACGTCAACTGACGACAGGTCGCTGCGCTCACCAAACAATTCGGGCCTCTAGAGAATTGTCCTCGAACGACGGAAAAAGTTCGCATATTGCGTGCTCACCGCAAAAGCATTCCGCGTTAAAATGTTAGTGAGTCGCAAGTTGCTCTCAATCCGCGGAGGTCGACTCATGCTGATACTTGTTCCATGGAAGCCCGTTGTCTTCGTCTGGTTATTGCTCTCTGCAATGTTTCTCTTCTGGGCCGGGGCAATGTGTGTCGTTGAAGGAAAGAATCCGTTTGGGATTCCGAAACACAATCTTCGTTCATCCGTGAGCCCGGTCGCCGGTCACCAAGGGCTGCATCAAAAACATCTTCACAAGGCCAAATCCGCAGGCAGCAAGGGCGAGAGCCAGGCCAATGTCACACAAGCACGCATGGAGCCGCAGGTGGACCACTAGGGCACAACATTAGGTCGGGACGCCATCTGCGCAGATGGCGGGTGACGGGAGCCTCGTGCGCGGGCGAGTAGACGGATTACTAGCAAGAAAATGGCGGAGCCCATAGATCTGGCTCCGCCGGATTGTTTGGATGGACTTAGGCAGCTTTGGCCTTCTTCACGGCCTTTGACGGGCGCTTAACTGTCGTCTCCTTTTCCGCCTTCGTCTTATCTTTGGCTCCGAACTCCTGCTTTACCTTGGTGATGATTGCGGTCACGTCCACCTTGTAGATGTCGGCGGCGTCTCTGAGCACTCTGCCGGCATCGTTCGCGGATTGGGCGGAGTAGAGAATGACAGCCTCCACTAAGAGGCGTCCGAGAATGCTTTCCTCCGCCTTGCGGACGAAAGCGGCTAGCAGCTTGGCAGGTGTGTCGGTCGGGCCTTTCGACTTGCCAATGCCGTGTTGACGGAGGACGATGGCCAGACGGCGCTCATCCAGCATTGTGGTCACCCGTTCGACTACAAATTGTAGGTCGCGTTTCATCAAGCGGACTGGGACAGCTTCGACGATGGCTCTCAATACGCGAAGTCCCGTTGCCTGGGCAATTGCGTCCTCGCGCCGTTGCTTCTCTTGTGCGGCCTTGAATGCTCCATCGTTGGCAGGTGTCTTCTCCTTCTTTGGATGGTGAATCGGGCAGTCGGAGTTTGAGCAAATCCGTTTGATCTCCCCTTTGTCAGAGCCTTCTGTGACAATGGCCTCGGTGGTGAACTTGCAGGTTTTGTACTCCGGCCATTCGACCTGTTTCGGGTTGGTCGGCTTCTCCGCGCGAATCTCGACATACTGGTTGCGCGGAATTGCTGGACTGTTTTCTTGCGGCTTGCCGAATGCGCGTGAGATCTGTACCAGCATTGGTTTTGCCACAATCGTTTTTGCGACGAATGCGTCAACCTTGCTTTGGTAGCAATCTGGCGAAGTGCAAGCATCCGCCTTGATTTCTGCGAAGAGTAGCGTATTGAAACCGGTGCGCCGTGGACAGGTGATGCAAGCTCCGGCTTCGGGTACGAGTTCCGGGTCGTCTTTCGGAAAGGGAGCGGAGTCCAGTTCCAAAAGGATGTGGCGCTCAATCCACTCCTGCAATTGGCGGACGGGAAGCAAAATGTGCCTAGGTTTACCCCCGCTGACGTAGTCTTCACGAAAGCAGGCGGTGAGGGCTTCTTCTTGCTGGGCTGGTTGCAACCGAGCTAGGGAAAGCGCGTGACCGGTGCCGATTTCGTCTTTGAGAAAAGCCTCTGTCACGGCGGGTGAAAGTTCGGTCAGTTTCAATCTGGCGGCGACGAACGAGGGACCTTTCGCGCACTTGGCCGCGATCTGCTCGATGGAATACTTCGGTTCTTCAAGGTGCAAGAGAGCTGCGAAGCCCTGCGCCTCTTCCAAGGGATGCACATCGCGCCTTTGGAGGTTTTCGATAATGGATGTTTCAATCGCCTGTGCGTCAGACAGTTCCACAATGCGAACGGGAACCGACTCTTGACCGGCTAACTGTGCGGCCCGATAGCGCCGCGCTCCTGCAACGATCTCGAAGGATTGTGGCCCCTTGGGCCGGACGAGCAACGGCGAAAGCAATCCTTGATTGCGAATACTCTCGGCCAATTCGTTAAGGGCGTTTTCGTCAAAACTGCGCCGTGGGTTCATGCTGGACTCAACAAGGCTGTCGAGGGGCAGGTTGCGATATTCGGACTGTGCTGCGTGTGACATGGGGAATCCTCCTTTGGTTGTCTAGAGTGAATTCGCGAGCGGGCACAGTGAGCGTACCCGCTCAGGTGTGCGGCTCTAGCTCGCCTGTGCCAGTGGTTCGGCTACTTCGGCGAAAAGCGCGTCGAGAATTGTTGCGGAAGCTTGCTGGATTACGGCAAGCGATTCGGTGAGAAGCTCAGCATTGCCGTGATAGAGGCTGATGTAGTCCGCGCTGGCACTGCCGGTATTCAATCCCACGGCGCGGCCAACGATGAACGCAATGGACTCGGCTTCGGTTTCGCGTACTGTCTTGGTAGTGAGAGTGCGGCGTTCTGCGCGGTGCAACATCTCATGGCCTAGCTCATGCGCTAATGTGCTGAACTCTTCTGCCTTCGACTGGCCGGGAAGCAAAGCGATCTTTCCGCCGTAGCTGACGCCCTGCGCGGGTGCAATACGCTCGTTGTACTCAAGCTCGATGCCCTGCTGCTGGACGAGTTCGACAAGCCGTTCGTGGTAGGCACCAACCTCGCCGGAAACCGTTGGCGGCTCGGGAAGCTCTGAACCTTCGGTCTGAGCCACGTCAAAGACATAAACAACGCGGAAACCAATCAGCATGGGCTTTGGCTTGTCGGTCTGTTCGACGGGTTCCTCAGTGGGCTGGCGCTTGGAGCCGATCATCGGAGCCAGAATCGGAATGCCCTTCTGTCCCTTCTTGACGTAGCGTCCAAGCTCGTTCCATGTGCGGATACCCGCAACGTGGGTTGCGTCGGGGCGGTGATGAGCGATTGAAAGGATGTTGCCAAAAGAGTAGTTGTGGAAGCGGGCCATTGCGCTGAGGTAGGCGGTGAGCGCCTCGCTCTTGCCCTGCTCAAGCTGCTCGATCAGATGCTTGACGTTCTCAGCGATGATCTGCTGCGTGGTAGTCTGCTGGCGGCGGATTTCCTTCTGGCCGCCGCTGTTGTTGCTGTTGTTACTCTTGAAATTCATGTTTTTGTTCTCCTTTTCCGCCGTGACCGGCTGAGCGTCTTTCTCACCCCCGGTTGGGAAGCGCGAAGACGGTTGGCGGAAAAGAACGAACGCAGCGACCGACGGTGGGAGTCCGGAGGAAAGGCGCAGCAAGTGCCAAATGCGCACCACGTTTGGCGCGCAGCCGCGCTCCGAACGGACGGAGAAGGCCCGTTCAGCGCACGGTCAGATCGTGCGCTGGGCCGTCCACCTGAGGACGCGAAGTGGGATTGAAGAAACAACCGGCAATGGATTCAGCGGCCCCGCCAGGGACGTGAAGCAGGTTGTCTCAACACTTTCCCAAGATTTGAACAGTAAAACCAGGGACGGGCGTTGCGGGGCAGGAACAGGCCCCGCATGGAAGGGGAGCGGAAAACGCCGGATTGATCGGCGGTTGCATTGAGGGAAGGGCGCAGCATCTCGGCACCAAGGCGACCGATGAGACCGTCGAACGCCCTTACAAAGCCTCAGATAACCGCAATGTTCCGCTCGGCGAACTGTTGGAGCTGGCGCTTGATGCGCTGGAGCGGGAAAAAGTGGAAGGCCGAGGTGTATCGCTTACATAGACTTTTCGTCGCGGCTTGAAAAGTGAGAGCGTTTTCAGATTTGCTTGAATTTTTGCGCGAACAAACACCGGCAATTTGGGCTATCGTTGGATTCTATGGAAGATAAGTTTGCAAAACAACTGACGAAAGCGGCAATTGTCTACGATTTCGATGGGACCTTAGCCCGCGGGAATCTTCAGGAATGTAGCTTCATTCCAAAGATGAACATGACTCGCACCGAGTTTTGGAATGAGGTTAAACGACGCACTCGCGAAGAGGACGCGGACGAAATTCTCGTCTATATGCACCTTATGCTGGAAAAGGCGAGAGCGGCTGGTGAAGTGGTTACCAAGCAGATGCTGCGTGAACACGGAATGGGTGCCCAGTTGTTTAGTGGCCTGCATGGAGGATCGTGGTTCATCCGCATGAACAAATTTGCGATGGAACACGGTCTCGAATTGCTGCACTACATCGTTTCCTCGGGTATAGAAGAGATGATTCGAGGGTGCTCAATTCAGAGTGCTTTCCATAGGATTTACGCCTCGAAATACATCTATGACGAAGACGTAGCGGCCTGGCCCGGAGTTGCGATTAACTATACGACGAAGACGCAATATCTCTTCCGTATTAACAAGGGCGTCGAGAATCATTGGGATAACGCGGCCATCAACACATTTATGTCCGAGGCGTCGCGGCCGGTTCCGTTCAAACGCATGATTTTTGTAGGCGACGGTGATACCGATATCCCGGCAATGAAAATGGTCGCCTACCAAGGCGGGCATTCGATCGCTGTTTATGATGAGCAGCGCGAAAAGAAGGATCTCGATAAGATCCATCGGCTAATTTCTGATCGAAGGGTCAACTTTGTGGCACCAGCAAATTACGAAGAGCATTCGCAGATGGACATCGTTGTGAAGGGGATTCTCGGGCGCGTCGCAAGCGAGCTCACGAGATAGTGTGTAACGGCTGTGGCCATTACTGGTAAGCCGGGGGATAATGGCGCTATGATGCGGACATCGAAATAGCAGCCCTGAGAAATCGACCGGCCCAGAACGAGCGATAACTCTGGTTGCAATGCAACTGCTGTCTTGTGGAGATTTGCCAAATGCGCCTTGAGACCATTCGTATCCGGAATTTCCGATTGCTGCGACGCTTGTCAATCGATCTGGCCGCCAAGACTACAACCACGGTTTTTGTCGGGCCGAATAATAGCGGCAAGACTTCAGTTATGGACGCTCTTCGTGTCTTCACGGGGATGTCGTCAGATACCGTGCGGATCTCAATCCATGATCTTTCTCAGGTTCGTCACAGGGATTTTGACCGCCTGGAAGCTCTTTTAGGCAAGGCGGACACTCCCGAGAAGCGCATTGCATTGGTGCGGCGCTTTGCACCCCGAATGCGCCTCGATCTCATATTCAGCTACATGCAAACCCCGGCGGACATTGTGGTGGCGAGCCAGCTGCTGATGGCCCTCGATATGGACGATGATCGCGTGTGCCTGCGGATCGAATACGGCATCGAAAACGCCAAGACGCTTATTGACGATTTCGAAACCAGACGGAGCAAAGAAGACTCCCTGCATGAGTTCCTCAAAGACGACTTCGGAGCGTATTTCAAGCGCCAGTACTACAAGGTATCGCGCACGGGTGCGGAAATCGAGCAGCTCGATGGGGGACAGGTCGTTGAACGTCTGATCAAGTTCAACAATGTCCCTGCTCAACGACACGTCGACGACGATGAAGCTTCTAATGCCGTCAAGATATCGCGTCTGATGCACGAGCATTACTTACGGTTCTACAAGATCGCCGACGCCGAAGGCTTCGATGCCATCGAGGCCGCTCTCGTACAAAGCTCGCGCGAATTGACCAAGAAATATGGCGTGACGTTCAAGCGCCTTACGGAGCGCTTAAAGAAATTCGGATATCCCCAGGGCCAGATCGCGCCCGATCTGCGAATTCGCGCCGAAATGAATTCTCAGACGCTCTACAAGGACAACACGCGCATTTACTACGCCAATGAATACGCGGAGATCGATGGCACAACAGCTGAGTTCGAGCTTCCAGAGCGATACAACGGGCTTGGGTACAAGAACCTAATCTATATCGTCCTTCAGCTGGAGGCCTTCCAGTCGGTTTTGGAGGCCTCGTTGGAAGTCCAGCCGCGCGTCCACGTCATAGCAATCGAAGAGCCGGAAGCTCATTTGCATCCACAAATGCAGTGCATTTTCATCAATGAAGTATCAAAGGCGCTCGACTCTCAGGCAGGGATTACCGCACAGGTCATCCTGTCGACTCATTCCTCGCATATGATTGCGAATTCCGGCTTTGAACCGGTGAGGTATTTTCGACGTAAAGGCCGGGAAGTTAGCGTCCGAGATCTTTCGAAACTTCCGATGCCGCCAGACGATCCATCGTTGCTCGATTTTCTGCGGCGCTATATCAAACTGACTCACTGCGACCTTTTCTTCGCGGACAAGGCGATTTTTGTCGAAGGGCAGGTGGAGCGCCTGCTTCTGCCGCTCATGATCGAAGATTGCACGAGCATGGAGGGATGTGCCGACTTAGCGAGTCAATACATCAGTATCTCCGAAGTGGGCGGAGCTTACGCGCACAAGTTCAAGCCGATTATGGATTTCCTAGGGATTCCAACGCTGATCATTACCGATTTGGATTCAGTGAACGACTTAGGCATAAAGTGCCGCGTATCGGAGGGCACAAAGACCAGTAACGCGTGCCTTCGGACATGGATTCCGGCCAAGACAATGCTGCCTGAACTGGTGAAATGCGGGAAGTCGGAGAAGATCGAAGGGCACATTCAAGTGGCTTACCAGACGGCCGAGAATGGAAACTGCGGGAGGTCCTTTGAAGAGGCATTCATCTATGCGAATCTGTCCTGGATCGCCGCAAACTCCGATGCTCTCGCGGCGACCGGTGATCTGATCAAGAAGCTGTCTACCTCGAATCTCGCGACAAGCGCATGGGAGTTGAGTGGCCAACTTAGCAAGGTGGATTTCGCTTTGGACCTCATAGCAAAGACCGGGTGGGCGACGCCAGGCTATATCCGGGAAGGCCTGTCGTGGCTGGCGAAAGAGATGGCCGTTTAGATGACTAGGGCCGACATGCGCATCCTTGAATGTCTAAGTTCGCGCACTAGCTTTCTGCTTGACGCTGGGGCTGGCTCAGGCAAGACATCCTCTCTGATCAGAGCTCTCAATCACATCCGAAGCGCGGAACGTCAATCGCTCACGCGAAATGCGCAGCGTGTGGCATGCATTACTTACACTAACGTCGCGAAGGATGAGATTATCGAACGAACCGAGAATGACGTTCTCCTGCAGGTCTCGACGATTCACGATTTTCTCTGGAGCGTTATCGGCGGTTTTCAGAAAGATCTGAAACAGGCACTCTTGAACTTTAATGCTGAATTGCCCGCACAGAGCCGCCGTAAGCAAAATCAAGACGAGCTAAGGCAAGCCTTGCAGATGATCGACAGCATCCGTTATTCAGACCGGGGAGCAAATTTCCTAGAAGGACGCATCTTTCACGACGATCTGCTCGGCGTGGCGCACGTTATGTTTCGCCACCATCCAATGCTTGCCACGATTGTTGCAGCGAAATACCCCTTCATCTTCGTCGACGAATATCAGGATACACACGAAAAAGTCATTTCAATTCTGATGGACCACCTGCTCAGCTGCAAGAACCCTCCTCTCATCGGGTTTTTCGGCGACAAATTTCAGAGTATCTATCCCGATGTGATTGGGGAAATGCCGGCGCAATACGAAGCTGTGTTGGCGATCATAAAGAAGGAAGAGAACTACCGCTGCTCCAAAGCTGTCATCGCACTCCTGAACCGAATTCGTTCGGACATCCAGCAAGTCGCGGCTGGAGACAATGTCGAAGGAACAGCCTGCTATGTGAATCTATCAAGGCTGAACAGCGATGCAGATGTGATTGCGGCGGCACGGGAAGCAATTCAGAAGGGGTTTAATTTGCACATCGAGGGTGAACCTAAGATACTGTTTCTCACGCACCGGCTGATAGCTCGCAAGGCGGGGTACGAAGCGCTCTGGAACGCCTACAACGATCGTGGAACATTCGCGCGCGAGCGTTTTCAATCAGGCGAGGATTCGATAGCGCAGTTCTTTTGCATGCGTGTGGAACCGCTGCTTGATGCCTGGCGCGCAGGCAAGACCGGAAAGGCCATCTCTCTGTTGAAAGAAGTGGGGACTTCGCTCGCTGGACGAAGCGAAAAAGAACGAGTCGGGGTCGCTCTGAATGTCTTGCTCGCGATGGCTGGATCGAACGCATCGATTCGCGATGTGTTGAGTTATATCCGATCGACCTCCCTGATCCCCTTGCTAGATGATCTCGAAACTGGCTTGAAACAGACCGGTATTGCGGCAGAACCCGGAACGCCAGAGGCGGAACACGAGGCGTTCATCGCCAAACTTCTCGAAGTTCCCTACAAGGAAGTGTCCACGTACCGTGCGGTACTGGAAGACAAACTTCCTTATTCGACGAAGCATGGTGTCAAGGGGGCCGAATTCGAAAACGTCTTTGTGATCCTGGATGACGCCGGGGCGAATTGGAACCAATACTCTTTCATCAGGCTGCTCGCAGGTTCGGAAACAAACGAGAGTCGGCTGCACCGGACGCGCAATCTCTTTTATGTCTGTTGTTCGCGTGCGCGAGTGAATCTCGCGGTTATACAGCTTGGGGCCATCACAAATGGTCGAACAGCAATTGAAGCGCTCTTCGGCGTGAAAAACGTATCGCTACAATGAGCGCAGTCCTTCCAAGAATATGAGGAAATCCAATTAAACTGCGTAGAGGCTTCGGCAAGCAGCCTCATAGTCGCCGTAACCAGAAAGCGTCTTAAGTCTCCTACGTAGGGCTGTCCGGCGGTTTGAAAGCCGTTGATTGGGATTCAACAGATCGGCGAAAACTAACGAGTTCTTGATCTGGTCGGCCTTCCACTGTGCGATGAGAGTCTGAGTGCTGGACACTACATCAACATGTGCGGGGTCCAGTGGATTAAAAGGCGGCGTCACTCCAAGTGGCAACGTGTGAACATGTCGCTCCCCGAATTGTCCTCTGGGCTGGAATTGCTCAATAACAAGGTTGATGGCTTCGCTATTCAACAAGCCCGTCAAATACAAGGCCTCGTCCAGCGACTGAACCACAGCCCAATAGAGTGTCTGGTCGATGACAAGCCTGTCTCGGGGAATCTGCGAAATATCGGTGCAGGCCGCACAGACCAGTTTCCCTCCCGCTCCCATGACAACGAGCCATCCGGTTGAAGGGAACATTTGGATGGATAGCTTCCGTCGAGGCGTGTCAATGAGGGCGAAGTAACCCTCACTGTCATGACCAACAACCTGGAAAAAGGCCTCGAACGCCTTCCCGGTAGATGATCCCGCCGTTGCAATGGATACGGGCGAGGCGGGCGACCAGCCTGTTGCGCTTCTTTCAACAGGGAGAAGGCCTTTCGCAGGTGGATTGATCTCAAACGGGGTCAGGTGGTTGGAAAGGAGGATGTCGAAAACGAACCGGCCATCGACGCCCTGAGCTGTGATCGAGAAATCCTTGAATTTCTTTGCTTCATTTACGAGATACGCAGACGGGCCATCCTGTCTCACGATCGGTGACAAATCAAATCTGTCGCCGCGTGGAGTTACTTCCTGAAAGACAGCGGTTCTGGGAAATACGTCTGCACCTTGGCGGAAGGGAGCCGGATCGAAGAAACCGGTTCCAGTTGAGGCGATGGGTCTATCTGACCATGCCGTCCGATTACCCTGTTGGCCAACATAAATCGTAATCGGCGTCAGGCCGGTCGGCGCCAGGGAGTTTCCTTTGAAAAGTTTAGGAGCATCGATATCAACGTCCGGATCGACTTTTTGACCGAATAGCACGACTGCCTCGTTCTTGAAAGTGCCGCTTTCGACTGGCCAAATAGCGTCAGGCCGAAACGGAACTGCTTTTTGTGCGAAAAGGTATTCCGCACACCGAAACCGATTATGGTGATGAGCGCTCAAGACGCTTTCAGGGAGAATGCAGCCGATGGCCGCACCGGGCGCAAGGTAACGATCAATTGCGTGGATGAGAAAGATAGTCGCAAGTTCAGCGTGGAGATGGGAAGACCCGGAAGGCTTGATCCCATATTCCTCGGTCATGCGAACCAAGGAATGCTTATAAGGGTTATCTGCGACTTTACTCATGGCCAGCCATGGGGGATTTGCGACAAGCCCGTTGAAGCTACCCGAGACGAGGCCCGGACGATAGCTGTTGCTAAGCACGAACGCCCAAATCCCGTTACGTCCATCACGTTGCAGAGACTCTAAAGCTGCAAGCAACTCAGCTACGAACGCAATGACATGTCCGGTTTCATCTTCGTCGAGGACGGTTTGAGATTTCTTGCAGGCTTCTAGCACAATCCGGTGCGGAAGATCTTTGGAATGGATCGCTGCCTGTCCTTTGGCCGCTTCCATCGCCACGTCATATGAGCTCGTCAGGATGGTATTAAAGAGAGCGGCTGATCCTGGGGACACGAGAAAACAAGGGAGACTGACCTTGTTTCCGGCAAGGTCAAGCTCATGTTTTTCTGATCCGTCCTGGTCAATGCTTTTCGTCACCGGTGTGGAAGCAAAAAGTGAATCTGCATGATAAATAGGGATGGCGACATCAAACGCTTCTGCAACCTCAATCAGGTCTCTCGCCGCAAGTATCCACGTAACTTTGGCGAGCATTACGGCCAAGGGGTCGATGTCAAAACCCGTGATGGCCTTGGAAAGCCTTTCAAGGGTCTCTGTCGGAGACGCGTTGCCGGCTATTCCAATGCGCACGCGTGTCTGTTTGATCGCTTCAACGATCATCGAGCCGGAGCCACAGCACATATCCACAAGATGAGGATCATCACTTAGTGGTATGCGCCGGATGGTGTTTTCGACGACATGATGTGCGAGCCAGGACGGTGTCCATTCTTGACCGAGCAGCAACCGCTGAGACCGACGAGCGAGTTGTACCATAAGGGCGCCGAAGAGATCTTCTGCTGGCGGCGCAACAAAATCGTATGCAGCCAAATCTTCTTGAACACCTCTCGCGACCGGTAAGAGACGCTTCACATGAGTGCTCTCGTTCAGCCATCCAAAATAGTCGTATTCAACGAGATTTGAGAATCCTTTGAGTTTGAAGAATGTCCCATTTAGAATGCTCTCCAACTCGGTGTCACTGCTGACAAGCGCCTTACGTTCAAGAACATTGGCGCACAGGAGTTTGGCCAGCGTCAGGATGTAAAGTTCCTGGACATAGGTTTCCCGATCGAAGCCACCTCCCGTTCCCGATCCCCCTAGATATGAAACAAAATCTGTCCAAACTTTCTCAATGAGCTTGGCGTAAGATGCGTTATCAACAAACGCCACTTCAACGAGATCGGCAATGCCCTCGATGTGACGGGCGCAAAATGCACTATCGAAGCCCAGGTCCGAAGCTAGTGTGTCGGCCCCGAGGACACGGCTAGCGAGGCGACCCAGGTAGAGAGTCAGGAAACGCCCTAAATTGGCGGCCTCAAGCGGCCCTGCAGCCGAGAGATCGATACGCTCGATTTCTTCCAACACGACATGAGCTTGGCCATACGACTTGGTGCCAGGAATGTCCACGATCTGTCGTACTTCTTTAATGCGGTAGGCGCGCCAGCGTATTGTGTCCGAAAGTACGCCGAGTATCAGCTCGGCGGGAATTCCCCTGTTGAGCAGGCCTGCGCAATACTCCCGAACCTGATCTTCCCCATGAAGTGCAAGCGCGGGGTCTGAAAGGTTTTTTTCATATTCGATGGCAGTTGAACCTACAAGTGTATCGATGAACCCGCGTTTGGTCTTGCCACCTTGGTCGGATCGGATATGCGTCTCGGAACCTTTCGCATGATAGTCCACCCACCACGGTCGAGGCTGGTCGTCCGTGGACGGAAACATGGCGGGAAGCCTTGCCGAAAGAACATGGCGAATTGGACTTTCGCTCTGCTTGCCAATCATCTGCACGGCTTCCTTGAGAAAGGCCATGCCAGCAGCGATATCGAAGTTTGAAGTCATCGTGTCTCTGTTCGCATCTTCTGTCGTTTGCGGCGGTTCAGCCCGTCATCGGCGAGACGAGATAGGGCGGCAATTTCTCTCTTTGTTGCGATGCGCCCCAAGAGGGCGGAAGCTACCAGACACTCTATGTCATTCGAGTAATCCCCATCTTTCGCCAATCGTTTTCCAAGGGAAGACAAGCGGGTCATCTCAGACTCGCTTAGTCTCGGCACCGGCAACCTACGGAGATGCGTCGCTTCCACCTTCAAAGCGCCACCACCCATGACCGAGGCTCCGAATTCCAATGTTGCCCTACACCACGATGAATTGAGAAGGGCGAGAAGGGCATATCTGTCGATCCAGCTGCCGTCAACGCGGAGAGTTGAGAAATTAGCGTCCGCAAGCACTCCACGGTCCGCGACCAGCCAAGCCTTCGGGTTGCCGCTGTTCACTCGCGGCATAAGAATGTCCGGCTGATGGCGCGGAGCGAAGTCCGGTAGCATGTACCAGAAACGGGGAGCGAATCCCTTAGCTGCATCGCCCTTCCGGATGTTCGGAGCAACGGCGGAAAGATCGGGAATTCTCTTAGCACTTCCATTCTCCCCAATATCCTTGGCCGCCATCGTTCGCACAAAAGCGGACAACTCAGGTGACATGGGTGAATAGGCGCTGCGGGCTAACGATCCGCCTGCTTTGATATCTTCTCGGAGAGCTATCGTTCGGAAGTCTAGGACGCGGCCTTTCAACTTGCTTCGGCGAATAACAAACCCCTCGGGCAACTCCGCTTGTCGGCGTACAACGGGGTGGAGGCATTCCAAAGGAATTTGGACGTGTCGTCCATTGTCAAATCCAGATACCGAAACCGTGGCGGCTGATCCATCGTCGTGGAGGTAGGTTGCGTAGAAAAAGCCGTTCGCACCTGTGCGCAGGCCTTGGCCCACCGACACGCCTAGTGATTCAAGAGTTATGATCGGTGTTCCTACGTCTGATCCTAGCCACTTGGATAAGGCCTCCGGCGGATTGAAAGTGACAGACATTTGAGTTTGTTTCTCGCCCATCGATGAGAACCATTTTTGCTTCGAGCAGACGCTATTCAGATTTTCTGCTACTCGCGCCAATGGTGATTGAGAGACTGAAATAAAGCTGTCCTCAATTCCCGTTTCGGTATCGATAACTTCGGCGAGCTTGTCTGAGAGAAGTGCTTCCGGTTTTCTGCATCCAGGGAACAGGCGTGCAATGGGGCCTTCCGGACCGGCGGCTTTGCCAGACACCTTCGTTCGGATAAAGGTATTGCGCTTGTCCCAACCGAAAGCACTCTCTCGGCGCTTGATTCGACGTGCCACCAGAAGAGTCGTCTTAACCTGCGCATCTTCAAACCAGGCGGCATGCTCGTCTTCGACAATGTGCTCAATCTGAAACCACCGCAAGAGCAGGTAATGGACGACCGAAGCATAGTCTCGACTCAGCCAGGATTCAGGAACAACGAGAGCCAGACGGCCACCGACGCTGACCATTGACGCGCAAAGAATCCAAGACGGTACAGCAAGGTCAGATAGACCGGAATAACCGGAAACCATCGCGCGGAACAGACGCTTGTCCGTTTCATCAAGCGCGGACATATCGTCGAGGGATTTTAGCAACCCGTTTCGGACTTCCATCGCGCCTGGGAGTTTGAAGCGCCGGCCAGCCCCCCGAGACAAGCTTTGATAACGAACATAAGGGGGATTGGTTATTACAAGTTCCCATTCGCGCCGTGGAGTTGCGGCGATAACGGACTGTGAGAAGGCACTACCCAAGATGCAATCGACTTCAGGCAGCCGGGCCGCACAAGCGGTGGTTGCGATAGGGTCTATCTCGATAGCGCACATTTGTTTTGGCCTTGCGCCGATAGCGAGGCATCCTGCCAGCATATCTCCATTGCCGGCCATGGGGTCGATTATCGAGCGGGCGCTCTCCGCCTTCGCGAGCGCTCCCAAGAGACGTGCGAGGCCGACTCCAGAGAAATATTGCCCAAGGCGCTTACGCCTTTCAGCCTCTTCAGAGAAGCCCTCCTGAGCCGCCATGAGCGCGCCCGGATTCAAGCCGCTTCTCCCAGCATCTCCCTGGCTTTTCCATAAAACTCACGCGCATCGATTCCGACTTCCATTCCGAGTTCAAGGCAACGGGCCACGAACCGGGAATACAGTCGCTGTGGCTCTCTCTCTTCGGGTCCGAGTTCTAATGCCTTCGCCAGGATTTGAACTGCAACCTGTTCCGGTTCGAGCAGAGAGGTAGAGCACGCAGCTCCCTTTGAAAGAAGGAGCAAGGGATCGCCCATTACAAAGACATCTGAAACAACCTGCTTAAAACTTGCCTGAATTTTGTCGAGGACACTCGTAGCCTCTATATGCAGACCCGCGTTTAAATAGGCACCTGAGAGCGCTCGCCACACATCAGCCTTGGCAGAATGAAATACGACGGTGGCTAGACCATCCGGTTTGAGGACCCGCGTAATTTCAGAGAATACCTGGCCCATCATATCCGCGTAATCCGAAACGCTCTTGCCTTGAGCGTTGCTAATGATAATTTCTCGGGCACGATCAGTGGTCTTGTCTAACCAGAGTTCGTTGATCTGGTTGACTTCGGCATAAGGAATGTAGTCGCCAAACGGAGGATCAGTGAACACATAGTCGATTGAGGAATCAGGTAGCGCTATTCGTTCACTGCTTCTGTTGACAACCTGCACGGTGCTCCCACTCCCATTGATAAGTGAGAATGCCTTTAAAAAAGACTTTGCCTTGCGTTGTATCCCTTCAATGATGTTCTTTTCGACGGGGAGGCCGCTGACATAAAGTACGCCACTTTGCGATCCTGTGAGGACAAGATCGGGTTCGTCTTTCTTCACGACTACGCGCGTCATCAACGTTGAGTGTGTTGAGTTGTAGCTCAGAACAAGAAGCTTGAGCGCATCGCGCACATCATCGGGAAATGTTTGGGCCAGTGCCCACATGGATGAGACGGCCGCAAAGTTACGGCGCGTATAAAAGTGATGGAGATGCGAAATTCCTCGGTGATAACCGGCTCGGTGCAAATCGCCCCATTCGAGAGCGCAGATCGGAACATGCGAGGGCAAGGGGGCTGCCTCAATGCGTTTAAAAAGCCGCTGGTCAGCTACGGTTGGAGGGCGCTGCCATTTCTTCTTCCCGCTCACACCGTAGACGCAGGCCAGCACCCGTCTCTTGCGTTCCACATCTCTTCCGAGCAGATCGTCCCACACAGTTTCAACCGCGCGCGAATAAGTTTCTAGTAGGTGGGACTTTTTGCAGCCGAGGCACCTAAAGGCTTTCGCAAAGCGAAGCGGTTTGCGAAGCAGCGCAGCGTCCCAATAGGATGTCTCCTTCTGACAATGAGGGCAGACCAGAACATCAGACCATATGGCGTGACGAATCGTTCCTGGTTCACCCTCGGGGCTTTTCGCTTCATACATCCATCCAAAGGAAGCTTTTGCCTTTTCACAGAGCTCAACCACAGATCTCGCAAATCGGGCGGGATCGGGAGGGGCACAGAGCGTGGACGCTAGGAATGAACCCAACGACCCGAGCTCATAGAGAATGGCCTTCCTCGGCCCCCATTGAGGAGTGACCCCAAGCCGCTTCGCCATCAATTCCATGGCGGGCGTTGGCTTATCGCAAAGCAGTGCTGCAACACCTGTTGTTCCACTTCCACCGAAAGTGTCGAGTACAGATGCGCCGGGCTTCGTGTGCGTGGCGATGAATACTGCTATCGCTTCCGGAGAAATCTTTGTCGGATATGAAAACGCGTTGTAAAGCGGACCTGTGCGGGTGGAGGGGAGGGGCTTCGCATAAAGCTCTCTCAGCAAATCTCTGGAGATGATTTGGCGAGTCTTGCCGTTGAGATCGTTTTTCACAGATTCTGATTTCCCATCGCTGTGGATGATTCGAAAAGTGCTTGCTGTTGAGCAAAGTGCTCTCCAGCGAGATGGTCCCGTATGAGACGGGCAATGAGGGTAGATTTCTTGAATCCTCGTTCCTGGCAGTAAGCCTCAAATCGCCCAGCTTCTTCGCGCGACATAAGGACTTGCACTCGCACTGAGTCCGCCATATGACGACTCCTCCCAAAACATTGGAATCCGGCCCGCCGCAAAAGTCAACATTTGTGTGTATTTCTGCGCACATTTCCACAGCTTAGGCCGCAATTGTCCTGATCGGGTGTGAATCTGCAAGGCTTAAGGTCTCGACGGACATTCAATCAGTGCGGACGTTGCGAAGCCTAGCCCTCTTCGACAGTTGCATATCTGGATCGCTGACCTGCGAAGCGTTGGCTGTGATCGTCCCCTAAACTGAGAGGCTCTGTCTGATCGCGGTTAAGGGGCATTTGCACTCGTGGGCACAATTCAGGAGCCAGAAATTGAGAATCCTCAAACGAATTCCGGTACTTTTTCGCAACGGCGGAAGTTAGGAAATAAACCCCGCAACTCGATTGCTGTTTCGTCCAATTCGAAACATGAGTCCCGCGCGCTGCGATGCTTCCAGAATGGCATGAGTTGAGTCTGAGTCCCAAGGAAATACACGAAGCTCGAATGTATTGGGAGCTACCCTCCGGAAGAGGATAAGCGAATCTCCGTAGTCGAAACCACCCATCGCGCGTGACGGAAGGTTTATTCTTTCCATCGCGTTGTCACCATGCCAGGTGAGAGGTCTATCTCTCCAAACCCTTTGGCCTGAAACCAAGATGGGTTCGGCGATATGATCGACGTGATTGAAATCATAACCGGTGTATGTTGCCCCAAAAAACCGATGGGAGCCGCGAGGCAATTCAAGCTGTGTTTGAGCACCACCCTGCAGGCCACGGGCCTGAACCCAGAACTGATTGTAGGTGCCCGGGTCAAGGCCAGCCTCTGCAAACGGTGTATAGCTGTGCGGCGGTCCGATCTGCGGTGGGGGTACCGGTTCCAATTCTTCGGTCGGATTCTCGGCGATTGCATGTCTCCTGAGGGTCCGATACGCCGCGAGTATTTGCGATGTGAGCGGAACAGCCGACATAATCGCCGCATCCCAGGCACTCTGCACGAGATCCCTGCGATGATGCTGCATCTCAAGCCAACCTGCCTCCGTGTTGACAGTGAGGCCACGATTGGTGAGGTTAGCCGAGGCCACAAGACTTCCGGTCGTTCGATCTGGTCTTCCAAAAATGTAGAATTTGGGATGGAAAGCCGCGCGGGGAATAAGGCTCCCTTGGTCCAACATGGAAGCGCCTGCTACCAAGACCTGACTGTTTCCTGCATCCCGCCAAAATCGCAGCGCTCTTGGATCCGTCAGACCAAAATCGAGTGAGGCGACAATGGTCTTCCGTACGTTATCGGGATTGCCGTTCGGGGCCGCTCGGGAAATACCGTCGAAGAGTATCCGACTTCCAGAAAGAGATACATACGCACTGCAAATACGCACTTCTACAATGCCGGGACGCATGAGATCAAAAAGTGCGTTCTGAATCTCGCCAGGCCGCAAGCCGTTCTGAACGATAAACATTTAGACCTTCCAATTGTCGTTTGGGGTTCTACAGTCCTCTCCCCTCCCATAGGTGGATCGAGAGCAGGCGCATAATAGTAGGATACGCTCTACCCTTCGGATCACATTTGTGCATGATGAAGGTGCACTTCATTCCATCGCGCTGCTCTTAGCATCGAATAGAGGCGAAACATGTTCACGAAGCAGGTGGCTGACCACCTCAGATACTATGTATATCGGCTGATCGATCCTCGTAACGGCGAGACCTTCTACATAGGTAAGGGGACGAACAATCGGGTGTTCGCGCACGTGCGAGGTGAGTTAGATTCCGATGCAGATGTCTTAACAGATAAACTCCAGAGAATCCGCGATATTCGGGTTGACGGCTTCGACGTGGCCCAAGTCATCCATCGGCACGGAATGGATGAAACAACAGCTTTCGAAGTCGAAGCTGCTCTCATTGACGCCTATCCTGAAGCAACGAATACCGTGGGTGGTAGGGCGTCTGACGAGCGTGGGTTGATGCACGCGAACCAGATTGTCGAAAGATACGAAGCTAAAGAGGCGGTATTTCAGCACAAGGCAGTTTTGATCAATATCAATCGAACCGCAACCGAAAGAGAAAGTGTTTACGAGGCCGTGCGTTACGCCTGGAAAATAGACCCGAAAAAGGCGGCGAAAGCCGAGATTGTGTTGGCAGTGATACAGGGCCTCATTGTGGGAGTGTTCGTCGCGGAAAAATGGATGGCTGCAACTCCCGCGAATTTTCCAGGCACTTTAGCCGATCGGCCGGGGCGGTCCGGGTTCGTGGGCCATGAAGCACCCGAGGAGATCGTGAAGTTGTATCTCCGGAAACGAGTTCCGGTTTCAATGAGGAAAAAGGGCGCTGCCAATCCCGTCAAATATGCCTTCTAAGTGGAAGCGCTCGTTGACGATCCAAACGCCACAAAAGCGACGGTACAGGGAGGTTGGATTCACGACATCCACGAGATCGAGGCGCTTTTAAATGAGGCGTATCGCGGGCACCAACAATACGATTGGGTCCGTCCTCGACGTACCTGGCTCGACGCTACCCGTCCCGTGCCGTCCGGATTCTCATTGCATCAGTAGGCTGCGGACAATGTTCGCAAAGAATCGTTTGGCAGATTTACCCCATCCCAATTCCCTGAGCGATGGACAGCGTTTGCGAGACTTGCAATGCAGATGTCTTGGAAACATCTGCGCTGAGTTTTGGGCTAAGCTTGGTCATATCGTCCGTGAAAAGCGTGGCCTCGTGACTGGCGCGAGAAATTGAGACATACCCGAATCGCGAATTGAGCAGGTCCGGGTGGACGCCGGTATCGGCGTTGACAAGAACGCGTTCGGCGGTAAGACCCTGGGAACTGTGGCTGGTGACGGCGTAACCGTGGTCGAAATGGCGATGCTCTTTGGCGTTGAAATCGACCTGGCGGTTATTGTCGAGACGGGCTGATATGCGGCCATCGGGCGCAATGGACTCGATTGCGGCAAGGTCGCGATTGGCAACGCCGAGCGATCTGTCGGGTGCGGTGAACTGAATGCGATCGCCGACTGAGAACTCGCGGGCGTTCTCCCGATAAACGCTGACGCCGGTTAGGCGGCGCGGATCGTAGGTGCCCAGCTCACCCGAAGATTTTTCGACTGTGAGGAGATTCGTCGACGGGTTGATGGCTGCAACAGTCCCGTAGGCTCCCGCCTCGATTCCGGCGGCTTTGCTACCTCGCGCATAGCGAACAATGTCCCCAATTTCGTAGTGATCGGCCCAGGCGCGCTCGGCGCCGGTCATTTCCTGGCGTTGAACGAGTACACGTAATGAGTGGTCTTCGGAAGCCAGTTTTCCAGTGGCCTTCAGTTCTTGCCGGACGGCTGCATTCAACTCTCGCCGGGAGGCGTTGTCGGGCGAAACAATCAAGGTGTTTGAGGGGGACTCGGCGTAGGTTTTGGCGATTGTCTGAATGCGCTCCTGGGGGTTGGGAATCTCCCGCACTCGGTCCTGTTGTTGGAGCATCTCAAGGGCTGCGGCCATCTGTCCCTTGGCAAGAAGTTCGACGGCAGATTTGAGCGACGGGTCTTTTTGGCGGACAATTTCATCCAACTTGGCAGTCCGCATTCCGGCCTCCTGCAATTGCTCGAACGGCCGCCCGGCTTCGACGCCCTGGTGCTGGCGCGTGTCGCCGATCAGGAGCACACGGTCGTTGGGACCGAGCCGACCAAGGAAGTCGCGAACCTGGTTGGTGCTGGCGAGACTCGACTCATCGAGGAAGTAGAAATGCTTCAGCGTCGGGTCGGCGGCGTGGGCATCGCGGGCGAGAAAACCCTGCAAGGTTCCGGATTCGATCCCGGCTTCATTGAGCTGCCGGGCGGCGCGGGAGGTGGGTGCAAAGCCCTGGACTTCGTAGTCCTGGGCCTCCATGGCGCTCCGTAGCGTGGCCAGCGTTGTCGTCTTGCCCGCACCCGCGTAGCCCTGGATCCCATGGATACGGTCGTGTGCGCTGAGAACATCTTCGACCACGGTCTTCTGCGCCCGGTTTAATTGAGGATGCTGCTCTGCAAACTGGATTGCAGCGGAGCGGTTCATGGCGGGCTCCACGCTGTTGCGCCCGTCGCGCATTCGATGAAGAATCTCGTGTTCCGCCTGAATGGTTTTCGCCGTAGTGAACTGGCGGCCTGGCATCCCAAGACGCCGATCTACGGTCAGGAACTCTCCCGCGGCGAGACGGGCGTCCAGATTGCCGCGAACTTGCGAAAAGGTGACCTCGCCCATGCCGCGACGTAGTCCGTCCCGGATCAGAGCCCGCTCATCGACAACAGCTTCCCGCTCGAAGTTTTTGTCGCGCGAGTACGTCAGAGATTCGCGCGCCCGGTCTACGGAATTGACTAGCGTTTGTTGGTGTTCAAGCCGTTCGCGGGCGGCGCGGACCACTGCTTCGGCCTGGTGCCCGAAGTCAGCGGCGAGCTTGCGGTGTGCCGCCATGACATCGGCTGTCGAGTGAATCTCTTTGCGGTCGCGCGTAGAGTGCGCGGCGATCTCCGCCGCCTCTTTCCCAGCGCGGCCAGTGCGCTCAAGATATGCACGTATTTGCTGGCTCCGCGGGCTCGATGCGTCGAGATATTCCTGCGTGTAACCCTTGATTTCCGGCGCTCCACTTCGGCCAACCGTGATCTCGTAACCAAGTTGGCGAAGCCGGTAAGTCAACTCGGATTGATAGACGGCGGTGGCGAACTGCTGCGAAGCAAAAAGACTCTGCGGCTGGATGGCTCGGGGCTGCCCATTCGTGCGTTCGGTGACATTAAAGATGACGGCATGTGTATGGAGCTGCGGCGCGACGTAGCCATCGACGGGGCGGGCAGTGTCGTGCTCGAACTTGGCGGCGATAAACTTGGCTGTGGTCTCAGCCGGATGGTTTCCACCGATGCGTGCTTGCGTATAAAGCTCAAGCTGTTCGAGGGCCAGGTTCACGCTCTCGCGGTGAGCGTCACGAACACGAACATCCCCGCCGACAAGTGCCGTGAGCGATACGGATTTCGGCGCGGAAAAGGTAGCATCCCACCCGGCGCGATGCTCCATTGTCTTCACAATCTTTCCGTCCGGACCCTGGTACTCATAGGACGCGCGCTGACGAACCAGCTGCTCGCCGGTCGCCGGATGCTGGCCCTGGCTCAGCTTGGCAAAGTCCTCGGCAGAGACTGCCCCAGCAAGACCGAATTGCGAAGCAAGACGGCCTTGCCATTCGCCGTCAATCGCACCTTGCTGCGACCAGTAATTCTGTTCTTTAGCGGTGAATTCCTTCTGGTGGTAGCTCTGGGCCTGACCGGCAGAAAGCGGCTTTGAGATGGTCAGCATGGCTTAGATCCTCGGTCCAAAGGGCAACGTAGTCTGCACTTCAAGTGGACTCTCTTGCGTGGACTTCGTGGCTGAAACGGGTGGCGACTTTTCCTGGGCCGCTGGCTTTGGATCGTGCGGCACAGTGGCAACCAGCTTCGGTGGTTCCGGCTGCGCTTTGCTTGGCTCTCGTACGATGAAATCGTCCTTCAGCCGTTCAATGAATTTGGGCTTGGTAGCCGGTATCTCTTGTACGGGAAACGAGAACCTTGCAACGTAATTCCCATGCTTGATGTACGCGTGCAAGTTCTCCAGACCGCTGATCTCCGAATCAAGAACCAGAGGTTCCGTTTGCCGGTCGAGGGCGAAGTTCCTGCCCCGTCGTGTCCCGTCAAAGTGGGTCTCTTTCATGCGCTCAATTTCAATCTTGCCGATGGCGCGACTGACCCATTCGGCGGCATTCGGTTCGGTTGTCTTGAGGAAGATTTTGGTTGCGGGCTGGGAGAGCATGACTTCGGCCAGGTGGCCGTAGATGACTTCCAACTGCGCCTTCCCTTGGAAGCCGAGAACAATCGGATTGCGCGACTTTCGGTTCTCGGTAATTGCCGTATGGAGTTGTGGCAATTTCTGCAAGCTGGCCAACTCGTCCAGTACAAACCAGACCGGGTGCTGCTCTGGCGTGGGCGCGGTGAGCAGGCGGAGAACGAGCATGTCAATCCACAAGCTGTGCAGCGGGCGGAGTGCCTCGCGCTCGGCCGGTTGTGAGGTAATGAAGATCCATCCCTTGCGCTCCTTCGACCATTCCCTTGCCGTCCATGCGGACGTGGCATCTTCCTTCCTTGGAAGGAGACGGAAGCTGTCGGCAACGAGGCTCAGCGAGCCAAGTACGCCCGAACGTTGCTGCGGAGCTGATCGGTCGATCAGCGACGCAAGCTCGGTATCCTGGACGCGGCGGTCGATCTCTTCCGGGTGCGACATCCAATGCACCAATTGCTGCGGTGAAGGGAGGTCAAGCAGCAGATGAGCGAAGATCTTCTGCGGGCTTTCGATGAAGAATTCACCCTTCCGGTCGTTCGTCGGCTGGAAGAGAGAGGCGGCCACGGTACGGGCCTCTGCGCGACGGACGAGTTCCTCGGACGGTCCCCAATATGGGCAGCGGCGGTCGAGCGGATTCAGAACAATGTCACCGCGGCTTTCGTCGTAAAACCGCTCGATAAACTCGCAGGCAGGGTCATAAATAATAGCCGAGTGACGGCGCGCTTGGATCTGTCTCAGCATCTGCATAACGATGGTTGTCTTGCCACTTCCCGTATCGCCGATGATCTCGAAATGCTGGTCCTCAGCCCGCAGCGGAACTCGGAGCATCTCCCGGCATTGATCGACCTGGATGCCGATTCCAGACCCTGCGACGGCCTTGTTGAACTCCTTCGGGGATACGAGAACCGGCCCCTTGAGACGCCGCCCGTATTTCATTTCCTTGCGGCGGCGAATGTCCTTCGGAATTGACTTAAGGACCATCAGAACGAGTCCGAGCGCGCCAAAAACCAGTTGCCATTTGAAGAGTTCCGCGAAGCTCGCGCCGTCGTAGACATGCTGTTTCAGGTAGCTGGCCAGCACCTTGTCCTGGTACATCATCGGAGCACTTCGATAGAGAAAGGCCATGCCGCGCTTGCGGGCGTCCTCGGACAGCGAGGCATGGATCGGTTTGCCATTCGGCTGAGCTGTTTCGCCTTGCGCGACATCCTGGTCGCCGGCATACCAGGAATGGCCCTTGCCGTCGGAAACAAGAAGCATTTGGTATTTTCCCGAGGCGCGTAGGCTGGGAATCAGCGACGCCCGGATGTATGCCGGAAGGTAGAACTGCTCCATCGGATCGAGTGCGAATGTGAACCGGATTGCGATCAGCATTCCCGTGAAAATGAGAGCCATAAAGAAGGCGCCCAACGTGTAGATCGGTTGGTGCGGCGGCCAGATGATCGTCTCTTTCCTTCCCCAAGTTGCTTCAGCCATGGCGCTCCTCCTTGGCCTCTGCGACGTATCGCGCGATGACATCTTTGGCGGCGCGGCGCTTGGTCGCCTTCACGTTTCGCAGGAGCGCGTCATATTGTTCCGAGGTCATTCGTTGACCGCAAACCACCGGCGATAGCGCCTCGGTCAGGAAGAGTTGCAGACCGACAATCTCGGTCATCAAGTGATTGAACTCATCGATGGACGCTCCCGTATTTGCGACCAGACGGTCTCTTGCCCAGTCCCCAATCGTCCGCCCTGATTTCCACGCAAGCCGCTCGAACTCGGCGTATTCGTCTTCTGTGAGCCGGACTCCAATCTGCTTGCTCCGGGCCTGAGGGCGCTGTGCCATCTCTGATTCATTGTTTGGAAGAGTCTTTGTGGCCACGATTTTCCTCCAAATGTGCCGGTAGCAAACGATACCAGCAGATACCAAACGCTACCGGAGCCTAGTTAACTTCCTTGTTATAAAAGCGATACCGTTCGCTACCATTCGGTAGCAAACGCTACCCTTTCAGGGGTGGAGTGTCGAGATAAACCCGGTGCGCAGCACCGAACGGGCTAGCGACACCCCGAATATCAGCTGCGTGCGCATGGCTCACTCGCCGCCTCCAACGCCTGCGCATTCATGGCTAGCCGTTGCAGGGCCTCCGATACAGCAGTCTTCGACGCACCGACTTGTGGCGCGCGCCGGATACGAAGGCTCTGGGCTGCGCGGGTGGAGCCGTGGCTTCGCAGGTACTCCTGAAAGTCGCGGTCCCTGGCGAAGACGTAGGCAAGCGCCTTGTCCACGACCTCGTCTGCGGAAGTACGGAGGAAGGCCGCATACTGATCGATCTGCGCGGCGGTTGATTCGTCCAGCCGGACGGATGCGGTAATCTGGCGGGCTTGGTTGATCTCAAGTAACGGCATCTGTGATCTCCTTTCGGTGATGGATTTGCAACTTGTAAAGATAGAATTGGTGCACAGCTCAAGCTGTCCACAGGCACCTTGAATACCAGTGGCAAACGCGCGATTCATTTACTCCCTTCCGCTGGCTTGTTACGCTTCGCTTGCCGGCGGATGGGGCTCTGAGAGGACGCAGAACGAGGCATGTGCCGAATGCGAAGACTCTTCGGAGCCTGAGCGGCCTCTTCAGTCCGAAGAAAGTCCTGGAAGTCACGGTCTTTAGCGAACACATAGACGAGGGCCTTGTCCACTACTTCGTCGGCGGGCGCCTTCAAGAAGGCAGCATACTGATCGATCTGTATTGCGGTTGATTCCTCTAGCCGGACAAACGCAGTAATCCGGCGTGTCTGATTGATCTCAAGCAACGGCATTTTGCATCTCCTCTTGGTGAACGATTTGCTGGCACAATGAATTGCAATATTCCCTCTGCGCGGCCAAGACAACCTCGATCGAATAGACGCGGCAATCGTTTGGGGAAAGATCGAGTCTGCGGCGTACTTCAACCATGGTGATTGCGTCGGCAAACGGGACTCCTTCGCTCAGCCAAAGTTGCGCTGACGCGACATCGACAGCGCGGCGGGCGACCGTTGCCTCGTTGTCAGTGGAAGGTGTCGGCAATGAGCATGAGAATCCTTCTGTTGAAAGAAGGCATTTGCGCGCGGATCTC
>CAIKND010000002.1 GCA_903828675.1 uncultured Acidobacteriaceae bacterium
CCTGCACCCTTGTCCAGGGGAGGAACTGTTTCTCAAAGATTCTCTCGAGCTTCTTGATCGTGTCCGACTTGAGCCCTCGGCTGCGGGCGTCGGTCATGTAGGCATCGACGGCCTTCTGGACCGTAACTCTCGCCTTCTGCCGACCGGTGGACTGGGTGCCGCTTTGAGATGCGGAGGGCGCATTCACCTCAGGCGGGGCTGCGGCCGGTCCCGGCGAAATCGGAACGGAGGCGGTGGCCGCAGATTGCGGTTGAGCCGCCGGGGCGCGAAGAGGTGAGGGCGGTGCGCCAGGTGCCGTGATCGAGTCCGCGTGAAGACCGTCTAGCGGTAGCCCTCTCGACAGAGCCTCTTCCAGTTTTTCGCGGAACTGTTCGGCCTCGCCCCAAACCCTGGTCGAAGCACTCTTGCGGAAGCGCTCATGGTTGAACCTGCCTTCGACCCACTTGGGGCAGTTGCAGCGGTTGCAGAACCGGTCACGTTTGAATTTGCAGTCGGAAGAGTGACGGGTGAAGACGAACGAATCCATGAGGGCCTCCCACTTCAGCTGAAGTTTTGCTCGAACGCTGAAATGGGTCAAAAAATCGGGAGGCTTTTTGTCCCTGGTACAAAATGGGTACAAAACGGTCACAAAAACGACCCGACTTTTAGGTCCTGATTGGTAAGTGCAAGAAAGTAAATAGGTTAAGTATGGTGGAGGCGGCGGGAGTCGAACCCGCCAACAGCACTGAAAACACTCAAGTTACTGATACTGCGAATGCCTGAAATTCACCGAATTCCACGATTGCCAGGTTTGCGTACAAATCGCGTACAAAGAATTTCAGGAACTCCCAGAATCCCAGCAGGTGCATCTTCCGATCCATTCCGCGGACGATCTGAAGTATTCTCTGACCTTTATACATCAGTTCTGTCTGCAGTGGCCGGGAATGGGCGATTCTTCAATTGTGTCTACCAGCCATGGCGCCTCACTGATCGATGGCCTCTAGTTCGTTTTTGATGGAAAGCTCTCTTCGGCTGCAATTGACTCGGCAGACAACCAGATTGTCGTCACCGTCCACAACGCCAGGGAATAGGGGCCTGGGTCAGACGCCTCCAGGGTGCTGCTCCATTCCGAGCCGCAGTTGCGAGCCTCTGTGCGCCGGTTCTATCGAACCACTTGTGAGAAAACTGTGGGCATTTTTCTTACAGGTTGGCACGGTCGAAAACAGGACTGGCCTTGACTTCTACGGTTGACGCGGCCATGATAATTACCACGGCCACGATAATTAACGTGGCCAAGGTAAAGACATGGCCTCCCCGCTTTCCAATCCGAGCTCTCCCGGCGCGCACAGTGGGCGCGAGTTCGAGGACCTCGTCGCCAACCTCTTTCGCCAGCACGGTTGGCGGGTGAAAAAGGAGCCTATGCCCGCCGACAAGAGTGCGGACATCGTCGTCGCCCGCGGTAACCAGCGCTACATCATCGAATGCAAAGTTGCCTCCGAGGGCCGGCCGGACCGGCTTGTGCCCTTGCTCTCGCAGGCCATCCTCGAAGCGCGGGCCTATGCCCAGGCATTTTCCGAACCGGCAGCACCGCTCGCCGTCGTCGGCGCCCCTGCGATCTCTCCGAGCGCCGCAAAGAGCTTGGTCAGTTTTCTCTCCCGGTTCGCGCCCGATGTCGCAGTCGGCATCCTCGACCGCGAAGGCTTCCGGTACTTCGTCGGGCCCGGTCTCGAAAAACTCAATGCCGCACCTCCCCGCCGGGAGCATCGACAGAAGCTCCCTCCGCCCGAGTCGGCGTACCTGTTCTCCGATCTCAGCCAGTGGATGCTCAAGGTCCTGCTCGCGCCCCTGCTTTCCGAGGATCTTCTTCGCGCGCCGCGGAGAGAATATCGCAACGCTTCGGAGCTTGCGGCCGCGGCTGAGGTCTCCGTGATGAGCGCCTTCCGTTTCGTACGCCAGCTGCGTCAGGAGGGGTTTCTTGACCAGAACGATGAACCATTCCGTCTGGTACGCCGAAAAGAACTCCTGCGCCGCTGGCAAGCCGCGAATCTGCGCGGTGCACCCGAGCTTCCCCTGCGTTGGATCATTCCGCGCAAAAGCGAGCGCCCGTTGCTGGCCGCACTCTATGCCTATAACGCCAAGCCCGACGTAAAACGCGAATCGGCGCCACGAGCCTGTGTCAGCATGTTTGCCGCAGCCGAATCCCTCGGATTCGGTTTCGTGCACGGCGTTCCGCCTTACTTCTATCTCGAAAGCCTGGACCGGGAAGTCCTCAGCCGCATGGGGCTCTCACCGGAGGGCGCGGAACAAAGACCGGACGTTTATGTGCGCATTCCCGCTTTCCGGGAATCCGTCTTCCGCGCCGCAGTCGTCCGCGACGGCGTTCCAGTTGCTGACATCCTGCAGGTTTGGCTGGACGTGAGTTCCCATCCGGCTAGAGGCGAGGCACAGGCCGAAGAGATCCGCCACCGCGTCCTTGCGCCGATCTTCGAGGAGAAACCGTAATGGCCGTCCAATCGGATGTCGAGTATTTCGCCCGCCTGGTCGACGCCCTCGAACCGTGGCTAGATCAGGTCGTCATCATCGGCGGCTGGGCACACCGGCTCTACCGCCA
>CAIKND010000003.1 GCA_903828675.1 uncultured Acidobacteriaceae bacterium
AGGCTCCAAAAGGCCTCTGCAGGCGCTACGCGAAGCCGCTTGAACCCTATCTCTCCCCATTCTTCCAGCCGAAACTCGCCATCTCGCCAGGAAAAACATCTCCATCCTTTTCACTGCGAAAACAAAGGCTTGATCAGAGCTTCCCAGAACCACAATTTGCGTTCCGTTAATCTTCCAACACTCAGCTTTCTAATTCTTGCCCGGCCCCGCCGCACGCACCGCCTCCGGCGCCTCAAACTGGTGGAAGTTAGCCTCAAACCGGCTTGCCAATTCTGCGGCCTGCGCGTCATAAGCTTCCTTGTCGGCCCAGGCGTTCCGTGGATTGAGCACATCTGAAGGCACTCCCGGGCAACTCACCGGGATCTGTAGTCCGAAGGCTGGTTCCTTCACAAACTCCACCCGATCCAGGTCGCCATTCAGGGCGGCGTGGACCAGCGCCCGCGAGATCTTGATGCTCATCCGCTTTCCAACGCCGAACTTCCCGCCGGACCAACCCGTATTCACAAGCCAGCAGGCAGCCTGGTGCTCATTCAGTCGTTTGCCGAGCATCTCCGCATAAACCCGCGGAGCCAATGGCAGAAACGGGGCGCCGAAACAAGCCGAAAATTCCGGCACCGGCTCCGAACCCAACCCAGCCTCAGTTCCAGCTAGCTTGGCTGTATAGCCCGACAAAAAGTGATACATGGCCTGATCGGGGGTGAGCTTTGCTATCGGCGGCAACACGCCAAAGGCATCTGCCGCCAGAAACATCACGTTGCGCGGGTGCCCGCCCATTCCAGGTACCACCGCGTGCTCGATGTAGCTCACCGGATAGGCTGCGCGCGTATTCTCGGTCAGCTGGGTATCCGTGTAGTCAGGCTCGCAGGTCGCAGGATCGATCACCACATTCTCCAGTACTGATCCGAACCGAATCGCGTGGTAGATCTGCGGCTCCTTCTCTTCGCTCAGGTCCACGCACTTCGCGTAGCAACCGCCCTCGAAGTTGAAGATGCCAGTCGCGCTCCAGCCGTGCTCGTCATCGCCGATCAACCGTCTCGCCGGATCCGCCGAAAGAGTTGTCTTGCCGGTTCCAGATAGCCCAAAGAACAACGCAGTCACGCCCTCCGCGCCCACATTAGCGGAGCAATGCATGGGCAGCACATCGCGTTGCGGCACCAGAAAATTCATGACGCCGAAGATCGACTTCTTCATCTCTCCCGCATATTTCGTGCCGCCAACGAGAATGATGTGCCGCGCGAAATCAGCCAGGATGAAGGCCCCCGAGCGGGTTCCGTCACGCTCCGGTATTGCCTCAAACTCAGGAGCCGCGATGACCGTGAACTCCGGAGTATGTGCGGCCAGTTCTGCCTCGCTCGGACGGACAAAAAGCTGCCGCACAAACAGGGCGTGCCAAGCGTATTCGGTAATCACCCGAATAGGAAGCCGATAAGCGGGGTCCGCCCCGCTGTAGAGATCCTGAACGAAGCGATCGCGCCCGAGCATGTGTTCGGTCACCCGCTCCAGCAGCGCGTCAAACCGCTCCTGAGAGATCGCCTGGTTCACGCGGCCCCAGTCGACAAGGGAGTGCGTTAACTCGTTATCAACAATGAATTTGTCTTTGGGACTTCGTCCGGTGCGCGCGCCCGTAATCGCAACCAGAGCGCCGTTTGCAGCAAGGCGGCCCTCGCCGCGCTGCAATGCGCTCTCAACCAGCTGCGCAACTGGCAGATTGGAGTGCACTTGCGGCCCAACCGCTAATGAGTACAGAACTTCCGCAGCCGTAGAGCTAGCCATCGACTCAACTCCTTCAAGTATTCAATTTTAACGATAAGGTATTGTGACATTGGAATGGCCTGCTTGAAAAGCCGGATATTTCGGGGGCGGCGGCATGGAATGTGCCTCGCACTCGGTCAGCTTCTCCGCGACCGGCACTTCACTTTGCCGCATCCCAAGCGGCTAGTTTGCTCAGATAACCACAGGCAACACCGGCATCGAGCCCTGCGCCTTGGCCTCGGCCACAACCAAGCCAAGCAACTCCAGTACCTCGGCCACCGTCATCGTATAGATCTCGCGACGCGAGTCGTAGCCTTCTTCCACCAGGTGCTTCAGGTAGAGGCCCGCAACCTGCGCGGCTATCTGGTCCGTAATCACCATGCCGGTGCGCTGCTTTTGCTCCACCCAGGCGGTGCAGGGCAGGGCAATCCACATGGGGCGGCCGTTCACGTCAAACCGCACATCCACGGCATCTGCGTGGCGGGTGGCGATGGCCACCATGGTGCCCTTCCAGCGGCAATGCAAATCCTCGCCGCTCCAGCGATCAGCAACATGAAAATCTTCGTACATGCAGATAGCCTATCGTCCCGGCTCCGCAAGGGCAAGCGGCATGTGCCGTGTTCTTTGATTCGAGCACACAATTTGCCCTTCACAGCGCGTCGAACCCGCATTGTGACTCCGCCGCCTGTTCCACTGCCTGCTTCTGCCGATGAACCCGGAAAGGGATCTCCAATCATGCAGATTACTGTTACTGTGTCTGAAGTCATCGTTCGCGAAGCAGCGGCCCGCGGCCTCCCGGTCATCGATTTTGTCGAGTCGCTGATCGACAAAGCGATGAGTGCATCGCAGGAAAGCCCGGTCCTCGACAGCGCTATCCAGCGCATCCGCGCCCTTCGTGCCGCCTCGCTCGAACCCAGAGGCTAGCTTTTTACAGATCCGCTAACATCCGCAAGCGGTGGACGCTGCTCTTCGTGCGCTGATAGACTAATGGGGTTGCAGTCGCTGTGCCTCCACCGGTTCGGACCCGCCTGCAAGTCAGCTCAAGAAGGACATAAAAAACCCCGTGGATACTCAAACCCGTCACGCCCTCAAGACAAACAGCTTTGCCCAGGCCACTGCCACTAGTGTTAGTTGGCTTAGCGGTCACCGCTCCGGCGTTTTGCGTTGGGTCGTCAGTGCAGTTGTCGTTGTTGTTCTGTGCATCGGCGCCATCATTTATTGGAACATCCGCTCCACAGCCGCCAACAGCGCACTCGGAGCAGCTATGGACGTGTACGACGCGCCCCTGGCTCAGCCCGGCGCTCCGCCTGAATCCGGCGTCTACGCCTCCGCCGCTGATCGTGCCAAGGAAGCCAATCGCCAGTTTGTAGCCGTGGCTCAGCAGTACGGCTGGCTGTCCGAGGGCTCCAAAGCCCACTACTTTGCCGGAGTCACCTTCCAGGAACTGGGGCAGAACGCCTCTGCCGAAACCGAGCTGAAGGCAGCCGCCTCGGCGTGGGATCGCAATCTCTCCAACCTGGCAAAACTCGCGCTCGCCGGGTTGTATCATCAGACCTCCCGCGATTCCCAGGCCATCGATATTTACAACGCAATCATCGCCAAGCCGTCTGAGACGGTTTCGGCTGGTGTGGCCCAGCTTGACCTAGCCGACCTCTACGCCGCGCAAGGCAAGACTGAACAGGCCCGCGCCCTCTGGGCAAAGGTCAAGGATGCCGACAAGGAAGGCGCAGCCGGCTCCATTGCCGCGCAAAAGCTCGGCGCACAACAGTAAGCCGTTTTTTTAGCTCACTCGACTCGCGGAGCCAAAGGTTCCGCGAGTTTTCCTTTTGCGCGGCATTGTTCCACAGCGCGCATCCGAGCATTTTTCACTCCGCCTGCGTCTGGTGGTTCATGAGCGCCAGTCAGGCAGTATTCTCAGGTTGGATGGAAATTCCCGAGACCGCTGCGCACGATCGAGACCGTATTCAGGCAGAAGAGGCCACCCTTGCGGCCATGGTCAGCCAGTACGCCGGCGCACTTTACCGCGTGGCTTTCTCCGTCCTGCGCAATGCCTCTGATGCTGAAGATGCCGTCCAGGAGGCGTTTCTTCGCGTCCTCCGCCATCGTGACACTCTCGGCGAAGTCCGCGACCAGCGCGTCTGGCTCATCCGCATCGTGTGGAACATAGTCCTGGACCGCAAACGCCGCGCCAAAACCCGTCCAGAAACCGACGATGTCTCCGAACTCGCCCGCGTGCTGCCGTCCAGCGGATTGACCGCCGAGCAGATCGCCTCCGCCGCTCAGCACCACGCCCACGTCCTCGGCTGCATTGACAAGCTTCCCGTCAAGGAGCGCCAGGTACTGCAACTGTCAGCCTTCGAAGAGCTCTCCAGTGTCGAGATCGCACAGGTCCTCGGCATCACTGAGTCCAGCGTCCGCTCCCGCCTCTTTCGCGCCCGTAATTTGATGGCTGGCCTGCTCAACCATTCAAGGAGTCTGCGATGAATCCTTACTCTCAGAACGCCTCCGGCCAGAATTCCGTCTCCGCTACCGTTGATGCAACGCTGCGTCTGGTCGCCAACCTCCCCGCACCCCAGGGCATTGAAGACCGCATATTGGTCGGTCTGCGCACCGCTCCGCGCACCGCCCGCGTTCTCCATTGGCCCGTCCCATTGCGCTCATCCACCGGTGCGGCCGGCAGTTGGATGCGCAGCGCCGCCGCCGCCGCCATTGTCATGGTCGTGGCCGGAGGTGGATGGGGCATTTACACCCACGTTCAGCCCCCGCAGCCAAACAGGGTCATCGTCATGCCGCAGCGCATGGCCGCTCCCGGCGGATTCTCAAGCGCCGGAGCCATGCGCACCCCGCAAACCCTCAACGGCCCCGTGATCGCACAACCGGCAGCAGCCTCCTCGGTTCAGCTCAAGCCGCTCAAAAAGGCCGCTGCGCATCCCGCGACAACGCCGCCACGTCATCCGCGCCCAGTCGCAACCGCCAAAGCCGACGCCCAGCTTAGCGCGCCCCCAGCGCAGTAGAGCCTTTCTCCAACCCACAAAAGCCTCGTGCCCCATCCTTTCAGCGTTTTTTGCGGGAAGGGTGGGACAGCAATCAACTAAACCCCGCGTCTTTCTATTCCCTATTCATGGGCTACAAGTTCCCCTATGCGTCCTTCGCAACCGCCCGAATCACCATCCCCAGCAGCGCCAGCACCACCGCGCCCCAGAACGCCGGAAAGAACCCCCGCACAATAAACCCGCGCACGATGCTCGACGCCACCAGGATCATCAGCCCGTTGATCACCAGCAGAAACAGCCCTAGCGTGACAATGCTCAGCGGGAAGGTGATGATCTTCAGCACCAGCCCCACCGTCGCATTCAACAGCCCGATCACCAGCGACGCAATCAGCGCCGGCCACAGCCCTTCTACGTGAAACCCGGGCACGATCTTGGAGACAATCAACAGCGCCACCGCGCTTAACAGCCATTGAACCAGCAGACTACCCATTTCGTAGATCCTCCTTGAAGCGGTGCTGCCTCCAGCGTGTTCAGCCCGGTGGCGGCAATCAATCTTCGCTGTAAACCGTATAGCATGAAACGCAGACAGTGGAATGGTCTGTCTGCCGCAGTCGGAGTTTTCAAGACCTTTCGCGTTGCGCAGGGTCAAACAACAAAGGCCCCAAGGCGCCGGTGCACTGTCCTGCCCCACCTCCAAGGAACGATCTAGATGACCTCTCGACGGTTCGCACTGCTTGCCGGTCTCGTCCTGCCCATGCTGCCGGCTCTGGCACAGCGACCGCCCAGCCCCCCTCTGCCCGACATTCATCAGCTCATGCACGAGGTCCAGGATCACCAGAAGCAGCTTGAGAAGGTGCGCGAAAACTATACCTACAGCTCTCTCGTAACCGTCCAGGACATCGACCAAAACGGCAAAGTCTCCAAGACCGAGTCCACCGAGCACGAGGACTTCTTCGTCAACGGCCACCTCATCCGCCGCATCGTCAAGAAGAACGGTCAGCCCCTCAACGAGCACGACCAGCAAAAGGAGACCGAGCACGTTACCAAACAGGTCGAGAAGGCGGAGAAGACACCCTCCGATCAGCCGCTCGAGGGCCAGTCCATTACCGTCAGCCGCGTCCTGGAAATCATGGATGTGCGTAATCCGCGCCGTCAGGTCTACCGCGGCCGGGCCACCATCCTCTTTGACTTCATAGGCCGCAAAGACGCCAAGACCCACGGCCTGGCTGAGGACGCCTCAAAGAAACTCCAAGGCACCATGTGGGTGGATGAAGCCGACCGCCAGGTGGCCCATCTTGAAGTCAGCTTCAATGACAACTTCCGCGTCGCAGGCGGCCTTTTAGCCACCATTCAAAAGGGGTCAAACTTCAATTTCGACCAGTCCCCTGTCAACGGCGAATTATGGCTCCCCACCGGAGGCGAAGGCTCTCTGCAGGCCCGCCTTTTGCTCGTCAAAGGGATCCGACAGCACTTCACCGAGCGCAACTACGACTTCAAGCGTTTCCGCGTAGAAACTCAGCAAACCAAAGACGCCAGGATCGCTCCAGAGAAGAAGTAGCCATTAGCGCCCCGCCCCATCCGTTAGAGTGGAATTCATGTTCGTGCGCCGCCTCTCCATCCAACGACTCGACGCCTCCGGCGCGCTTCACCCCTGCCCTATCCACTGGATCGATAACTTCGCCATGCGCAACTTCACCAACGACGCAGTCTTCGACGACACCCTCCCCGCCGCCGACGGACTGCTCGAAGCCGGCACCCGCGTCCCCATCGACCGCCTCCAGCCCGCCATGGAAAACTGGTTTCGCCGCAAAGGCTATCTAAAGCCCGACGAACGCCTTCAAGTAACTGAGATTGCTCAGGTCCAGGCGGTTCGCCCTAATTGGCAGTGTTGATCGTTACAAGGTTCACGATTACCCGTTGCTGGTTGTCCGGATTGGTCAAATAATCTGCCGATTTCTGCACCAGGGCATCTGCGCTCTGGACCACTTGTGAGCAAACAAATGCGGCCGATGCGACCTTCCCGTCCCCTGCTGCTTTGGCAACCGCGCCGCAACCGAAAATCAGTGGCGTATAAATCAGATGAACGCCACCAGTAATGATCCCCATCAGCGTCTTCTGGGCCACTATGCTGGTCAGCAGCGAGTACCTCTGAGCCTTGGCCAACCCGCTGTCTCGTGACCGGTATACCTGCTCGAACTGCGGCGCAAGGTTAATAATATTGCTCGCCAGCGATGCCACCGTCGCCACATTTCCAATCACATTGGCAGTCGTTCCAACCACCTGGTAAGCAGTCGCCCACCGCGCGCTGATTACCATGCCGCGGAAGTTCCCAGCCACGTTCAAAGCAGCCGTGTCCGTCATCCAGTCGTAGCTGCGAAACGCCTCTAGTCCTGTAATGGCTCTAAAGCCGTTAGCCGCGTAACTCACATTGCCAAGGACCTTGTCGGTCGCATGGGCTACATGGACCATCACATCAGGATTAAGCCCCATGAACTGTACCTCGCTTGGTATGGGTGTAGACTCTACTGTGATCATTGCACTTATGTCAAAGTGAGCCAGGAACGCCCCCCTACGCCGCCTTCTTGCGCTCCACCGCTCCACCGTTCCACAGCACAACCTCAGCCTCGCGCCGCGCCTTCAACCCTGCATTTTCCTCGCCCCCGGCCACATCCCAACGCAGCAACTGCTCCGCAGCTTCCTCATAGCGCCCATGGTTCAGAACCTTCAGCAGCGTCGAAGAGCCCAGCCTCCCCGACCCCAGGTTGAAACAGAAATCCACCAGCGCATCGAACTGACCCTGCGTCAGCTCCACCTTCACCAGCCGCTCCACCGCCTGCTCGGCTTCGCGCAAATCGCTCACCAGGATCTCCCCCGCCTGCGCCTCCGTCACTCCCAGCGCAAACGACTCCGGATGCAGCAACCGGTGCCCATACCCAATCGTCGGAAACCCATTCACATCCAGATATGTACAACTCCGAAATCCCTCTGACTGCTTCATCAGCTCCAGTCCTGCCGCGCTCAGCTTCATACTTCCTCCCTGCCACAGATGGCAATAAATTCACGCTAGCAGGATCTTCGAATTAATCTGCAAACCGGCTTCTTGCAAAATCCGCCTTGCCGCGCCAGGCAGTCTCCGGCGTACCATACTCTGAATTCCCTCCTTGGGGTCAAAATAATCCGCGTTTGCACCATTTATGGTGCAAAACGTAACTCGCACAAGAGCAAAGACTTAACCAGTGTTTGCTCGGAACTCACGCGTTTTCAACAAAAATACCCGTATCGATCTCGCCAATGGATAGGCACTGATAGTGCCGAGTTGGTAAAATCGGTGGATGGTGATAAAACGGAAATCACGCAACATGAGTATGAAGTCTTCGCTACGCGTTTACGTGCTGGCGGCGGCTTCATCGGTTGCACTGGTCGCGGTGATGGTAACACTCTCCACGCGCACGGTGCAGGCCTACGCGCGGCTTCCAAGACCCGCCGCAACCATGTCCGCCGCGCCTCCGGTCGCAAGCCCCACGCCGGCAGCGTTGGCGCCGCAACAGACAGCCGTTAAGAGAGGGGACAGGCTTCGCGGCCTCGCATCCTGGTATGGCGGCGTCTTCAACGGACGGCACACCGCAAGTGGCGAACGGTTCGACATGAATGCCATGACCGCATGTCATCCAACCCTCCCCTTTGGCTCCGTAGTGCGGGTTGTCAACCGCATCAACAAGCGCTCAGTCATCGTCCGCATTACCGATCGCGGAGACCTCGTCGACCAGGGGCGCATCATCGACCTTTCTTATGGAGCCGCACAAAAGCTGGCAATGACCAGGGCTGGCCTCGCAAGTGTCGATCTCGAGGTCATCTCCCTCGGACGGAAGTCCAGCAACAACTAAGCAATTCCCTTGCAACACCACAACGGCCAGCCTTCGGGCTGGCCGTTTCCTTTAGTTCGCGCTTCCCCTCAGTCGTTCTCGGGGCGCCCTTTGGGCTCCACGCTTTTGTGGCTAGTGTACTGTCTCCGATGTTCTTAACATCATTGCACTGTCATTCTGAGCATCTTTACTCGCGGCAGCGCGTTACGTCCAGGGATGAACGGCCCCCGTCTACCTCGCACAATAGCCCCGTGCCCCATCCATTCCGCGTTCTTTGCGGAATGGGTGGGACAGAACAACACTCAACCGGGCCGTTCATTGGGAGCGAACGGGGCCCCAAGCGCTTTTCAGCTTGGGGGTGGTGAGCGAAGAATCTGCTTTTGCATTTTGCGAATTCTGATAGGAACTTCTGGAACGCTACCTAGGGTGGGAAGCAGTAGCATCCTGGCCTGCTGACAATCGCCCTCAGTCGTTCTCGGGCCGCGTAAACGGCTTCTGCAGGTACTGCCGCGCCTCGTTTACCGCTCCCTGCGTATTGTCGTTTGTCTGCACCGCCAGCCGGTACTCGTTCACCGCCCGGTCCCGCTGTCCGGTAATGTCGAAAATCTTGCCGATCTGGATGTGGCTCCACACCTCGGTCCAGCGCGGCTCGTCGTCGCCCCGCAGCGCATCTCGGTAGGCATTCACGCTGGCCTGGTAGTTGTGCTGGCCAAACAGCACCTCCCCGATCCGGTAGCTCGCCAGCGAACTCTGCGGGTTGGCTTCCAGAGCTTTCTGGTACTCAGCCAACGCTCCCGTCATGTCGCCCTGCGCCACCAGTTGCTGCCCCTTCAAAATGGCGATACGCACCTGCAGGTCCGGCGTTGTCTTCAGCACCCAGTCCGACGGATCCACGCTGATCCGCCGCGGCCGTCCAAACGTGTCCACCACGTACTGCGTCTCGGTGCCGACAACTTCAATCTTCTGGGTCTCCGTCTTGCCGTCAGTCTCCACCTTAAGCTCCACCGGCATCCGGAACAGGTCCAGATCCTGCCCAATGTCCCCGATCGTCCTGAAGCCCTTGTTGTTTCCCAGTCGGTAAACCGCGTATTTGTTTGAGAACTTCGGTGCTCCCGTACCGTCAATCCACTGCGCAAAAAACGCCGTCAACTGCTGCTGGCTCTGCGACTCCGCCACCTTTACAAAGTCCTGCGCCCGCACCGAACTGTCCGCATACTGGCTCAGCACGCCTTTCAGCGTCTCCAGAAAAGCCTTGTCTCCCAACTCCCAGCGCAGCATGTGAAACACCATCGCGCCCTTTTCCAGCGTCATGGACTGGAACTCCGGCGAGAAGGGATTCAGCCGCCCCACGCTCGAAAGCGGAATCGTGTCGTACGCCAGCGCGCCTGCGGCCACGTCTCCCATCGCCGTTCGCATTGCGCTCTTGCCGCTCTCTTCTTCCAGGTACATCAGCTCCCCGTAGCGCGACATGCCGTTGGTAATCCAGGCATCGTTTAGCGTTCGCGGGCTCACTTCGCAACCCCACCACTGGTGCGCAATCGTGTTCGACAGCAGCCGCACGCTGCTCTTGTCCCCCACCCGCGAACCCATAATCGCAGCTAGCTCAGGCGCATACACCGCCGGCAGCGTATCGTCCGGCAATTCCACCACGTTCAGATGGCTGGTCTCCGGGGCTCCAAAGCTATCGGTAAAAAAGTCGTATTCCTTCGTCGCCGATTGTGCCAGTTGATTTGCGGACTGCTGGTGGCTCACCGTCAGGTACACCTTCACGTTGCCCGCGCCCACTGAAATCGGCGCAACGTACCGCCCTGCAATCACCGTCCCCGGAAATCCCGGCTTCGTCCAGTTAAAGTCGAACTCGTCGGCCGGCTTGCCGCTGGCCAGCTTCGCCGGCTTCGCGCTGCCTTGCATGCCGCTCGCAAAAACCCGCATCCCCTGCGGCACCCGAATGTGCATCTCCGCCGTGAACCGGTTGGTCATGTACCCCGTCATCGGAAACCACCGCGCAGGGTAGAGCAAATAACTGATCGGCTCCTGAATCGCGGCCAGCTTCAGTCCCTCCACCGGCCCGTCTTCTTTCCCCGTGATCGTCCCCTCGTACTCGAAGGTCCAGTGCACCGCCTGCCCCTGCACAAAGGGCGTCCCCGCCGTCACCCGAATGGCGCCGTCCGCGGTCCGTTCCCCGTCCAGCAGCTTGCCGCTCTCGTCGCTGATCTTGGTTACCTTCAGCGCCGGGTGAAAGCCAAAGTTCACCACTTGCAGGTTTTCCGGTGCAGTCAACGTCACCACCACCTTGGCAGCTAGATGGTGCGTGGCCGGATCCAGTTCGGCGTCGATCACGTAGCCCGCAATGTTCAGCGCCGGACGCTCGGCCCTCTGCGCCAACAGCGGCCCCGCCATCATCACTCCAGCCGCCAGTACGCCGGCCGCGCCCCTCAGGCAGTGACCTCCGAATCCAAGCCGAAATTGTCTTCTCATACCAGTCATCATCGCTTGCCGCCGCCGGCTAAATTCCGATTCCCAACAATACTCCGCACCCCATCCAGCAAATCCCAACCACCCAATGCAGCTAAATCCCACTACCCACCGGGTCAATTCCGACAACCCAGTAAGGCTGGGTGCCCCAGGTCCCTCGCTTTTGGGGACCTGGGATAGCAAGAACCTCAACCAGGCAGTCGTACTCCCTATTCCCTAGTCCCTGTTCTTAGTCCCTAGTCCCTGTTCTTCCGCCACTTCCAGCGTAATCGCAGCCACTCTCTCAATCGCGCCCGGAGAATCTTCCAAGCCCTCCACCACCCGCTTGCCCAGCGCCACCCGTATCGCGCCCAACTCCTGCATCATGGACTCGCGGGCCAGCCCGTCCGGTAGCAGCCGCATCATCTGTTGGACGATATTCGCCGCCGTGAAGTCATCTTGAATCAATTCCGGAACCACCCGCTTGCCCGCGATCAGGTTCGCCATAGCCACGTGCGCCACCTTCACCACCCGCTTGGCGATCGCGTAGGTCACCGCCGAAACCCGGTAAACCACCACAAATGGACTGCCGATCAGCGCCGCCTCCACCGTAGCCGTCCCGCTGGCCACCACCGACGCCCGCGCGTGAAACAGCGTTCCGCGCGCATCTTCCACCAGCCGCACCGCCAGCCCGCCCCCGTGGTCTTCCGCAATCTGCAGCACCTCGGCGCGTTGTGCGGCGTTCAGCGTAGGCGCCAGAGGAATCACAAACTCCATATCCTCTGAAGGCTCTGCGGCATCGGGTGTGGGCAGCGCCATGCCCCAGGCCGCCTCCAGCATCTCCGGCAGGTGGTCCCGGATCTCCTTGGCACGGCTCCCCGGCAGCAGGCCAACCCAGGTCTTCTTCGGGTCCAGCCCATTTCTCGCGGCAAACTCCTCGCGGCTGATCGTCGGCAGCGGCAGCTCCGCCAGCGGATGCCCTACAAACTCCGCCTCCACCCCGTTCTCCCGGTAAAATTCCTCCTCGAACGGAAAAATCACCAGCATCCGACGCACGTATTTCTGAACCAGCTTGATGCGGTGCTTCTTCCAGGCCCATAGCTGCGGGCTCACAAAGAAGATCACCGGAACCCCCAGCCGCGTGAATTCCTTCGCCAGCCTGAAGTGGATCTCTGGAAAGTCGATCAGCACGGCCACATCCGGTCGTCTTGTGCGGATGGCCTTCTTCAGCTTGCGGTACTCACTGTAGATCCTTGGCAGGTGCTTCACAATCTCGGTCAGCCCCATCACGGCCATATCTTCCGAGTGAACCACCCGTTCCAGCCCGGCCGCCTCCATGCGCGTTCCGCCCATGCCAAAGAACTGCGCTCGCTCTTCCCTCTCCGCCAGTTGCCGTTCAAGCGCCACAATCAGCAGCGCGCCGTAGTGCTCGCCGCTTGCCTCGCCAGCCGAAATGAAGATCGTACGGGCCATCAACTTGCTCTTGCGCCTCGTCTGTGTGCCCATAATCATAACGGTTCCCCCGTGGAACGCACGCTTTCCCACAGGGCCTCGCAGAACAAAAATCTGTCATCCTGGGCGACCGTCGCGCAAATAAGGGAATCGAACGCTTGCCACGAGCAACGCGAGGGGGGACCTGCGGTCGCTACTCGGATACCTCACCCTCCCCAGTCGACAGGCACCCCAGCGGCGACCAAATAACTTTTCATAAAAGAGCTTTTTGCTTGACAAGTTTTGAAGAAGCAATGCAATACTTACCCTGCGTTCGGCGAGCCGGTACATTCCGTCCCCTGATAGTTCGAGGTTGTACGGTCGCCACGCACCCGGGCAGAATTTCAAATCTACCGTACCCGTTGGAATCAAGCGCCAGCCATTCGCGGCTTTGCCGCTGTCGGCCCGATAGGTTCGACAGCAGCATCGGGCCGACCTCGATGGCGGACGCATTTTTTGCAAAATGAATCCACGATTCGAGGTTAGGTTATGAAAGTGTTCCAAGCAGGCATTCTTGCCTGTCCGCTCCTCCTTCTTGCGGGGTGCTGCAATCCTCCGCTTGTGTCCACAGTGAATGTGCCGACGCTGCCCCAACAGGGCTCTAACTGGTGCTGGGCGGCGAGCGGTGAAATGACCATGAAGTACCTTGGCCACGATGTTAGTCAGTGCACCGAGGCCAACAACGAATTCGGCCTCAGCGGCTGCTGCACAAACAACTCTGGCTCCTGCAACAACGGCGGCTGGCCGGAGTATTCAAAGTATGGCTTCACCGCCGATCAGACCAACAATGCGGCGCTGACCTGGGCACAGGTCCAGAGTCAGATATTCTGCGCCAACAAGCCTTTCGCGTTCTCGTGGCACTGGAACGGCGGCGGCGGCCACATGATGGTTGTCAGAGGCTACCTCACCATCGAGAATGTGCAGTACGTGGACGTCAACGATCCGGAACCGTACACGAACCTGAGTACCTTGACAGGCGGAACGGAGACGATCATGACCTATTCCCGTTACGTCAGCGATACCGACCATACCCACTGGAACGACTTCTACAACATCACTTATACGGGAGGTAAATAGCATGAGAATCCGCGGAGCGATGTTGCTGGTTTTGGTTGCGATGCTGCTGTCATCGTGTAAAGGAAGAATATTCCCCGCAAGCCAGGCAAATCTGGTCGCCAGCCCGCCGGCCAGTGCGTCGAGCCAGCAGGCGGCGCAGGCGGGGTTGACCGTGCTGCAGTCGCTGGTCTTGCCAGAGAATTTTCAGGGCTTGGGATTCTCTTCGGTGGAACAGGCCAAAAGCGCCCAGTTGAGCGATCCGATCAAACTCTATACCGTTCCACTGGACGCGTTGACGGCGTACAAGGCAGACTCCGTTGCCGCCGGGCTTTTGCAGGATGCGCATAAGCTCATCTATCCGGTCACGGTGGATGGGCGCGTGGCCTCCTCCCTGGCGGTTACTCAACACAACGATGGCTGGAGGGCGACCGACTTCGGAAATGCGGCGGTCACGCGGGCCCTCGTGGCGCGTCGCGCAAGCAAGGACGATTTCGTGGTTTGGGTGCCTGCGCTGAAGATCTACTTTTCAGCGCGGGGCGCGGGAGAGGCCCTCACGTTGACTCCCATCATCGACGATCCAAGGTTCGGATTCAAGGCGGGCGAAATCATTCCCGCAAATCGTGCCTTTGCAGTCCTGCAAAAGAACGCGGGCGAGTATAACGGGTTGCCGCAGTAGCCGGTGGCCCGCATCTCGTTCACGGTCACCCCAGGTCCCGTTTCTAGAGCGTTTTAGGTGCAAGTGTGAACAGTAATTTGGGTACCCCATCCATGAATCGTTTTGTGATTCATGGGTGGGATAACAAAAATTCAAATCTCCACCGTAAACACCAAATCAGAAAACGCTCTAGGACCTGGGGTGAACGGCCCTCACCCAGCCCATCTCCCCCAAAAAATGATCGTGTGGCCGACATCTCGACTTTTGAGATGCGGGCCACACACTGGAGCCCGACTACCCCCGCCGCGCCCTCACCGCCGCCGCCAACTCCGCAAGCAGCGTTCGAGTCTCAGCCCAGTCGATGCAACCGTCCGTAATACTCTGCCCGTACACCAGCGGCTGTCCCGGCACCAGAGGCTGGGCGCCCGCCACCAGGTTGCTCTCGATCATCACGCCCTGAATGCGCTTGTCTCCCGCCGCAATCTGCCCCGCCACATCGTGGCAAACCGCCGCTTGCCGCTTGTAGTCCTTGCAGCTGTTGGCGTGGCTGAAGTCGATCATGATCCGCGGAGCAACCCCCGCCTTCTCCATCTTCGCCGCGGTCTCGGCCACACTCTCCGCCGTGTAGTTCACCATCTTCCGGCCACCCCGCAAAATAATGTGGCAGTCTGGGTTTCCCGTGGTCACAAAAATCGCCGACTGCCCATGCTTGGTGTGTCCCAGAAACGTATGCGAATGCGCCGCCGACAGAATCGCGTCAATGGCCACCTGCACATCGCCCGACGTCGCGTTCTTGAACCCCACCGGGCAACTCACGCCCGATACCAACTCCCTATGCACCTGGCTCTCCGTCGTTCGCGCCCCAATCGCGCCCCAACTCACGAGCCCCGCAATGTACTGCGGAGAAATCATGTCCAGAAACTCCGTTCCCGTCGGCACGCCCATCTCCGCCAGGTCCAGCAGCAGGTGCCGCGCCATACGCAGCCCGTCGTTGATCTTGTACGACTCATCGAGATATGGGTCGTTGATCAACCCCTTCCACCCGATCGTCGTCCTCGGCTTCTCAAAGTACACCCGCATCACGATCCGCAGATCGTTCGAGTACTCCGCAATCGCATCCTGCAGCAGCCGGCCGTACTCGCGCGCTGCCTTGGTGTCGTGAATCGAGCACGGCCCCACCAGCACCAGCAGTCGCTCGTCCCGCCCGCCCAGAATGTCGGTAATCTCGGTCCGCGTGTCGAAAATCGTAGCCGAGGCAGCCTCGGAAACAGGGAACTCCTCCTCCAGAAACACCGGAGGCAGAACCACCTTCGTCCATTGAATGTGTACGTCTTCTGTGTTGTGAAACATGGCTCTTTCCAGCCGCCGTGCGGCTCATCCGGGGAAAATCAGGCTGCGCAAAAACTCGTGCCAGGGCCTTGTTTTGAAAGGGCGCGGCTTCAGCCGCGCCGCAAGTTGATGAAAATAGACGAGGGCTTTAGCCCCTGAGGTATGCTCTTCTGGCTACTCTCCCACCTTCGATACCTTGGCAGGCCCTTCTATAAAATCTATCAGCCCAATATGCGACAGACCCGCACCAGCCAGTACATCAACGCCATTTACCGCAAATCAGCTCCGTGCCCCATCCATTCCGCGTTGTTTGCGGAATGGATGGGATACGACGAACTCAACCGCCGCCGCTTCGTCGACCACTGTCCACTGACCACTGCTTTTTCGGCGCTCCAGGTCGAACTCAAAATATATGAATGCGGTGGTGCTTCTCTGATCCCTCGCCGATGTACTGCTTGCCCTTTTCTACCTTGTAAACGTCGCCGTAGAGATGTGTCTCCTTGGCGTTCGTCTCGGTATTGCTAAAGTCGAAAGACGTCTCTGAAAGCGTGCCCAGCGTGCCGTTGACTTCTGTATTGTTGTTCAACACAAGATGCAGATAACTTCCGGCCTTGTACTTGGCCAGGTCCTTTTCAATCTTCAGTGCGTGCTTTTCCGCTTTCGTTTTAGGGCTTCCATGGCACGCCGGCACAAACGCCAGCAACGCCAAAGTTATCGCCACACATACCAGCAACTTGCCGCCAGACTTGGTCTTCATCGCGCCTCCAAAAGAATCATAACTACTAGGATGCATTCCACACCGGTCTCTAGTGCTCGTACCGTTGTTCTCCCGCCTCTACCGCCACCTTCATTCGGTTCTGTTCCGGTGGCAGCGGACAGGTCGCGTAATTCGTATAGGCACACGGCGGATTCTCCAATCGGTTGAAGTCAAGTGTCAAGTTGCCCGGCTGGTCAAGCCCATGATCCGGCAAATCCGTATGCAGAAACCGGCCACCGCCATAGGTCGCGGTCGTGCTGGTCGCATCTTTCAGAATGAAGAACAGTATCTTCGACTGCGGGTCTTCGATCACCGGTTCCAGGTGCTGCACCTCGCCGTTCAGCAGGAACATCGCCAGTCCCGGCGCCGGCAGCCTCAGCGTCGTCCCAATCACCGTGGGAATCTCCTGCACCTGCGGCGGCTTGAAGGGAATCCAGCGCGCCGTAACTCGATAGCGCGCATCCGGCGCATACCAGTTCAATCCATGGAAACCCTTGCGCCCCGGCGTGTCTGCGTCCTTGATGCGCAGCACGTACCGGTCGCCGCGCTTCAGCACCACAAACGTCATCCCGCGCCAGCCGATTGTAGAGGGCTTGTAGTCGTCTACCGTCAGCGGGCCTTCCCTTGCAGGCTGTCCGTCCACCGTCAACTCCGCTGGAAATCCGCCCGCCGGCGAAAGCAATTGCACAATGTCCCCGCTCACCGTCAGCAGTCCCACGCGTTCCGGAGCCTGCGCACTTAGCCGGATCAGGTTGCCCGCGCCCGACCCCATCGAGTTGATGCCGGACTTCAGCCACCCCATTCCGGTCAGTGTCAACCACCCGTCTGGCGCGGAAATCTCCTTCGCCCGCCGATCCCGCCAACCTTCCAAATCATGCCGCCATTGCTCATCGCCAGCCGCCGCCGCTGAGGCCGCCACGTCTGTTCGAGGCGGCCCGCCCTGACCAACTGCGGATTTCGCTGCAGCCAACGTCAGACCGGATGCAGAAATCGAGAGAATCAAAATGGAAGTACTTGCAAGCCGCCCTGTCATGGATCGAGGCCTCTTTCCAATGCCTGACTATCATTCTTAACCCGAAACGCAAGTGCGCGTGGGTCACTACGGAATTGTACTCACCTGTAGTTCCTTCACGCCGATCCCGTCGCTCCACTTGCCCATGAACCGCTGCTGCTGCGTGTTCCCCAGCGCATACTCCCGGTTCCGTCCGTAGAATGCCGCATCGCTCAGTCCGTCGAATAGTTTCCAGGTTCCGTAGAAATCCAGAGCGTCCACCGCCATGCCAAGCGCACCGTCGCCTCCGTTTTCGCTGGCTCTCAGTCGGCGCTTCTCCATCTGCTCAAAGAACCAATGGCTCAGCGTCCCCGCTGCGGCCGGGTCCGTATACCGGAGATTCAGCCCGACCGGCGCCAGATGGTTGGCGACCAGCACCGGCGAGCCGTGGTCGTCGGAAACCATCAAAATATGATTCTTGTTTTCCGGCGCAACCTTTGTCGTCTCTTTGAAGATGCGTTTTGCATCCTCGTCTTTCACCAGCCTGTCTCGATCGCCTGCCACGGTCAGCAGCAGCGTGTCCTTTCCAATCAGGCTCAGGTCGGCCAGTTGCACTGAGGCGCTCTTGGGCATCGCCGAAGTCCTGCCCGGCTCCACGCACATCAACGCCCGCGGCTGCGGAATCCCAAGCCGCTTCCACTCCGCTCCAAAGTTCGCCGTGATCAAGCCGCCCATCGAGTGGCCAACCACCGCGACCATCTCCAACTGCGGCCTCACATGCCCAGGTTCGGCTTTGAGTCTCGCTATTCCTGCGCGAACCCCCGCGGCGGCATTAGCTGTGAATTCGGAGGTATGCGTGCGCAGGCCGTCCTGATACACAGGAAAAATCACAATATTTCCGCGCCTTACAATGTGGTCAATCCACGCGCCGTAGTACTTCGGTTCCAATGCCAGCCAGCCGTGATTGAATACGATCACCGGAGCGCTCTCCGGCTTCGGATCTGCCGGCTCAAATATCCAGTACCGTGTTGGCCCCACGCCGTACTCCTGCGCGACCACCAGACCATGCTTGTAACTTGCGCTTCCCGGCCCCGCACCGGGCTGCCGGGGCCCCCTCGCCGCCCCCTCTGTCCTTGTTGAACAGGCAGCGACAATTCCCACCACCAGCGCAATTAGGAACAGAATCCCCAGCCTCAGAACGTTCGCTCCTGCCATCCGGAACTCACTCGCACGTTTCATCGCTGATCCAGTCCTTGCTCGAGCCATCCAGGCGCGCCATGCATTTCACGTCAGCAACAATTGCAACCAAGCTGAACTCGCCCGCCATTGTGCCGACTTGTCAGCCCGCGGAAAAACCAATCCGGGTGGTAGGCTGGGGATTCATCCCCGGTAAAAGTGGATTGGGATGATTACGGCTTTTAAGCCCTTGGGCATGCATTCCGCGCCCTTCGCTCTGAAATCAGTCCTTCTCCGCAACCCCATTTAACCCAACCATTATTCCGCAACTCGCTGTACCTTGACAGCGTCCTTCAGCCCTCCCTAAAATTAAAAAGGAGGCTTCTATCCTCTTTTCAACGTAAGCTCTATAGTGACAAGCATTTAGGCCGGAAAGCAGGGAAGATGTCCGATGTGCGCCTCAGTCCGCGTGAGCGGCTGGTTCTTACAGCCATCATCGAGATGTACATCGCTACCGGCGAACCCGTGGCCTCGCAGGCGCTCGCCCGTTTCTTTATTGACCGTGAAGGTCTCAGTTCCGCCACCCTGCGCAACGTAATGGCCACGCTCGGAGATGCAGGCTTGCTCGAACAGCCCCATACCTCCGCTGGCCGCATCCCTACCGCCGCCGCCTTCCGCTATTACGTCGAGCAGATTACCCAAACCGGTCGTCTTGCGGCTGGCGTCAACGCTTCTATCCCCAACCAGCCCGGCCCTTCGCCCCTCAGTGAAGCCCGCCGAGGGCAAATTGAGGAAAGCTTCTCCGGCGTATCCAGCAGCCATGAGTATCTCGAGCGCACCTCGCACGTGCTCGCGCTCATCTCCAGCGGTCTCGGCGTGGCCTTGGCCTGCTCCACTGCCGCCCAGGTGCTTGAGCACATCCACTTCTCCCGCCTCTCGACCGGCAGAGTTCTGGCTGTCCTCGTCACCCAGGCCGGTGCCGTGCAGGATCGTGTACTCGCACTGGACCACGAACTGACCCACGCCGAACTGGAAACCGCCGCCCGTTACCTCAACGAGAACTTTCGCGGATGGCCCGTGGAGCGCATCCTTTCTGAGGTAGCCCGCCGCGCCGACCTCGAGCGCGAAGCCTATCGCCAGATGCTGGCCTCCGTCGAGGAACTCTGCCGCAAAGGCGCACTGGTCGCCGCGGAATCAGGCCCCGCCATCTACATGGACGGAATCGCCAACCTCATCTCCAGCGAATTGGATCGCGAGCGCCTGCGCCAGATGCTGCTTGCCCTCGAAGCCAAACAGAGGCTGGTAGAACTGCTCAACGCCTATGTCGATGGACGCCAGCAGGAAGTCCGCGTTGTCGTAGGTCTCGACGAAGCCTCACCCGCCATGCAGGATCTCGTGCTCATCGGAGCCCAGGCCCGTCTCGGCGGATCAAATCTGGGTACGGTCGCCGTCATTGCCCCCACCCGCATCCAATATCAGGAGATGATTCAGGCCGTCAGCTACATCGCGAAGCTCTCCGAGCGCCTCCTGGAACTCCCCGCCGACTAGGTCACTGACCGCTTGAACGAATACGCAGAATCATGAGGTCAAAGACTTGGCCGGCGAGTAACCTGCAAAGAAATATCGAGCTCGATTCGTAAAGGAACGCCCCGTCACCGGTCGCAGGTACCCAGTTTCATCACAATAGTCGAATTGTCGCTAAGATCGCTGCTCCTGAATGAAGCATTTGCAGCCCGCGGCAAGCGCGAAAACCGTCAAAGAAAATACAATGGAATCAGGTGCCCTTGATTTTTAGGAGAATGCGTAACCATATGTCAGATAAGAAAACAGAATCGACCACGTTGGAACCTCTTGAGATCGCTTCTGGCGGGCCCGCGGAAGATTCAGCCACGGACCCGGCGTCAAATTCGCCCGTCTACGATGAAGTCCCAGTAAATGCTGCCCAGGCCGCAACTCCCTCTGAGTCCGTTACCCGCGCGGAGTACGACCAGATGAAGGGCGAGCGTGATCAGCTTTTAGACCGTATCGCCCGCCTCCAGGCGGAGTTTGAAAACGCCCGCAAGCGCGGCGAGCGTGAGCGTCTTGAGTTTCGCGACTATGCTACCGGCGCCGTCGTCGAACAGTTCCTGCCCGTCCTCGACAACTTCGAGCTGGCCCTCAAGTCCGACGGATCCGCGGAACAGTTGCGCTCCGGCGTTGCTCTCATCGTCAAGCAAATGGAAGAAGTTCTGCGCCAGATGCAGGTCATTCCTGTTCCTTCCGTTGGTGAGGCATTCGATCCCCGTGTCCATGAGGCCCTTGGCGCGGTCGATCGCGATGACATGCCCGACCAGCACGTCGCTGAAGAGATCCGTCGCGGCTACCGCCTGCGCGAGCGCCTTCTGCGTCCGGCCATGGTCCGCGTAGCCCACAACCCAAAACAAATTAGTGAATAATCTGTGTCACCGGCAAGTAATTGGTTTTTTGAATCTCAAACAAAAGAATGGTTTCTAATACAAAAGTGAGCAAAGCAGATTTCTACGAAGTTCTCGGCGTAACCCGCGAAGTCAGCGACCAGGAATTGAAGAGCGCCTATCGTAAGCAGGCGCTCAAGTACCACCCTGACCGCAACCCCGGCGACCACGCGGCCGAGGAAAAGTTCAAGCAGGCCAGCGAGGCTTATCAGGTCCTCAGCGACGCTGACAAGCGCGCCGCATACGATCGCTACGGTCATGCCGGTCTGGGTGGACAGGGTCCCGGTGCCGGTCCCTTTGCCGGCGGCGTCGACATCGGCGACATCTTCGGCGACCTGTTTGGCGAGATGTTCTCCATGGGAGGCAGCGGCCCGCGCGGTTCGCGTCAGCAGCGAGGCGACGACCTCCGCTTCGACCTCACCATCGATTTTGAGGACGCCATCTTCGGCACTGAAACTGAAGTCAGAATTCGCCGCCTTGAGGTCTGTGCCGCCTGCAAAGGCCGCGGCAGCGCCTCCGGTCGCGGTCCCACCACCTGCGCCCAGTGCCAGGGACGTGGCCAGCTCCGCTTCCAGCAGGGCTTTTTCTCCGTGGCCCGCACCTGCGGCGCCTGCGGCGGCACTGGCTCCGTCATCGGCGACCCCTGTACAACCTGCCGGGGCGAGACCCGTACCTCCACCGAATTCAAGCTCAGCGTCAAGGTGCCCCCTGGCGTTGAAGACGGAACCCGCATTCGCTACTCCGGCGAAGGCGATGCAGGCCGCGCCGGTGGCCCTAAGGGCGACTTGTACGTTGTCCTTGCTATCCGTCCGCACGATCATTTCGAGCGCCACGGGTACGACCTTCACTGCGTCATCCCCATCAGCTTCCCGCAGGCGGCTTTGGGTGCCGAATTCGAAATGCCCGGCATCGACGGCCCTGTGAACCTGAAAATTCCCGAGGGCACCCAGAGCGGTCGCGAATTGCGCGTGCGCGGACGCGGCGTTCCCTATCTCAATGAAAAGGGGCACGGCGACCTCATCGTTAAAGTCGTCGTCCAGATTCCCCGAAAGCTCAGCCGCTCCCAGCGCGAACTCGTCACCAAGCTGTCTGAGTCGCTCACCGTCGACAACAAACCTGCTTCACCTGGACTCATTGAGAAAATGAAGGATCTTTTCAATTAAGATTCCGCACGGACACCGTATATTTGGACCATCGAGTCCGGCACGGAGCCTGATAACACACGAATGAGTTAGGATAGCCGGTTGCTGAATATCTTCTTCTGCGCAAAGCAAAGCTTTGGCGGAGATAATCAAGACCGGCTGTTCCAGGCTCTTCGATGAGGTGGCTGCATGAGTGTAGTCGATCCAAACGACGTCTTTGTCCATCCCCACAATTGGAAAGAAGTCACGTTTCAAAAGGCCCTCATCCAATGCGAGTTTGAACCCGTAGTCGCCGTCAGCAGTGTCAATGGCCACAGGCAGGCAACTCGCATGGGGTTTGGGTGGATCGTGAGCGGTTCCGGCGCCAATCTTCATGCCGTTGGAACCCGGTTCTTCGAACTTCTCGCCTCGTCCACGCCGTCAGTGGATCAGGACCTGAAGGAGCTGATTGCCGCCCAGGACGCAGCCCGTGCCAACCCCGCATTTCAGCCTTCCGGCGGTGTCACGCACTGCAATCAGGCGACGCTGGCGGTTGCCAAGGCGGTTGAAGCGCCAACCGACGGCCTAGCAGGACTCCTTGCCAACAAGTTCGCTGCCGTGCTCGCCTCTTCAAAGGACTACAAGAGCGTTACTGCGGCCGACGCGCAGGCTCTGGCCAATCAGGGCATCCTTGTCATCGGAGCCTGGCAGAATCCCGCCGGCACCGGCCACGTGGTCACAATTCGCCCTGCGGGAGTCAAAGGCGATCAACCCGTTCAAGGCCGCGGTCCGCTCATGAACAACATCGGGGCTACCGTGGGAGTCCAGTACGAGAACTGGGTATTTCCAAAGAACGCAATGGTCAAGTACTACACCCCGGGATAAACGCGCGCCGTTCACAGGAGGGCTTGAATGAAAAAGGTCGCCGCTCTTTGCCTGGCCTTCATCTGTTCTTTCGCCATCGCAGCCACCCCCGGCATGCACGACGGTGCCTGGTGGAAATCCGCCTCCGAGGATCAGCGCACCGGTTTCCTAGCCGGGTACATTGACTGCGCCCTCTACGATGCGGCGGAGAAGCAGTATACGGCGGTCACTTGGAACTCCGCCGAGCAGGCCATCACCGCGCGCTATACCGCCCATCCCGCCGAGTTGAAGACGCCCGTAGCCTCCATGCTCGCCCAATATGTCAAAGCCCAGAAGCCCGGCCCCGTTCCACCCGGCGGAGACGTGCACCCAGGCAAGCACGGAATCTTCGATGGCGAATACTGGAGGCAGTCTCCCCCCGAGCATCGTCTCGGCTTCATCGAGGGATATCTAGACCGCCATGCGAAAATCGCAAACTCCACTGCAACATATCCGCAGCCCGCGGCCACCTACGTGAAGCAAATCTCCAGCTGGTACGGCATCCGCGCCGACGATCCCGGTGAGATCAATGCAAAGCGCTCCCCCCGCAAGATCGCCGACGTCCTCTATCGGTTCCGTGCAAAGGCCGCCCCGCCCGCCCATTAGCAGCAGTTCTTCAACGCATCCTGAATCGCCACGATCGCTTGCATGCCGTTCAATTTCTCTCTACTTCACAGCTCCGGAAGGCTTCAAAACAGCGGTGTTCCGCTCATCCCCCGCAATCAGCCGGTAGAACTTCTTCAGTTCGTCCATCTTGGCAACAGGAACTGTCAGTTCCTTAACTTCCATGCTGCGCGTGTAGACAATCGTTCGTCCGGCAGCTTCTGTCTTGCTGTGATAGCTTGCAAAGCTGAAGTCCACGTTCGCCGGCGGTGGTAACTCGTCAACCTCGTATCCCGGCGGCAACGCGATCTCGAAGCTGTCGGTATCCTGGAACGGCCCATCGAATTCAACCGGAAACTTTCGAGGGTCCTTCGACTCTAAAATCGTCGATGTCTTGATCCCCAGTACACGTGGCCTCACCAGCAGCAGGTCCCCCGCCTTCTTCGCGTAGGCATTGGTCTCAAATGTGTAATTGAGAACAAAGGGAAGTTCTGTAGAGTCGAGGTTGGTCATACTTGCCTTCACAATCCTGAAACCCGCAAGCGAGCCAGCCAGCAGACTTTCGAATGGCTTGATCCGATCCGTGCTCTTCTTCACCTCGCGAAGCCGCCAGCGCTCCGTTGACGCTCGATCGCCAACGCGGGTTTCCTCCACGTCCCCCGCCAGTTTCCCCTGGGCGTCAAGCGTCAGCTTGCCCTCCCTGTGGATGCTGTTTGTGGCAGATGGCTGTTGCGGCACTTGCACGAGTTCGCCCCCATCGGGCGAGACCATCAATCCGTAATTCGCCTGCAGTTCCCCGCTTATCCGGCCAAACGGCGTCATTTCGTTGGTCGGGTCAAAGAACAGAATCCTTCCGAACCTGGGGTACTGCGCCACTGCGATGAGTCCAGGATCTTTCAAGTCCTCAGGCAACTTGATTGCAAGGATGACGTGATTGAAGCCGTTGTGCGCCGGCGAGTCGTGCGTCACCGAGCCACGCTCATCGTTGATTACCAGGTGATATGAGTCCACCCCAATCTCCCGCAGCATGGTTCGCATCAGGGTCGCCTTATCCTTGCAATCACCATATCTATGGGTGAAGACTTCTTGAGCAGGATGGGGTTGCCAGCCGCCGATCCCCAGCGAGATCGCCACATAGCGAATGTCGTGCTGCAGGAAACCGGCTATGGCTTGCATCTTTGCCATGGTCGTAATCTTTCCTGCTGTTAACGCAATCACCTCCTGCTTGATCGCGTCCGACGTCGCCATCTGGGGATCGATCAGACCCTGATACCACAACCCCATACTCTGCCAGCTTCCAAACTCGTTCTTGCGCAAGTTTTCGCCCGGCGGAAAGAATGAAACGATCATCTCGCCGGCCACGCCGCTCAGCGGTGGCATCTCTGCTTCCGGCCGGATCGGCTTTACGTCGGTCACCGCCCATTGAGCTATATTGCCGGCTCCCGCAGTTGGCTTCACCTCCGGAAAGGACGACCAGGATGCCTTGTACTCCCAGCCAGCGGGAAGCTGAAGAGTGAAGCGGCTATCGCGGGCCGGGTCGGTTCCCTGGACCTGCCAGGCGTCCTGCAGCCAGAATGGCTGCTCCTCTACGTCGTATTCGTATCCAACGACATTTCCCGGATCGGCCGCCGGAATCTGCAGCACCTTGTACTTTATATCCGAGATGAGTTCGCCACCGTCAAACGGGGCTGCGACATCGATCGAATCCTTCTCCTTCACCTCGTAATTCTTGCCCTGTGCCGGGATGCACCAGCCGTGAAGATTCGTGATCTTTCTGCGCGGATTGAAGTAAACGGATACAGTCCCATGTTCTCGCCCGGCAGGCCGCAATATTTTGTAGGCTTCGCGTATGTGGGTTCGGATCTTGTCCACTGAAAGAACGGTTACATTCGTCTCGGAATAGAGCAAAACTGCGTCTGTCTTATCGTCATAGGTTGGCAGTTGTGCTCCGGTCAGCACTTGTAACCACTGAGGACCGTCGGCGCATGAACCGGCCTGCGGTGCAAAAACCATTCCAATCGCGGCGGCCGAGATGACCGCCATCGACCATAGACGGTATGCTGACAATCGATTGCAGAGCTTAGTTGCTGGCATGGGTTTCACCTGGCTGCAACACCACCTGTTCGCCGTCGCCGGCCCTTACTGACTGAAAGAAGCTTCGCAACGCCGGATAGAACTTCTTGTCGAGGAGCAACATATCGATGCTCAGCTTCCGGGTCAGATGCATTGTCCCAGGGCCTTGTTCCGCCTTTAGAGAATAGCTAATCAGTTTCTGCCCCAGATCCACGGCCGATGGAACGCTGCTCACATGCCATCCGGCCGGAAGTTCTAATGTGATGTCATCGAACTTTTCACTCGGATAGTCGAAGTAAATTGGCTGTACCCGGTTTGCGTGCTCAAACAGGTTCTTTTCCGCGGCGGTAAATATCGCTGCGGGAATCACCGCTCGGCTGCCCGCATTCATCATAAAATCCCGGATCTTCAAGTTAAACTCCGCAACCAGTGGCGTCTCGGAGTTAGTCCAATCGGGTTTGTTGGTCAACTCGGCCTCTGCCGTGGAGCTAACCTGAGAGGTTACTCGTTCTTCCAGTGACTTCTTGCGCTCCACATCGTCGGCGTTCCGCTCTTGCTGACGGTGATACATGGCTTCAAGCCCGGTGTAAGTAACCGTTAGCTTTCCCTCCAAGTCGCCATTCTCGGAGAGCTTGAGCTTGCCTACGCGCACAATTCGAGATTCTTCGGCTCTGGGAAGCGTTGTCTGAATCCACGAGCCGCCGTTTTTATCCAGCCGCAACCCCGCCGTTCCGGTTTCCCCCCAGGTCAACATCCCAAAGGGGGTAAAGGCCGCCCCAGGGTCAAAATAGAGGTCCTTTCCATTGAGCTTCACGAGAACTACGTTGGCGTTGAGCTTGTCGCCCTGTCGGGTCCCAGGGGAAAAGAAATATTCGCTGCGATTGGAAACCCAGCATCCGTAAGCCTCAAAACCTGCGGCCCGCACCAGGCCAAGGAATAACCATGTAAGTTGCGTACCACCGCCGTAGCCCCTCTTCCAAAGCTCCGCTACATTCTCCGGTGGCTTCTCCTTGGCTCGCTTCTGCTCTTGCTCGGTCTTCTGCAATTCGAAACTGGTGTTCCGAAACTGTTGAACCTTGTCATAGATCTTTCGCAGCTTCACCTCTTGCGAATCGCCCGGCGCAACAATCTGCGCCACCGCCTGCTCCATCTGCTTCCGCTTATCAACGAAGGTTTCCAGAAATTCGTTCCAACTCTTTCCGGTCTTTTTCCAGTAGGCATCCTCGTCCTTTTCCATCTCGCCGGCTTGATAGACGAAGTCCACCCGCGACTTCATTTCGCCGGCTGGGGGCATGTAGTCTTCTTCCTGGAATGCCGGGATATTTTTAGCCTCCATCCGAATAATGCTGTCGGGGCCTTCTTTCGGCGGCTCGGTGCCTGTTGGCAGAAGATTCCAGCTCCAGCGCAGGTTGTACCGCACATAGACGCCTACGAAGGGTTTAAGTGAGAACTGCGCCCTCTTTGTAAATAGTTCATTGCTCAGGATCCAGTGGGAGTCGAAGATGAAACTATTGTTGAAATCCACGGTATAGCTGTATTCGATGATGCATCCAACCTGGACACTCGGCAGCGTAAAAGTCTTCGCCAGATACTTCACTCCTCTGCCTTTGACCAGATTCTTTTCGAAAACTTGGCCGTTGAATTCCGCGATCGAGCCATCCGGCCTGATCGTCCGGCCCCGGACATTGATAACATTCTGATTTTCCTTGAAGTACGGGATCTCGATGTCCGCATATTTCCGCCCCTCTTCAGTCAGAATCTTGATCCGAATATATTCGTCCTGGTGAGCGTATGCCCCACGGTCGTCCCGGTCCACCTGCCGGTACAAGATGATCGCGGGCGCACCCGGAGCCAATGGCTCGCTCGTCATCTTGAGTTCTTCAGGTGCAATCGCCGGGAAAGGCGCACTTGCATTCGCTTCGGCTGCTTCGAAGATCCCAAGAGTAAGTCCCGCAATGATTAACCACCTGCTTAAACGGTTCATACGCATTCTTCCATCCCAATTACATAAATCCCAAACCCTTCGAAGATCAAGAAGTTCGATACCTTGGAACCAGGCACACCCTATGGTGGACATGAGCAAGCCGCGCTCCAACAGAGACTCTGCATCTAAGGAACTCTGCCTCGGATGAATCACGAACCCAAAGGTTTGAATGTGCACCCCAGTATAGAAGGACGCACGATTCCGTCAAGGAGTCAGATCACATCCTCTTGTGAGATCAGCCTGCATTTCTCACAGGCGGCCGAGAATTGTAGCGCCGGCCTCCTGGCCGGCTGTACCGAGGGCCTCCCGGCCCTCGGACCCTTCGACAGACCTATTTTTCAAGCTTGTCGCGCCGCCTGTGAGAAATACAGACTGGAACTGCGTGAACTCCCTTGCCGACAGTCACCACCAACACCATAGCTCTTACGGCCCAGTAGTCCCCGGCGTGCACAACCCTGCTGCCCCACTTTCTGCTCAAGCCAGGGCCGTCACAACCTCATCGGCAACAGGCAGTGGTGATCGAACTGCCTTGGTTTGCATGCCTGTTCCACCGGGACTAAACTTAGGCCGCACCCAGCGCGAGGTTTCTATTGAGCTTGAAGAAGGCGATACTCATTGGGCTTGTCTGGCAGTTAGCAGTATCGGCCTTTGCCGCCAGCCGATTGACCATCGATCAGCTAGACCGCTTGGTTGCTTCCAGCACCGGAAAACGAGACACCAAAATCGCTGAGCGCCTATCCGGGCAGGAACTCACCGAGCGCTTGAGCGCTTCCAGACTCGCCGCGCTCGAAGCGGCGCTTCCCGGACCCGAGTCCCGCCGCGCACTGGTCGTCCTCGCGGATCAAGCGACATTTCTAAATCCGCCTCTCGCGGAAATCCCAAATCTGCCCGTGCCCACGTTCGAGCAGCAGCGCGACATCACCGCCCGGGCCGTCGATTACGTCAAGTCAACGCTCCATCGGCTTCCAAACCTCTTTGCCAATCGCGATACCATCCGCTTTCAAGACACCCCGGCCATACTCGAGAGCGGTGGCCCTGGAGCGCCCAGCGGCCACTTCGTTCCTGCCCAGCCCCTCCATCCAGTCAGCCGGTCTGCTGAGACAGTGTTCTATCGTAATGGACAGGAAATCGCCGAGCCATCAGGTGAAGAACAGAGCGCCCCGTCTTCGGTAATTGACGGCCTGACCACCGCTGGTGATTTCGGCCCCATACTTTCTGCCGTCTTCTCGGATTTTCCGCAAGGCAACCTGGCGTGGAGTCACTGGGAGCAGGGCCCAGCCAAGCCGGTGGCGGTGTTTCATTTCCAGGTACCCAAAGGCGTCTCCCACTACGAGGTCAAATTCTGCTGCGTAAGTGGTCGTCTCCTTCAGCAGTTCTCCGCGTATCACGGCGAAATTACTATTGACCCCGCGGATGGAACCGTCCTTCGCCTCACCATCATCGCCAACATGGGCAAAGCCGATCCCGTCACTAAAGCGAATCTCATGGTGGAGTACGGCCCCGTTGAATTGGGCAAGCAGACGTTCTACTGCCCCATGAAGAGCATCTCTGTCACCGTCGCTCCCGTTCAGTCGAACATTCAGAGGACCTTATCCGGAGCGGTGATTCCCACCACTGGAGGCGCGGTTCGAATCGAGGTTCAAGACAACAAAGCGGCGGATTCAGTCCCGCAAACCTTGCTGAACGAAGTTGTCTTCGACCAATATCACCTCTTTCAATCTGAAGCGCGCATGCTTGCCGCCGACGATGCCGCGCCCGCATCCGCAACTGCACCGTCCTCCCAGGCAAATCCAAATCCGCAGCCGGTCTCCACAATCGAAAGCGCAATCGCGGCCACATCCCCCGCCGCCGTCCCCACAAGCGCCGCCCCTCCTCCCGCAACAGCGCCATCCCCCGCGCCCTCCGCTCCTGAGATCAGCGTTGTCGCGCCCACGGATCTCCCCCAAACCCCTGTCGTTCCTGCCGCCCCTCCCGCCGCGCCCGGATTTTCTCTCCATGTCAGCACCCGCCTCGTCGACATCGGCGTTACGGCATACGACAAAAAGGGCAAGCCGGTTACTGACCTCACGCGTGATGATTTTGTGGTTTACGACAACGGCCAAAAGCAGAATCCCCGCTCATTCAGCCACGCAAGCACCGCGCCCGCTAGCCCGCTTACCGACGCGACAACGCTCCTGCCTTTTCTCTATTCCAATCGACTTGATACTGTGGGCAGTGCAGAACCCGCAGGCACTTCCACCCCTGAAAGCTCCACTTTCGTCCTGCTCGACGCGTCCAGCCTGAGCTTTACAGATTTCGCACTTGCCCGCCGCCGCGTCCTCGATTTTCTTGACCACCTTCCCGCTTCCGAACCTGTCGGCCTCTACATCCGTGCCGGCTTCGGTTTCCGCGTCCTCGCCGAGGCGACCACCAACCACGCACCCCTCAGTTCCGCGCTGCGCGCATGGATGCCGAATGCTCAGGATCTGGCCCGCGCGCAAGAGGAGGACATGCGCAATCGCCAGCAATTTGACACGGTGCAATCTGCATCTGACATGCAGTACGTCAACGGAAACATCGGCGGAGCGACTAAAATCTCCTCCGTCCTCGATATCCCCGGCGGAGGTTCAGGAACCAGCGTCGATCCAAAGCTGATGAAAGAAGGCAGCGATCCCGCCCGCCAGGCACTTACCGTTGTCGTCGCGGTCGCGGCCCACATGGGCTCCATCCCCGGTCACAAGAACCTCGTCTGGGTCGCCAGTGACAACGTGCTCGCCAACTGGACCGACCAGGCGGCTGGAAGCGACAAGGGCTCAGGCGGCATCGGCAGCTTTGCCATACGCGCGCAGGAAGCCCTCAATGACGCCCACGTCAGTCTCTACCCGCTCGCCGCTTCGCAGTTGGAGACTTCAGCAACCGACGCGAGCCTGCAGAATGACAGTGTCAAGTTGGACCCTTCGGTCGCCGACATGAACCCGAAGGGGTCTCTGGGAGACGCGACTCCTCTCCCCGGCTCGCGCGCCAGAGCCGCCATGCGCCAGGATCTCCACCCCGTTCAGGCCGGCATCCAGCAGATGGCGCAAGCCACCGGCGGACGCTCGTTCGACCGGTCGGATAACATCATCGCCAATCTCAACAGCGTCATTGAGGATGGCCGGAATACTTATCTGCTTAGCTTCGCGCCCGACACGCAGCCCGACGATCAGTATCACCGCCTCACCGTCGCCGTTCCCACGCGGCGCGGAATCACACTCCGCTATCGCGCCGGTTATATCTACGCCAAAGAGCCGTCCACGCTGAAGGACCGCTTCAAGCAGGCGATCTGGCAACCCCTCGACGCAACCGAAATCGCCATCAGCGCCCGCCGGGCTTCCGCTTCCGCCGGAGCCGCCGTCTCACTCCACATCGCCGCAAACGACGTCACCTTGGCGCAGCAGGGCGATCGATGGACCGGCAGGCTCAATCTCTTCCTTGTGCAGCGCGATGAAACAGGAATGCGCGCTGTGCTCAAAGAGCAAACGCTGGCTCTCGACCTCAAGCCCGCCACCTATCAGAAAGTGCTGCTTGAGGGAATCCCCTTCGACGAATTCCTCGACAACAAGCAGGACTCCGGAACCGTGCGCATCATCGTGGTCGATGAAAACTCCGGCCGCATCGGATCCGTCACTCTCCCGGCCGCAAAAGAAACAGCGAATCCATAGCGTAAGTCCCCATCTCGGTGCTGTACAGCCAAAATAAATCGCGCGGGTGCCCCAGGTCTCGCCCTTGAGACCTGGGATTCACCTTTCCAAACCACAATGAGGGTGCCCCCGGTCCCTTGCAGTTGGGGACCGGGGTTGATGTACGATGAGGGGACGTGACTATGACGGAACCCGCCGTGTGTGCATCTCACGTGTGTTTTTCGCCATGCCACTTCACCGGCAAAGAACGAGATACCGAATCCGGGAATGACTACTTTGGGGCTAGGTACCTCACGTCGAGCATGGGCAGATGGCTATCACCTGATCCTTTGGGGATGGCATTCGCTGATCCAGCTGACCCGCAGAGCCTGAACCACTATGCATACGTCATGAACAATCCTCTTATCTTCTCTGACCCTGATGGGCTCGATTGCATGTATACAAGCAACCAAAACTGGAACTCGATAACTGTTACTATTCATCGCGGGAATGACAAATACAAGAAAGGCGGAACTTTTGTAGACGGTACAATTGACGCCAAAAGTCTCCATTACTACGTGGATCAGGGCAGTGGCGATTCAAGTCTTGGGTATAACGCATCGAAGGAAAATGATCCAAAATATGCGGCGGCCGGAGTCATGTCTCTCGGCAAAGTGAATCCGCCGGACACAGATGGGCAGTTAGCTCCATCGATTAAAAATCAATTCATTCCGCAGCTCGCAACTACTTCTTTCAACTTCAATCGAGCGCTGCCAGTTCCGTGTGGAGTTGGGACCAACTTTGGGGCAAATTTTGGACCTGCTCGCTTGGGTTGGGATGTCAATACGTCAAAGGGGTTGCGATTCTCTGCCAATTTGCGTGCAGCGCAAGTTGGCCCGCTGGGCGCGAACCTTAGCTTGAGTGGACGAAGCGCGAGCCTCAATATTTCTGATACTCCGTTCGCCCTTACAGCCGGTCTTTCAGGCAACAGAGTCACGAGCCTCGGGATGAGTGTTGGAATGGGGCCTGATGGGATTACGACGGGGTTTAGCTCAGCACGCGCCGGGGCTTATGTGTTAACGGGCAATTTCCAAGATGGTTGTCGTGCGTGGTAATCGGAGATCCGTGATGGACGCGTTAATCGATTTTGTTCTTGGACACTTGGCAGAAGTCTTTAGTGTTCTTCTGGGAATCGGGTTGATCCTCTATTCATGCCTCGCCAAGCGTTTCTCGTTTGAGGGGGATGTGGCGGTCAGGCCTGAAGACAGAAAATTGTATGAAGCAACCCCACAGATGCGTATATATGGGTTTGCTCTTGGAATGCTTCCTCTGCTGTACGGGCTTTATCACCTTCTGTATCCGGTGATCACGAAAAGCAATGGGGGACGCACGCCTCACTAGATGGCGGGTGGTCCCGGTCCCGGTGACCTTTCCAAACCACAATGAGGGTGCCCCCCAGGGCAAACGCATTTGAAAATTGATCGAACCATAGAAGGTACTTTGAAGCAGCGCGTGTAGGTTCGAAGTTGTTTGTATGACAACTTCGCGGTTTTCGCAGGAGAGTTTGGAGCAGTTTGGGGAGTGTTGGGAGGGTC
>CAIKND010000004.1 GCA_903828675.1 uncultured Acidobacteriaceae bacterium
CCCCGCACCCAGCCCATACACCGACGCGCTGAAGTGCAGGTCCCGGTTCATCTGCAGCGAGGCAAAGCTGATGTTGATGCGGTCCATGTAGGCCAGTCCGTAGCCAACCCCAATCACCGGCAGCAGCCGCTTCCCCGCCTTCCGCAGCGCCGATGCCCCCACTGCCTCCAGGCGCGCCTCTTCTTCTGCATCCGGCAACAGATATACCCTGGGCAAATGGCTTGAAAGGGCCATGCTCGCTCACCTCAGCTTTCGATTAAAGCAAGAAACCGGCAGGGGAATTGAAAACTGTGCAGTTTGGTGTGCAGACTATACCACACACCCAGTCCCTAGCCCCTCGGTCTCATTTTGTGGCCCAGGGCAAATGCATCTTCATTAGCTGTAGGCAGGCGGGTTTGGCGGGATGAGATGTGGAAGTTCGAAGAGCATCCCGCAGGGGCTAGAGCCATCGTTTATTTTCAAGGACTTGCGGCGCGCTGAAGCCGCGCCCTTTCAAAACAAGTCGAGGTCCATCTGCGGGACGGACAGGGCTAGCGCGGGGTCTGAGCGGCTTTGGCGAAATGGAAGATGCAGATGACCTGTTGCGTGGCGGGGTCGGCCTTGACGTCGTAGGTGGTGATGACGGATTGCATCCATTTCGTCATGGGCTTGTCTTTCTTTTGCGCCAGGGCCGCGAAGTTTGAGAGGTAGCTTTCGTCAAATACGTCGCCGGGCGCCATCTTCCACACGAGTTTGAGCTTGGCGGCCATTGCGTCAGGGGCTCCGTCAAAGTTGACCGAGGCCAGCCGGTACTGCGGGCCCGGAGCAGTTTCGAGGCTGTAATTGACGATGTGCGTGGCCTCATTGAAAGCAGGGTGCGAAACGATGGAGCAATCGAGATAGCCATGGGCATGGAATGCGTCGCGGACCGCGAGACGAAACAGATCGAGAGGGCGCCCGGAACCGGCGGGGTATTTCGACAGGATTTTCTCAACTTCAGCGCGCGCGACCAGCGGACTGGGCGGAAAGTCGATGGTTCCGAGCTTGAAGATGCCACCTTCCTTGATGGTTACTGCATAGGGAATATCGACGGATTGGGCCGAAAGGATGGGAGGATCGGTCTGGGCAACATCGACTTGCACGGCCGCATAACCCAGGTCCTGATAGAGGTCTTCAAAAGCGTGGTGAAGGCCGATGGCTGTGTTCTCTGTGTCGAAGTCGTTTCCGGTTTGGCCGCTGGCCAAGAGGTTGGCCTTGGCTTGCATGGCGGGCGAGATGCCGGCAAGCTGGATGCGGCCGATATGTACCGGCGGCGCGACGACCGTGAAGTTGATGGCCGTGAGCTTTTGCGGGCCGAGGTCGCTGGTGAGAGCGGCTTTCACCGAGGCCCTGATGCTTTTGGCCGCCAGCATTTCTTCGAATGTCCGGCAGATTGCATCGAGCATGGCGCCGCTGGCGGGCAAGAGGCCGTGATAGAGCGGGGAGCGCTCGTGAAGGCGGGCGTCGAGGTCCTTTCCTGGAGTAAGAGGCAGATTGTCCAAGTGCATGGGGAAGAGATGGGTGGAAGGCGTCAGGGTAAAGAGCAGCGCCTTGCTGTCGGAGGCGGTTTTGACCTCCTCGAAGAGGCCGGTTTCACTGAGCTGCCGGGCGTGGGCTTTGACTTCGCGGAGGTTCGGGCGCGCGTCCGGCTGGTAGCCTGCGGCCGCGAGCAGCTCCTGCTGCGTGTACTGGGGCGCGCCCTGAAAGCGGATCGCCTTGGGCGGAACCTTCTTCTGCGCCAGCAAGGGAAGAGAGCAAAGCAGAAGCAAAGCGATAGCGAATGTGCCGGACTTTTTGGTCATGTTGGGCCAAGATTAGCAAAAAGTGGGCGGTTGGGCCAGCGGGTGATGGTCGACGACTAGGACTCATCCTCTCGCTGGCCGGAGATGCAGATGGTTACTTCTGCGCCGTGAGCACCCTGGGCGCGGCGGGCGGATTCACCTGGAAGTTGAGATAGTCGCTGAGGTCATTCACATCCTGCTGGGTGCCGACCATGGGCGGCATGAAGCGGCGATAGGGCATGTCGGGCTTGTAGTCGTGGAGCATGAGGACAAAGCTGCCGATGTTGGCGCGGTCGCGTCCGGCGAGAAGTTGGCGCATGGGGCGGTAGCCGTCCATGGTGTGGCAGGAGCCGCATTCGCCGCGGAAGATGGCTTCGCCGCGGGAGTAGCTGGAATCGGATCCGCTCCATACCCAATTGGAGTGGGTGAGGTAGCCTTCCTGATTGATGCGGGCGACGGAGGGGACGCGGACGCCGTTGGAGTACATCCAGCGGCCGATGACGTAGGGCTTGCGGAGCATTTCGCGGGAATACTCTCCGGCGCCGGTGGCGATGAGTGCCAGCAGCAATACGGCCATGGCGTGGGAGAGATTGAAGTCGAGCGGGTTGCGATAGGCGAGGTAGTAGGCGACGCCGACGATGGTGGCCGAGGTGATGATGATGACAAGCGCCATGCGGGTGACGGCAGAGAAGGTGCCGGCGTTGATGGTGTCGATGCCCAGGGTGAGCAAGGCCTGTTGCGATGCGGGGACCATCATGTAGTACCAGATCATGAGGAAGGGCATGGCGACGAAGGAAGGCACCAGCCACTTGACGCTCCACTGGACCATGCTGGTTTTGAGGGCGGGCTGCTTATCGGCGTCGATGCGGCTGGAGGTGATGAGCGCCCAAACTCCGGCGAGCGAGCAGCAGACGCAGGTGCGGAGGAGGAGGCTTGGCCAGTAGGTGGGATTGAAGAATGCGTTCCAGAACTTGCTGGCTTCCTGGCCGGTACCGGCGACGGCGATCCAGGTGTCGCCGGGGGTAAGCATAAAGGCGAGAATGCCGTTGATGATGATGAGGGTGAAGGCCGAGGCAACGCCATAGACCCAGCCCACCTTGAGATGGAGCTTGGGGTCAATGCGGTCCCACGTGTAGTAGTAGACGGCAACGGTGGCGAGCTCGACGAGGAAGAAGACCCACTCCATGGCCCAGCCGAAGACGAAGTTGTGAATGAGGGTGCTGGTGGCCTCGGGATGGGTGAGTCCGATGGCGAACCAGATGCCGACGCCGGAGACGGTGCCGAAGACGGCGGTGACGACGAGGAAGAACCTGGAGTGGCTGGCGAGTTGCTTGAGCCATGCGGCGCGGGTTTCGGGATCGGTCATGCGCATGGCCTTGCGCTCGGCCATGGGCAGATAGAGGCCGCCGCCCACGGCGAACTGCGAGATCATGACGTGGAAGATGGCGATGATGCCGATCACCCAGCCCGAGCCGAGGAAGGGAATTTCCCAGAATGGATAGTTCATGGTGTAGCTCCTAGCTTTCAGCCTTCAGCTTTCAGTTCTCAGCTTTTTGTTCCCTGGCCATACTGCCTGAGTTGGCAGGGCAAAGCTGAAAGCTGAAGGGTGAAAGCTTGAAGCTGTGTTACCGAATGGTCCAGTAGCCAAGAATGGTTGTGGCGAGCAGGGCGAAGATCGCGAGCAGGCCGAAGTAGTGGGTGGCACGGGCGCGTTGTCCGGTGGGCTTGCGCGTGTCGTAGAAGGGGATCAGCACCCAGAGCATGATGCCTAGCGAGAAGAGCAGGATACCGGCAATTTCGCCAAACTCGGCGTATTTTCCTGAAAAGACGAAGCCCAGCAGCTTGAGCATTTCGAAGGGGCTCATGAAGTACCACTCGGGATGAATGCCGGCCGGCGCGGGGGCGAGGGAATCGAAGGGCTTGCCGAGGGTCCACGGAAATACCGAAGCGAGCAGGGCCAGAATGTTGAGCGAGATGAGCCACATGGCCAGATCCTTGCGCAGGAAGTTGGGCATGAAGGGCATGCTCTTGCGTTGCTCGGGCGGCAGAGCCTCAACAGAGGGCGGCGCGGCGTTGCCGTGTCGCTGCACCAGCCACAGATGGAAGCCGAGCAGGGGGAGAAACAGGGCGGGCAAAACCACAACATGCAGCGCAAAGAACCGCTGCACCGTGAACTCGCTGACTTCAGGGCCGCCGCGGAGCATGTTGGCGATGGCCGCGCCGACGAAAGGGATTGCCACGGGAATCTGCAGGCCGACCTTGGTGGCGAAGTAGCTGAGTTCATCCATGGGCAGCAGGTAGCCGGAGAAGCCGAAAACAGAGGCCAGGCCGAGTAGCGCCATGCCGCTGAGCCAGCCAAACTCGCGGGGCTTTCGATAGGCCTTCATGAAGAAGACCGAGAACATGTGAACCATGATGGAGAAGATCATGAGATTGGCCGACCAGGAGTGGGCCGACCGGATAAGCCAGCCAAAGTGCATCACGAACGTGATTTGGCGGACCGACTCATAGGCTTCAGCGCCGGGGCGGTAGTACACAAGCAGCAGGACGCCGGTAAAGCACTGGACGAGGAAAAGAAACAGCGAGATACCGCCCCAGTAGTACCAGAAGGTTTGGGAGTGAACCGGGACGGTCTTGTGGCGCGCGAAGGCGACCAGCTCGGACAGGCCCAGCCGCTCATCCACCCATTCGTATACGGAGCTTGCAACGCTCTTTTGAGTCATGCGTCTTTCCTTAAACCCGCTGGTACCGCGACCGCGTGAATCTGTAACCTCCCAGGTCTCAAATGCAAGACCTGGGGTACCCAAACCTTCATGATCGCATCACACAATTAGTGGAAGACGCTTACCTGCAGAGCCATCCGCCATCCACCACCAGGATGTGTCCATTGATGTAGTTGCCTGCCTCGGAGGCCAACAAGACAGCAGCGCCTGCGAGGTCAGAGGGCAGGCCCCAGCGGCCCATGGGGATTCTTCCGAGAATTGCCGCAGAGCGCGCCGGATCGGCCCGCAGAGCGGTGGTGTTGTCAGTGGCCATGTAGCCGGGGGCGATCGCGTTGACGTTGATGCCCTTGTCTGCCCACTCGTTGGCAAGCGCCTTGGTCAGTTGCGCCACAGCGCCCTTGGCCGCGGCGTATCCGGGAACGAGGATGCCGCCCTGAAAGGAAAGCAGCGAAGCGGTGTTGATGATTTTGCCGTGACCCTGGGCAAGCATCTTCTGGCCCGCGTACTGGCTGATGAACCAGACCGCATTGAGGTTGGTGTTGATGACCGTGTTCCAGAACTCCTCAGAGTGCTCGGCGGCTGGAGCGCGGCGGATGGTACCCGCATTGTTCACGAGGATGTCGATGGAGCCGAACTCCTTGATGGTGTCGTCCACAAGCATGTGGCCGATTGCCTTGTCGCACACGTCGCCTGAGCGGCAGATGTACTTTACGCCGGTCTTCTCGATTTCATCGATGGTCGAGTCCAGCACCTTGTCATAGTTGTGCAGAGTGACATTCGCGCCTGCCTGTGCAAAGGCGATGGCCATGCCGGCGCCAAGGCCTTGTCCGGATCCAGTTACCAGCGCGTTTTTGCCCTTGAGGCTGAACAGATCAAGAATTCCCATGTGATTACTCCTTTGCTTGTGAGGGGGTGATTCGTTCTTTTGGTTGAATGTCTAAGTCAGAGAAATTTGCACGCCCGTATCACCAACCGCGACCTTGTAAAGGGTAAGCGGCTTGGGCGGGGGGCCGCTGACGTTGGCGCCGGTATAGGGGTCATACACGCCGCCGTGGCAAGCGCAGTGTATGCGGTCGGCCTGGGCCTCATATTGCACGGTGCAGCCCAGGTGGGTGCAGACCGCGGTCATGGAAATCCAGCGGCCGTCCTGGTGATGAATCAGCAGGGCCGGCCTGGTTCCGAACTTGTACATAAGAACCGATCCGGCGGGTATCTTCTGCGCGTCCTTGAGCAGCACCTCAGTGACGGCGGTCGCGCTGAGAGCCATCTCTTCCGGCGATGCCAGGTAGCGGTAGATGGGATAGGCGAGGGCCGCGGTGTAGCAGAGACCGGCGGCTCCGGCGGCGGCCAGGAATGCGCGGCGGGTATTCCGCTCGCCGTTTTCTTCGACAATAGATACGAAATTAACCTCTTCACTCATGATTAAGCCGCGCCCTCCATTACTTTCTTTGCCCGCGCAACCACGGATACGAGCCACCCAATGACGCCCAGGCCAGCCACAAAGAGCACCAGGAACAAGCCGACGACGCTCCAGTTGGTGACCACAACGCGGTCCCACACGTCGTAGTTTTTGCTGAGCAGGGTGAGGTCGCGTACGCCGTCGCGATAGACGGTGAACATGATTTCAACCAGCACGGCAACGAGCACGCCAACCCAGCCGAGCCAGCCAGCGGAGATTTTGCCGAATCCGGCAACTGCGCCGAGCAACACGGCAACGACGACCAGGGCCAGCCAGCCGTATCCCGCGAAGCCGGCAAATTTGTAGAGCGGATAGGCAGAATGGCCTGCGAGTCCGGCCTTGACTACGTCGGGCTGCACACGGGCGGCCCACACTCCGGCTGCCAGATAGACAAGCCCACACACGGCCGCCACCTTGCCGCCGAGGCCGGCGAGGAAGGTCTTCTCTTCGGCAGTGAACGTGCTGCGGCCGGCGAGATAGACCAGCCAAAGCCCGCCGATGAACAACCCGCCGGCCAGCATCGCCAGCCAGCGCGGTTCCAGAGTCGGGTCGAACGGAGGCAGATAGGCGCCCATGGCCGAATTGGAGTACATCTGACGCCAGACCTCAGGGCGCAGCATCAGGGTCATGTTAGTAGAGAGCAGGCGGGCGATGCAGCCGGCCAGTAGCCACGCGCTGAGTCCAACCCACCATGCTGACAGGCCTGCCTCAAGGCGCGCCTGGAAGCGGTAGAGCAGCCAATAGGTAAGCATGAGAATGCCGATGATCGAGATCCAATAAAGGCCGATCAGCACGCTGCTGGTGTAGAGCGCGCGCCCGTAGAGCACCTGCGCAAATAGAAGCGGCGGCACGCCCAGGTTGATGACGAAGGTCATGACCACGGTGAGCCTGCGCCCGAGCGCGCGCGCCGCTACCTGCGACAGCCGCGAACCGCGGAACATGCTGAGCAGAACCGCGAGGAGCAGTCCGCCGAGGAGCATTTCAACGGCGACGAAGTGCAACGCCAAGGTGACGATATGCAGCAGCTTGAATAGCCATATCGGGGCTGGCAAGTGAATTGGATCAACCGCAGGATAAAGATGCATGACGACCTTTGGGACTCGGGGAATATCTCCGAGTTTAACACTGCCTAGTTTACCGGATGTGATTGACCTGGCATCCGGTCAAGAGAGTTTTGAGCTGGTCAACATAGTTGCAATCGGTGCGAATCCAGGGCGGAATTCAATGAAATGAAAGCCGCCCTGGACAGCAAGTCGGGGTGAATCAGAACGTGATTCGCCCGGAAAGTTGCAAGCTGCGCGGCCCTGCGCCTTCGGCGGTTTGCAACGCGGTGATGGAGCCAAAGCCGCTGGAGTCCACTTGCATGTTGGGCGGCTCGTAGTTGCGATGGTTGAGGATGTTGGCTGCCTCGAGACCAAACTGGAACCTGGCTCCTTCAGTGACCGAGAAACTCTTCATCAAGGACAGCGAGTAGTTGGCCGTGGCTGGACCCACAACTCCGCCTACGCGGGCGTTGCCGAAGCGGCCAATTCCGTTGCCGTCCGCTTTCTGGAGGTTGAGGTAGGGGAAGGCCGCCGAATTCAACCACTGCGAGGTGGTGCGGTGCGGCGCATATATGGAGACGTGTTGCAACTGGTCGGTGCGGGCCTGTCCGATGGTGGTGAGGATATTGGTGTTGGCCGGATCGATGGTCTGTTCGTAGGGGGTCAGGTATGGTCCACTCTCGAGCACGGTGACCCCGGCCAGTTGCCAACCGCCTGCGAGCCAGTTCAGGAGGGGCCCGGAATTCAGCAAGCGCTGTCCATGGCCGAACGGAAGGTCATAAAGATAGGTGACCAGAAAGCGGTGCTTGCGGTCATAGATTACGTTGCCGTAGTCCAGTCCGGGATGAAAGCGGTCGGTAAGAAAGCTGCCGCCAGCCACGGCAAAGGCGTTGGGAGTGGCTCCCCCGGCGTTGGACAGATCGCGAGTCCAGGTGTAGCTGGCGTCGAAGGTGAGGCCCTTGCCGCTGCGCCGCGAAATTTCAGCCGTGCCGCTGTTGTAGTTGCTCTCGGCTGCATTGGCAACGCTCTGGATGACGGCCCAACTGGCGTAGGGGCGTTGATCGCCAACGACGTTATAGCCGACCGAGTTGGCGGGAACCTGGTTCAGGTCCACCATGGCATCGAGATTCTGCCCGTGGCTTCCGGTGTAGGAGAGCCTCATTCCGATGCTGTGGCCAAAGGCCTGTTCCAGCGTCAAGTTCCACTGCTGCACGGTGGGGTCCTTGTAGTGGATGGGGAAGGCGTAGTCGAAGTTGGCGGTTCCAGTGGAACCGCCGGCGGCGGTGTTGAATGGATTGGTAAACGAGATCAGGGGGGTGACGCCGTCGGAAGCGTAGTCCTGATTGTAGGTAGCGAGATAGCTGGCATGAACAGCCCAGCCAGAGACCAGCGAGAAGCCAAGCGGAGTTTCAATGAAGCGTCCCCAGCCGCCGCGCAATACGGTGTTCTCGTTGCCGTAAGGCCGCCAGGCAAAGCCCAGGCGAGGTCCCCAACCGGTCTTATCTGTGTAGCGTAATGTCTGCGGAATTCCCGCCTGCGCGGCGGTGAGGATGGGCGTAGGGGAGATGGCGTCGACAAAGTCCTGCGACTTGAAGGAAAGCGCCTTCTCATTGGGGACAACCACCGCGCCGTGCACGGACTGGCCGCCAACGGTGGCGGAGTAATCGGGCTTGAAGACGGCGGTGTTCGAATTGATTTCACGGATGGGCGGGTGCAACTCGTAGCGAAGGCCCAGGTTCAGGGTGAGGTTGTGGGTGATCTTCCAGTCGTCCTGCGCGTAGAACGAATAAGAATAGCCGCGCCCATCCATGGTGGGACGGTTTGTGGAACTGACCTCGGTGTAATCCGGATAACCGAGCAGGAATGCGGTGTAGGGATCGCCGATGTTTCCGGTCAGCGTGGAGGAGCCGTTGAAGACGTACCAGCCAGAGCGGTAGTTGCCGTAGACGTTGTCGTCGTGATCGGTAACCCGCTTGAAGTCCGCGCCGAACTTGAAGGAATGGTTGTGGTGCGCCCAGCTCAGGTTGTCGAGAGCCTCTATGATTTGCCCGCGCTGCATGCCGGGGTTACCCGCGCCGGTGGACATAAAGCCGTTGATGAGCACCTGCGGAGCCTCTGACCAACTGGTGTCGGGCTGAGGAACGCTGAGTCCCGTTTGCGCGAGGAGGGAATTGGTAGAGTAGCTCTGGGTCTCCGAAGTGTGCTGGGCGTTGAAGCCGCCGCGGAACTCGTTGAGCAGTTGCGGGGAGATGACGAAGTTGTGCGCGAAGGTCATGCCTTCATCGATTTCGGGCGTGTTGTAGGCACCTTGCAAAGGACTGCCTGCTTCAGCGCAATAGGTGAAGGTGCATGCAGCCGAAGGCGCGGTGGTGACCTGGCGGTTTTTATAGCTGAAGCGCGCAAAGACCGACTGCCGCGAGGAGATGGTCTTATCGAGCCGCACATCGCCCTGATTGGCGGAGATGGGCGAGACGAAATTGTTCTGGTAGTTGTTTGTGTAAGAACCGGCGTCGCCATAGTTCGGCATGGGCATGAGGTACTTGAGCAGCTTGGCTGAGGTTGGACTCACGGGCACAGAGGCTGGGTCAATGACAGTCGTTCCATCCGGCTGATAGATGGCCGAGACGCCCTGGTCCGCAAGGTAGCTCCCGAGATTGCCATTGCGCATTTCGGCGGAGGGCACGCTAAGCAGAATTGGCGTTTCGCGCGGCAGTCGCAATCCCTCATAGCTGATAAAGAAAAATTCCCCGTTCTCTGCTTTGCTGAAATGGGGAATCTTCAGCGGCCCGCCGAGCGTGGCGCCGAAGTCATTCATAATGATCTTTGGTTTGGAGAGTGCGAAAGGGTCGTTGGAGTTCAGAGCGGTGTTTTCGTGGTTCTCGAAGAGCCCACCGTGGTATTTGCCGCTTCCTGCCTTGGAGACTGTGGTGATATCGGCAACGCCACTGAACTCGGCGTTGTTGTTCGACTCGCTTACGCGAATCTCCTCGATGGAATTGAAGGAGGGAAACATCTCGTTTACGGGGCCCGAATACTCGACACCCACCGAAGAGATGCCGTCGATGGTCACGCTGAGCAGGGCCGCTGTTGTCCCCATGACGGACAGGTTGCCGCCATCGTCCGTCTGGACGCCGGCTTCGGTGGTGAGCGTGGAGATAGGGCTGGTGGAACCGGAGGAATGCGAGTAGATGGCCACGGGCAGCTTTACTAACTCGTCGCCGATTTTGGTCTCGGCCAGGTTGGAAACATCGGTGGTGATGACCGGCACCGGGTCGTCGAGCACAACGACGGTCTGGGTCTCGGCGCCAGGCTTCAGGGTCGCATCCGTGCGCCGCGTCTCGCGCGCCGTGAGAACGATCTCGGGAAGCGATTCCTTTTCAAACCCCGGTTCGGCGAAGGTGAGTGCGTATCTGCCCACTTCCACATTTTTGAAAGCGTAGTTTCCACTTGCGTCCGTCACCAAGGCCCGCGTGGCTGAGGTGCCGGAATTGATGAGTGTGACCTGTGCCCCGGGGACCAGTGCGCCGCTGGAGTCGCGCACCGTGCCCAGAATCGTGCCGTAGGTCGATTGCGCAAGCAAGGCGCTTCCGCCAAGTGCAATCAGGCAACAGACCGTTAGGAGTCGGGGAATCAGTGAGCTACGAAAACGGGCAGGGGAACAAAGATCATCCATCAAGGCGCCTTTCCTAAGAAATTTCCGAGGGGGTCATAATCCAGGGCTGAAAATTTGTTTGCAATTTAAATGTATCGCTTATGGACGGGCAGGGGGCCGCATTTCTTGCCAAAAGAATTGCCCTGTTCCACTTGCCCGGTCGCTTGATTTGCAATTCTGCGCCTGCTGGTGTTTCAATCAAGCTATTGAAACAGGGGTGCTCCACGAAGTGGGGCTGAGAAATACCCTAGAACCCGATCCGGATAATGCCGGCGTGGGAAGCTTTCGAAGCCGAACGGCCTTCTTCCTCGAAACCATCTGAGTTCCCTTGTTTCACGTTGCAGACAAGGGGAATTCATGGTCGCCGCTTCGGTACGCCTTTCATCGATTTCTTTCGCCAAGCCGAGCGCGACCCTTGGGATTGCGTTGATAGTGGCATGTTGCCTGGCGCTTACGGGCCGCATACGGTCGCAGAGCCCCGCGCAGACGACGGCAACCCCGCCGCCGAGCACTGCAAAGACGGCCCAGCAGAAACTGCCTCAAGTGACCACGACGGTGGTTGTTCACGGCGAAGTGAAGGACGACTACCTTCCCGAATCCATCACGGTGGGCACGCTGGACGGCGCCACTCTTCAAGAGACTCCGCTCTCCGCCACTGTTGTAACACGCGAACTGCTCGCCGATCAGGGTGCGCGGGTGCTCTCCGACGTGGTGAAGAACGATGCATCCATCGGCGAGGATTATGCGCCCGTAGGCTACTACGGCAACTTTGAGATTCGCGGGTTTCCAATCGACTTGGCGACAGGCCTGGAGATTAACGGCATGACAGTTGCCGGCGAGCAGGATGTGCCCCTCGAAAACAAGGAGCGCGTCGAGTTTCTCAAGGGCATCGCGGGCGTGGAAAGCGGTGTGGCTTCAGCGGGCGGCCTGATCAGCTACGTTACCAAGCGGCCGGCTGTTATCAAGGTCGTGGACCTGGCCACCGATCATCGCGGAACCTCCTACGGCGCGGTAGACCTGGGCCATCTATTCGGCAAGCAGAAACAGATTGGAGCGCGAATGAATCTTGCCGGCGAAAAGATGCGGACCTACGTGAACGATGCTGACGGTTGGCGCGCGGTTGGCACGGGCGCAGGCGACTGGAAGATCAGCCCGAAGGCGACACTGAATGGCGACTTCGAGTACCAGCACAAGGTGGAGCGCTCAGTGAGCGGTTATCAGCTATTGGGCGGAACAACGCTGCCCGATCTGAACCGCATCTACCCATCGAACATGCTGGGCGAGCAGTCGTGGGCCAAGCCGAACACCTTTGACACATTTAACACTGGTGCGCGGCTGGACTACGATCTGCCTCACGGCTGGCGCGCCTTCGCCGCGGTTAGTTACAGCCATTCGCTGATTGACGACAACGTGGTGTACGCGTACGGCTGCGGTTATGAGGCGGCTTGTGTAAGCGGCGGAGGTACAGCTCCGGATTATTTTTTTGCGCCAGACGGCACATACGACATCTACGACTACCGCAACCCAGGCGAGTTGCGCATCAATGCAGAAGCTGAAGGGCTCATCAACGGCCATCTGAAGACCGGACCAATTACTCACGACCTGACAGCGGGCGGCGTACTCTTTTTGCGCAGTGTGCAACAACCCGGCGCGCCGCCGGGGGGTGCTCCGGATTGGGTGGCGGATGGGGCAGTTTACGGCTACATTGGCTCGGAGAATATCTATTCGCCGAACGCGGCCTTCAAGGGAGCTACGGATAATAATGGCGTTCGATTGCAGGCTGGTCCGCGCGCACTGTGGGAAGACAATCACCAGACGGCTGCTGTGATGCAGGATCGCATGCATCTGCCGGGCCGAATCCAACTGCTTGCCGGAGGCCGCTACGATTCGTTGCGCGACCACAACTACTCTGCCGGCATCAATACGGACAAGCCGGTTTGGCTTCCGCAGTATGCCGTCACCTTCAACCCGGTAGACAGCGTAACGGTTTACGGCAACTACGGCGTGCTGCTTTCTCTGGGGCCGCAAGCGCCGTGGTGGGTGGATAACGGCAGTCAGTTTCTTTCGCCGTTCATGACGCGGCAGGCGGAGATCGGAGTCAAGTTTGAGCCAGGCCAGCGCATTCTGGTGACCGCGGCGCTGTTCCGCATGCGCGCGCCGTTCTTCTATCCGGAGGTGATTCAAGCCGCAGACAGCTTTTGCCCGGCATCTGTTTTCTATGGTCCCGGCGATGTGTGTTTTGAGTCCGATGGCCACGAGACGCACAACGGGATTGAGCTGAACGCGGAAGGCAAAGCTGCCAGTTGGCTGCGGCTGTCTGCTTCGGCTGCCACCATCCGCGCCCAATCAAGCGACACGGGAACACCGGCTTTCAACAACAAGCAGGTGCTCAACGTGCCGCACCTGCGCACGGCCCTGTTCGCGGACCTGACAGTGCCGCACAGTCACGGGCTGCACCTGATGCCCGGCTGGAGTTACTCAGGCCGCAAGGAGGCTACGCGTGACGATACGGTAAGTGTGCCCGCGTACAACCTGTTTAACCTGGGTGCGCGCTACACGCCGGGCGGCGAGCAGGGGCGCGTGACGCTGCGCCTGTATGCCGACAACATTGCCGACAAGCGTTACTGGAAAGACACTGGTGCCAGCTACGGAGACACATTCATTCACCTGGGCGCACCAACGACGGTTCGGCTCTCGGCCCATTACACTTTCTAAGAGCACTTTTCCTGATGGTGTAGAGGAGGGAGCGTTCCCGCAGGGGCTAAAGAGGCTGCGGAAAAAGGCCTGATTCCGGGCGAGAATGGCGAAAGACGTCCCTCAGGAGCTGAAGCCCTCGCTTGTTTTCAGGGGTTTGTGGCACGGCTAAAGCCGTGCCCTTTCAAAGCCACTCTACACCTACTAGAAAAATGCACTAAGTCTCAAGGTTCAACAATGAGCGCAACAGTCAAAGCGCACGGCATGGACGGCACGCTGGTCGAACCCGACTGGCCGCCGCTGACGCTCGCCGAGTTGCGGCTGCTGCTGGCCCAATTCCCTGCTCTTGGCGAACCCATCGAGATTCTGTCCGTGAGCCCGCGGCCGTTTTCCGCGGCTGGTGTAGTGGCTACGACCAAAGGGCGGGTTTTCGTCAAACGCCATCACCACACCGTGCGCGATGCGGAGGGACTGCACGAGGAACACCGATTTCTTGCCTACCTGTTCGAGCACGACGCCCGCGTGCCACGCGTGTTTGCTTCCGCGCAGGGCGAGACCGCTACTGAAATCGGCGATTGGATCTACGAAGTGCACGATACGCCGGAGGGCATCGACCTTTACGAAGACGCTATCTCGTGGACGCCTTTTTTTACGGCGGCGCACGCGCACTCCGCGGGACAAGCGCTGGCGCGTCTCCATCTGGCAGCACAGGGCTTTGCCGCACCGCGCCGCAAGGCTCGTCCGCTGGTTGCCGGCTTTAGCATCTTTGCCGCGCCAGATCCTCACAGGGAGATGGATCGCTATCTGGCGGATCGCCCGTTGCTCGCTACGAATGGCGCTGCGCGCGTCCACTGCCGGCAGGCGCTGCAACTGCTGGCTCCGTTCCATGCGCGGCTTTCGCCGCTACTGCCTTCGCTGCCGCCGCTGTGGACGCATAACGATCTGCACGCCTCAAATATGTTCTGGAGCGACGCCGGTAGTGAAGCGCGGGTGACGGCGATTATCGATTTCGGCCTCGCCGACCGAACCAACGCAGTGCACGACCTGGCCCAGGCCATCGAGCGCAACATTGTCGAGTGGCTGGTGCTGGTGGCTGATGCCACACATCCAGAAGACGTGCCTGTACATTTCGATCACTTGTGCGCACTGCTCGATGGCTACGAGTCGGTCCGTCCACTCACGGTTGAAGAAGCTGCGGCGCTGGCGCCGATGACGGCGCTGTGCCATGGGGAGTTCGCGCTTTCAGAGGCCGACTATTATCTCCGCGTTCTGCATTCGGACGGGAAAGCGCGTATGGCCTTCGACGATTATCTGGTGGGTCATGCGCGCTGGTTTCGCGGGCCGGGCCGCGCATTGCTTAATGTAATCTCACGGTGGGCTGAGACGCGCGCTGTGCGCCCACAAGAAGCTGGAAGGCAATGAACTGGCTTGCGATAGCGAATTACCTCACTCTAAATTGGCTTGAGATCGCGGGCACAGTCACCACGATCCTGGGCATTTGGCTCACTACACGACGCCTGCTTATCTGCTGGCCTGTGGTGCTGGCTGCCGATTTTATTTACTTCGCGGTCTTCTTTCGCGCGCGCCTTTTCTCGGATTCACTGCTGCAAGTTTTCTTTGTCGCTTTCACGCTTTACGGGTGGTGGCACTGGTGGCGGGGTGTGCGCGAGGAGGGCGAGGTCCGCGTGGTTCCGCTCTCATTGCGAGGCTGGATTTTGGGCCTGGGCGCGGGGGCGGTTGGCGCGGTTTTGCTGGGTTGGCTGATGGTGCGAATCGGCGCGGCGCTACCTCACCTGGATGCCGCGTTGACCAGTTATAGCCTGGTGGCCAGTTGGTGGCAGGCGCGCAAACACACCGCCAACTGGTGGCTGTGGATTGCAGTGGACCTGATCTATATTGGCGAATATCTCTACAAGGACCTGCGGGCCACAGCCTTGCTCTATGCTGTCCTGGTACTGCTTGCGGTTCTGGGTCTTAGAGACTGGCGTCGCGCGCCCGCTGCTGCTTGAGGAATTCTTGAACCATACTGGTTCGGAAGCGGACATTCCCTCAGTGGCTAAAGCCCACATACAAATCTGCCTAACCGGCGGCACGACTGAAGTCGTGCCCTATCAAAGCATCGGTTTCCAGAGGCCCCCTAGACGGCGGCCCGAACTACGTTGTGAAGGGGCTCACCCCTCATGTATCGGCGTAGTTCGTTGGCGGCTGTCCGCATGGCGCGCGGCGCAAACTGCGGGCTCGATCCACCGATGTGCGGCGTGATGAAGAGGTTGGGGCAACTCCACAGCGGATGCCCCTCCGGTAGCGGTTCAGGGTCGGTTACGTCGAGCGCGGCACGAATCCTGCCAGACTGGAGCGCGGCCACTAACGCGTCCGTATCTACAATTGGCCCTCGCGCGGCGTTTACAAGCAGCGCACCTTGCCGCATGAGCGCAAGCTGGCTGCTGCCGATCAGCCCTCGCGACTCGGGGGTAATTGGCAGAATCAGCACCACGATCTCGGCCAGCGGCAGCAGGGTGCCCAACTCGCTCACGGCGTGAACTTTGGGTTCAGTGCGAGCACTGCGGGCCACGCGCAGCATCTCCACATGAAACGGCTCTAGCATGCGCTCAATTTCTTTGCCGATGGAGCCGTAGCCGACCAGCAACACCGTCTTGCCGGTTAGTTCCTCGAGCATGACCGGCGGATAAAGCGGGCGCCTATCGCCGGTGATCTCGGCGTAGTGCGGCGGGGCTTCGAAGCGGCGTTTCCAGAGGCCATCGCGCTGAATGTCGTAGTACATGGGAAAGTACTTCAGCATGGTCAGAATCGCCGATAGGGTCCACTCCGCAGTGGAGATATTGTGCGCTCCGCGCGCGTTGCAGATGGTTACATTTGGCCCAACCGCACCCGCCATCCACTCCGTGCCCGCCATCAGCGCCAGCACCAGCTTTACGCCGCGCAAGTGCGGCCAGGTTTTGAGCGCCCGGGTCGCATAGGGGTCGGGAATCCAGACGTCGATCTCGATGTCGTGGTCCAATAGATCCGACAGTGAGATCAGCTCGATTCCCTCAGGAAAATCGCGCAAAAGATTCGTCGACAACGTTGCGGGGTATCCGACTCTCAGCATAGGAGTTTTGCGGGCCGAATGAACGGGCCCCTTGCTTTCCATGCTATCGCAGCCCCGGCGGCTCCGCTTTGCGCTTCGTATAGACGGGGCGTGAAGCAGGTCTCTGCCGGATCGCCGCGGTTTCGGAGAGCCCGTGACTATGAGAAAATTCAACGGCGGATTGAATTTATGCGCTTGAAGGCCGACAAGACGTTCTCGCAGCACCAGCTTGCTGTAAAACTGCGCGTGGAGCCGACGCAGAATTCCGGCCTCCTGTCATGGGAGCATCGGCGTCTATTGGTCCACGCAGCAAAGACTGCATTGGCAGCGGCACTGTGCTGGTGGCTGGCGCTGCTTTGCGGCCTGCATGACGGCTACTGGGGCTCCATCAGCGCCATTATCGTATTGCAGTCCAACGTGGGCTCCACCGTGACTGCATCGCGCGACCGCTTTCTGGGCACGCTGATAGGCGCCGCGATAGGCTTCTCATTTTCACTGTTTGGCGTACTCCCGTGGAACTACATTCTCGCCGTTCTGGCGGCGATCATCGTCTGCGGCCTGCTGGGGCTCCGCAGCAGCTCGCGCCTGGCAGGCGTCACCATCACCATCATCATGCTGGTCCACAAAGACGGGCCGCGTTGGGGCCTGGCGCTGGACCGCGTGAGCGAAGTAGTGCTGGGTATTGTGGTGGCTCTGGCTGTCACCACCCTGGTGCTTCCCGACCGTGCCCGGCTTCGTTTGCGCGATGGTCTGGCGCAGGAATTCCTGGTGCTTGGCGCCTTTTTCGAGGCCATTCTGGAAGGCTTTCGCGGCGCGCCCGCCGAGAACCTGGTAACGCTTCGCGACGATGCCCTGGCGGTTCTGCGGAGCAATAATCAACTGTTGGAGGCAGCGCGCAATGAGCCTTCCGGCGGTCCGGGATGGCGCGAAGGCCTGGGAATGCTCTCCCAGTTTGGGCGCTCACTTTTCGATGCCCTAGTGGCGCTGGAGTTCTCAGTGAAAGACAGCCGCGAGGATGGCTACGCGCTGCAACTGGAGCCGGCCCTTGGACGGCTGGCCGTAGACATTCGCACCGGCTTCCACCACGTGGCCGGGTGCATTCACAACTGGCGGTTCCATATTCCGCCTCCGGGCATGAATCTGGAGCAGGACATCGCCGATCTCGAGGCCCGCATGGACGCAGTGCGCCACACCGGCATTGGCTTCTCCCAGGCGGAGATTCTGCGCGCTTATGCTGTGCAACTCCACCTGAAGCAGGTGGCTCGCCTACTGCGCGCCTCGCGCGTTGAGACCGGGCATGCCGTCGGCGAACCACAGAAATAGAGAGTTGCGAAATACCTGCGCAGGAGGTTAAACCGCAAGCAGATTGGTGTAAACAGCCATACCGACGACAGCGTCGGCGCCAAGAGCATTGAGTGCATCGACCTCTTGCTGGCTGCGGATGCCGCCGGCAACAATCAACTGCTTTTGCGTGAGCTTGCGCAGCCGCGCGGCAGTTTTAATGGGGAAGCCCTGCATCATACCTTCGCCATCCACGTGCGTGTACAGAAATGCGCCGGCATGGGCTTCGAGTTGTGGAATGGCGTCGTCTGGCGTGAGCTCCACCTGGGCCTTCCAGCCCTTCACGGCGATGCGGCCGTTCTTGGTATCGATGCCGGCGACAACGCGCTCCGCGCCGACGCTGGCCGCCAACTCGGCGGCAAAGGCTACGTTTACAGTGCCTTCCGCGGAGAAGAGCGCAGAGCCAATGATCACGCGCTTTGCGCCCGCATCCAACACCTGACGAGCGCGCTCGATGGAGTGAATGCCGCCACCTGCCTGGACCGGCAAGCGCTTGGCAATTTGCGAAACGAGCGTGGAGTTATCGCCCTGGCGCATGGCCGCGTCCAGGTCAATCAACTGGACCAGCGGGAACTTGGAGAACTTGTCAATCCAGTATTCGAAGTCGTCAAAGGCGAGGCGCAGCCTTTCACCCTGCACAAGCTGAACGATGCGCCCGCCCAGCAAATCGATAGAGGGAATCAGCATGGCAACCTCACTGATACGCCGGCCTTGGCCAGCTCTTCTTTAAGCGAACGCGCGCTCGATACGCCGAAGTGAAAGATGCTTGCCGCTAGAGCCGCGTCGGCCTTGCCGCGTCCGAAGACATCCACAAAATGGTCCACTGTTCCCGCCCCGCCTGAGGCAATAACCGGGATTCCGACTGCCTCGCTAACGGCCGCGGTCAGTTCGCAGTCAAAGCCAGTGCGCATGCCGTCGGAGTTCATGGAGGTGAGCAGAATTTCGCCGGCCCCGCGCTGTTCGGCCTCGCGCGCCCACTCGACAACGCGGCGGCCTGCGGGCTTGCGTCCACCCTGCACGAATACCTGTGCATCGTGTACGGGATCGGCGGCTTCGGGGTCGCGTCGCGCGTCGATGGCAACTACGACAGCCTGCGCGCCAAAGCTGCGGCCGATGGCGTCAATCAACATTGGGTCGGCGAGGGCCGCGGAGTTCACGCTAATCTTATCCGCACCGGCTTCGAAGACTTGCGCAGCATCGTCCGCTGTGCGAATGCCGCCGCCAACGCAAAAGGGGACAAATAATTCGCGGGCAGTGCGGCGCACGGTATCGAGTAACGTAGCGCGGCCTTCATGGGTGGCAGTGATATCGAGCAGGACGATTTCGTCCGCGCCGTCGCGAGCGTGGCGCGCTGCCTGCGTGGCCGGATCACCGGCATCAATAATGTCCACGAACTGCACACCTTTGACGACACGTCCGTCGTGGCAGTCGAGGCAGGCTATGATGCGTTTTGTAATCATGGTTGCTTTCTTGCCACGTGGCGTGCGATGAGGTCGTTGAGTTCGGCGCGTTGGGCTGTGGACATTGCACAAGTAGGTAGGAACAAAAATCTATTCTTGTCCAAGTAAAGCAGCGTGGCCTTCTCATTCTGAGCAAAGCCCACGATACCGTTCCACAGGTAGTTGTTTACACTTACTCCCGGTATCCCTGTATGAATGCGTTCGTCATCTATTTCCATGGAAGTGGTAGGATCCGTCCGAGTAGATGGAAAGTGTTGCTTGAAGCATCTGCGAATATTGTAATAACGCGCAATTGGCATGCCAATCGACATCCAAAGAAACCCAACTCCGAAGGCAAAGCACTGCGCAAATAGCTCTGAATTCTTGTTAGAGCTGAAGATAATCATGCCTACAAAGGCTGTGATCGTCAGTGCGGGCCAAATGTAAAGATTGACTCGCCGAAGCAGCGTTTGGCGCCTGTGAAGCCTGAATGCTGCTCTGATATCCGCAAAGGAAAGGGCATAACTTAGCTTCATCTTGAAACTCCCAGAAAGTTCCCTAGAATTTTCAATCCCGTAGCGCCTGATTTCTCAGGATGGAATTGCACGCCCATGACGTTGCCGCGTTCGACTGCTGCCGCGAACGGCTCGATGTAAAAGGTAGTTGCCGCCGTATCCTCAGTGACAGGGCCTTTGTAGGAATGCGTGAAATAGACGTATTCGCCGGGTTCGACGCCCGCTAGAAGGCGCGAACCATTGTGAACTTCGAGGGAGTTCCAGCCAACGTGAGGGACCTTTTCCGGGCTCTCGATGAAGCGGGTGCATGATTCTGGAAAGTGCCCGAGCCCTGGTTGTTGGGGAGCTTCGCTGGAACCCGCGTAGAGCCACTGCATGCCGACGCAGATGCCGAGGAAGGGGACGCCGCGCGCGATCGCCGCGCGAATCGCGGGTGTCAGGCCTGTTTCGTCCAGCCGTTCGGTCGCCGCGAAATGACCCACGCCGGGCAGAACAATGCGCTCTGCCGCTTCAACCATTGCCAGGTCGCAGTCTGTGACTTCAGGCTCCGCGCCGAGATGGCGCAGCGCCTTCAGCACAGAGGTCAGGTTGCCGGCTTTGTAATCGATCACCGTTACGCGCATCACAAGAGCCCCTTCGTCGAAGGCAGCATCTGGCCCAATTGCTTGTCGCGGGAGCAGGCTACACGCATGGCTCGCGCAAAGGCTTTGAAGATGGCCTCGATCTTGTGATGGTTCGAGCGGCCATACATGGTCTTGACGTGAACGTTAGCGCGTGCGCCTCGTGCGAAGCCTTCGAAAAAGTCTGTAACCAACTCGGTCTGCAAATCGCCCACCAGCCGCGTGCGTACTTTGGCATCAACAGCAAATGCTGCGCGGCCGCCCAGATCGATGGCCGCAATGGCAAGCGTCTCGTCCATGGGCATGAGGAAATATCCAGCTCGCAGGATGCCGCGCTTATCGCCGAGCGCGCGGTCAAAGGCTTCACCGAGCGCGATACCCACGTCCTCGACGGTGTGGTGCTGGTCTACGTCCAGATCGCCGTTGCATTTGAGTTCGAGATCGAATGCGCCGTGCCGCGTGAACAGTTCCAACATGTGATCGAAGAAGCGAATGCCGGTCGCAACTTTGTACTGGCCTTTACCTTCAATCGTAAGATTGATCGCGATGCGCGTTTCTGTGGTGTTGCGTTCGAAACTGGAAGAGCGAGCCGTGGTACGTACACTCTTCGTTGTGGCTTGCTTGCCGACTTTCCTGGTTGTCATCGCGCCCCTTTTCCGGCCCGCAGTGTGGCCATCGATTCGTTCAGCGCCACGATTGCCTTGGCCATCTGCTCGCGTGTTCCAATCGTGATGCGCACGCGCCCGTCGCATCCTGGATCACCGGAGCGGTCGCGCACCAGCACACCAGCCGCCTTCATCAGTCGCACAAACTCGGTATGCTGCGGGCCGATTTCAACAAGTATGAAGTTGGCGCGACTGAACCAGCGAGGCACTTCCGCTTCGTCGAGCGCGGATTCAAACTCTGCTCGGGCGGCAATCACTTCGTCGACGTACCAATCGAGATAAGTCGCGTCATCGAGCGCGGCAGGGAGGCATGCAAGCGCCAGCGAGTTCACGCTGTAAGGCGAAAGCACACGGCGCACCCAGCGCATCAATTCCACTGGCCCGGCCAGCAAGCCGAGGCGTAAACCCGCCAGCCCGTATGCCTTGGAGAAGGTGCGCGCCACCATCAGATTGGGAACGACGCCAACCAGATCCATGACCGTTTCGCCGTGGAAGTGGAAGTAGGCCTCATCGACCAAGAGCACCGCATGTGGAGCACGGCGCGCAATTTCAAGGAGCTGCTCACGCGTGGCAATGGAGCCAGAAGGGCTGTTGGGATTGGCGATGGCGATGATTTTAGTGCGGGGCGTGATGGCGGCCAGTAGTCGCTCGTAGGGGAACTTTAAGTCGTCTGCGGCCTGAACAGTAACGGCTCGCGCATCGGTGGCCGATACATACACTTCGTACATTGTGTAGGTGGGGACGGGCAACAGTAGCTCGTCGCCCGCTTCGAGAAAAGCCCCGAAGAGCACGTGAATAGCTTCATCCACGCCGTTGGTCAGGGCTACCTGCTGCGCTGCGACACCTAGATGCGCGGCGATGATGGCTTCTATCGGCTCCCGTTCGGGATAACGCGTGAGTGAACCGGCGGAGACACGACCCAGCGCTTCACGCACTTTAGGCGAACAAGCAAATGTGTTCTCGTTGAAGTCAAGCCGCAGCGCATCGCGGCAACCCAAGGGAGGGTGATACTCCTTCATCGCCTGGACTCGCGCGCGCGGTGCGGGAGAGAGTGTTGTTGCAGCTTCAGTCACGAGACCCTCCTGTCTCTTTGTTTGCTCGTGGGATCCTGCGCAAGCGCGTGCGAATGGCCTCAGCGTGCCCTGTGAGCCCTTCGGCCTCGGCGAGAAGCGCGGCCTGTGGGCCTAGTGTGCGCAAGCCCTGTACGGAGTACTCTTGCACGGTGATGAGCTTGACGAAGTCGTTGACGCTCAAGCCGCCGCGCACACGTGCAGTGCCGCCTGTGGGCAGGGTGTGATTTGGGCCGGAGATGTAATCACCCATGGGTTGCGCGGACCAGCGGCCCACAAAAACCGAGCCCGCGTTCTCAACCCATTCAAGATCGCTGGCCGCGTCCACGGTGAGGTGTTCAGGCGCCAGGCGATTGGTGATCGCCCGTGCCTCATCCACGCTGGACGCAACGATTGCGAGGCCGTTGAGATCGAGCGACTCACGCGCGACTGCATTGTCGCGGCTGCGCAACTTTGCTTCCGCGATGACATCTTTGGCGAGATCTTCGCGGGTGGTGATGAAGATTGCCAGCGCTTCTGGATCGTGCTCGGCCTGCGCGACCAGGTCGGAAGCGATGTCGGCAACGCGGCCGCGTTCGCTAGTGATGACTATCTCCGTGGGCCCGGCGAGCATATCGATGGCGCAGTCAAACGCAACCAGGCGCTTGGCCGCGGTGACGTAGAGATTGCCCGGCCCTACAATTTTGTCGACACGCGCAACCGTTGTGGTTCCGTAAGCCAGGGCGGCCACCGCGTGCGCACCGCCGAGACGATAGAACTCGGTAATGCCGAGCATGTGCGCGGCCGCAAGCGTCTCAGGGGCGGGCTTGGGCGAGACCGCGGCAATGCGTGGCACGCCCGCCACCTGCGCGGGAATGGCCGTCATCAGCAGAGTGGAGGGCAACGGATGCCGACCGCTGGGCACGTAGCAACCCACGGAACCGAGCGGGCGCACAAGCTGGCCGGTAGTGAGGCCGTCAACGGAAGATGCATTCCACGAGGGCGGCAGTTGCTTCTCGGCAAAGGCGCGAATCTGGGCCGCCGCAGTAGCCAAGGCTTCTTGCAGGGCGGGATCGAGCGCTTCCCATGCGGCGGCCATTTCTTGCGGGGTCACGCGCAACGCAGCCGCGTTGGAGAGGCCATCGAATTGGGTGGCATAGCGCAGCAGCGCGCGGTCGCCTCGCTTGCGCACATCGGCCACTATGCGACGGACGGCGGGCAGCACACTATCCAGTGCCGCTCCGCCGCGCCGTTCAAGTGCGGCGAGCATTTCTGCTACCTGCCGCGCGCCTCGTCCTTTGGTCCGGATCAGCTTCATCGTACCTCCGGGGAAGGAGGTTTCTTCCCCATGGTTCCACTTTGCCTCAGGGGCTAAAGCCCCTTGTTATCGGCCTTCTTTCGGCACGACTGAAGTCGTGCCCTGATACAAAGCAGACATTTGAAGCATCTACTAGAAGCATCTGCTATTTGTCCGGCCCATGATTGGTGCTACGCTTCCCACCCTTTCCGCAAAGAATGCGGAAAGGATGGGGCACCCAATTCTTATTATTTACGGGCCGGACTAATAACGTACAGGCGCTACAGTACAACCTTATTGAGCGGATACTCGACGATCCCCGTTGCCCTGGCCGCTTTCAGGCGCGGAATCACGTCGCGGGCGACGCGCTCTTCAACGATGGTGTTGACGGCAACCCATTCCGAATTGCTCAGCTGGGAGATTGTCGGCGAATTTAGCGCAGGCAAAACGCCGAGTACGGTTTCGAGGTCCTCGCGCTTGACGTTGAGCATGAGCCCGACCTGCGATTGCGCATCAATTGCGCCGCGGAGCATGAGGGCAATCTGATCGAGCTTCTCGCGCTTCCACGGATCAGCAAGCGTGGCCTTGCCAGCGATGAGATGCGTTTCGCTCTCCATGACCGTGTCAATTATCTTGAGGTGATTTGCCTTGAGCGAGCTGCCTGTCTCTGTGACTTCGACGATGGCGTCGGCCAGCGTGGGCGGCTTCACTTCTGTCGCGCCCCAACTGAACTCCACTTTTACATTCACGCCCTTTGAGGCGAAGTAGCGCTTGCTGACTTCGACGAGTTCGGTGGCAATGATCTTGCCTTCAAGATCCTCTGCCTTTTCAAATCCGCTGCCTTCGGGGACGGCAAGCACCCAGCGCACCTTGCGGCGGCTCTGCTTGGCATAGGTGAGGGTGGTCACGCTGGTCACGTCGAGACCGCTCTCCACCACCCAATCGATGCCGGTGAGTCCCGCATCGAGTACACCGTGATCGACGTACCGCGCCATTTCCTGTGCGCGAATCAGCATGCACTCGATTTCGCTGTCGTCGATGGACGGAAAGTAGGAACGGCCGTCCGCGTAGATATTCCATCCTGCGCGCTTGAACAGGGCTATGGTCGCGTCCTGCAGACTGCCTTTGGGGATGCCGAGTCTGAGCTTGTTAGCCACGTGTTTCCTCCGTCTTCGTGTTTGCGGCGTCCATCGCCAGCGCTTTAGTAAAGCAGCTTACCGTGCCCTCGTGGCAAACCAGTCCGTCACCCTCGACCACTACGCGAAACAGCAGGGTGTCGTTGTCGCAGTCGGTTGCGGCGGATACCACGCGCAGGCGGTTGCCGCTGGTTTCGCCCTTCATCCACAGCTTCTGTCGCGTGCGGCTCCAGAAGGTTACAAACCCGCTCTCCAGCGTCTTGGCGTAGCTGACGGGGTTGAGGAATCCCAGCATCAGCACTTCGCCGGTGCGCGCGTCCTGCACGATTCCCGGTACGAGGCCATCCATCTTTTCGAAATCGATTGTTGCGTTTTCGTTGCTCATTGTCATCCTGGTTCTGGTTGGGAATTGCGGTTTGGGGCATGAAAAAACCCGCTGGCGTCAGTCGCCGGCGGGCTTGGTATTTCTTTAGATCTCTCTGGCCGTTTACATCAGGCCATGACAGTCCGCCGACATGGAGGTCCCATGATGATGGTGATGACCGTGATGGCGGTGGCTCTGCATCTAACTAAAACCATAATGGCAAGCCCCGCCGGGTGTCAACCATAACTCTGCCAGGCGGTGCGAATCAAGGCTGCTGTATGCTCTCGGCGTCCTGAGCGGGTTCGGCCACGGCAGGTTGGTGCTCCTTCTGCAGCAATTCGATGACGCGCAGGTACAAACGGTTGCGCAGCACAAACCGCTCGGAGGCGCGGGTAACGTAGCGCACTCGGATGTCGATGCCGGATTCGGACGGTCGCAGATTGACCACCGGAGTCGCGCTGAATCTGTTGAGTCCGTCGATGCGCGTGCCGCGTTTCCACTCATGCTCCGCGATACGGGAACTGTCTTTGGTTTCATCCTGAACGGTCTTGCGGATGCGTTCAACGAGGGCCTCCGCGTCCTCGGATGCGGGAACTCCCATGGTGATTTCATCCCACATCCACTGCCCGGAGGTAGCAAAGTTGAAGTATTTTCCGCGAATTGCAAAGCTGTTGAGGAAGGTAATGCAGCGGCCGGTCGGGTGCCCCCTCTCCGCCAAATCTCCTGTTTCAAGCAGTGTGGTGCTCATGAGGCCGACCTCAGTCACTTCCCCGCCGACGCCGTCAATTTCAACCCAGTCGCCCACGCGGATGCCGTTTTTGCCGATAAGAACGAACCAGCCAAAAAACGCGAGAATGAAATCCTGCAACGCGATCGTGAGACCGGCGGTGGCAAGCCCCAGGATGGTGGGAACCTGGTTCGGCGAGCCAAAGATGACGAGGAGAATGAGCATCGCTCCGAGGACGTCTATACCCAACTGGAGGACGGTGCGTAGCGTTTGCACCTGCCGGCGGTCAAGAGCCGGATGTTGCATCAGGCGCCGCGCAAGCGCATCGCAGAGTAGGACGCAGATGAGAATAAAGGCAATCACCGCCAGCGATTGCAGGATGAGGTGCATCACAATGCGGTGTTGCAAAAGCACCTGAGAGGACCACTTGCCGTAGACGGTGACGAGTTGCTGCTCAGTTGCAATGCGGTCATCAAAAATGCTGAGGACCTGACGTTGCTCGCGCTTCTGCTTTATGTCGGCAAGCCTGGCCGCAGCGTTTGCCGATGCACCCGGCGTTACGGCGGCGCCTGCATTAACTATGCCTTCAAGCGCTTTGCGTTCAGCAGTCAGGCCTGCGATATCTGCCTGTGTCTGTTGCAGAGCCTGCTGAATTAATTGGTGCCGGCTGCTCTGGTTGAACCAGGCCTTCAAACGTCCGGCCAATGTACCGTGCCGCGTAACGGAAACAACAGCGACCTGACCATCGCTGAGCGGTCCGCTGTCATACTTCTTCATTGCGACTTCATGAACCGCAAGTTCACCTTGAATCTGTGCGCGGTTATCACCAGATGCCCGCGCAAGATCGAGCTGCGCTTCGTCAAGCTGGTCGGAGTCGAGGCCTAGCTGCGCTTTTGCGATTTCGAGATCGTCGTCGCCGCTATTTGACTGGTCGCCCTCTTTCGCCGCACCTGCATGGGAACCGGCTGTCGAGGTCAGCTTTTGCACCTGCGCCTGGTCCTCTTTTACGAATTGCTGAAGCTGCGCAATCTTCTGCGACAGCGCCAGCGCTTCACCGGAGAGGTTCTGATGCTGTGCGCGGGAGCTGGCCAAGCGTAACGCCGAAGCAAAGGCCTGATCCACCTCATGATCGGCCAAATGCTCCGCCTCGTGCGCAAAGTTGGTTTCCTCGGCTGTCACCGCTAGAGCCGACAGCGCCTCTGCCGTCTGCCATGGACGCAGATCTACGAGAGTCTTCTGGCTGTCAGAAAGAGCGCGCTCCTGGTCATGCCCGGAAAGGAAAGGCAGGTTCGCCATCGAATCGCGGGTGGTCCATGAAAATCCCAGGCATAGACACATCAGGACGACCAGCACCATTAGAACGACGAGCCTGGTGCGACCCAAGATGCGTTTGTGTACGTGACTATTGGCAGAAGAAACAGCGGGAAGAATTGCCATGAGTCAATTGTTGCAGGTAGATCGCGTTTTCGGAGTTCAAAAGTAGACGTTCCGGGCCTATCAGACGCACGAGATCGCACAGGTCTGTTCTTATGTCAGGCTTGCGGTTGCAACGGGGAGAGGCAGAGAATGGAGCCGTGCGAATCAGAATTCAATCAACTGCATTGGCGTTGGCGCTGCTTGGTATTGGCGTTGCAGCGGGCGGGCAGAACCAGGATCGGGATACGCGTGGCGCACCCAGAACATCGGCAAATGCTCCGCCATCCGAGGAGCGCATTGATATCAATCATGCCAGTGCCGCCGAGCTGACGAAGGTTCCGGGTATGACGCCGAGTTGGGCCGGACGCATTGTGCGCTTCCGGCCCTACCGCAGCAAAGTGGACCTACTGGATCGCGGTGTGGTAAATGGCGAGGTCTACGACCGCATCAAGGATTACGTAATCGCCCACCGCGAGAAGCAGTGAGCGATTCGTCTTATGCCTCTGTCGGCCTGGCGGTGTCGTCTCCCCGTCTCAACAGCCTGCTCAAGAGCACGTAGAGCACGGGAATAAAGAACAGGTTCAGCACAGTCGATAGCAACATGCCGCCTACGACGGTGGTTCCCACCGAGCGGCGGCCCAGTGCGCCCGCGCCGGTGGCGAACACCAACGGCAGCACGCCGAGGATAAAGGCGAAGGATGTCATCAGAATTGGCCGGAGCCGCAGTTCTGCGGCCTCGATGGCAGCCTCTGCAATGGAGCGCCCCTTGCGCCGCAATTGTTCGGCAAATTCCACAATCAGAATCGAGTTCTTTGCCGAAAGGCCGATCAGCATTACCAGGCCGATCTGACAGTAGACATCGTTGGACAGACCGCGCAGAGAAACCAGCCCCAGCGCGCCCAGCACCGCCATCGGCACCGCCAATAGAATAATGAAGGGCAGTGCGAAGCTTTCATATTGCGCAGAGAGGGTGAGATAGACGACCAGAATTCCTAACCCAAAGATGATCAGAGCCTTGCCGCTGGATTCGATTTCGTCCAATGTCAGGCCCGTCCATTGGTAGCTCATTCCCGGCATCATCACCTTTTTGGCGAGAGTCTCCATCGACGCCAAACCCTGCCCTGAGCTGAATCCGGCAGCCGGAGAGCCGTCGATCTCAACCGCGCGAAAGAGATTGTAGTGCGTAATCACGGGCGGGCCCGCGCTCTCCTTGATGGTTGTGAGGTTATCCAGAGGCACCATCTGGCCGGAATCAGAGCGCACGTAATAATTGTGCAGATCCTTCGAAGTCATGCGAAAGGGCTGGTCGGCCTGCACAAACACGCGATAGGTGCGGTTGTTGTAGTCGAAGTCGTTGACGTACTGCGAGCCCATGAATACGCTGAGGGTGTTGGTAATCTGCGAAAGTGGAATGCCCATCGCTTTGGCTTTCTGGCGATCGATGGTGACCAACATCTGCGGATCGTTTGCGGAGAAAGTCGTGAGCAGCCCAGTTAGATCCTTACTTGCGCGGCTTGCTCCCACAATCTGGTGGGCCACACGGTCCAGGTCGCTGAGGGTGTTGCTTCCCTGATCTTGCAGCATGAACTGAAAACCGCCGTAACTGCCCACTCCCTGCACCGCAGGAGGCATGAACATGGCCACCAGTCCGCCATTCGGAGCGAACATCAGCATTTGAAGTTTGGGCGACAAGTCCGCAATAATGTCGGCCGTCGAATGGCCCTTGCCGCGGCGCTCACTGGAGGGCTTGGAGTTTACGAACATCATTCCGGCATTCGACGCGCTGCCGGCCAGACTGAACCCCATGATCGAGAACGATCCACCAATATCGGGATTGGACGCGATAATAGCCTCCGCGCGGTCGGCGAGGGCAGTGGTATAAGCCAGCGAAGACCCCGGCGGCGCTTGCACGATCACCATCATGTAGCCTTGGTCCTCCTGAGGAATGAACCCGGTGGGTACATGCTGATAGATCCAAGCCGTGGCACCGAGTCCGCCAAGAAACACCAAAAGCAGCAGATACCGCAGCTGAAGCGCGACATGAATGGACTTGGCATAGGTGCGGCCAAGCCAACTGATCGAGGCGTCTGCGCTGTGGATGAACCAGGCAAAGAGGCGGGAGACGGGACGAATATGCAGGAAGTCCAACTGCTTTGGGCGGTCTTCTTCACCGCGCAGGAACATGGCAGAGAGAGCCGGCGACAGCGTAAGCGCGTTGAAGGCCGAGATGGCAATCGCAAACGCGATGGTGAGAGAAAACTGCCTGTACAGAATGCCGGTGGTTCCGGGGAAAAACGAAACCGGCACAAAGACGGCGATCAGGACCAGCGATGTGGCGATAACCGCGCTGGTTACCTCGCCCATGGCCCGCGACGTGGCTTCATGTGGGTCAGAGTGCTCCATGGCGATGTGCCGCTGCACGTTCTCGATGACCACAATGGCATCGTCAACCACCAGTCCCGTTGCCAGCGTGATGCCAAACAACGTAAGCGAGTTGATTGAAAATCCGAAGATCTTGACGAATGCAAATGTGCCAATCAGCGATACTGGGATGGTGACGGCGGGAATGATTGTGGCGCGCCAGTCCAACAAGAAAAGGAAGATCACGAGGATTACGATTCCAATGGCCTCTGCCAGGGTGACCAGCACCTCGCGAATGGAGTCGCCGACCACCGTAGTGGCGTCAAAGGCGATGGCGTATTGCAGCCCTGGCGGGAAACTTTTTGAAAGCTCCGCGAGTGCTGCCTTGGCCTTGCGGTCCACTTCGAGGGCGTTGGCGTTCGAAAGCTGCTCTACACCAATACCCAGTGCTTCGTGTCCGGAATATTTCAAGGTAGAGCTATAGTCTTCGGCGCCCACCGCGGAGTGCCCTACATCTTTCAGCAGCACCAGGCCGCTGGAGGAAGTTTTCACGATGATGTTGTCGAATTCGGCGGTGCTTGTAAGCCGGCCTACCACCCGTACCGGGACCTGAAAGGCCTGCTTCGAATCCGAGGGGGGTTGACCAAGCTGACCGGCGGGGATTTCGACATTTTGCTCCCCCAGCGCACTCACCACATCGGTGGCGGTGAGTCCTCGTGCGGCCAGGCGGATGGGGTCAAGCCAGACGCGCATGGCGTACTTGCGCTCGCCAAAGATCATTACGTCGCCAACTCCAGGAACGCGTTTGAGTGCGTCCTTTACATACACATCGAGGTAGTTGGAAATAAACTCGCTGGAGTAGCGGTTGTCGCGCGTGAAGAAGCCCGCGCCGAAAATGAAGTTGAAGTTGGACTTCGTAATGCTGATGCCCGTCGCGTTTACTGCCGAGGGCAAACGACCCTGCACACTGGCCACACGGTTCTGCACGTCCACGGCCGCAATGTCCAGGTTGTAGCCAGTCGTAAAGGTCGTCGAAATCTCGCTCGTGCCGCTGTTGGTGCTTGACGAGCTGATGTAGCGCATGCCCTCCACGCCGTTGATTGATTCTTCCAGCGGAATCGTGACAGCCTTCTCCACCGTCTCGGCATCTGCTCCCACGTAGTTCGTGGCCACCACCACGACCGGTGGCGCCAACGTGGGGTACATGGCTATGGGAAGCAGCGGAATACATACTGCACCGCACAGAATAATCAGCAGTGCGCACACTGTCGCGAAAACTGGCCGATGAATAAAGAAATCGACAAACAAGGTAAGCCCTCTTTCCATTTTGGCTTCGAGCAATCGCAACACGCCGGGTAGCCAGCCTTCAGCGCAGAACTATGCGCATTGAGTGGCAAAGCAAAAATCAGCCGGCCAGATTCACCGGGATGAACACATCCCTAGCCGCCCATCGGTATTACCGGCATGTTGTTCACCAGGAATTGCGTGCCCGACACAATCACACGGTCGCCGGCATTCAGTCCCGAAATGACAGAATAGCTATTGCCCACCGTGTCACCCAGCGTAACCGGGGTCTGATGAGCCGCAAAATGCCCATTCGCCTGCTGCGCAACGTAGACAAAGCTCTGCCCGCCCTGCCGCACTACCGCCAGCACCGGAACCACGGCCATCGGCTTTGTGCTCCAGATAATCCGCGCCTTGACCATCTGCGCGTTACGAAGAATCTCGGGCGTCGAGTGCACGGAGGCCTTTACTAGAATGCCCTGCAGCATGCTGTCCACCTGCGGCGATAAAAAGTCTATCCTGGTCTTCTCCAGCAGCTTGCCGCTGTTGTCCATCAACTCCACTTCCAACCCCTGCCGCAATTCTCCGGAGCGCTCCGTTGGGACGTAGATATACGCTTCGAGGTCCTTGTTTTCATCGACCGTGGTAAGCGCCGTAGAAGGCGAAACGTAGTCGCCCATATGCACTGGAATGTCACCCACTACGCCATCGAATGGCGCGCGCACGGTGTAGTAGGCCAGCAGTTGCTCCTGTGTCTTGCGCAACTCAACCGCCGACTCGTAATCCGCCTTGGCATTTTCATAGGCCTGACGCGACTGGTCGTAGGACTCGCGGCTGCTCACCCCGGCCTCGAAAAGCTTGCGATGCCGCTCAACTTCCACGGTGTCGTAGTCGGAGAGCGCCTTCTTCTGCCTTTCGGTCGCGCGCTGCGACTCCACCGTGGCCTGTTGTTGCCTCGGATCAATCTCCATCAGCGTCTGGCCGGCCTTTACGTGGTCGCCAGAACGGGCGTGAATTTGCGTCAGTTGTCCGCTAACCTGCGGCTGTAGAGTTGCCGAGCGACGCGACTTGATGGTGGCCACATATTCGCTGCTCTGTGGCACGGGCGCGAGCGCCACCGTGGACGTCTGCACCGGCAGGCCCTGCATCCCTGCCCCTGCTCCAACTGAAGCGGCAGGCTTTTTCTGGCAGCCCGTAGCCGCCAGTCCCAACAAAATTAAGCAACTTAGCCGTTGAATGCGTTTCCGCGCGATGATTCTCACTAGCTTCTTCCTCTGTCCAGGCCGTTCCGCCCGAATCTCCGGTTTGTGCCGGTCTGATTGCAGCACCCCGCTGCAGGACCGCTTCGTCCGGGGCACTTGCATTTTTCTACGGAAACTTCCGCCGCTCTGTTCCATTCAGGCCGCTACCAGCGTCGCCTGCCGGCGAAAGTTCATTGAATTGATCTCTGTGCTATCAGACGACCGAAGCCGGGTGATTGACGCAAAAAAATCCACTCACACCAAACACACACGAGGCGGAGTGTAGTCTCCGTGACACGCTACTCACTGAGGATAGCGCAAACCCTGCTGACTTTCCCGGTTATCTGGCTGAATTAGCCTCCAAAGGCCGCTATCAGATAGGCCCTTTTCCTTGTGCCGCGCGCCATTCTTTGACACACCCCCTGCAAGTTGGTAGCCTTCATAAGGGCGCAGATGGCAAATACAAGCCGAACTTAGCCCTTCCAAAGCGTCCCCGTCGTCTAGCCCGGCCTAGGACACCGCCCTTTCACGGCGATAACACGGGTTCAAATCCCGTCGGGGACGCCAATAGAATCAGCAAGTTGCAAATCCCGTCCAGAATTTTGTAGGTCCGTTATAGTCCGATAAGCGGAAGTGCTCCCGCTGGGCTGCGCTTTGCGCAGACGGTTGTCGTCGAGGACCATCGTCACGATGCGGCTTTGGGCGTCACGCTTGTCCTGCGTAATCGCCTGCGCGTAGAGATTCATCGTCACGAGGCTGTTTGCATGGCGGAGGAGTTCCTGCACCGTCTTGACATCCTCACCGTTGGCCTTGAGGCAGGTTGCATAGGTGCGCCGGAAGGTGTGCCAGCCGATCCCTTCGATGCCGAGTTTTTGGGCTGCTGGCAGAATATGCGCCCGGTAGAATGCGCCGGGCCAGTAGGGCAATCGACCGTTGGAGTGCGGGCTTGCAAAGATCCAATCCTCAGACATTGGATATGGGCTCGCGAGTCGCCAGTTGTAGAGAGATTGCGCAAGCCGGGGATCGAGGCACAGGCTTGCGGCTGGCCTCTGTCTTGCAATCGCCGATATGCTGCATGACGATGGAGCGGGTGACCGAGATTTGTGCTCTTTCGAAATCAATGTCACTCCATTTCAACGCCAGCAGTTCGCCCACGCGCAACCCTGTGAGCACATCGAGGAAGACCGCAGTGCGCGCCGGCTCCCGCAACAAGCAAAGCAGGTCGGCAGTCTCCTCAATTGTTAGCACAATTGGAATCTTTGCCCGCTTCGCGCTTTGACGTACGTGCGAGATCGGATTCCGTTCGTGCCATTCCCACCGGATCGCGTGATTGAAGACAGCGTGCATAATGTTCCGCATCTTCGCCTTGCTGCCGTTCGACAGTTTCAGCGACCGCAACCACTCCTCCACAGCGACGGCACGAACGTCCTTCACACGATATGTACCCCAACGAGGCAATATCCACTTGCGGAAGTAGCCTTCATACGTTCTGCACGTCGCGTAGGTTTGTTTGAGTTCTCGCCGAGTTCCTTTTGCCGATAGTGATCGACGAGCATTTGAACACTCATCGGGTCCAGGCTCATGCGAGGACTTTCAACGTTTATGTCAACCCGAAGAGCGACGACCGCTTTTTGCGCTGCCGTCTCGTTCGGATACTGTTCCAGCGTACTCAGCACTAAGTTGCGCCGCCTGCGGCTGCCATCGGGCTGGATTTCGTACCAGCGGTACTCCCATGCCTTCCGGCCTTCGGCGCGCTTTACAAGCTGGAGGCTGCCTTGCTGAAATCGTGAACGTCTCATTTCCTCTCCTTCAAGGGTGGTGAGACGGCACGGATAGCTGTTATCAGCCTACTGTGCCTGGGCGTCGTCGTCGAGATCCTCATCCCACTCATCCTGTTCGTTGGCGGAAGTCGGAATGAGATCGGAAGCTCGGAAACGCCAGAGCTTGCCCACGCGCAGGCCGACAACGAGGCCGTTGCGAGCGTGGCGCTGAAGCGTCTTCTTGTTGACTTTCACAATGGCAGCAGCTTGGTCACTATCGAGCAAAGGTTCGATGGTATCGAATACATTGGGGAAGTCGGACATGGCTCGTATACTCCTTGAACCCACAATGAATTGAAACGAAAAATCTGTCTACCCCACGGATTAGGGCAGTTTTTCATCTCACGGACGAAGCGATCGGAGCGGAATGGAACCTACGGAGCACAGAAGTGCACAGAAGCACCGGACGTACTTTTGAGGAACAACTGGCGCAGGCAAATTTTTGATTTTATGAAAACGAAATTTGTTTTGGACCGGTATTGCACTGGACAAATCCCACTGACATTCCCCGAATAGACGGAGCATAGCCGAGGCGCGGGCGGTGTCAAGGGCGGCTGCGCCGCCGCTTCGCGGTCAGGACCCTTGACACCTCCCTCTCCGCCTCGGCACTCAATTCCAATATCCGGGGAATGTCATCTTCTTCTTCCACTAGAAACCCGCTCGTATCGGTGATGCCACCTGTGATACCATCGTTCAGTGAGAGTTGTTCTCGACACGTCGGTTCTCATCACCGCTTTACGCTCCAGCACAGGTGCTGCGGCGGAGAATCTACGGCTTGTTCTGCTCAAAGAACTCACGATCCTCATGGATTACAAACTGGCCTGTGAGTATCGGGATGTTGCGCTGAGAGCAGAGCACTTGAATGTGTCATGTAAGACGGAAGAAGAAACCACATTGCTTCTGGATGTGCTGGAAGCGCTTGCCGAGCCGGTTCTGATCGTTGTCCGGCGCGCGCCGCTTTCGCAGGATGCAAACGATGACATGGTGTTGGAGGTCGCCATCAATGGCCGTGCGGATGCCATTGTGACCAACAATACAAAGCACTTTCGCGAGCCGGCAAAGCGCTTTCGCCTGGAAGTGATGACTCCAGCAGAGTTGCTGAATGAATTCAGGAAGAGGAGATAAAGGGTATGCCCGCAAGCCAGAAGAAAGTTGTAGTGAATAAGTTTCCGCTCCGGCTCATGCCCTCTGTGCGCAGGGTCGCTGAGAATTTCTCGCTGAAGGAAGGCGTCTCGCTCAACCAGTTCATCAATGTCGCTGTGGCTGAGAAGCTTGCCCACCTTCAGCATGAGGATTGGCTGGCACATCGTTCAAAGGCTGCGGCCGGCTCGATTGCCAAGGCCTTGCAGATTCTCGACCGTCCAACGGGTCATGCGCCAGAAGAAGTAGACAAACTTCCGAAGGGCTATGTCTCGATTCGCCGCAAAGGTGCGAGTGGGCGATGATGGTCCAAGTCACATGCCTATGCCTATCCCGAAATCGTAAGTAATATCAATGTCATGTTCAGGCTTTGGTGGCGGCATGCTCTGCGCCGGCTGGTGAGAAATACCAAGGTCTGGCCCGTTATTATTTTGGGCTTGTTCTCTCGCCAGTTCGGTTGCCGATGGCCGTGCTGAAGAAATTCCGAGCGACTCGCGCAGGCCGTCAACATCGGACGTAATGATCGTGATTCCATCGCGGCCGCGCGATGCGGCGACATAGAACTGTTCCTGCCTCATCGCGTCGGGCGAAATAACCACAGCATCCACCGTTTTGCCCTGGCTGCGATGCGCGGTAATCGCATAGCCGTGGTCGAATTCGTGATAGTTCGAGGGCAGGGTTCGGCCATCTTCAAGTTGAATGCGGCCACCGTTAACATTGCGCACGTTGACCAGTTCGCCGTTTGTGGCGCGGAAATCCGCCTCGCGGCGATTGCCCATCAGAAGCAGCTTGTCGCCGGGGAAAACTTCGATATTTTGATGTTCATGCACTGAAAACGAGCGCGCCTGTGTCGGAGCTACTATATGCTCCGCGCCGTGATGGTCTCTGGCAACGATATGCGATGTATCTACACGTTCGACTGTAAGAGCCTCATGCCTGCCTATCCCATGCGAAGAGCGATGGAACAATAGAACTTGCCCTTCTTGATAGTTTGACAGGTCTCTCTTTTGCGCCTCGGTCCATTGCAATGGCGCGTGGCGATCAAAGACAGCGCCCGGCAGCAGTTCACCATGCTGTTTCATTTCGCCGCGAATTGCATGAGTGATCCTGCCGATCTCTTCGTGTGTGCCGGCGACGACGAGCACCTTCCGGCCTGGGTCCGTAGCGAGTTTCCAATAGGCAGAAGCCACTTCTCTTGCGCGGTCCAGGTATGGGACCTCACGGACTGCACCAAGCTGCTCCAGCTTTTCAAAGCCGTGCTCCGGCGACTGACGCAGCGTCTGAATTGCATCTCGATATTCAGCCTGCGTCTGACGTTGCACGCCAGTCAACGAAACGCTTTTCATGCACGATTCTCGCTCCAGTATCCGCAGGGCGTCTGATGCTTCTACGCTTTGAATTTGCCGAGTGTCGCCAGAGAAGAGAATGCGCGCATTTTCGCGCTCCGCCAACTTCAGCAAGCCTTCCATCTGCCGGCCTGAAACCATGCCCGCCTCGTCAACTACCAGGACTTTGCCGCGCAGTGAGGTCCTGCCTGCATCATCTTCCAATAGTCGCGAGATGGTCATCGCATCGTGGAGTCCCACTTTCTGCAGCTCGTCTACTGCGCTTCGAGTAGGAGCAACAGCCACAACCTCTCGGCCGGCCTCATGCAAACCGCGGTCGATCTCGTGAAGCGTGGCAGTTTTGCCGGTTCCTGCAGCGCCGCGCAGATTGATAGCCAAGTCGCGAGAGTCGAGAACCTGACGAACCGCTCGTTGCTGCTCATCGCGCAAGCGCTCGGATGGGTGAAACTCGTGGTCTCTGCCCAACCGATCAAAGCGGTTTACGCCTCGGTCTACCGTCGCAATCATTCGCTGTTCGCGTTCAAGGCTCTCGCGTGTAGCGAGATCGTTCCCGGCGCGAATAAGAATTCCTTGCGACTGTTCCAGTTCCATAGCGCCCCGGAGTTGACCAGGATCGATCTGCCCTCGACCATGACGCAGCGCCTCTGCCATCAACTCATGGTCACGAACTACGGAGTTGCGCTCAAAGAAATGCGCCTTTGCGTATTCAAGCGATTCTGATGCCCGCATTGAGACTTGAAGAATGCGGGGACTCTTCTCCAGGGACTCGGCGCGGAGATGTTGCAGCGTGTGCTTTTCCTCCGGCGCAAGCCGGGCCTGCTGTTGTTCTCTGAGTTTTTCCGTTGCGATCTCTGTCAACTTCTCCGCACGAGATTCGCGAACGAGCACGGCAACTTCGTTATTGGTCGGCTCGCGACCATTCTCCACTGTGAATTGCTCGATTGCGGCGTCCCGTTGCGCGCTCCGCACGCTGTACTTTTCGAGCAGTCCAATCGAGACCCCGCGAATCTCGAATCCGTGGTCCTCCCCTTTGGCATCGCGGCGCGTCTCAATCTCATATCCCAGACCGCGCACCTCCCGCGCCAGCGCGTACACCTCCGTCAAGTATGCGCGCCTCTCGTACAACCCCGATGCTTGTAGCGCTTTCCAGCGACCCTCGACGCCATCATAGGTGAGATTGGCAGCGACCAAGTGTGTGTGCAACTGCGGGTCGAGTTCACGGCTTGTATCGTGGCGATACGTCGCAACGACCAGGTTGGCCGTCACCCGATTCTCATTTGCTCCGTTCAGGCGAACGCGCGCAGCAGCGTGGCTTTCAACTTCTGCGAGAGTTTCTTGAGCAGCCTTGTCGTGAGCCGCTACCAAGCGCTCATCCCCGCCAACAAGCGCCTGGACAGAAACCGACTTTGGAGCGGAAAAGGTCAGATCTTACAGGGACCGCCCTTTGCTCTGTTCGCTCCCATCCACACCGATGCGGTCAGCACTATGGCGGGGCCGGAGAAACTCGCCAGTCTCTGGATTCAGCCCTTCGCGGATGGCTTCAAAATGCTCCTGCTTCACTTCGCCGCGCAAACCGAGCAACTCCGCACCCCGCCCATGCCATTCGCCTTGGACGCGACGGCGCTCGTCGTAGTAATCGCTGTGTTCGAGATGCCGCTGGGCATACCCAACACCGCCCGACATGGCCCGTATCGTCAGCATGACCCGACGCTAACGCTGTTCGAATTCCGAATGCAACAGCCTTTGTAATTTTGCCGCCTTGGTTGCCATACCAATGCCGAAATTTGAAGGAGCCAAGTCCCGCGCCCAGTCAGCCCAGGTCGCAGCCTGAATCCGCAAGCATCATTTTCGTCATCCCCGTCCAAGAGCGTTCTCGCTGCGCTCGTTCTGAAGTTAGACACCATCGCTAAGCCTGACGGCTTAGCGAGGCCGCTGCGCGGCCCTTCCTCGAACCGAAATCGAACGCAACTCGTACCGTGTTCGATGTTGTCTGGCACCGTTCGGGCGGCGTTAGCGGTAGGCTTCGGAGCGATGCAGAACGGAGTGAACGAGGATGGTTCCGGGCGGCTCTTCGTTGAAGCGGACGCGGTAGTCGCCGACGCGAAGGCGGAGTTCGCCGGAGTCGCCTTGCAGCTTCTTGATGTCGCCCTCGCCAGTGCGGGCGAAGCGATCGAGAGCGGCGAGAATGCGCATGGCAGTCTCGCGGTCGAGGTGGGAGAGAGCGGGACATGCCATATGGACCGGCAGCCAATTTCAGTTCTGAAGTAGGGCGGCAGGTGGCCGGAGCTGTTAGCACAGCCACTGAAGTTGGGTGCCCCAGCTGTGCCTTGCATTTGGGTACCTGGGAGAGCACGTGCTGCTAGTCTCTGCTACTCTATTGGCGAACGTCGCCGCAAGTTTCGACGCTGACAACCAGATTCAGTACCTGAAACAGATCAACGGATACGACCCGGCCGGCAATGTTACCTACGACGGTAAGAACCAGTATCTTTACGATGCGGAAGGGCGCATCTGCGCAGTGGCGAGCATTCCTGTTCCCGGCGTCACCGTCATGACCGGCTACATCTACGGCGCAGATGGAACCCGCGTCGCCAAGGGCCGCATTTCCATTTGGAGTTGCGATCCGTCCACCAGCGGCTTCACTGCGACCAATGACTACATCCTCGGCCTCTCGAGCGAGCAGGTTACCGAGTTGGGCACGGACCCGGACAGCGGTGGTATGGAGTGGCAGCACACGAATGTCTACGCCGCGGGCAAGCTCATCGCCACCTACGACCCTGATGGCCTCCACTTCCACCTTGACGACCCCTTGGGCACGCGCCGTGTCCAAACCGATTTGGCTGGCGCTGTTGAACAGACCTATGCCAGCCTGCCCTTCGGCGATTGCCCCGATGGCGATACCCTCAGTTGCACGGGTGGCGCTACCGAACACCACTTTACCGGCAAAGAACGCGACTCCGAATCCGGCAACGACTACTTCGGGGCCAGGTACTACGCAAGTTCGATGGGAAGAATGTTGTCGCCCGATCCGGTCTTCGCTTCCGCAGCGCGCGTCATGGACCCGCAACAGTGGAACATGTATGCCTATGCACGGAACAATCCACTGTCAATTACCGATCCGACGGGCATGGATTTCAATTTGAAATGCAACGACGGCGAGACGATGAACTGCAGCGGAGGATACCAAGGACAGTATCAATACAATTCCGGTTCTGGACAGTTTGAGTTTGAAAAGACTGATGTTGATATGAACAAGCAGGGCGATCCCAGTGCCGGATACAGCGATCAGTTCGGCAATAACTACACCGGCACGTTTGATCAGAACAACGGCGTAAGTTTTACCAATACTGCGACTGGAGCGACTTCCGGCCAATCGCAATTTGTTGATGGCAGTGATCCCACACAGCTTAAGGGGAGCGGCGCATTTTCCGGCATACAGGGAAACTTCTTCGACGCTTGCGGGGGGAACAGTTCGTGTCAGGGACGTGCTACGTTATCGGGCTCGGCAGCTGCCTTCGACAATATGAAATCAACACTTAGCCAATCTGGCCGGTTCTCGACACTGCTTGACGGCTTTTCTCTTGCTCATCCCTTCGTGACAGATCAGTACCGAGGAGGTGTGGGGGGATATGCTCACGTAATCAAAGCTCCTGGATATATGTGGGACATGCATTTCGAAGGAAGCTCTCCGGGCGCGGGTGTCACAGGTTTCGCGTTGCATATGCTTGGCACTATCAAGGAAATGGTTGACGGAACCGCTATAGGTGAACGGTCAAAGTTGGTGCCAGAACAATGAAATTTAAGAAAACCATTATCGCTGCGATTATGCTCTGTTCTGTGGTCTGCTACGGGCAGACTACGTACACGATTCCTCTGGAAAAGCTGAACACATCGCTTGCAGTTCCAGCTATGACAGCACGTGACGGTGTGGTTTACGTCGCATACCGCTCCTTCGACTGGCTGCGACAGTCAGACCAGCTTCAAGTGGTCGCATATGATCTGCATGCTCGTAAGGTTGTGAAGCGTGGAACGATCCCGGTTCCAAAAGTTCATGGTCCGCGTGCATCGAGCGGGTTAGCTCTTTCGCATGATGGCACGATGCTGGCCTACGTTGAGTTGCATAACCCTGGGCTTGAGCTTCTAATCTCCTCGAAAGACTTGGCTGAAATCCGCCATTCGAATGTTCTGCCATTTACAGACCAGGATTATCGAAGGGGATTTGCTGGTTTTGATAGCGCGGACAGATTAAGCCTTATGTCTTTTAGTCGAGACTTCCCTCGCCATGGGGAAGACGTTCCTCGTTTTATTCACACGAGTACGGAGGATTTTAAAGTGATCTCCGATACGAAGGCTTCTTCTATTGCGAAGGCGGTCTATTCCAACTATCTGGCTTGGGACCCAATCATAAACCGATTCTGGTTGCCCAACAGTGGTGGGAATGTACTTCAGTACAACGAAGAGGGCCAGTCTACAGGAGAGGAACTGACGACGGATATACATCAACTAGATGCAGGTGCAATTCCTCTCGGGCAGGCGGGTGTCATCGCGTTCTACACGATGGTGTCCAGAGGCGCGGTTGCCAGCTACACTAATCACAAAAGCCATACACTCGAACTATCCTGCTCTCCTCGTCCCTATGGCGCTAGCAACGATCATGCCTATGCTGGGGCAATCTGCATCACTCAGCCAGACCGTTTACCTGAAGCTGGAGGGGATCGGGTGCTGACTTCGGAATTCTTGCTTATCCGGACCGATGGCCCTCAAGTGGTCTGGCGGCAGAAGATGAGCGCAATGGGTGCCGGGGACAAAGACTACTTCGGATGGGCCTCTGCTGTGATTGAGCATGGAGACAAGAAAGTGTGGGTTGTTGCCCCGACCAAATCGCCGGAGTTGGCGGTCTACGAAGTGCCGCTGCCGGAAGACGAACCAACCAAATCCGAGCCTACGATTCATTGACCTTCATGTACGACTACCCAGTCCAACACGCGCGTTTGAACTACAGGTTTACCGGCAAAGAACGAGATACCGAATCAGGAAACGACTACTTCGAAGCAAGGTACTATGCAAGCTCAATGGGCCGGTTCCTCAGCCCGGATTGGTCAGCCAAAATCGTACCCGTTCCCTATGCTAAGCTAAGCGATCCGCAGAGCCTGAATCTTTATGCCTACCTGTTGAACAATCCTCTGGAAGGCGTTGATCCCGATGGGCATGAGGTTGATTTAAATGGCAATAAGGCAGACAAAGCAGAAGAACAACGCCGTCTCGCTGCCAATGCAACTAAAACAGACAAGAATGGTGTGAAAGAATCCTCTCTATTTAAGCAAGTTACCGACAAGAACGGAAAGACGACGATGGTTTTGGACAAAGATGCGGCGGCGAACTGGTCAGGTGGTCACTCGCAGGGATTCAAAGACATCGTTCAGACAATAAACAACAAGGACGTTGTCTCAGTGAACCTTGTGAACACCGATGACAACAATACACACAACGATGGTGGCGGTCACTTTACAGTCAACCTTGCCCGAAATCAAACAGGGTACGACCGCGTAAACCCAATGGTGAATGGAAACTGCTTTGAGATTATCGCAGGACACGAGATCCTCGGGCATGCCCGTATGGGAATGCTGGGGATACCGGGTGCAGCTACAGATGGCCCTGGCTCGCCAGTTTTCCAATATGAAAACAAAACTCTGCGCCCTGAGTACCAAGACGCACATCCAAACGGCCCGATTAGAGGACCACGCCTGCCTATGGAGTGGTAAACAGGGGGAAACCTCAGTGTCAAAAGTGATTGCAGTATTGCTTTGCCTCTTCTCTTTGAGCGCAATAGCCCAGAAACCGAAGAGTTCGGATGTCCGCCTTGAAATTCAGCCTGACCCTACCGGTCAGGTCTTAGTGAACTGGAGCATAACCAACAACACGAAGTTAGCTATTTTCGTGTATGACTTCTTTTTATGGGGCCCCTCCCCATGGAACGAACAGAGCGAAAGCCGAATTGTACTTGGAACTGCACCATCGCGTGAGGACCCCTCCTGTCCTCCAAACCGCGTCGTTCCCGTCCTTCTGTTAGTGATAGCGCCAGGGCGGACGATACACGGTGATTTCACTGACAGAGAACTCAAGCTTGCTCCGAAAACGAGCGTCTCAATGCGGATAGCAATTTTCAACGATCCGTATTCGGTAGTCGAGGAAGCGAAGCGCTTCTTAAATAGCAATGGCAAACATAGCCCATATGATGCCCTTGTCCGCGAGGGGACCATCGTGGAAAGCAACCTGGTTCAGCTACCGGTAACAGTCCAGCCGGAAGCTACAGCAAGCGGGCCGGGCGACATGGAATCCGGCCACGTTGATCCGCCGAAGTCACACTGAACTTACGACGGGAGTGGATAGCGATATGATGCGCTCCGCATATTGTGAGTCCGAAGTACATTTTTCGCCAACCCACTTTACCGGCAAAGAACGCGATACCGAATCAGGCAATGACTACTTCGGGGCAAGGTACTACTCCAGCAATATGGGGAGGTTCATGTCGCCCGACAAGCCATTCGCGGACCAACATGCTTCAAATCCGCAGAGCTGGAACCTCTATTCATACACGCGAAATAATCCACTTCGGTTTGTCGATGATGATGGAGAGGCGGTCCGCGAAAACCCGGTTTCCAAGAATTACACGGTCAGTGGTAAAACCGCAGCGGAGGCATGGAACAATGCTCCCGGACCTGCTGCCGCCGCTGGCATTCCTGATGGAAACCGTGGAAACACAGCATGGAGCATGCAGGTTGGCCCATACAATTACGACCCTTCCCTGCAAACCAGCGACTCATCAGCAACAGTGACGGAGACCGTCTCCAGCGGCGATGTACTACTGACGGTTACGACTCAACTCCCCGTTTGGGACGGATATAGCAGTGCCTCCCCCGCCGAGCAGAAGAAATGGGACGACATGACGTCTAACCTGAAGGGCCATGAAGACGGGCACAAGGCCATTGATGAGAAGAATGCCAACAGTCTAGACAAATCACTTCCGGGAACTACTGGAACAGGAACAGCTCCGACCGTTCCAGAAGCAGAAACCAAGGCGAAGGACGCACTGAGTGACAATTTGCATAGTAAACAGAATGATGCCGTACAGAAAACCGCAGCCGAGAACAAGGCCTACGATGATAAAAACCATCACGGCGACTACTAAGCAAGAACGGACTGACCAAGAAGCCCTAATGAAAGGTGAGACATGGATCAGAAGCTGAACCGCAACCGTGATGCAGATAGTCCCGAGGGACGGTTGGCGAATATAGCCAGAATTTGCGCTCTAGCGGTTCTGGGCATTCTTATCACGAGTTCTTCTTTTCCCGCGCTAGCAACGGAGAGCCAAGAACGCGGAAGACTGATAGCGCTACTCTCGCTGCCGTTGGAGACTGTCTGTGCGGGTACCCAGAATCAACCGATGGATGCTGCGATCACCTTTACAAATCAATCAGAACAAGATGTTGAGGTTGCAATGGAAAAGGGGATAGGCGTGACGGTGATGGGATTGTTCGGAACGCGCACGCTTCGGCCGCTACTATGGGGCGGAGGCAGCAACTCTGAATGGGCTCCAAGAACTGTCTCTTCTCATTTCTTAATGCACCCGAAGGAGACGATTCTATATCGCCTTCAACTCCGTTTAGATGAAAATGTCTTCTCCGAGCCTGGATTCTATAAGGTTCAGGTTGGCTTTGATGCAAGTGGTCATGCAACATCTCCGGGACGGGTTGTTACCGACTTCGGGGGAATCACAAACTGGGTGGTCTTTGAATCGCGTGAATGTGGCAAGCATTAGTCAAAGTCGAACCAGATGTCGCGGGTGACGTCTGTCACGGCTTTGAGACCTGTGGTCACCCAGGATGGAGGTGTCTACATCTATGACACTCTCAGCCGTTTGCGCAACTACCCTGCATTTTCCACGATCCTGTTTTACCGGCAAAGAACGAGATACCGAATCAGGAAACGACTACTTCGGGGCAAGATACTACGCCAGCAGCATGGGGCGCTGGATGAGCCCTGATTGGAGCAAGGTTCCCCAAGGAGTGCCGTACGCTGATCTATTCAATCCACAAAGCCTGAATCTGTACAGCTACGTTAAGAATAATCCGCTGTCGCATGTGGATATGGACGGCCACGGAGAACTGTGGGATAAGTTCAAAGCCATCTTCTTTGCGAAGGTAGATGTTGGAGTGGGCGTGCAGCTTGAGGGGCACCTCGGGAAGCACTTGAAGGCAGGCTTCCACGCCTTTGCCGGAGGCGAAAAGAAGTTCTCCTCGGAAGGGTCAAAAGCCTCGCTGAAGGCCGAGGTAGGCGGAGGGATAAAGGCTGGCCCGCTGAACGGAGAACTAAAGGTGACTGCCGAGAAACAAATGGGAACAAACGGCAATTCAGATATAAAGCCCACCGAGGTCACTGTGGAGAAACCAAGCATTGGGGGGGAAGCTGCTGGAGGGTCGGGCGAGGCCTCAGCGAACGAACTGAGTATTACAGTAGCCTTGCCAGACACAGGCAGTGCGATGAGTGCGGGCGGCTCCGTTGGAATGGACTTGGATAAAGCGGCGGATTTCGGGTCAGCGTTGATGCCAAAGACAGTAAATTCGCTGTTCAATCTGGTTGTGCCGCAAAATGTGCCGATCAATCCGCCCCAGGTGGCGCAACAGTGACCGCAGGTTCGGAGGTTTTCCCATGAGCCGGAGCTATGTGTTGAATAATCGATATCCGATTCCAACAGTTCTCTTATGGCTATTGGCCTCGTGGGCAATCTCGTTGGCTGCGTTCACGGGGCTAGGCCTGATCGTTTGGATGATCTGGGGAGAACCTGATCACAATCTCCTCGATGCGTTTCCTGGATTTGTCTCAGTTCTTTTCGGGATATGGGGATTTTATACGGGCATTGGTGCCATGTTGCTCTGGATCGCGATGTGGGTCTACTGGGCAGTTGTCGAGAGAACCTCATCTCGCGTTCGCTTCGGCTGGTTCCTAGTACTTCTTTTCGGGATGTACTATGGTGCCTTGATTTATGCCGTTCTCCTGTGGCAGAAGGGTGCCATCAAGGCGGTAACGGAGTCCCCGGCTTCTAGTAGCGCACGGAGCAGTTGAGATTGGCGGGTGGCCCCGGTCCCGGTGAGTTTTCTATACCGAAATGAGGGACCGGGGCCACCCGCCCACCTGCCCGGTTATTCTTCGTGGTAACTGTAGATTTTCCAAGAACCGTTATTCTTCTTCAAAATGTAGGTAAAGTTCAGACTTCCACGAGCGAAGTCCATGGTGGTTTCTGCCGTTCCATACCATCCGTCACTTCGGTCCTTAACTTCGCTATGAGTGATCTCAATACTCTTGAGATCGCCCATTCTGGCGGTTAGGTCATCATGAACCTTCGTAAATTTCTGGAAGTCTACCGATGCTTGGAATTCCTTGGATGTGAAGTCGTAAGCCGGTTTGTATTGCTTAGCAATCAGCGCATCACAGAAGCCATGCAACGCTTTATCTGCTGCATGAAGCTCCCAAAACAGCGTCGGCATAATCACCATCGTGGAGATGCCGACCATGGCCAGGAAAGCTGCTAGAACCTTCCGTCGTGTTGTCCACTTCGATTTGGTTACCGTTTCTTCACTCACATTCTTCTCCAGATTGTTCGGTGGCGGAACAGGCTAAAAATCAACATCATTAGA
>CAIKND010000005.1 GCA_903828675.1 uncultured Acidobacteriaceae bacterium
CATTGCTTTCGCGAAGACTGGAGCAATGACAACAAGGCAAAGCGCATCCTGCTCCCGGTGCGCCAGCTTCAGGGCTGGATTGAGCAGAGCATCTTGCTCATCCTGAAAGACGCGCCGTTCAGCAAGCGCGACGCGCAGCTTGTGATCGCAGCGGGCAGTTGCCTTGAGTGCCCGAAGCGGACAGGGTTCAACACGCTGCTCTTTACCGGCATCAGCGAAAACTCGGACGCCTGCTCGGACCCTGCCTGCTATGCGGCCAAGCTGGATGCGCACGTCAAGAAAACCGTAGCAACCAAACCGAAGCTGGTACAGATCACGACCGCCTACGGCAAACCAGCCGAAGGCAGCGCGATTGTTCCTCGCAACCAGTATGTCGAAATCCGGCAGGATAAGCCCAAGAACAAATACCAGCAGGACGCGCCGGAATACAAGACATGCAAGTACACCACCGAGGCTATCGTTGCGGACGGAACGGACAAGGGCGAAATCCGCAAGGTGTGCGCCAATCCAGATTGTCCGGTGCATCACCCGAAGAAACAGCAGCGGCGGGCGAACACCGATGCCGTGATGAAGGCCGCTCAGGAAAAACAATGCCGGGAGGAAGCGCAGGCACAGGCCACCGGGATGCGCGTCTTGAAAGCCATCGGCGATGCGGTTCCTGTGCGGCTTATGAAACGCGACCTGCTATTCGTTGTGTCGCGGCTGTCCGCGATGCTGGACGAGCGAAAAGTTGCCGTCCTCATCCGGCAACACGGCATGGGCAAACCGAAGGACGGCGAGGCACCGGCGAAACTGCTGTCTGCCTTTCTGCCCAAGGCCGATGAAAGCACACTCGGACGCATTTTGATGGAGACTGTCATTCTGCTGTCCATGCACAATCAGGCCGACGCCGCGAAGATTCTCCGCGATGCCGCGCAGGTGTACAAGGTGGACGTTGAGGCAATCTCCGCGACCGTCAAGCAGGAGTTCGCGGCGAAGGAGAGAGGGAAGGCCAGCAAAAAGGCCGCGCCCAGGTCGGCATCGAAGCCCGCGAAGAAAGCAGCGGCCTAACCTGCCATCAACAAGAAACTCTCGCGGGGCCAGCAAGACCGGCTCCGCATTTTCATGCCCGCTGCTCGTCTGCCCGCCCTGATGCGATGCCCCGGACGAGCGTCGGGGCGACATTCTGGCCCTCCCGACGAGCAGCCCAGCCCGCGCCCTCTGCGCGAGTTCGGGCGGCAGGCTGGTCGTGTACACCTTCGATCTCCTTGCAGTAGCCGTAGCCATACCGGAAAATTACACTGTAGTGGATTCCATTACGATCAACGGAAAGGAAATACCTGCTCCTATGCGATGCTACAGCGACTGAGAGTCACGGCCCAGCCACGCGGGGTCAACAAGCGCGCCATACACCGAATCTGCTCAAGGATTTTGTTTCTGCGCCGGCTTCTCAGCATCTGCGCTACCCTGCAAATTGGCAGGCAGTTGCCAATGATCGTGGTAATCAAAAACAGTCGCGATTGTTCCGTCCGATGCGGTCATCTCGCCAGAATCGGCATCTGTATTAAAGACTCCATCCACCAAAAGTCCCCATTGGTATTCGGCGGCGGAGTGTTCGCCATACCCGCAGGGACCTAAGCCCGGTGAATCGCTAAAAAGCTCACTGGCACACTTACCACCTTTATAGACAACAATCATTCCTGACAAGTAGCCCTTTTGGCCCCATTGTTTGGAGGTCGGCTGCAGGATTCCGACATCTTTGAATCGATGAGATCGCACTTTCTCACGAAAGAGCCATAGCAGACTTTTTAGCTGCTCGTCAGATGTGGATGGTGATACAACAACGGACGCACCTTCATCCAGCTTCGAGCGGTAGACCTTAAATTTGGGTGGTGGAATCCTTGGTTGTTCGGCTGCGGAGGTGGTAGCGGACGTTGCGACCGTCTCATTAGAAGGTTGAGATGGTGGGGATTTCTGCTTAGTGTCTGAATGTGAAACCACCAGGATCGCGAGAACGAGCACCAATGCCGCGACTACGAGAAAGACTTTTGCACGTGAGTTCGCTTGAGCAGGCCGCGACGTTGATTCCTGCAGTCGCTGAGAAGCAACAATGTTCCGGTCGCCCGCAGGTCTGTAGGCCGCGCCGCATCTTGGGCAGAAGCCCTGCTGGTCTCCCAGAAGGAAGCCACATCGGGAGCAATTCACTTCACACCCCCTGTATTTGGAACGAATGAGAAAAGTCTATTCCTTCTTCTCTAGGCGGTCCAACGAATGAGATAGCACTTTCCGGAGAGCGGGCGCTGGATCTCCATATTCAGCTCGAACTTGAGCCGAGTTCTCTGTCCCAGGGAGGCCTCGACTGCTGACTTGAGACGCAAAATTTCCACGAAGAACTGTGACGCCGCGCACTGTTCTTAGATAAATCTGAGATGTAACCTTATAGAAATAGTGAACTTAGCGTCTGAATGCCACGGCGAATCCGTCTTGCAGAGGAGCGGCTTGGATTCCCTGCTCAGGGAGTGTCACGACCTCTCGCAGTCCTTCTTGTGGCGCCTCGCGTTGATTATTCGGTGTCACCAATTACCTGAACGCAGTTTCTCCTTTTGTAACCGCCAGGTTCCGCTATGCGCAAGGTGCCTCGGAATCACTGTTGGGGCGCTCGCCTTCCCCATTTATGCGCGCGACCTGCGAATCGCGGCCCTGCTGATTGCAGTAATGATCGTCGACGGCGGAACTCAAGCACTTGGTTTCAGGATGAGCAAGAACTGGCTTCGATTCGCATCGGGAATCGGGTTTTCTCTCGGATGTGGTGGCCTAGTTGAGAGAGGTATCCAACTTATATGCAATATGTAACGCAGAGATTCGAGAATACGCAAGCAGGTCTCGCCCAAAAGGATACCTACAGCAGGCAGATGGCCGCTCAGGGATACCACATCGTAAGCGAGCAGCTCGAAGCAGGACACTACAAGGGCGGGGAGCAATGTTGCCTTTTTACCTTATGCATGCCCTGCGTGTTCCTAGCTGGGCGAACGCCCGGCATCGTCGTTGTGACATATGGTCGGGATGTTGCGCCTTGTCCGAACTGCGGGACGGAAGTCCTAGCCGGATACCAGTGCAGTAATTGTCTTCGCATGGCTTCTGATCGAGCAGCTCAGGCGAGCACGCGAACAGCACAAGCAAAAGAGAGCATTCGGAAATTAGGTGCGTTGCTGGTCGAGGGTACCGCTGGCGAATATCGCTTCAACTGGCAGTCACTTGCAAAGCCATTTCCGGTTGCGCCGCCAACGCTCGAACCCGAACCCGCGCCAAAGTGGCCCCCTTTAACGGTACGAGCTGCTTGGACAATGCCGATTCTTGAAAGAACCTTTTCGTGGGTTCACAAGCGTCGATTGGAGTGGGACGAATTCGTTTACACCGAGGCAAATAAGAGGGCCGCAGTCGTCGAGCAGAACGACCGTGCGGTCGAAGATTGGAAACGATCGAAGGAATCGTTCGATCAGGAACAGCTTGCCCTGGTCGAGAAAAGGCTCCGCCTCTACGAAAGTAAAGACCGTGACGCTCTGCTTGAGTATTTGAATCGAGTACTTGATCAGCCGATCTACGGTGGGCAACGCAAACCAGCGAGAAGCTTGACCTTTCTCGAAGCTCAGGGGAAGCTTGTTGTCGGCTATCCTTTGCCGGCAATCGGGGAACTCCCTAAGGTTGAGGAGGTTAGATTCTCACAACGAGAGAACGCAGTGATCGAGATTCCCTTCTCGCAAGAACGCCTTGGAGACTTATATCGGGATTTGATCACCAACATTGGATTGATCGCCATGTACCGGCTATTTCAATCAGACACAGCCAACGCATTGAACTCGGTTGCCTTCAATGGCACGATTGACACGATCGACCGCGCTACGGGGCGCGAAGTCAGTCCTTGTCTGATTGCTGTGCAGGCCGACAAGTCAGATTTGATGAACATGAATTTTTCACTTGTGGATACGGCTGCTTGCCTCAATCGGCTTGGAGGTAAAGTCTCCGAAAATCTGACGGAACTGAGTCCTGTTACTCCCATCGTCGAATGAATTCCACAATCCGCGTGGGGTGGCGGCGCAGCTACTTAGTCGGCCAAATGCGCCCGCCTTCCTGTTTGCGATTCGGTTCGACCTGCATATTTCGTCCAGATTCAACCAAGGCCGTAACGAGCTATTCAGCATGACCGAAAGCAGTATGATTGAGAGTCATGAGAATTCTTGGTGGAAACCGAGAACATCCGGAGGGTGGCTCACGCCGCTCCTCCTCTGTTGTCTATCGTTGCGACGTTTGCGACGATACCATTTGATCGGAGCGTCTGCGAGCTAGGTCAAGACTACTCTTTGGGATGCGAAACGCTGGAGACTTCACGGCTGAAAGGTAGTGTTCGAGGTTGGGCGTGATTATGAAGAAGGTTTCGATTGTTCTATTGTTCGCGTTTTGTGGGCTAGGCTACGGTCAGTCTGCCTTGCGAATTGGCATGTCGAAACAAGAGGTCGTGTCTAGGTTAGGGCCTCCTCTCAAGTATTTCGATTCAGGTACGCAACTGTACCTAAAGCATCCGCCTATTGTTGCTCAGGGGAACGTGTTTGAGATTTATTCACGGCGGTTATCGGGAAGCAGCTTCGAACTGAGAATCCATTACCGCGATGATTTGAGCCAATCTCGTCTTCATCCGACCCAACGACTTGATTGGCTTGTTGTGGAGTTTGACCGGCCACAGCCGCTTAAGCAGGTACTTCGAACGTGCCCCGAAATTGTGACGTTGTGCCACCAAGGCTGCGCGCTTCGACATGGCAGCGAATCGAAGGACGTGACGATTGCGGACGTGGCAAAGACGGTGTCAATAAGCGCCAACTATTGGGACGAGCATGGCGAGATGCAAGATGTGAAGAATATGGAAGACCCTGTTTCGCGAGTCAATATGGAGAAATACTTCGAATCGCCGCTGAGCGAAGAGGATTTGGGAAGCTGGAAAACTCCATTGCCCAAACGATAAGAAGCATCCATTAATTCTCGTACTTTGCGCGGTTAACGCAATCGGGGAATTTTTACCGTGTCATCAACTGGATTGCGCTCTCAAAGTCGGCGAATTGGATTCGTCCCTTCAAAGCTCCAGCACCCACCCGTCGGAGAGATCGCCAAAGCATGCGGCTGGCCTCCCACCCGGCGCTTGAACCTCGACACGAAATCGCGCTGTGCCTGGATTACGGCCTCAAGGGGCCACCGAGTTAGTCGGAGCCATGTTTCAACTTCATCGGACCTTTCCAGCGCCTTCTTCTCGTAAAGTTCACAGAATAGCGCAAATAACCCGTTGGCAGCTTTATTGAAGAGCGAGGGATGACCATTGTTGTATACCAGAAGTTTCCGGGTCTGTATGAAGTCATAAACTTGCTTTCGATAATGAGAGTCGCGATGTGAATGCAACGGTGCCTGACCCGACAAGGTATGAAAAGTCTCGCGGCTAACAGACAAGTCCCGAAGGGAATCGTAGGAGGGGTTCGCCCAATTTGAGATCAAGAACAATTCCGGGATTTCGCAGTCGTGGAGTCGTTCGTAGGCAGTGAAGTGAATTCCGATTCCCTTCTCGAGTGGGTTTTGGAAACGCATCGGAGCAAGTTTCGCCTTTAATTCTGCTGCCAAGTGTGATGCAAAAGCCTCGGCTGAGCAAAACGTCTCCGCTGCGGATGCCTCGTTGCGAAGCCATTCTCCGGTATTCCAGCCGTAATCTGAGCAAGTGGCGAAGCCCCAATAAGAGAGAGCGCCCTTCCACGCTTTCACTCGTATGATCTTCGACTCTTCACATTCGATGGGAACAAGGTCACCATTGGCAGTTCTTTGAGTGATGAAGGAATCTGACACATGAACTGTGCATACGTCGCATATGAGAGTAGAGATCACGGTCATTTTATCGGTACCTCATTCCTAAGCGCCAAAGCGATGCGTGAGAGAGGCCCCGGCGAGAATGTGCCCAAGATGCTTCCGGCCACTAACGGGGCAGACTACGCGGCCTTGAGCGTCGCGGCCCGAAGTGAAAGCCACGGAAGCTCCATGAGTATCCTATCCCGCGTCGCGAGAAATCAGCCGGAAACCCGACGAGCAGCCCAGCCCTCAGCCCTTTGTGCAAGTTCGAGCAGGAGGCTTTACAACCAATGGGGAGAGTTCCAACTCCGGGTTGAGTTCGACTCGAATCGTGACGGAGACCTAGCATCCATACCTATTGTCGGATGGCGGCGGAAAAAAATTGATCCCAAGTTTCATTTGCGGCGTGCTGAGGATTCTCACCTGAAGAACTGGAACGATGCGGATTGCTAAACTGCCGCTGCCAGTTTTCGCGCCGGACGCCGCGCGCTTGCCGTGGCCTGGATTCTCACACGGCGGCTTCTCCCATCTATGGGCCGTACCGCGATGCTCGTCTGCAAATGTAGCCGGTCGGCATAGCGCAACAGTTTCTCGATGCTCACTTGGGAGATTCGGCCCTTGAGCAGGTTGCTCACCGACGGCTGGTACTCGTCTAGGATGTCTACAAGCTCCGCCTGCGTGTAGCCCTTGGCCCGCACATGCTCAAGGATGGCGGACAGAATCTCTGCCTTGATTTTCAGCGCGCTGGCTTCCGACGCAGAGAAGCCGAGGGCGTCGAAGATGTTCCCCTTCACGATGTGGGTCGGCCTATTTCCCGCTGCGCTTTTCATTTGCCCTCTGCTCCTGCAATCGTTGCCGGACTAGCTTGAGGCGCTGTCTCGCAACCTCAATGTCTCTGCGGTCAGTCTTGCGGCTCTCCTTCTCAAAACAGTGCAACACGTAAATCGTGTTCCCAACCTTCGACAGGTAGATGGCCCGATACCACGCGCGCTCGTCGGCCTCTTTCAATTCGTAGACACCGGAGCCAATGGAACTCATGTTTCGCGTTTGCGATGTTGGTTCCCTTCTGATTTGAAGCTGCCGCAGCGAGAATCCGAGCGCCCGTTTGACCTCATCGGGAAAGCCCGACAGCACCTCCAGCGAGTCCCCTTCAAAGTGAAGTTCGGCGGCTTCTTGTGATTTCTCGCGGAGCGCCATTGTTTCCGATGGTATCGCATCGGTCTTATTTATACAAGATGTACTATGAGTTGCCGGCCCGACTCCGCGACGGCGCGACGGCGCGTTTATCTGCTTCATCACGGTCCCTGCTCCTCTCTCGCCATCGCGTCGGAACTTAGCGTGGCAGTGAAGCTATCATCAGGTCGGAGTTGGTAAGATTGTTGATTTATTTGTTGCAATTTAGATTAACTAAACGCAACATATATTAATGATCGTCCAGCCCACGCGTACGAGACGCGAACGGGACTATCCCAAGATTCTTGCAACCACTCTCAATGGCCAAGATCGCATGGGCACCTTGGGATGGCTAGCTGGAATACCTCATGACCGCCCGTTTCGCGTACAAGGCTTCTGCAACCCATCTCGGCGGACAAGAGACGCGGCAATAAAGGAGTTCCTGGAAACTCTGCGAAGACTCGCAGATCAGTGGATTGCAAGCGGCAAGGAGCAATTGAAGTCGATTGGAGAACAGCCGTGGACGCGAAACGTTCTGTGGTTTTCGGATGATTACCAAGAACCGATTGATAGAACGCTCCGGAAATTTTTAGACAGATACCCGTTGCCGATAGTTCCCGACAGCGCAGGACGATTCGCAGTCGCATATTGGGAACCAAGGGACGCGCCATGGCCGTTCCCAGAACCAGCACTAGAAGACACGCTCGCTAAGGCGAGAGATTTGGCAATTATCGATTTTCAGAAATTCCTGGAGTCGGATTGTCCTCAACAGCTTTTCAAGTGCAATGAGTGCGGGAAGTATTTTGCTCTGGCGCGAAAACCGAGAGAGGTAATTCAGCATGGTGCGTACTGCAAAAAATGCAAGAGCGCAGGCGGAGCAAGACGCGTGGAAGACAAGCGCAATGCTGAAAAAGAAGAAATGCTGAAAATAGCCGCAGAAGCGTGGATGGAGTGGAAATACAGCCATAGCAACCCGAACCAGTTGGAATGGGTTGCGCGGCAGGTAAAGAAGCGGTGCCGGGGTGAAATACAAGCCAAGTGGGTTTCTCGAAATCTGAAGAAGATTCAAGAACGGGTGGAGGCGCTGAAAAATGCCAAGGGTTAAGCCTCCCGAATGACGCGTTTGTGGTCACTCGGCATACCTTGTTTGATTTCGCTCTTGCTTGGCAACCTAGTCGTCGAAATGGTGCAGCCGAATTTCTTGACGATAGGCTCAACGCACTCTTGCCAGAAGACTCCATCACGTAACTCAACTGACTGTTGCTTCCCATCATATTCGAGCTCAAGCCGGACGTGACGAAATCCACCTGCCGGCCCTACAGTCAATTCCGCGACTCCGTTGGGTTTAATTGCTTCTTCAAATTCACTTCGACTCTTGAATCGCCCGATACACAAAACCTCTTTGGGGTAGTGCTTTGACACTTGACTGTTGTCCCATAGCACCGTATGCAGGAGGTTGCCAATAATTTTCGTGTAGGCGTTCTCCTGAGAGGCTGTTATTGTCCCGCCCTGATTTGGGGCAATGTCAACCTTCGAGCCATTTTCTGGTCCGTGATCGCGGTATCCGCTGGTGGTCCACACTCGGTTGCCAACGATCAGTCTTGGCGGAAATGTTGGATTCTCGCGAGTTCCCATAAGGGCCGATTTCTCCACCGTGTTGGTGTCTACGAGTGTGTCCCGGGTGTCGTGACAGACACAGAGCATCCGGCGCAGCAGACCAAATTTTCACCAAATCGCTCACAAAGAGCGGGGCTGGCAACCCCTTGGATCGAATCGTTGATTAGGGCGCTTTGCAGCCAGCGCCACCTTCATTTGGGAATCCAAGTAAACGGCTTTGGTATTGGCTTGCCAGTATACTCGCACCTCCCGCAGTTGAACTTTTCACCTGTCGTAGAAATGCCTTCAATGCGCGTTCTGGACATGGAATCAATTTCCATATCCTTTGTGATGCTGCACATATGCGTGTCAGTGTCACGCGCTTGAAAAACCCCATTAAAACCGTGATTGTAGTCGCACGGCCAGTCTATATGAGCCTTCCCGCGCCATTTTCCGTCTGGGTCTCGCTTCACTTCAGTGCGGTTGAACAATCCGGCCTTGACGTATTCAGGGGATAAGATCATCTCTGCATACAAGAAGTCACCGTCTTGCCGGACTTTGAAGTCACTCCCACCTGTGAGAGAAGTCCAAATTGTACCCGCTGTCAACGAACCAACGCTCTTGTCGCTTGCGGAGTCCATGGATTGCAACTGTTGACGACTAGTTAGAATTAGGGCTGTTAATTCACTCGCAGGAATCGCAAAGTTTAAGTTCTGTCCCGCTTCTGGATTCACACCCATGGAAATGACGCCAACTACTTCGTTGTTCATATTGAGCAGCGGCCCACCACTGTTGCCATGGGATACCGGAGCCGTTGTCTGAATCCACTTCTTGCCATCCATCTCTCGGAACGAACTGATGACACCATCAGTTACCGTTCCCTCTAGGCCGAGCGGGCTACCGATAGCAACAACATGATCTCCGGGCTGAGGCGTGTAATTGTTCCCCAATGTCAAGAACGGAAGATTCTTTCCGTTAATTTTTAGGATCGCTAGATCTCTGGCGGGATCAGAAGCAAGAATCCCACTCACCGGGAAGAAAGCCCCCGTTGACATTTTGACGACGGCAGAGTGCGCGTCTTTGATAACGTGGAAGTTGGTTACTATCTCGCCGTCAGTCGAGATGAGAAAGCCACTTCCGAGTGCGGTTTCTTGTCCGCTTGAATCCGAGGTCACGATCAGCACAACGGCATCACTACTTCGCTTCACTACGTCAGCGACAGTCTGCTGACCGGCGGAGTAACACGGGAGCGCCACGGCCAAGAAAGTAAGAATCAAGCCAAACCGGTTAGCACACATTATCTTCCTCACAATCAACGATTACCCATCCTGCACACTTTCCCAAGGGCATGGGAGATTTGGAATACCATCGAGCACGCAGTGGGCGAGGACTATGTCCGCAAGGCTACGCCTGATTCACTGTGCTGGAAAGTGTGCTGCATCACATTCCAATTAATGCGTTGATTTTGAGTCAATTGGGCGCCGCCTCGCCATGCAACTGGTAGTTTCAACATCGACAGCGCCGAAGCGTTGCCAGCAGAAAGGGGAATTGACGGCGGGACTTCCTGGCCTGGTGCTTTCCGCCAAACCATCGGAAGAGGGCTCATAGATGAACTTGGAGACTGGGCGAATCGAACAGAGGAATCCGCCGCCTGCTTCTCAAGACGGCTTGTGTACCCCGTAGCGATTGGCGCTCCGCCAATTCTTGTAGTGGCCGTTCTTATGATGGGAATTCATCGCGCCGGGATACTGACCACCGTGAGAAGTCGTGTGCTTGCCCCCGCCATAGTACGGGCGGCTTGCCGTCGAATGACGAGGCGAGTTGTACACCCTCGCGTGTGTCCCGATTCGATATTGTGGAGCGCCCGCATTCGAAGTAGAAGGTGACAGGGTGAAACAAAGCAAAAGCGGAATCATGATCATTAATTTCATTTGTAACCTCATTCAGCGCCGAGCAGGAATTCTCATTACATCATTGGATCTCTCATTGGGCTTTGGGGTGCGCGACAAGCCATTCGTCGATGCGCTGTTGAACCTCTCGTAATTTTGCGCCCTTCAGTCTGGCCGATATCTCATCTCGGTTCTTCCGTGCGAGCTCGATGTTCTCATCCGTTGATGGCGCCATCGCGGCCAGGCTGAACCAAAAGTATGCCTCAGTCGGATCTTGCGGTACGCCCTCGCCACCGTAGTAAACATTGCCGAGCCGCGACTGTCCACTAGCATCACCCTGTTCAGCCGACTTGAGTAGCCAGAACAAGCCCCTCGCGTCGTCGAGGTTCGAAGAACCACCGCCTTGGCCGTCTAGGTACATCGCACCTAAGAAGTACTCGGCTTTCGCATCGCCCGCATCGGCGGCCCGTTGATACCAGTGCAAAGCCTCGGTTCGGTTTGGTGGAACTCCCTTGCCCACTTGGAAAATCGCACCAAGATGACGCATGGCTTCCGCGTCCTCATTCTTTGCTCTCTCCCAGAGTTCCGAGGGGATATGCGCCGGGCATTCGGAAATAGTCATCGAGACCGCGTCAGACTCGCACGCATGGATGTAGGCTGCGGCAACCCAATGCGCATCGTCCTCTATCTCATGCTTCCACAGCCTGCGGCGTAGTTCCAAACCGTGAACCCCCAAGTCCAACTCCAGCCTAAAATTGTCAAAATACGGAACACCCATCAAGGTTGTGGCCATATCCCTTGCTAGGCCGTTTGCGTCTTCACAGCGTGCATCCCTCTTCTTGCACTCTTTCAATGTCTTTGGAATGTATGCGAAGTGCTGCACCCATTCGATATAGGCTGTCTTCCCCGAACTAGGCGATCTTCCTGGTGCAATTTGGCCAGCTGCATTCAAGGGAGCGGACGTCCAATTCGAGCCGAACGGATCTGGAAAATTGTTCCCAGGGCATCTCCTAATCGCATCAACGATGGTGCGAAGCTGCTGAATCGCGTGGCGCTCTCCTGCATCTTGTTGGGCGTTTGCCTGCTCATTGGCTGGGGTTTCCACCGTCGATCGCGCCGTTGGCGCTTGTTTCCTCGTGACAATCGAGTCAATTGGCAAAAGCTCTGCGGCAGCCGATAGAAGGGATTTCACTTCGTCCGAGGGAATTGCGAAGTTAAGATTCGCGCCCTCCTGCAAGTTGACTCCCCAAGTAATGACACCTATCACGTCTCCGCTCATATTGAGAAGCGGGCCGCCGCTGTTCCCATGTGAGACTGGCGCAGTTGTCTGAATCCATTTCTTGCCGGTCGCTTCGATTCGCAGGGCGCTGACGATTCCATCCGACACAGTTCCTTCAAGGCCTAGGGGGCTCCCAATCGCCACAACGTGGTCTCCTACTTGCACTTTCCCGGCAGACCCAAGATTCAATAGAGGCAGTTCCCTGCCTTCAACTTTTAGCAGAACTAAGTCCGTTTCGGCGTCCACGGCCAGTACGCCTTTTATTGGGAAGAATGAGCCATTTGCAAGCTTGGCAATCGCCGAATGTGCCCCTTCGATCACGTGATAGTTTGTTACGATCTCTCCTTCGGCTGAGACAATAAACCCGCTGCCCAAGGAAAGCTCATTTCCAGATTGATCGGAAACGACGATTTGTACTACTGCGCCGCTGCCACGCTTCACCAGATCGGCGACGGTCAGTTGGCTGCTTGGGGCTGAAGAGTGTGATTGTCCCATTCCCGCTACTAACAGAACCAGTTGCAACAAAAAAACACCAGCAGTACTACGCATTTGTCTCTCCGAACGAGTTGCAGGCTCAACGCGCTTGCAAACTCAATACTATCTCCGGCCCGACCCTGTTTGTGTGTTTCTTCCTGTGCTGATTTTCCTCACCGGATTTAGAGCTTTGTGTAGTGCCGGAATGCGGGTGGACCTAATGGGAAATTCCCGGGGTAGCTGCGTGAGAACCCGAGGCTTAGAGGCCGGTGAGAAGGCTCTACGACCGTGAGCGCGGTGCACGCAGCGCGGCCTCGACGCCAGCCGGGAGGCGGTCAGCGCGCCGAACGGAAGCCAGAGCGGAAATCGGTGCCAAGAGCCATAGGCGGGACTCACGGTAGGCTCGTTCTGCAACGATCACCCGTTGCTGTAGCTCATGATCAGAGGGGCGTTGAATACGTCCAGACGAACTTGCAGTGATCAGACCGCCTAGGATATCAATCCCAAGTTTTTGCGCCCGCTGTTCTAGTTCTTGCCCCTGAAGAAGCTGCTGGTCAGGTGGGCAGTGTGCTGCGTGGTGAGGTAACGGCGCTCAGTTTGGTGTCAGAGCCAGCGTCCCCAAAAACACGCTGCCTTCGGCATCGGCAGGAGTGGTGACACGTCACCCCAGCTTGGGTGCTGCAAGGTTGCTCACCGTTCCTGTGGCGGGAACCTGCTAAAAACACAGTGGTTGACCGCAAAATGGATTTTTCGCGGTTACTGCGGGAGTAACCTGCTGCTGCAAGTCGGGGAACCTGTTGAAAGCACGAGACGAGAGCCCGGAGTCGGCAGCTCGGCGCGCTCACGCGCTGTACCACCAGGGCGTTGCATGCTTCACCGACACATTGCGATGGCCGCTGCCCCCTACCGGAGACGCCGCAGATTGGGGCTGTGGGCCTTGTGTGGAATAGGAGAAGAAGACATTCTTCTCATAGCTGCCAACCAGCCGCAGCGGAGCCGTCAGTCAAGGCCGTGCGCAGCACGCCGCGCAGCGGTCGGAGCGAAGCGGAGAGCCTTTACGGACGGCGGAGCGGAGGCGAAGCGGACACTCGAACAGGCAAAATCTCTCAAATCGGGTTACTCTGGTAGCAACCTGCGGTTGCTGAAGGGGTAACCCGATGACTCCCCTCCCTTTAGCAAGAAAACGGCTGCGTTCGGCCCGTTGCCCGGCACTTTGCGGCACGCGGTCAGCGTGCGGTCCAAATCCTCTACACAATCGAATCGGCGGTGAGCTATGAAAGCGCCGCTGAGAACCAAGTCCATCGGCACGAAGGTGAGCGAGGAGGAGTTCGCGGCCTTGGAGGAGTGCGCGCGCCAGGCGGACATGACGCTGTCGGAGTGGGTGCGGGCGGCGCTGTTGTCCGCGCCGGGGGTGCAGCTGCCAGGCGACGACGCGGCCCTGCTGGGCCGGGTGACGCTTGCCGAGGTGCTGGCGTTGCGGACGCTGTTCCTAAATCTCCAGTTCCGGCAGGCCCAGGGTCCAATGACCGAGGCCGAGATGCGGGGTCTGATCGAGCGGGCCGACGGGGTGAAGATGCAGCGGGCGCGTGAGCGCATGGAAGCAGTACGAACGGAGGCAAGAAAGGCGGACGACGGAACCAATCCAGAGGAGGTCTGACGATGGCGGAATGGGGCCGGAAGCAGTACGCGAAGCCGTGGCCGAGCCGGGCGCACGTGTGGACGTGGGGAGCTTTTCTCCTTAGCTGCGTGTTCTTCGTGTTCATGGTCTGGTGGGACGGGCGGGTGAACTGGACGGCGGCGGAGCGGTTGTATCTCTCGGACTATCTGCGCAGCGGAGCGCGGGGCAAGGCCGGCGCGAAGATGCAATCGAAGTACACGCTGCTCCAGGGCTTCAACGCCAAGGGGCAGATGCTGCTCGTCGTGGACGATGAAGTGGAGGCGGTGAAGGGTCGGAACGGGCGCTACGGATACGTGCTGACCGACGACGGAAGCAAGGACGGGTTGGTGCGGTTGCAGTATGTCTCCGGGGTGTACAACGACCGGGCCCTGCACGAGCTGATGGGCCGGTTTGTGTACCACGACCAAACGCTGTGGGACTTCGTGAAGCGGCCCACGTACTGGGCGCTCGCGTTCTTCGTGGTGCTCTTGTTCATGGCCGTGCCGAAGGACCGGGCGCGGCGGATGGTCTGGAAGTTCGGGCGGCGGCTGCGCGGCCCGGAGCTGGCAACGACGGCGGAGTTCAACGAGAAGCTGGGCCGCAGGAAATGGCTGACGACGTACTTCCCGGACGGAATCGCGTTCGTCAATCTCGAACAGACTTGGTACGACCGGCTGCTCAGGCGGGATCGGGGCCGCTGGGTCCGCGTCCCGAAGGAGCGGGAGGCGATGCACTTCCTTGTCGTGGGTGACTCGGGAACGGGCAAGAGCGCGGCCATCCGGCAGGTGCTCTCACAGATATGGGAGCGCGGCGAGACGGCCATCGTGTACGATCCCGCGCTCGAATATGTGCCGCAGTTTTACCGCGAATCGCGGGGCGATGTGATCCTCAATCCGCTGGATTCGCGCTGCCCGTTCTGGACTCCCGGCGACGAGGTGCCGCACGAAGCGGAGGCGCTGACGGTAGCGGCTTCATTGTTCCCGGACCGAGGCCGGGAGAACCAGTTCTTTGTCGATGCGCCGAGGAAAATCTTCGCGCACCTGATCAATCTGAAACCGACACCGGAGCAGTTGACGTACTGGATGTGCCACGAGGAGGAGATCGAAAAGCGGGTGCGTGGCACGGAGCTTGCGGCGATGATCCACGCGACGGCTCCGCCGCAGAGATCGGGGGTGTTGGGGTCGCTCAACATGGTTGCGGATGCGTTCAAGCTGCTGCCACCGGAGCGGGAAACGGAGCGGCGATGGAGCGCGTATGAATGGAGCGGGGAGCGGCGCGGTTGGCTGTTCCTTACGTCGAAGCCGACGATGCGCGAGCGGCTGCGTCCGCTGATGAGCCTGTGGCTCGATCTGTTAGTGCTGCGGCTGATGAACGAGGGTGGAAGCGGGGCTCGGAAGACATGGTTCGTGTTGGACGAGCTGACGACGCTGCAACGATTGCCGCAGTTGACGACGGCAATCACGGAGGGCCGGAAATCGAATAACCCGATGGTCCTCGGCTTCCAGGGCAAGGCGCAGGTGGAGGCGCTGTACGGGCACATCGCCGAGGCCATGCTGTCGCAGCCTGCGACGAAGTTCTTCTTCAAGACGAGCGAGCCTCATGCGTCGGAGTGGATCTCGAAATCCATCGGCGAAGTGGAGGTAGAACGGTTCCGTGAGAGCCGGACGCGGGGCGTGTTCCCGCATCAGAGGGAGAACGAGCAGCGGGAGATTACGCGGGAGCCGCTGGTCATGGCGTCGGAGATCGGCGGGCTTGAGCCTCTGCACGGGTATTTGAAGCACGGCAACCTGGTTGTGCGGATGCGGATACCGTATCTCAAGCTGGAGGAGCCAGCGGAGAAGTTCATCGAGCGGAAGATGACAACGCCGTCAGCAATGCCGGCGATGCCGGAGAGAGAGCCGGAGCCGGTGACGGCGCAAAGCGGGCTAGGCAACGAGCAGCCCGCGCCGCAACGCAAGCCGCCGAAGGCCGTCCAAAAGAAGCAGGAGCAGCAGCAGCCCGCAGCGGTGAATGAACAGACGCCGTTCTTCGAATAAATAATCGCTAGTGAAATGAAAAACGTCTACCAGAGTTAAGGTAGAGGGCTACAAAAATGAAAAAGCAGGACGAGTACGAAATCGAGAACGATGGTAAGCGGGAATACGTGGTTGTGCGGTGCCCGAATGGGCATCGTCTGCGGGGCGTGAAGACGAGCGACTTGAAGGTTCGGCAAGAGGTCGCCTGCCCGGAGTGCAAGACCAAGGTGCGGTGGATGGTGCTGGCCCCGCTCACGAATGGAATGGAGGCTTACGTGTAGATGATTACGCTTTCCAAACCGATCAGCGCGGGCCAGGCGCAGGCTTACCACAAAGAAGAGTTCGCCAATGCACGGGAGAACTATTACACAGAGGGGGAGCGTGTGCTCGGCGAATGGCAAGGTCAACTTGCCACTCGCTGGGGCTTGCAGGGTGAAGTTCAGGAGCAACAGTTCGCGCGCTTGGCCGAGGGCCAGCATCCCGAGACAGGCGAGCAGTTGGTCCGGCATCAGACGGCGCGCGAGTACGTCAATGCCAATGGCGAGACGGTACGAACGATGGAGCACCGGGCGGGATGGGATGCGACGTTCAGCGCGCCGAAGAGCGTATCGCTGACTGCGTTGGTTGGCGGGGATGATCGAGTGCGCGAGGCCCACAGGGAGAGCGTGCGCACGGCGCTTGACGAGATGGAGAAATACGCGCAGGCGCGAATGGGCGGCAACGTCCCTGCGCAGACGACGGGCGCGTGGGCCGTTGCCAAGTTCGAGCACGACAGCAGCCGACCTGTTGACGGATATGCAGCGCCGCAGTTGCACACGCACGCGGTCGTTTTCAACGTGACCGAAACGGCGGACGGCCAGACGCGCGCTCTTCAACCGCAGGAGCTTTATAAGACGCAGCAGTACGCGACGGCTGTGTATCGCTCGGAGCTTGCGGCCAGGTTGCAGCAAATCGGCTACGAGATCGAACGCGGCGAACATGGACAGCCGGAGATCAAAGGCTACACGCGCGAGTATCTGGAGGCGTCGAGTCCGCGGCGGCAACAGATCGAGAAGCACATGGAGGCGGCGGGCGTGCGCGGGGCTGGCGCCGCGCAGATCGCGGCGCATCAGACGCGGGATGCGAAGCAGCCGCTCTCGCACCAAGAAGTGCGCGAGCAGCATCAGGGACTCGCTGCTCAACACGGTCATCAGCCGCAACACGTTGTCAGAGAGGCGGCGCAGCGGCCCGGTGTGGAGTTGAAGCCGGAGCAGTCGGGAGTCGCCGCGCACGAGGGCGTGAGCTATGCGCGCGAGCGCGGCATGGAGCGCGAGGCCGTAGCCGATGAAAGAACGTTGATGCGCGATGCCCTAAAGCACACGATGGGCGAGGCGCGGTTGCCGGAGGTGCGCGCCGACTTCGAGCGGCGTGTGCAGTCGCATAATCTGATCGAAGTGGAGCGCAGGCCAGGTCTCCCAGGCCGCGCGTTCACGACAGGCGAAATGCAGGGTTACGAGCGCGAACTAATCGAGCGGATGAAGCTGGGCCAGGGCACACGCGAGGTGCTGGCAGACGGCAATGTACGCGAGGACGTGATGCGGGAGCACGCACACTTGAGCGCGAGCCAACGGCACGCGGTCGAAGATGTGTTGACAAGCCGCGACCGTCTGATGGCTCTTGAAGGTGTTGCGGGGGGAGGAAAAACTACTTCCTTAGCGGCTGTCCGCGAAGGGGCCGAGCGCGCGGGCTATCAGGTCGAAGGACTCGCGCCGACATCGCGGGCTTCACAGAAGCTCGCCGAATCGGGCATTGAGACTCAAACGCTGCAAAGGCATCTTGCACGCGGCGAACAGCAAGACGACGGACAGAAGAGACTCTATGTCGTCGATGAATCGAGCATGGCGAGCACGACGCAGATACACACGTTTGTTGAGCGGCTGAGAGAAAACGACCGCGTGCTGTTCGTAGGCGACGTGCGGCAGCATGAGGCGGTCGAAGCAGGACGGCCCTATGCGCAATTGCAGGAAGCGGGAATGCGCACGGCCAGACTCGATGAGATCATCCGGCAGAAAGACCCGGCACTCAAAGAGGCCGTGGAACAGCTTGCGCGCGGCGAAGTGCGCGAGGCCATCGGCAATCTAAACAGCCAGGGACGTGTGCATGAAATCGGCGACCGGCAGGAACGCATCAGCGAAATTGCCCGCGAGTACGCGCGCTCACCTGAAAAGACGCTCGTCGTGTCGCCAGACAATGCCTCACGCCGCGAGATCAACGACGCCATCCATCGCACGATGCAGAATGAGGGCAAGGTGTCGCACGACGAGCAGCGCGTGCATGTGCTCCGTGCGCGCCAGGATGTGACCGGCGCGGACCGGCAGCACGCGCAGAACTATGAACACGGCGACGTACTGCGCTACTCGAAAGGGAGCAAGCCTCTCGGCATCGAGCCGGGAGAATATGCGCGTGTGTCGCACGTAGACCGCGAAAGCAACACGCTCACAGTGAAGCGGCGCGGCGGCGAAGAGCTGAGCTACGATCCGCGCCGCTTGCAGGGTGTGACGGTGTACCGCGACAGTGAGCGCAAGTTTGCGCAGGGCGACCGCGTACAACTCACGGCCCCGTACCATGAACAGAAACTCGCTAACCGCGAATTGGCGACCATCGAGCGGATCGAGGGCGACGGCAATCTCAAACTTCGCATGGACTCAGGGCGCGAGGTCGAGTTCAACGCACGGCAGCATCCGCATCTCGATTACGGTTACGCGGTGACGAGCCACAGCAGCCAAGGCCAGACAGCAGACCGCGTGCTAATCCACGTAGACACGGAACAGGCTCCCGGCGAACTCGTCAACAGCCGCATGGCCTATGTGTCGGTGTCGCGCGCTCAGTTTGATGTGCAGATGTACACGAACGACGCGAATGCCCTGGGATACGAGCTAAGCCGCGACGTGTCACACCCGACCGCGCTCCAGCAAGAGCCAGTAGCGGCACAGAAAATTGAGCCGCAATCTATGGGCATGGAAATTTCCCAGGGGCTGAGCGTTGGATAAACGAGACGCTGCCGTCGGCAGTAGTGCAGTTTCCGAATAGGCGACTGCACGACCGTAGTTATTTCTGACGAATCACATTTACCGCGATGTCAGACTCGGTCTTGATGCGAATTGGTTGACCATCCTTCGTGGGCGGTTCAAACAGCCAAGTCATCATCTGCTCGTGAATCTTCTGTGTAAGAGACTCGCTCGAGGATTTTTCGATATTCGCCATCTCGACCGTCCCGTCCGGTCCGACTTGAAGCGTGATGTGAACGGTGATTCGGCCCTGCACCTTGTCATCAATGAAGACCGGTTCCAGAGAGCATGATACGCAGCGCAGTGCTCCGGTCGGGGGTTTTGTCCCCAAGCGAGCGATTGTTTGTTCGTGAGGCAGCGGAACATCGGGAGATGCTTCAACGTCGGACGCCTTGCCGAGCGCAGCGCAGGTGACGCTCTGGTTCAGCGTGCAGATGTTTTCTCCAGCAACAGCCCATTTTGCCGTCAGCGCACCTTTGGGAATCGCGGAGTAGGTTGTTCCCTGACGGAAGAAATTGACGAGCAAGGTGCCTGATGCTAGACAGCCCTGAGAGTTGCAGATAACGCAATACTCCCAGTGGCAGGGATGAATCTCACTGGTTGTGTGTGTCCAATGCGTACCGTCGTCAGAGTAGGTAGCCATCGGAACGCCATACCCGCCGCAGGGTTTGTCTTTACCGACGACCTCATGCCCAGTAGCCCAATACTTGCCATCAACGCGCAGAAGGTCTTTGATCCCAGTGCTAGGCGGATCGTAAAAACTCCAAGTCTTGCCGCCATCGATTGTCGCAAGGAACCCGCCCTCAGAGTACGGCCCTTCGGTGAGAACAGCGGCCATCTTGTCTGGTGAGAGCGCAACGAGAAAAGGCGTGAATGCAAAGCGTTGCAAGATATCAGCAGGCTGTACGATCTGCTGGGGTGAATCGCTACCGTCGAGATAAAACAGTGACGGCGCGGTACGCAACAATCCGTGGGTCGGATCAGAGAATGAAGCGAGCAAGAGAGTGTCACTTCCGAAGTGACGCGTCTCCCATGTATCCCCACCATCATTGGTGAAGAGAACCGTCCCTCCTGTTCCGTAGGCGTATCCAAACTTCGCAGAGAAGAACTCGATGCCAAAGAGCATTGCACCGGCACCGGATGCGCGGTGGTGGATAGTCCAGTTTTTACCGTCAGGCGAGGATGCGATAAATTCATTAGGGCCACAGACCCAGAACGCGCTCTCATTGGAGACTATTGCGAGGGGGTGAAAGCCCGGATTGCTTGTCTGCCATGCCGGTGCTTGGGCGTAGGACGCAAGACATGCCGAGAGACAAAGGATGAATACGGCCTTGCGGATGTGCATGGCTGCCAATTTTATCGTATGGAGTGTGCCCGGCGCTGCCTCCTCCTCCAGCGGGCATCTCCACCATTGCACTGCGACACAATCTTTATCTGGCCGAGTGGTGAAATTGGCAGCCACAGAAGACTCAAAGTGGCTGGCTTTCGGATCAGCTTTTGTATGGTCTAATAGAGATGTTGGCTTGATGGCGGAATCGGCATACGCGGTGGTCTCAAAAACCATTGGGAGCAATCCCGTGTGGGTTCAAGTCCCACTCAAGCCACCAGATCGATCCAGCCTTCTGCTTTCCCCAAAAATCAATGCCGAAAGACTCCTCCAGGGTGATTAGTCGGGGACCGAGGTTGATTCTCGTAAAAAAAGGTCGAAATTTACACATTTTCTTGCACAGTTTCTAACCTCTCATCTCTATCATACTGAAATACAAATAGTTACTGGCAGACGCAGCGGACTCAAAATCCGCCGACCGCAAGGTCATGGGGGTTCGACCCCCCCTCCCGGCACCACAGTATATAGTTTAAAATCAATAATTTAGAGATTTGATAAAACTCACGTGTGCGATACGTGGTAAACTCGTTGCGTGATTACGATATTCCGTCGTCATTTGAAGTCGTGCAAGCACACGTCGCGTCGCTACAAGCACTGCTCGTGTCCCATCTCTGCCGAGGGAACACTCCATGGGGAGATGATCAGGAAATCCCTTGACCTTAGAAATTGGGAAGCCGCCGTCAAACTGGTGAGGGATTGGGAGGTCAATGGTCAGGCGCCAGACGTGACCGTAGGGGAAGCCTGTGAGCGTTTCCTGGCTGATGTGCAATCAAGAGGAATCGGTCCGGCGCAAACATCGAAATACAAATTGCTGACCAAAGAACTGACGGCGGAATTCGGTTCCCTCTCGATCCGGAAGTTGAGCGTAGACGATCTGCGGAAGTTCAGGGAAGGGTGGAAACTGTCCGCGATTTCCGCTTCAAAGAAGTTGGAGCGGCTGCGGTCGTTCTTCTCTTTTTGCGTGGACTCGGAATGGATAGAGAAGAATCCGGCGAAAGGCATAAAGCTGCCAAAGCTAAGACAAGTTCCGACCTTGCCCTACTCAAGTGAGGAATGGGAGAAGATCCTCTGGGCGCTCGACGCATACGGAGAAATTCACGCTCAATCTCCTGAACGGATTCGCAGGCAGCTAAAAGCCCTAGTCTTGCTGATGCGATATTCAGGATTGAGGATTTCTGATTGTGTCGCATTGACGCGTGATCGAATTGATTCGTCGGGGCGATTATTTATTTATCAGGCGAAAACGGGAAGCCCTGTAATGCTGCCAATTCCTCGCGAAGTTCTTCAGGCGCTGGAATCTTGTGATGAAGGGAATCCGTACTATTTCTGGTCGAGCGAAGGGAAGATGAAGTCGGCTCTGACAGACTGGCAGATGCGCCTCAAGAGAGTGTTCGTGATTGCCGGAATTCCTGACGGCCACGCGCATCGACTTCGCGACACGTTTTCAGTTGATCTGCTGTCAAAGGGAGTTCCACTCCAAACGGTTTCCGTTCTGCTTGGGCATACCAGCATAAAGACAACCGAGAAGCACTATGCGCCGTTCGTCCAAGCAACGCAGGTCGCGCTTGAGGCCGCTGTGAAATTGTCGTGGGCTTCTTAGGTGAAGCGTCACACCAGAACTTTCAAGTAGTACTTGCTCACGCCTCCCGGTGACCGATCAACCTCCAGATATCCGAATTGCTCAAGTTCCTTGATCGCCTTGATAACCGTGGGGCGAGATGAGTGGGCTTCCTTCGCGATGGTTGCGGTTGACGGAAAGCAGAACCGCTTGCCTCGGAAGATGTGAACGGTCAGAACCCAGAAGACGATGAGGCAGGAACGGGACAGGCGCTCGTCCATTAGGATCTCGGTTGGGATAATCGAAAAGCCCGTCTTCCACTTCATAGGCGAATTCCGAGTGTATTTTTTTAATAATCCCGTCTTATTCCATTTTTCTGATTCCATTCTTCTTGTTTGTGTAAAGTTTCTTTACAGCCACCTGTCAAGAATCTTTACCGGTAGGTGTAAAGATCCTTTACTGGTAGGCCGGAGCGACTCTTTAAGAGAAAAGCCCTTTAGCCGGAGCACTCACGAATTGCTCCGTGGATGCTGCCGCTAAAGGGCTCTGAATTGATCGGCGCATCTTCCGGCTATCCATTTCTGGATAGCTTCAGCATAGGACATCCTCGGCCAATGTCAAATCGCCGCATTAGCGTTTTCCGCCGTGGGGCTACTAGCAAAGGCACGTCACTTTTTCCTGCTTTTCTTCGCAGCCTTCAAGCCGTTGAATCTCTCCTTCATTCGATCCTGGAGAAGCAGCATCAGGTCTTCGCGCACGATTCCGAATGGTTTCAGGGCGATCTCGGCCGTATTCACGGCTGCCTCTGCCCTCAATGCAGCCGTGAGCCATTTATCGAGAAAGCCACCGGCCCTAAGCTGGTCTGGATTGTATTCAAGAATCGGGAGCAACGCGTCCAGAAGAGGGTAGTCCTCTGTAAGGTGCCGCTCAGTCTTGCGAATCATCAACCCGAGCTTGTCGAACATCTTCGGGGTCTTTTCAAAATCCATCGTTCGCCTCCGCGCGCAGACTGCAACCGAAAACAGGTCACTTATTAGCCTGTCGCTCCAAGCAAGTATCCGACATCGAGCCCCTGCTTCTTCAGCCACTCCTTGACGGCGCTCTTGTTGTCAGAAAGGATCCTGTCAACATCACTACCCTCTGGAGACTTCCAGACTTTGAAGTTCATAAGCTTCAAGACAATTGCTTTGACCTTCTCCAACTCCGCAACCGACAAATCTCTATAGAACGGCCGAACTCTGTCCTCTTCGCTGAATATTTCGAGCCGGGCACAAGTGGCTTCTTTTAGAAGCTCGGACCACGCCATCATCGACTTTGATCCGAATATCCTCCTGAGCCTCCGCTGGGTATCGTCATTCTTTCCTGCCTGAGGGTTCCAGAACCCCAAGCCCAAATCGTTGATCATATTCATGAGTGCGATTACATTCTCGATTTCCTTGTCTCTCTTGTAGGCGTCTGTTGCAAGATTCTCTTCCATCGGCTGTGTACACAAAAAGGATGCGAGAAGTGATTTGGTCAATACGTCGATTGTAAGGGGCTTTTCGTCTGTGCTCCGGTTTCCCTTTGACACATAGTTGGAAAGCTTGTTCTCAGGGTTCTGCAAAACAGAGTTGTAGAGGAAGTTTCTGAATCGTTTGTTGCGCTCTCCGGCTGTGAGAACCTGGCCGGTCTGTTTTTCGAGGAATTTCATGAACCCTGATTCACTCTTGATAGCGCCGTCTTCAAGCTTCTTGTACTTTTCGAAGTCCGCCCCGAATTCACCTCCAAGGCGAGAGACCATGATGGATGCGAAGAAGCGCTTCTGAGAGAAAATGTCATGCGCGGATATATTTGTTTCGTTCAAGAGCCGAAGGTTAGGATCCAAGTAGATTTTGCATTCAAACATCCTCCGTCCTGTCCAAAGTAATGCTGCGATTTTATGCTGCCCATCGAAGATCACTACGCGATTCTTACAGACTCTGCCAATCGAAGGCTGGAGTACGGGATGATTCTGGAAGTGCCGGAAAAGTCCAAAGACTGTTTCAGGAATGAGGTAACGCGGCTGAAGACCTATCTTTTCCTCGTCCTCGTCGTCACTGTTCAGAATCTCGATGGGAAGTGTCGCGTAAAAGTACTTCCACCCCGTTGTGGGGCATTTGTGCAAAGTGGAGGTCAGCTTGCCTTGATCAGTGTCGAGCGTGACACTTCCGTTTTGCTCGTACACAACAACTGGCTTGCCGAAGCCGCCAACATCTCCCTGCTTGCAGAGGAAGTCGAGTAAGTGTCGAACAGTGAGTGCGTCACCCTGCGAAAAGAACTCTTTCAGACGAAGGCTCACTCTGAAATCGTCGAGAGGGAGGGCGCCCTTCATTTTGTTGTGCGTCTCGCACATGGGCGCGATATTGTCCAACGAGGTCGCGCCGTCGTTGCTGAAAGCGCGGATGTGGTCGAACTGCACCTGATCACCCTCGGGGATCGGATGTCCCGTTGCAAAGCAGACTCGGCCATGTTGCTTCAATATCAAAGCCTTTTCGGCGTCATTGAGTTGGCGTTTGAGGGTAAGGGCCATCGGAAGACAGTGTCCTTTCGGTTGGTAGATGAATCGCTAAATCCGTGAGGGATAGAATTTGCTTGCCGGAAACGCGTATCTCATTGCAGAGCGCGAGCGTGCGGCTGTTGGGGGCGGCGTGGGGGACGAAGATGCGGTCGGCTAGTGCGCCGACGAAGCGGTTGCGGGCTTCGGCTAGAGCGGAGGTGATGCGCTTCTCTTTAGGTGGGAATGGGGAGAGGATTAGGAGGCGGCCGGCGAAGGCGGGAATCAACTCTGGCTTCAGGTGCATGCCGACTATGGAGCGGGCGGGAACCCAGATAACGGGCTGGCGGCCACGGAGCAGGATGCCAAGGCATTCCCACTCCATTACGGAGTGGAAGCCGCCTATGAGGACTTGGCCTTCGTCGCGCATTCGAGTGATTGCGTCGAATGTCTTGAGGACCAGAGAGCCGGGGCATTGCGAAGAACAGAAGAAGCCGGTCGTGGGCTGATCGAGAACTTCAAGCGGGCCAGCGGCCCAGAACTCAGTGGGCGCGTCCGTACCAAGAGCAGCGAGCAATGCCTGCGGATAGCCAGAGCTTTCTTGATGAACAACCGCAACTTGCTCTTTGAGGATCATGACTATTCCTCATCTTCGTCCGCATCCGCACCCAGGCGGTATTTGATGTCGTAGTTGACGATGAAATCGAGTTCCGCACCAGAGAATTCATAGTGACGAGCAAGAGTTGTATCGATTTCATCGATGATGCCCTTAGAGTGGCGCGGCCAGAACTCGTCATATTCCACTCTGCCCGATCTTTCAGATTGGGCGACCCTCCGGACTTTATGTCTATCCATATCTTTCATGAGTTTGGTTCCAAGTGCGGCCAAGGTCTTCCCTGTTTCCTCCGGTATTTTCTCAAGGTCAATCGGAAACGTATGGATGTATTCTTTGCCGCAGTGAAAGCAATCCCCGAGAGCAATAAACCAGTAGAAGAAAGTAGAGCTATTCAGTACCGCGATTGCAATTCTCGCCATCCTGTCATTCTTAAAGCTAAACGGCTTGTAATCTTCCGACTTCTTGATCCCGTCGGTCTCATTACAGAAGTAAGGAACAAAATCAAAGCACTTTATAAACATCGTTATAACCCGATGAATATACAAAGTGCGCTCTGAATGTCCAAGCGCCAGCGCCAAGGGTTGCTTTAACGCGATTCTCCGAAGAACTGAGTTCCCGAGTACAGACCCGGTTTTCGGGATTAGCCCAAGGTGTCGAATGTCTTTGGGAATTTCTACGTATCGAATATTCCAAAACAACTCAGGTCTTGCATCGGCAAACCATTTCATGTAGTGCCCTGAATGAACGGTGCAACCTTCCCCTTTCTTGCTGAGGAGAATGTCCAGTCTAAACTTGACCCCTTCAAACAGTTTGGATGGATGAGCATCACCAGAAAAATGACTAACCCACAATGCGGACGTGCTTCTTTCCACAAGCTGACGCAATTCTTGCATACGGTCTGTACAAGAGAAACTGAGTGGAATGATCATCCCAAACCGTGATGACAATTTGCCGAGTCCTGTAGCGCGTTCGACGACGGGGCTATACAAATTGCCAGTGGAAACTGTGGCGAAACCACGTAGGTCATATAGTCCACGGATCTTTGCAATCTCAATGTAAGGCGGATTGCCGATCACAACATCGAAGCCGCCGCTTTGCATTAAGGAGTGAAAGTCACAAAACCAGTGAAACGGCTTGTGCGATTCCTTCCACTTAGCAACTGCTGATTTCTTTACTCCATACTCGCTTGAGAGGTGGTCGTTGAGTTCGGCTTCCAACTCAGCGAACCGACGACGCAGCTCCGCCTTGTCCTCTGCGGTCACGGTTCCATCGAGTTCCGTCTGTTGCTTACGGAATGTTGCCACCGCTGAATCAAGAATCTTGGCCTTATCTTCGATCCGGCTCATGGCGTCGCCGAAGTCAAATTTCGCAGAGACCGCTTTCTTCACATCCTCGTACCGCGCATAGCCGACCAGCGTGTTGCCGGCGCGGATGTTGAAGTCGATGTCGGGCAGCGGCTCGATGCGATCCCGCGATTCCACCTGAGCAACCAGTTTGAGGAAGAGCCGCAGCTTACAGATTTCGACGGCCTCTTCCATGATGTCCACACCGAAGAGGTTGTTAACGATGATGGATTTGAGGATGAAGTAGTCCCGTTTGGGGTGGCGGTCGGCATCGGCCAGGGTCTTCTTGAAGTCCTCGAACTTCTTGGCGTGATGAGGACCGGCGGCCTCCATATCGTTCACAAAGGCCTGCATCTGGATGAGGCAGGCGGAATAAAGCGGCTTGAGAATATTGAGCGCGGCAAACAGAAATGCGCCTGAGCCGCAGGTAGGGTCGAGGACGGAGACCTTCTCGATTGCCTTCCAGATAGCACGGAGCAGCTCGGGGCCTTCGCAGTCGAGAATCACGTCTTCTGCAAACCGCCGAATGTTGAGGTTCAGCGTGACGAGATCATTTACCTGGCGAACTTCTCCGGCAGCCAGTTTGGATTTGATGTCACGATAGCGCTGAAGTCGGTCGATGGTCTCCCGCCAGATCTCGGTGGGCAGCGCAAACTCCTCGGAGGCCTTCCGGTTCCATCCGGTGCGCTGGCTTACATCGGCTATGCCGGCCTCGATCTCCGAAGGAAGTTTGAGGTCGGCGCCCTTCTTCATGGCATCGTAAATGTACCGGTCCGGGTCGTCCTGGAGCAGACGCCAGACAGAGCCATCGGGCGCGAATGCGACGGCGCACCCCTTGCGGGCTTCGTCGAGCAGGAATGGAATGATTGTGTTCTGGGCGATGTACTCAGTGATGTCCTCTTTGGTGTAGTACGCACCCATCTGCTTCTGGTTGATGTACTTCTCAAAGATGTAGCCGAGCACATCGGGATTGATCTCGTTGTCGTTGCGATCCTCGCGCTCGTCGAGGTGCCAGGTGAACTCCTTGAAGAAGTCAAAGAGCTTTTGAAAGGCCTTGTCAGCGATGACGATGGTCTTGCCGTGAAGCTCCTCGACCTGGTGCTTCTGGAAGAGCCCGCCGTTCAGGTAGGGGATCTCTCCAAGCAGTTTGTTTGTTGCGGCTGAGCGCTCCTCTTTCTTTCGGGCAAATCCCTGAAAGAAGAGCGGACTGAGAAAGTCGCGGTAATAGGCATCCGGCTTGCGTTCACGGCTCTCTTTGAGCTTGTTGCGCAGATAGTCCTTGTCTTCGCTCAGGAAACCCTTCTCCTGAATGAAGTAGAGGAACATGAGGCGATTGATCATGACGGAGGCATACCAGCTCTCCATCTGTTTGTCCGGGATGCCCTTGATGAAACCGAGAAACGCAGAGTGCTCGGTCTTGAACCGCTCGTAAAACTTCTTGGTGACCTTTTCTACGTCGAATGTTTTGAGCTTGCCAATAACGCTTGTGAGAGTGAGGACTTCCTCCTCTTCGAGCGTGAAGGCGAGACTGTCGAGCTTTTGGAAGAGCAGCTCTCCGGATTGGCTTGTTGCGTAGTGGTGGGTGCGGACCGCTTTTGGCTTACCGGGTTCGTTGCGTACCCATTGCCACACCTGGCGGCCGTGCGTCTGCTCCGCGAACACAATTAAATGCTCGAAGTGCTCGCGGGCAATGAGCTTGTCGAGCTTTACGCGAATGGGGTAATCCGGGATGGATTCGGCAACCAGTACGACTACGCCGCGCTTCTCGGCAACGGCCTTGAAGCAATAGTCTTTGCCGTCCACCTGCTTGATGAGCGTGGTGGAGAGGTTGTCCCAGCCGAGTTCTTCGATGAAGAGTTTGCAAAAATCAAATGCTTTGAGCCACTGCCGAGCGCGTTCACGGTCAATTGCCATTTGCTTGTCCCTCTACGAGCCCGAGTGAACAAATGATCTGTGTTAGGGTCTCTTGGTCGTCGTCGCCCTCGATGATGCTGAGGCGTCCTGCCTCGCGCAGCCCAATGGCTAACTCGGCCAGCGATTCGTCTGTACAGTCGGTCTTCATGTGCCGGTTCAATATATCCGTTGCCATGGGGCGAAGCGGGTACTTGTAAATATCTTCAAGGGTCCGCTGCAAGGGAAGGGTGTCAAAGAGGGTACCCTGTACTGCGTTGGTATACCGCTTGAGCCGCTCGTAGGCACGGTAGCGGGCTCCGGTGGCACTGCCCAGCCCGCCGCCGACGATCTTCTCTTCGGCCGCGAGCTCCTTGACGGCACTCTCGACCAGATCGTGATGGTTGGAAAGCCGGGGTACTGCTGGCGTTTCGGGGATGCACTCCGCAGCTTTGAGAATCCGGAAAGGCGAATCGGTGACGCGCTTGCCCTTGGCATCCACCCATGCCAGCGAGTCGGTTCCGCTGGCGGTCTTCAAATAGACCAATGCACCCTGGGTTGAAGGCTCAGCGTGCGCGTGCTCCTTGGCCGTATAGACCACGTTCGGCATGTCCTCGATGGTCTTCTTCAGGCGTGGATCTTTCGAGATGGCGTCCTGCCAAATCTGATAGGCGAACGAGACGAGATCAACTTCGGAGTCTTCCTCGCCATCAAGGAGTCCGGCCTTTTCATGGTAAAGATCTGTGACGGCCTTGTTGTGCCGGTCATCGTCGAAGAAGGATTCGTCGGTGCCGACAACTTCGGAGTTGGCGTGGAGGCGGGCTCGCACCTTTGCCCGAAGACGAATGATCGTTTCGATTCCGTCAGCAGGCAGGAAGCTGTAGCAGAGAATCTTGTCAGACTTTTGGCCGATACGATCCACGCGGCCGGCACGCTGGATGAGTCGAATGATCGTCCACGGCAGATCAAAATTGACGATGATGAATCCGTCCTGAAGGTTCTGTCCTTCGCTGAGGACATCGGTAGCAACTAGTACTCGCAGCTCCTGATCGGGCGCAATCGTCTTCTTGTTACTTTGCGGGCTGAACCGGTAAGCGAGGTCCGTGACGTTCTCAGAATCTCCCGTAGCTCCCGCGGTTCTCTTGATGCCGGCGAGTGTGAGCTGCTCGTTCAAATAATTGACCGTGTCACTGAACTGGCTGAAGACCAGAATCTTCTCCGTCTTGTGCTTCTGGCTAACCAATTTGATCAACGCATCAAGCTTGGAATCCTTTTTTGGATTCCAGACAGCACACCGGTCGAAGATCTGCATCAGCGACTGGGAGTCAGCGAGGAGATCACTCAGTAACTGGGGCTTGAAAAACCCCGGACGAATCCACTGGAACCGAGACCGGTAGCTGTTTACATACTGCTTGTAGACTTCGGAAGCGCGAGTGCGAAACTCACTGGCGGTGCGCAAGTGACCATTGTCTCGCTTGAGCTCGTCCAACAATTCCCGTGTCGTCGTATCAGAATCGGAAGAGGATGTGTCCAGCAGACCGGAGTCCTGCGTGCCGATGGGAATTTCCAAGCCGTTTTCGAGAGCATGGAGGAAGATGAAGTTGCGGAGGATGTGCCTCTCAACTGAGAGCAAGAAGCTGTGGCCGCTGCTTTCAAGCCGCTTGAAGAGGTTGCTCCGGCAGAATCCCATGAGCCGAGTACCCGCAGCAGAGAGGTTTTTCAGAATATCTTCGTCCGCTTTTGAAGCAACGATGGATGGCTTCTCCAGCAAGAAATTGCCCAAGCCGTACCTGGGCAGGCTTAGGCCGTTGACAATATCAACGACTGGAGCGGAGTAGAGCCGGGCATATTCATCGCTCGGATCATGTTCATCTACCTTGAAGGGTAGCTTCTTGGGAAGGCGGTCGGGGAAGTACGAACGTGTTCCATCTTTGAACTCAAGATATTTTCGCCCGTTGTCCAGGTCCGTCTTGGCATAGTTGGCTTTGATGAATCCGCGTGTTCGGCGAACCATGTAAAGACGCATCAGATCCCGCCAGTCGTCGGGATACTCGCTTTTTTCGAATGCGGCCAGCGTATTTGCTCCGCATTGGAACTTGCCCCGGAACTGTGCGCGGTCAACCACCTGAAATAGCCGCTCTGGACCAATTCCGAGCTCCTTGTCGGGCTGCACGAAGAGCCGCAACTGGCTGGCTAGATCAAGGTAGTCCTTGTTGTACGGCGTCGCCGATAGCAGAATGCATTTGCTGTCGTTCTTCTGGATGTATTCAAGGATTGCCTTGTAAGTCTTTCCCTCACGGTTCCGAAGGTTGTGGCTTTCGTCGAGAATGATGAGCCGATACCTGCGAAGATCGGGAAGTTGCTGCAACACCTTGGAATACGAAATGACCTTGCAGGATGGGAGGCGATAGGTGTGGCAGTAGTCCTCCCACATTTTGACTAGGTTCAGAGGACAGAGAACGAGTGATTCGAGCATGAGCTCGTCTGCCAAGACCCTTGCGAGGGCCGTCGCCATCAGCGTTTTGCCGAGACCGACTACGTCGGCGAGCAGAACCCCGCCGCGCTTCTGGACGTGATGAGCAGCGATCTTGACAGCCTTTTCCTGGAATTCGAAAAGCTGGTCTCCAAAGTCCTTCGGTATGCCATACCGGACGATCCCCTCCCTCGCCTCTTGTGAGAGGTGATAGGCCATCTTCACGTAGATATGGTGCGGCGGAATTGGCTCAGGACGTGCCCAGCTCTGGTCAATGATGTCCGCAATCTCGTCGGAGATATCTAGACACCATCTGTCGGTCCATCTATCGTTAAACCATTTGGCCAGCTTTTCGCATGCATCGTGGTCTGTTACATCCACATTCAACTCGCCCTGCTTCGACAGGCCGGCAAAGGTCAGATTGCTGCTACCGAGGAAACCGTTAACCGGGCTGACCGGGTCATGCCGAAACAAAAGGTAAAGCTTCGCGTGTAAAGGGTGGCGCAGATGTAGTTTGACAACCACCTTCTTGGCGCGAATCTGCGCGGCTAGTCTCCGAAGTCCGGCTTCGTCTGCATCCGTGGGAGCGCCGAGAGTAAGTTGAGTCCTGAACTGCTCAGCGAGCGCTTTCTTCAGACGGATCGCAGTCTGGTTGTCGAGTTCAGCATCTTGCTTAATGATGCCGTACGCTCCAGCAATCTCCCGCTGTGGAAGCGTCTGCATACCGACCAAAAGGCGGCAGCACTCACCATCACCGCCGGCCCACTTTTCGATCTGTTCGTCGAGTTGTCTCCATCCCCTCAGGTTGAAGTAACCAACGCAGAAATCGGACCTGTGGGATACCGACAGCGTAGTCTTTAGCGCCGGTAACAACTGGTGATCGATGTTGTCGAATATTCGTGGCATCGTGCAACATCCATTCTTGAACGGTCTGGTGCAGTAGTTCGTTATCGAGCAGTTTTCGATTCAATGCTCCGAATCGACGGCCTCGCGGTCGCGGCTTGCTCAGGTCGAGTTTGAGCCCTCTCCTCAATATCCTGAAAGAGATCTGCCAGGGACATTCCCAAGGTCATTGCCACCTTAAGAATGTTGTGGAAGCTCAGGTTGCTTTCTCCGCGCTCAATCGTTCCCATGAAAGTTCGGTGGACGCCGCATTTGTCGGCAAACCCTTCCTGTGAATAGCCTTGCGCCGTCCTTAGCTCTCTGATTCTTTGGCCCAAAGCCTTCAAGAACAGCTTTAGTTGATCTTCTTTCATGCCCGAAAGTTTGTCCTAGTAGCCCAGTTTACGTCTACAGTATTTGCATTGGCATTCAATACATAGTATGCTGTTTCCACGTTACCGATTATTTGCTAGGGAAAGGAGGCGCCAGATGAAGAGCTTGAATGGCTTGGAAGGTGGCGGCGGTGGTGGCGGCGGCTAATCCACCTCATTCCTCGGAAGATCTTTTTGAAGACCCAAGCGCCGGCGCCGGTCTCACAGTTCTCAATGCAATTCTCACTTGAAACACTCGTTGCCCTGGCAACGATCATTGGTACGGTCGCCAGCATTCTGGCTTTTGTTCAGGTTGGTGCCTGGCTTGTGCTGACTTGTCTCGTGTTTGTCGGCCTCGCAATCTTTGCGGGGTGGTATGCGCGTAGACAGCGAGGAAGGGTCAAGGCCTCGTCAATCGAAATCGAAGGCCACAGCATTGACTCGCTGAACATGGCCAACATCAAGCGACGAATCAATCGCACCCTCGTAATCCAGGAAGCGCTTCACACCGCACGAATCGAGGGCGACAACCTCGAAATCTTCTGGGAATACGCCGGATACTGCCGGGCATCTTGCGAAAGCGCTATCGAGTTCAGTGTGGACTCGGACAACAGCGCGCCATTTGCAAACATGACCTGTACCGCTTTCGATCTGGTCCATGACCCTCAGATGGCCCGGCCGATCCGGCCGCTTCACATCGGAAGCGATGGCATCTCCCACAAGCTCGCTGTGCCCTTTCTCGAACCGCTCGGCAAGCACAGTGAATTCAGAGTCGTGCTGCGATGCTCTCTTCCGGGATGTCTGAAATCCGCATTCGGCTACTACAGTGCAACCCTCTCCTTCGCACACGAGAATGTGCGGCGCACAGAAGTTCGCTTGATCTTCATGGATCGCCTACCGGAATGGGTCCGCGTATATGATTGCAACGAACGAAACGGCGCGGCACTCCTCAAGTCGTTAGCTCCAGTTCGCAAGACGCGAAACGAAGCTGAGTATCTCGACGCCGAAGACTTCCGATCTGCCCAATCGGCACGCGTTTACGCGTTCTGGCGGCACATCGCCTCATGAAGGTCTATTCTGCGGCTTGCTGGAGAGTAGGCGACTTTTCATTACAAATCCTCACCTTGGCAATGACGGGGGATCAACGTCAGCGGTAATGAGCAATTAAGCGATATAGAATCTGAAGTATCGAATTCCGCTATTGCGTATCCTGTGACTCTAGCGGCTGATCTTCCTGTGCTCGGTAAACCCACGAATCCGCGAAGTCACGGCATCGCTAAAGGCTCACAATCATGAAGCAGATTCTTCTTCCGACGCTAGAGGACCTTCGTACCGAGCATGTGTTGGTACAAGCATGGAAGAAGACGGCTTCGCACCTACGCCAGCACAGTTGGTATGCAGATACGCTGGAACTGGACTACCAGTCACTTCGCCTCCCCAGTTTTATCAGCGAGCTTCAAGAGCGCTTGCAGGTGCCCGACTCTTGGGAATCTACCCCACTCGAAATTGTACCCGCTCCTAAGAGCCAAACGTGGCAGCTCGGCGATGGAATATGGAAGCCGAAGGGCAGCGCGCACAATAAGATTCGTCCCCTGGCCCACGTATCTTTGCCTGATCAGGTTGTGGCCACGGCTATGCTTCTCTGTCTAGCTGACCGAGTGGAGCGGAGCATGGGCGATCCGCTACTCTCCGTTGATCAGAACAGAAACCGCTATGAGGTGCTTGCTTACGGTCACCGGCTTTTGTGCGATTCCGTGGATGGGGATCTGCGCCACCGCTGGGGTAGCAGTAAACTCTATCGCCTATTTTTCCGCGATTATCAGACATTTCTACGCCGCCCCGAAGTGGTAATGGAACAACTCAAGTCCGATTCGAATGGGTGCGAGGTCACACTTGTTCAGACTGATCTGTCGAAATTCTACGACCGCGTTCGCCCGGCACTACTTCATCAGAAGGTACGACAGTTTGCGGCGTCCGACGATGCCAGATTCTTTGAATTGTTTCAGAAGATCTTTTCCTGGGGCTGGAAAGACAAGAAACGAGCCCAGGATTACAGCTATCGAAATGGTATTGAAGGATTCGAGTCCGTGGCGCTGCCTCAAGGTCTGGTCGCATCGGGATTCTTTGCGAATGTTGCCATTAACGGTGTTGACCTAGCAATTCGTGAATATTTTGATCGCCCGATTGATGCGCAAGGGAATTTCATTCTAAAGGATGCGTGCTACTACGTTGATGATTTCCGCCTTGTCCTGCTAACGAAACCAGGGGCGCGTGAGTTGGACATCGAAAGCGCAGTTGTTGACTGGTTACAGGGGCTCTTGAATCAGCACGCCGGCGGCCTCGTGGTCGAACGATCCAAGACCAAGGCCACGGTGGCAAACCGCCAAGATCGCTTTCTGGTTCAGCAATCGAAGGCGGCTAAACGCATTCAGCGCGATGTTTCCGGCGTATTCGACATGTTGCATGGTTCAGAACTCATCGGCGCAATCGAAGGTTTCTTTCACACACAGAAGCGCTATTCATCTCAGGCGGGCGACGATGCCAATACTTCCACAGGTTTGATAGTAGGAATCTCCGACATGCGAGACGACACCGCCGCTCGTTTTGCTGCCGGAAAGTATCGGCGCACTTTTCGCTCATTGCGCCCACTTCTGCAGAATGAAGAGCCCCTGCCGAATTTCGCTGCCGACATGGGAGCCTCCATTGAAATGCCTGAGGAGTCCGCCTCTCGGTTGATCCTCTCCAAGCAGCAATTGGATGAGCGCGGGCAGCTCTTTTCGGCAACGTTGATCGAAGAATGGGTGTGCGATCCCGGCAATGTGCGCTTATTACGAATCGCCCTTGATCTTTATCCAGATGCCCGATTCCTAGACAAGATTCTCAAGCTGCTCGAACCGGGCTGGAAGGATGGGGGCTCACGCGGCGCAAATCGCGAAGTACGTCTCTATTGCCTAGCGGAACTTTTTCGCGCCGGTGCGACCGAAACAGGCATGGTCACCGACCAAGAATGCCTTCCCGCTGAATTAGACGTTCGAGCGTATCATGATCGTTTGGTGAAGGAAGCCACCGACGTTCTTCTCGGAAGCATCGCTTCCCCTTCAGCGAAGAAGCGCTTCCCGTGGTATCTCCTTCAGCAAGTCTTTTTATATCTCGCAGCACAGAACCACATCCCAGAGCAGATTATTTCACCGTCTCAGCCGAAGCATCGTGAACTTGCTCGCCATCAGCGTTTCGCCCGGTTTATGGCCGACCAGATTCCCACTTCGCTGCAGGAGCGGGCAATCTACTTAATTCTCGCTTACACAGCCTTTGGTCATGAAGACACTCTTCAGAGGGTCGCCTTCGGTCGCGTGTCGTCTGAGTTTTTGCGGACGGTTTGCGAGATTTCTCCTGAGACTGCGCGTGCACTTTGGGGGGAGATGAGGGAACGCGCTTCCTCTGGTCAGCGACAAATGGCTCGGTCATTAGGTCTTGAGCCGGCAAGTACTGGCACAGTGTCTCAATCGTTGGCTGACCTCGTCGTTCGCGAATACAACCCGTTTTGGCAAGAGGATAATCTTCTAAGGCTCGCGCTCGGCCTACTTGAACATTTGCCGGAGGTATGGCCAGACGTACTCAGCCCGTGGCAAGTGCAATGCGAAGTCTCCGGCTTCGACGACTCGACATTTGGAAGGCTTAAAAATGGGTCAATTGCAATCAGCAGCAATATGCCACGGGCCAGCCATTTGTTCTCGCTTCCTTCCTGGTGCGAATCCCTAGAGGAGAAACATCGCTTCCAATTGGGTATGTTGTTGCGCTTCGCGCTCCGAGGTTCGGTTGACTTCTTCAGCAGCATCCCGAAGCCGGGCGCGACTGTCTTCGCTCGTTACCATCTGCCAGTTTCACATTGGGAAAAGCAGCGTTCCGCCACGTTTCAGGGGCGTACTGCTTTCGGGCCACCCTGGATTCCAATATCTTCCTGGGTGGAAGATTTTCTTTTCGATTTGCTCCGCTGGCCTGGATCAGGTACTTTGTCGCGAATTCGCAGTTTGACCGAGTGGGTGGAGCTTTTGAAACAGAGAATCGATCAGCTCACCCTGTTACACGGGCCAGCTGCGCAGTTGAGCTTTTTGGAACAGACCGCGACGTGGCCCGACAGGCCGCCGAATGAATGGCACCGACCCTTACGGGTTGGCATTGTCCAATCGATCATTCCCAACATGGAGGATTATGGGCAGCATTTGAACGATCCCGAGTTACTGGCCGATCCCCTTTTTCGAAGATCCCAGAGGCGGCATTTGGCTTCTGTAATGGAAGCAGTCACTCAGATGCTTCGATTGAGAGAGACACACCAGTCGCAGGCGCGATCAGACGGCCGAATGATTGATCTACTGGTTTTCCCAGAATTAGCGGTCCATCCCCTCGATATCGACACATTCATTTTGCCTTTTATTCGAACGCACAAGTGCACAGTACTTTTCGGGCAGGTGTACCACCAAGCGCGTTCCTCGCCCGGTGCACCCCTGATCAACAGCTGTCTTTGGATGATTCCGGAATGGAGCGCCAAGGCAGGTTTTCAGGTAAAGCGCGTGGAACAGGGAAAGGCTAATCTGACGCCATCGGAGTTAGCATTCACGCCAAAGCCAGCTTCATTTCGACCAGCTCAGTGGATTATCGAATATCAGTGGAGTAGCAGCCCCCAAGATCGGCCATTGAGGTTGAGTGCCTCCGTCTGCTACGACGCAACCGACTTAGCACTTGCCTCAGACCTCAGATCAAGAAGTGATGTCTATATCGTTTGCGCTCTGAATCGGGATGTCGGGACTTTTGACCGCATGTCCGAAGGGCTTCACTACCATATGTATCAGGGCGTAATCGTTGTAAATAACGGTCAATTCGGTGGGAGCAGCTTTTACATGCCTTTCCGCGAGTTGCATCATCGGCAAGTTTTCCATCTCCACGGACAACCGCAGGCCAGTATTGCGTTCGCGGAAATCGCGCCGGATAAAATGATCAATCGGCCAAGCGAATCCACCGCCGATCCCACAGGACGCTGGAAAACACCGCCAGCGAATTGGGGGTTGATTTAGTTTGCTACAAATTGGTTTCGGCAAACGCCCTTCCTGTCACCAATTCCCGAAACAGCGCCCTTCGGGCTGAGCGCAGTCCATCCTTACTGCATTTGCAGTATACTTTTACTGCAATGATTTCCCTTCGTTCAGAGTTGCGGCGCAAGGTTCTGACGTTCTTCCATTCGAACCGGGAAGCGCGGGTATACGTGCGTCAGCTAGCCGTCGAACTTGATGCCGACTCGACAAACCTCTCCCGAGAACTGGCCCGGCTGGCACGTGAGGGGTTCCTGCGGGCAGAGCAGGAGGGCCGGCAACTCTACTACTGTGTCAATCTCGCCTACCCCTACCTGAAGCCGGTCTTTGCCCTTCTCCAGGGCTCCGTGGGCATCGAACCGGCCCTGAAGCGGGCACTCCAGCCGGTTGCTGGCATCGAATCGGCTTGGATCTTCGGCTCCTTTGCCAAAGGGGAAGCGGACTCGGCGAGTGATATTGACCTGTTGATCGTGGGCCAGCCCGACCAGGCGCTGCTGTCGCGGGAGGTGCGGAAGACGGAGAAGCTCTTGCACCGGGAAGTCAGCTACACTGTTTTCACTCCTCAGGAACTCAAACGGCGACTCGCCAAAAGCGACGCCTTTGTCACCGACATTTGGAACGGAAAGCGCATTGGGTTGATACAGAATGGCAACGACGAAGAAGCAGAAGATCGATCCCCGGCAGGTTAAGCAATTCCTGGCTGACGCGGAAAAGAAGGCTGTCGCGGCCCGGAAGAACCTTGAGATCGACGAGGAGACTGCCTACCAGACGGCCTATCAGGCTGTCCTGAAAGCCTCCTTGGCGTTGATGCTGAGCCATGGGGAGCGCCCTCGGGTCCAGCTTGGCCACCACGTTGCAATTCTGGAATTCGCCCAGAAGCATCTCGACCCTGCTCATGCCTCTACGTTTGACCTCTTCGACCGGATGCGCCGCAAGCGCAACGACTCCTTTTACGACATCGCGATCATCAGTGAAGTCGAAGCGGGGGAGGCGGTGAATGCGGTAGACGGATATCTGAAAGTTGTTGATGCCGACATTCGGAAGAGGATTCCATGAGCCATGTTCGTCTGCTGCTTTTCGTGTATCGCCCTGATGTTCCGACCCTTCTGGATCCATCCAGAATTCAAGAAACAACCGATCTTTGTGTTCAATAGCACGCCTCTGACGCCGTACGTCTAGAATGAAACCGTAGTTCAACGACTCACAATCCAAGAATTCCACGAATGGAAACTTCGCGTGCATCAGAACTGGAGTTTATGTGAACGACCACGCCAAATGGAAAACGTTCGAGGAGCTAGTAGCTGCCATTGAAGCAGAAGCTGCTCCCAGAGGCGCTGTGGTCAAATCGCCGGATCGAATCCGGGATATTCTAACAAGCCAAATGCGTGAAGTTGACGCATCTATTCGGTTCCGTGCAGGCACTGCCGAGATTTTGATCACAATCGAGTGTCGAAGACGAAATAGAAAAGCCGACGATACTTGGATCGAACAATTAGTAACGAAGAAACAAAAGCTCGGTGCAGCCAGAACCATTGCGGTATCTGCGACTGGCTTTACCAAGGCAGCAATTGCTAGCGCGAAGCACCACGGTATCGAGCTTAGAAAGCTCTCCGAGATAAATTCGCAAGACGTCAGCGATTGGTTTCTCCCCCGCGGGATAGTGCACCTATTTAGGCTTGTCGAGAATGTGCGCTGTGCTATCAGACTCAAGGGGAGCGACCAATATACTGATATCCCATCTGATATGGATCCGTGCTTCTTTCATGACAGCGTTCATACGCCATTCCCGCCTGCTGCGTTTGTCACTTTCTTGGAAATGACAGAACCTGGAAGATTCTGCTCGGTACCGTTAGATGGAACAAAAACACGAATGCAGTTTGAGCTGAATGCGACCTCTCCCAATCTAATTCCAGTTCCTCTCGGTGTTCTTCCTCCAGAGCATTCTCAACTTCGCGTACGTTTAGGAACAACTATGGAGGTGGTTGAGGATATCAAGCTATCGTTCGATCTTTCCTATGAGCACGCGTCATTCGCTTCAAACGAAGGAACGCATCACTTGTACGAGGGGATGGACGGACCTCTGGCACAACATAGCCGGTTCAAAGGAGAGGTGTTTGGCCTTCCGGTGACTTTTGACCATCAACTGACGGCAATTAATAATTCGTCTGCATCGGTACAATTTCCGTCGGGTGTGAGGCTTCATTCTAATTGGGTTGGAGTTCCTCTGAATCTACTAAATGCAATGCGAGACAGTGAGCGGAACGAGCCAGTTTCCGGGATTTGCCAGCTCTGCCAAACCGAATCGCTACTCGATGTGCGCCCGGTCTTACCAAACTATCTTCTCCCAAACGAGATTGCGATTCCACATGAGCCGCTCCTTTGCGGATGCTGCTCTGAGAAGATTTCCGTCTTGGATGAATACGGGAAACGTGTCCTCGCCATCTTTCCAACCGATGTTAAAGAGGCGGAAGGGCATGTGCTTATTATTGATCACGGTGATCAGCACACACTACGGCTCTGGCTGTTATCTGTAATGTGGCGGATGTCTGTTGCAACCCATCACACATGGAAAGATGTCGATTTGGGCAGCGACAACGAAGAGATCGAGGCTCTGTTGAAGAAGGCTGGTGCCGGGTTGGCCACGCGATACCACGTTGGTCTTATTGTTCCAAGTTTCGATGGTCAACGTCTGGACTTTTGGTTCCAACCGGATTGTGTCAATTGCTCAGATGGTCCGTTTGTTCGCGCTGCTTTCATGGGATTCCTCTTTATGCTCTCAGTAACAGACGGGTCAAAGGAGCCGGAAGCCAACTCCGGGTTCGTTCGTCCCGGACATCCTTGGAGTGTGCCGGTAATTCGCTGGGACGAGATTGATTTCTTGCGGCATTCGATTGAGCAACTCCTAAAGCAGGAGCAGGAGGGCCACGTCTCAGAATGAGCGGAGTGTCAAAAGGGCAATTCTCTCCTGAATTCCATGATTAAGGCATTCAGAACAAGGCGCTCAGTGAGCGCGGCTTTCGAACGAATAGAGAGATAGATGCGAGTAAACGGGTTTGCCTTCAAAGAACAAGGAGCCAACACGAAGCTGGCTCCTTAAGGGTATAGATGTGAATCTCAAGCTGCCACGGCTTTCCTGGCTGGCTTGGCCTTCTGGGCTGGTTGTGTGGACTTCGCCTTCTCTTTAACAGCGAACTCCTGTTTGACCTTGGCGGAGACTGCCGAGACATCCACCTTGTAGAACTCGGCGCCCTCACGGAGCGCCTTGCTGGAGTCGCTGGACGATCCTGCGAATTGCAGGACTGCCACTTCGACCAGCAGGCGGCCGAGGGTGCTCTCGTCGGCCTTGCGCACGAATGCCGCGAGGACGCGGATTGGAGCTTCGGTTGAGCCCTTCGACTTCTTGAGGTTATGCCGCTTGAGGAGGATTCCCATTCGGGGCTCATCCAAGCGGCTAAGGAGCCGTTCGGCGATGAAGGCGAGGTCGCGCTTCATCAGGCGAACCGGCACGGCGTTTCCAATGGCTTCAAGAACCCGCAGCCCGGTGACCTGGGCAATGGCTTCTTCCCGCCGCCGCTTCTCCTGTTCGGCCTTGAATGCGCCGTCATTGGCAGGCTTCGGCTTGCGGGCATGGTGAATCGGGCATTCGAGATTGGCGCAGACTCGCCGGATTTCCCCCTTTTCACCGCCCTCGGTCACGATGGCCTCGGTTGTGAACTTGCAGGTCTTGTACTCCGGCCAATTCGCCTGCTCCTTCTTGGTCGGCTTGTCCTGCCGGATTTCAACGTAGCGATTGCGCGGAACCGCGGCGCTTCCCTCCTTTTGTACGCCGTAGGCGGTGCTGATTTTTACCAGCTTCGGTTTTGCCGCGATGGTCTGCCGGACGTGAGCGTCCAACTTCGCAGCGTAGCATTTCGGGTCCGAGCACGAGTCAGACTGCGCGGCCATGCCTTCGAAGAGCAGCGTGTTGTGTCCGGTGCGCTTTGGGCAATGGAGACAAGCGCCAGCCTCTGGAGCAAGCTCGGCATCGTCTTTGGAGAACGGCGCAGAGACGAGTTCAAGGAAGATGTTGTGCTCGATCCATTGCTGAAGGTGGCGAACTGGGAGCAGGATGTGCTTCGCCCTGTTTCCGTTGCTGTACTGCTCCTGATAGCAAGCGTTGAGGGCTTCGATTTGCTGCTCCGGCTGGAGTTTGGCCAGCAAGAGAGCATGTCCGACACCGATCTCGTCTTTGGCAAAGGCTTCGACGACTTCGGTTGCAAGCTCCGTCAACCGGAGGCGCGCAGCTTATGTGTTGATGAAAATTATGTGTAGTAAGAATTGAAGAGCCGCAGATGTGGCGTTTTGTACTGCGTAGTCACTTCACATAAATAGACCGTGTGGCGGTTGAACATGGACCCTCGATCTAGGAGGATTCCATGTTCAA
>CAIKND010000006.1 GCA_903828675.1 uncultured Acidobacteriaceae bacterium
ATCTGATCGAAGTGGAGCGCAGGCCAGGTCTCCCAGGCCGCGCGTTCACGACAGGCGAAATGCAGGGTTACGAGCGCGAGCTAATCGAGCGGATGAAGCTGGGCCAGGGCACACGCGAGGTGCTGGCAGACGGCAACGTGCGCGAGCACGTGATGCGGGAGCACGCACACTTGAGCGCGAGCCAACGGCACGCGGTAGAAGATGTGTTGACGAACCGAGACCGCATGATGGCCCTTGAAGGTGTTGCGGGGGGAGGAAAAACTACTTCCTTAGCGGCTGTCCGTGAAGGGGCCGAGCGCGCAGGCTATCAGGTCGAAGGACTCGCGCCGACATCGCGGGCCGCACAGAAGCTCGCCGAAGCGGGCATCGAGACTCAAACGCTGCAAAGGCATCTTGCACGCGGCGAACAGCAAGACGACGGACACAGGCGGCTCTATGTGATTGATGAATCGAGCATGGCGAGCACGAAGCAGATACACACGTTTGTTGAGCGGCTGAGAGAAAACGACCGCGTACTATTCGTAGGCGACGTGCGGCAGCACGAGGCAGTCGAAGCAGGGCGACCCTATGCGCAGTTGCAGGAAGCGGGACTGCGTACGGCCAGACTGGATGAGATCATCCGGCAGAAAGACCCGGCGCTCAAAGAGGCCGTGGAGCAGCTTGCGCGGGGCGAAGTGCGCGAAGCCATCGACAATTTGAAAAGCCAGGGCCGCGTGCACGAAATCGGCGACCGGCAGGAACGCATCAGCGAAATCGCACGCGAGTACGTCCGCTCGCCGGAGCGGACGCTGGTTATCTCGCCCGACAATGAATCGCGCCGTGAGTTGAACAGGCAAATCCATCGAGCGATGCAGGCCGAGGGTAAAGTCGGCAACGACGAACATCGCGTGCATGTGCTCTACGCGCGGCAGGACGTGACCGGCGCGGATCGACAGCACGCGCAGAACTACGAACGCGGCGATGTGCTGCGCTACTCGAAAGGATCGAAGCCGCTGGGGATCGAGCCCGGGGAATATGCGCGTGTGGTGGGTGTGGACCGCGAGACGAACACGCTCACGGTGAAACGGCACGGCGGCGAAGAGCTGAGCTACGATCCGCGCCGCTTGCAGGGTGTGACGGTCTACCGCGACAGCGAGCGCAAGTTCGCGCAGGGCGACCGCGTGCAACTGACGGCCCCGTACCATGAACAGAAACTCGCTAACCGCGAACTGGCAACCATCGAGCGGATCGAGGGCGACGGCAATCTGAATCTCCGCACGGACTCGGGGCGCGAGGTCGAGTTCAACGCGAGGCAGCATCCGCATCTCGATTACGGTTATGCGGTGACGAGCCACAGCAGCCAGGGCCAGACAGCAGACCGTGTGCTGATCCACGTGGACACAGAACAGGCTCCCGGCGAACTCGTGAACAGCCGCATGGCTTATGTTTCGGTGTCGCGCGCTCAGTTTGACGTTCAGATGTACACGAACGACGCGAAAGCGCTGGGTTACGAGCTGAGCCGCGACCTTTCGCACCCGACCGCGATCCAGCAGGAGCCAGCGGCAACACAGAAAATTGAGCCGCAATCGGCAAGCATAGAAGTCGCGCAAGGCTTGAGCGTAGGCTGAGGAATGTCTCCAGCAGTTTGGGAGACTTGACGTACAGAGTTTGGGCAAGCAGATCGAGGCTAGGCAAGCCATGACAACCTCAACACAAAGCAACAGACGGACCGCAGGGTCAAGGGCATAATAGAGATGGGGCCATGAGTGCTTGGTCCGAGAACAGGCTAAAGCGTCTCATTGGGAAATGAAAAGAATCTGTGCAAATCCCAGAAAACTTTCACACTTTCTTGCACAGTTTCACATTAGCTGCTTATGGGGCAAATGAATGGAGCCGACTATATGTTGTAAAATCAATGATTTAAAGGCAATGCCCGGATGGCGAAATTGGCAGACGCAGCGGACTTAAAATCCGCAGGCCGCAAGGCCGTGGGGGTTCAAGTCCCCCTCCGGGCACCAATAGAATCAATAACTTACAGGCGTTTCCGTTCCCGACCGATTGAGTAAGAATAGTGCTGGTGCCACTTTTGGTGCCACTTTGTTCCTACCCTGCTAAGATCGCGCCAGGAGGACAGTTTCCATGCCGAGAAAGGTGGCTCGCAAGGAACGCGGCGTCTTTGAGAAAGTACCAGGCTCGGGCATCTGGTGGATTCGCTTCAAGGTCAAAGGAGTCGAGCACCGCGAAAAGGTTGGCCGGCGCGGCGATGCGATGAAGCTGTATGCCATGCGGCGGGCGGACGTGGTTCGCGGCGTTAAGATGCCGGCCAACATGAAACACAAAGGCGTCAAGTTCTCCGAGATCGCCCAGGAGGCCATCGACTGGTATACCAATCACGAGCGACGGGACCTTCGCAATTTCAAGAGCAGGATGAAATACATCCTGGAGGCCTTTGGCGACTGGGTGGCGGATGAGATCAAGCCGTCCGACATCGACTCCTGGCTCGGCGCCCACGAATGGTCCCCGGCGACAAAGAACCGCTACAAGAATGTTTTCGGGAAAACGTACAAAATTGCCCTCGCCGATGGCAAGGTGACCGGCAACCCTGCCCGACTCGTGGAGCAGCGGGCAGAGAACAACGCGCGCATCCGGTTTCTCTCCGACGACGAGGAGAAGCGGCTGCGCGCTGCGATCACGAAGCAGTTTCCCTGGCACATGCCTGAGTTCGATGTCGCTCTGAATACCGGGATGAGACTGAGCGAACAGTACAGCCTGGAATGGTCCCAAGTGTCGCTGACCCGCAAGCGGCTCCGCCTTGAGAAGACGAAGAACGGAAGCGATCGGGAGATTCCGCTGAATAAGACCTGCCTGAAGGCGCTGGCAGCGCTCCATGCAATCCGGCCGCACGATGGCCGCATCTTTCAATCGAAGTACGGCAAAGATCTGAATCATCCGCGAGGATGGTTCGATCTGGCGATTGCGCAGGCGAAGATCCTGAACTTCCGTTGGCACGATTTGCGCCACACGTTTATTAGCCGCTTGGTCATGAAGGATGTCAACCTGCGTACCGTGCAGGAACTCGCGGGACACAAGACAATTTCCATGACCACTCGCTACGCCCACCTGGCGCCGGAGCATAATCAGGCCGCGATTGAGAAACTCGATCCCGTGTCTGCGTGACGGCTGGTTGACTCGTACTTGCATGTGGTGCGCGCACTAACCACTACGGATCAATCGAAACTCAGCTGCGGCCATTCGCTCGAAGCGGGGAAGAGATATCAATAGCTTCGCTTCGCGGACCGAAGCCGTTCGCGGCTGTCTCAGCGGCCCGTCCCTTCGTCTTCGCGGCAGTGGACGGACGAGCACTAACTTTGCGCACGACTTCCGGGTGGTCCTCTCTAGCAAAGCGCCGGATCGCACTCGCCGGGATCAGGATCTTGCCTCCGACCCGGCGCATGGGAAGGCGCCCGGCTGTGATGAGGTAATCAATTGAGCGAACGCTGAGACTGAGGACCTCTGCAGTATCGCGACGGGAAAAGAGCAACTTTTCAACACGCTGTTCCATATAGACTCCGTTTGAATCAAGAGAAATTGAAATCCATGCAAGTGGATTCTCGCCGAGGTCAGCTAGCTCCATCCACCTTTGAGTACTGTGGTTGGTCTTGGCTCAAATGATCGCTGCCAAAACAAGGTTGAAGTGTTTGTTTCCTAGATGCAGGGTCCGCTGAAGTCATTTTCGCGCTACTCCGGCTCTGGCGCAGGCGCCGGTTCGCGGCCTCGCCATGTCCCTGATGCGAACCATTCTGCCCGCTGGAGTGTTGCGCATAAATGCGTTCGACATGATACTTCTCAATTGACAAGGGATTCTTCCCCTCCAAGAGAGACTGCGCAATGTATCCAAAGAGGAGCATTCCAGACATTACGAGCCAAATGATTACGACTGGCTTCCATGGAACGAGAATCAACATTGCCCACCTCCTAGAGATTCCTGGCTCGCGGTGTCACGGCACTATCTAGCTGAACGCCTGGTCTGCCCGGAAGCGGACGATGGTCAGTCCGAGCGGGTTCACGGCGAGTTGGTTATTCCTCACGTTTTCGCCGAAGACGTATGTGACGCTGGCAGTCCATCGCTCCCGCTTGAGTTCTGTGTGATCGGAAGGGTTGGTAAAGACCTTTTCAAACTCAATGCGCGCTGAATATGGCGACTGTCGCAGATCGTCGAGGACCACATTCTTGACTTCGACATCGACAAACGGAAGCGTACTGTCCCTCGCATACGACTGGATGACGCTGTCCTTTTGTTCCAGGTTGATTACCGCGCGCTGAACGTCGTCGTTCAAGAAGTAAAGCGAATTCGCCTGGTCGCGTTCGATGGTGAAGCGATTGCGCGAGAAGTACAGTTCGGCCCAGCGAGTGAGGTAATACTTGTTCTCCGCCTCCTGTGGTCGGTACTGGAAATTACGATAGTCAATGGCCTCGGCGCGGCCCACATCGTTGATACGCACAATCATGGGGTGCAGATTGGCCAGAGCCTTCTGGCTCCTGAAGAGAAGCCCGGCCAGCGCCACACAAACGACCGCAAGGGCCAATATGGTGACCTTCAAGTAGGTATTCATCACCAGTGGATCGCCGTACTGTTCCAGATACCGTTCCGCGGCGCGGGTGATTTCCGGCGAATGCGTGGCTGCTGTAGACATCACTGCCCTCCGATCTGGCTAAAGCGCTCTCAGAATGAGGGCGGTAACGACACTTCCTATTCCGCTGCTGTGCCCGCCTGTATGGCCGGAAAAAAGAGTCGCAGTCATGGTTGGAATTTTCAGCAATATGAAGCCGGCAACAAAGCACAACATGAGGAGACCTGGCATCAGATAGACAAGCCTTGTAGGGCTATCTAGATTCATTGCTCCGCTCATCAGGTAGGTAATAAGCAGATGGTTCATAACGCTCATGGTCGCGGCCGCAACGACCTTGTAGAATTCGAATCCAATGAAGGCTTTTAGCCAGCCCCAGAAAAGGAAGTCAGTTTTGTCGAAGACCATCCACGGGATGAAAATCGGCCCCAGGAGCCCAATGATCGTTGCGCCGATTGCTCCGTAGGCAATGATGACCATGACAAGACCGGTCAGGATGCTGAGAATGACCTGCACGGTATAGGTACAGATCAGCATGTAAGGCTCAGTCAAGGATGGAGAGAGCGTGCCGACCTTCTCCATAGCGGTATGGATTGCCTTCTGAACTTCTTGCGATGAGTCATAGCCGATGTAATCGACAAGACTGCTTGTGCCGCCGCTAATGAACCCCTTAAGCGAGTAGCCAATACCCGGAATGCTACCGTCATAGAACTTGACGAAGCAGTACGCAAATGTAATCAGCACAAAAAAGCTGATGAACTTCGCAACGTTGAAACCAGCCCCCCCCTGTGCTGAAGCCAGTGCTTCTTGAACCCCGAACCACACGAGCATGATCGTGGCGAGCGAGATCACCATATGCAACCCGAGGGAGTCTAGCGATGGGGCGGCCGTTGCGGTCACGTTGTCGCATCCGTTCTTGATAAGAATGAGAAAGTCCATAGTCGCCCCCTATGCGTTTAGTAATGGAATGCCCACTTCGTTCCAGCGCTGGTCTGCTGTGGAGTGGCAGCGTTGAAGCTCTGCTGATAACCGTTGCCGAGCTGAAACAGAGACTTCAGGTTGTCTTGCTGCGTCTTTTGCCCGACAATTTGCTGTAGAGTGTTTGCCTGGCTGATCTGATTTGCCTCTTGCTGCTCTTGAAGGAGCAGCAGGAGGGCCAGGTTGATGCGCTGCAGAGTTGCCATTTCCGTGTGCTGGGATGGGTCTGCCGATTGTGTTGCACTCATGAGCGCGTTAATGTCCGTCTGGCGCCGCTCAGAATTCGTTCGAATCGTGCCAAGAGCTTGCATACTGCTCACTGTGACGGCGTCGTTAAGATCGACTGTGGCTCCATGTGCCGCGATCTGTTGCTGTCCCTGTTGACTAAGACTTCCATACCCGTCTATTTGGCTAGTGTGCGGCATAGATGCCTGTTGGTATCCGATGCTTGCGCCAGTGCCGGTATTGACCGCAGTTGTCCACAGGCTTGAATTGCTATAGGTGTTGGCCGCGTGATTCAACTCCATCCAATAAGTTGAGCGAGAGAGAAACGGTTGATACAGGCTTCGCGGCATCATCGCCATCTGGTGGGCGAGGTTGTATGTCGCGATGGCATTGTCTGCCAGCTTTACGGTGTTGGTGAAGATCTTCTGGCCCTGCTCGATCTGTTGGATTTCATTTGCAATGGATCTCTCTTCGTTCTTGATCTGGACTACGGCATGTGTCGCTTGCGTCGGATCGTAGACGACTCCGGAACCGAACTGTGCGAATGCTGCTGGTGCAATTGCAGCACCGGTAATCACCGCAATAATCAATACCTTCTTCATAGCCATCCTCCTTTGTGTTTAGCGCATAGCTTGTTCATCTTGGAGCCGCTTCCATGCGTCCTCTTGCTTCTTCTTCTCGTCTGCACATTTTTCGCTGAGTGTCGGTGGCACTTTGAGGTATTCCTCAGAGCAATCCTTCTGGAACTGCGTACCGAGTCTGTCGTATTCCTTTTGCAGCGCATCGACTTTGGCCTGATGACTTTGGCATCCCGTGAAGGCAAGGCCAAGGACGGTAGTGAGGGCAGCAAGCTTCGTGCTGTGATGCATGATCGTCTCCTTAGTACGTCTGCGAAATAGTGTGGTTTTCGTATGCTGGCAAGAGCATGTCTTGCGTGAAGTAAACCTTCACGCGATGCCCTTCACGGATGGTGATAGTCGGTGGAATCTGAATGAAGCGGTCGAGAATGGTAGATGCCGATTGCGAAACGCTTCCGGCCGCCCCAGTGGTGAATGCCTGTGACCCGCTGGTAGAAATTGTGCCGCCGCCCTGGGTGATCTCTCCCGCCCCCGAAATAATGCCCAAAGCAATCGAGGCGCCGAAAATCTGGAAGTAGTGGTTGTTGACCTTGTCCTTCGTGCCCTCTTCGCCGATCTGATCGAGACCGTGGAACTGGTCGAGGTCCACTGAGTACCCGTCCGGCATAATCATGCGGTGGAAGACAACCGCCATGCGGCGCTGCTGACCAAAGCCGCCTGAGCCAATCTTCTTGGCTTCGCCAAGCACGACGGTGCCTTCCTTGATCAGCACATGCTGGCGGTCGTGTGAGTAGACGGGATTGGAGACAAGTACCTTGACCGGGCCAGCGGCATCGCCGTCAATGCGATTCATGAGAACCGTATCCAACGTAAGGCCCTCATAGATGACATAAGGCTGACCGACAGCCGAATCAATGTTTATCTGGGGCCGCCGATTGCTCGGTTGTTGCGCCGAGGCCGAGGGCGGCGGGTCGCTCGCAGCGCGGCCTTGGACCAGGCTGCTGCCCACCTGAACTGGGAAGTTCGGATTCTGCTGGATGCCTGCATCCACGGCGCTCTCCGGGGCCGCCGGAGTGGCTTGCTGCGCAGGTACCTCCGGCGTGCGCGCGTAGACAAGATTAGATGCAAAACGCGAGTTATATGCAAGTTCCCTCTCCTTGGCAGCAAGCTGCTGGGCCTCTTCTTGCGCTGGTGAAAGTTGCTGTCCCCCTTGCGATTGTCTGTACCCATTCTGTTGCGCCTGGCAATTCTCCCCGGGACTGCATGGAACAGGCTCTCCGGTTGCGCTGTAGCCGGCGGCGACCGCCTGTTGCGCCCGAGTGGCATTCGCCATGGCTGGGTCCTGGCCAGCGGTCGTTCCCGGTTGTTGGGCCGCACGCTGGCGAGCTTCGGCAAAAGTGTTCTTAAGATTCTGCACGTTGTTGTCTGTGTTGTCCTGCACGGCCGGCTGCGGATCGTGATCAGCCGCAGTCTGATGTGCTTGCGCCTTTTTGCCGAGAGTGCTGAAGATTGCGGCAACGATGACCAGTGCTGCCGCGCCCAGATAGAGCAGCGGCTTGAGATTCTTGCGCAGAACGCCCTTGGGTTCGCTGTTCGACTTGCGCAACTCGGGCTCTACGTGGACTCCAGACTGAGTTCCTGAAGGCTGCGAATTATTGAGAACCTCTTCCATGCTGCACCTCTGTACCCCAGTAAAAGAGCGCTTATCCCTTTCGTGAAAAGTCCATACGCTTCTTGCCCAGCTCCACATACCCGGAGTCCATGACCTTCGGAATGATGTACGTTCCATCGCGGAGATCGTAAGAAATTAGATTCGGCTTGCCATCCTTCATCTCGTAGACACTGAACTTCTCCGGCGCATTGGTCCTGATGTATGTGAATTTGTCGTCGTGATAAATTGACTGAATATCGAAGGGCGCTTCATTCGCCTTGAATGAGTAATCGAACTTCAGTTGAAGCGGGTAAGCGCTCTTGTATTCATCGACGACCTGCTCGACGTGAGACTGCACGGCGGCAAGCGCTTGTTTCGATTCCTCAAATTGTGCGGCTGGCACAAACTGCGGAGGCCCGCTTGCCGCAACAATCGCTGATCGGTCTGCTGGCTGGATCAGCACCTTCAGGTCCGGGACCGCAGTTGTACCGGAAACGTCCTGGAGCGTGAAACTGTAGATGTTTCCCTTGTCGGTGATCAGGTTAAGATTCGAAGCAATGCCGGCCTTCGCCGGATGCACGAAACAGAAATTGCCCACCAGATCGACGACCCAAAACTCCTTGTCGCCCGTTGCTGCTTGCATGATCTTTTCGGTTGCGGGCAACTCAATCAACGTCGTGTATTTCAGCTTGGCGTGGATGGGTACGATGTCCTGCGAGTGATACTGCACAGTACGTGCCGACGCATCTTGCGCTCCAGCGTCGGCAGAGACGAGCGCCAGGGCAAGCCCGGCGATGGCAAAGGGACGGCAATTCATGCGACAGCTCCTATTGGGTTGGGGGCGGTAATGACCGCGAGTCTGGGTTGAAACGGATAATCTTCGGCAAGGTGGCGAAGTCCATCAGCGATGCCAAATCGCTCGAAGTATTCGCGCTTCTTCAGGTTGTCGCGTGCATTGTTCGTCGCCATCCAGTGCGTGATAGAATCGACGTTCAGATGCACCTTCTTGGAGCTTTGCACCTTGCGGATGAGCATCTGGCCGGGAGGGACGAGCCCGGCGATCAGTTCAAGTTCGGTATCGTTCAAATCAAACGCTTCGCGGTAGACATCCCGATTCATCTCTGGGTTGGCAAGGAAGATCTTCGTCGGGCAGCTCTCGGCGACAATCTGCAACATTCCGGATTGCTCAAGTTCCTTGATCGATTGGGTGGCCAGGATCATGGCCGCATTGTGCTTGCGCCAGGTCTTCTGTGCCTGGGCCACGTAATTGCGGATGGTCTCGTTTTTCATGAAGAGCCACGCTTCGTCCATCAGGAATGTCTTGAAGGTTCTGAGATTGGCCGGGTCGCAAATTTCGTTCGAAGCGCGGTGCAGTACGTAGAAAAGGAGTGGCTCCAGCACTTCAGGAGCGTCGCTCCATCCGTGAAAGTTGAACGTCTGGAACCGCTTGAACGACAGTGTGTCCTCTGCATTGTCGAAGAGGAAGCCATATTGACCGGCGCGGGTCCAACGATGTAGCCGATCCTTCAAATCGCCAATGATGTTGGCGAAGTTGGAGAGGGTGCGCTGGTCCGGTTCAAGCAGGTACGTTCGGTCGATGGCCTCCCACAGTTTCCGCTCTTCCTTGAAGTCGAGCCGGAAGCGCTCACCGTTTCCCTCGATTAGCACGCGGAAGAAGGTGAAGAGGAACTGCAGGTTCTCCTTCCCATAGGGAAGGGAGAACGGATTGATGGTGAAGTCTCTCGCCTCCTGGCCAACGTTCAGGTAGCTCCCACCGAAAATCGTCGTGATCGACTCAAAGCTGCCGCCAATATCGAAGATGAAGGTCAGCGGGTCATATTTCTGTGCGTTCTGCAGGAGGAAGCAGCACAGATATGACTTGCCGCTTCCGGTCATCCCGAGGATCAGTGTGTGGGCTACTTCGCCCTCATGGAGGTTGAGGTAATACGGCGTGGAGTTGTCAGTCTCAAGCACCGCAAGGTACTCCGCGCCGAGATGTGCATTGATCTTGTCGCCGGGGAGGATCGTAAACAGGAACGAGAGATCGGCATAGTTGCTGTTCAGCAGGTACATCCTGCGCAGGTTCAGCGCGTAGTTGCCGGGCACGGTGGCGAAGTAGGCATTGAGCTGGTTGTAGGTCTCGACGAAGAGATTTCCGTCTGAATTCGTAAAGACCCCAGTGAACTCGCCGGCAAGCCGGTCGAGCTCATGCCGATCATGGCCGTGCAAAACAATGGATAAAGAGAAGTCGCCAAGGGATTGGCCGTCTCCGAGCACACGCAAACAGTCGCCCAGGTTCTCGATGTCCGCCTGTTTTGATTCATCGATCAGGACATCGCGCGGATTTGTCTTGGCCGGGTCGTTTCCTAACTGCGAAATGAATCCACTCTTCGCGACATTGAAATGACGGCGGCGCTTGTTTACTTCCTTCCGCGCCTTCTCCGTTGTAGTCGGCACCCATTCAGTAACGACGTGGAAGTTGCCCGAGATCTTCAGCAACGAATCAAGTACCAGGGGCCGCGTCTCCGCGATCGCTTCCTTCATGGTGAGGACGCGAACGAAATGATCGCCCACGCGTAGGTGGTCGCGCTCCGCTTCAATGTCTGAGTTGACGACTTGGTAGTCGAGGAACTGCGTGTGCATCGGCTGGCCGGCCACGCGCCAATCGTCGAAGTTGAGCAACCTGCGAAGGAAGCGGAATTGACCCTGCTGATTCAGAACCTCGATCTGCACGAAATCAGCGAGCTGCCGGACGAATGCTTGCACCTGACCGTTGAGTCGCGCGAGGTCGCGTGCAATTTGCGACCGAAGCAGAGTCTTCATGCTACTGTTCGTGAATTGGGTCTTCAATTCGCCAATGGCGCCCGCTGGATCGCTGAACAGGCGGGCCAGCGCCGCGCCCACGCCGGTCTTCGAGCGCGCGCCTTCAAGCACGACGCAGTAGAAGATCTCGATCTGATAGAGGCGGTCGCGCTTCGATTCGAAAAACTGACGACGCTGGTCGATGGCCGCCTGCACCACCGGGTCCTCATAGCTGGCGAATGGAATCTCAGGACGGTTGGACTTGAACAGGTATTGATAGACATGGAAGCCAGGGCCAAACGATTTCAACGCCGCCTCTAGCCGCTTCACTGCATATTCCTGATTGCCGTGGTCAAGGCTCTCGTAATCCACGCCGGGGACACTGAGGACCATGCCCAGGTCGCCGCTCTTGGTTAGAAATGCGGTCTCGTTCCAAAAGCCATACAGGTTGATATGGCAGTTCAGCGAGTCGGCGTCTCTCCACGGCTTGATGGCTCTATCAATGCGCAGCATCAAAGCACCTCCACTGGCGGAACGCTCTGTTTGGCCGCGTCGTAGCGCGGCTTGTAGCGTTCCGACCTTGCAAGGATGCGAAGGAAGGCCGGATCGCTGTTCGTCACCCAATGGCCGAAGACGTAGCCGCCGATGAAGAAAATAGTTCCGGCGACCAGACTGTTGAAGAGATTGAAAACGCCCACCGCGCCAACGCACACGAAGTAAAACAATGTGCGCTCGACGCCAAGGTACGTGAGGGGCTTATGCAGGCTCTTGTAGACTCGGTTTCTGCGCCGGCTATTGGTGTGTGTCTGCATGCGGGCCCCTCACGGTTGGAGTTGGTTGTTGGTTGCGGTTTCGACTTTGGGAGCAGCGATTATTCAGATGCCCCAAAGCCAGCTCAAGACGTTGGCGGCAAGCACGGCGATTCCAGAACCGGCTGCCACACCTGCCAGCGTCTTCTTCGCCCCCGGTTCACCGTGGGCGAACTGGTAGCCGCCAATTACGATGGCGATGAGGCTCGCCACCTTGGCAACAGTCCCGGTGAAGAGGTTCTGCATGGCGGAAAAGCCCGTGTCAAAGGGTGAGCCGCCCACCGCCAGCGCATGAGCGGCGGCCGGCATAAGCGGA
>CAIKND010000007.1 GCA_903828675.1 uncultured Acidobacteriaceae bacterium
ACATCACGACCAACTCAGGCGGCATCAACCGCGCCTTGCCCAAACACACTGCGAAAGCGTAAAACAATCAAGTCTCAGGCCAATCCCTATGGCCGGTTTTGAAGTGACCACGTATGGCCGGTTTTAAGCTGACCACCGAGGTCGGATTGGCAATCCGGTAATTCCAAGCTGCGATGCCCACAAGCCATTCATACCAGTCGCCTGTGATGCGGCTGATTGCTGGTTTGGTGATGCCAGGTAAGCCAAGGTCCATCAGCTGTTGCCGCCAAGCAGCGAAGGTTGCACTTATTGACACATCCGGAGACGGTAGCAATCCTTGCGTGAGAAAGATGAACGAGGTCCGCGAATTGAGCGTTCCGCCCACATTAAGAATTGGAGGAATAGCGAGAGTTGCCAATGGTCTCCTAATCCGCTCGGAGTCCCTTCTGGGTCCTCCGGCGGGCGTTGCGAAAAGGGGTAAGCGATTTTGGAGGAGGGAGCCGCGACCAAGTTGGAAGGATGAAGAGCGCCCTAGCGAAGATGCCGCGGAAGACCTCGAACGTCTCCGTTAGTCTTCGTACGCTTCGCGGAGATGCTGGCCTTCACATTTTCTGATGGACTATAATATCCCGCAGTCGATACTGCACGCTGTGATGGTTGAACGTGACTTTTGGATTCGCCTTCCCAAGGCTGACACGACTGATACCGCCGCGGATCTCCTTGCTAGAACAGGGAACGGGTCGGTTGACTTCGGCAGCAAATAAGCCAAGATGCGTCTCGCCAATCGTGCGGACTGTTCAACCTCAGCTTATCGAGCGCAATCATTTCATGTGGAGTGGGCTTTATTGATGGACAGAATCAGTGTCGAGCGCCGCTCCGAAAACATGCGACGAATCCGCGACAAGGATACTGCCCCCGAGATGTTGGTTCGCCGACTCGTGCATAACTTGGGGTATCGATATCGCCTCCACGCCAAAGATCTGCCCGGAAAACCGGACCTAGTTTTTCGCGGGCGAAAGAAGGCGATTTTTGTGCATGGATGTTTCTGGCACTTTCACTCGGCCTGCAGAGAAGGCCGGATTCCCGGTTCAAGAATTGAATTCTGGGAGGCGAAACTGAGACGCAACCAAGAACGTGATCAACGTCACTTAATGGCTATGTCCCAGCTAAAGTGGAAAGTACTTGTAATCTGGGAATGTGAAATTGGGAACACTCAAAAGCTGAAGCAGCGCTTGCAGAAGTTTCTATCACCCTAACCGTTTTGTAGGAGAGTGCCCAACGCGTGTGAGTCTTGTCCGATCCACAGGATGTTCTTCCGGTTGTTTACAAGCAACCACTCCACATCCGGTAAATTTGCCAGGATGGTCTCTGGATGGCTCCGGCTCGACCCGCTGCCCCCCAGAGTACTGTCAACGTGAAGGGGAGTGTCAGGTTGCATTGCTTCAGCAAGTGTTTGCAGTTCCTCAGTTCTCCTGAGCACCTCAACTCCATCTTGACGCCGTACCAAATAATTCGTCGAATCGACTGACAGCAGTTGGATGTTGGCCTTCCCTGAAATAGACTGCAGATCCATTCCCAGCATCTGCTGAACCCGCGGGTACACTATTGCCCAATTCATACTCAGCTCTTTCTTGGGGATTCCCATCATAGTCTATATCTACCGTCGCGTCAACCTTTTTGCGGAGCTGTCATTGGAAGAACCAAGTCTTGTCAATCTCTGCGAGTGCCAACCCGGTCCCGTTTGGCAGCTTCACAACAATGATTCTCGGAATTTCATTCGCCAGCCTGTTGGTGGAATCTGGATACAGCACCTTAATGCGCCGCGCTGCCTCGTCTGTGCTCGGGACTGAGATACAGGGAAGAATCAGGGGGCCCTCAAATTCTTCGTCCGGATTGGGCAGCAGAATGGCCTTCCCTTGAGGAGACGATACACAATATATTTCGCTGTTACCCAAGGGACGGGGAGATGCGCCTTGCATAATCGTCGTTAATAATTGGCTCGCACCGCTCAAATGAGAACTGAACACAACAAGACTCACGGGAATATCGGTTCTAGTTGCACCCAGATCTAAGAGCGCCTTTCGCGCAACGTTTGTTGTGAAAGCGTCCGCTTGAGAAATTGTGCCAAGTTCATGTGTCTTGCGTCCGAGCCAAATGAGATGTTTCCTGGCTTGCAACTTCATCCACTCAACATCAGGTAAATTTGCAAGTATCGTCTCCGGTTGGTTCCGGCTGGTACCGCTGCCGCCCAGGACGCTATCAACATGGATCGGCAGATTCAGCTGCATTTGATCTACGATCTTCCGAATCTCCGAAAGGGGCCTTGTCTTTGATTCATTAGTCACGGTACTCAGATAAATATAGTCATTATCTACTTCGGTTACGCGTATATCGCTCTTTCCGGAGATTGAGGGCAGAAGCCTTCCTTGCATCTGCTTTAGTTGAGACCTAACTTGGCTCCAGTCCATGCCTCAGCCCCGATCCGAGAACGGGGGCGGAAACTTAAGCACATGGTCGTCCTCGCCAGCAGTCTCAATAGCTGCAACGTCTTCCAGCCACTCCCGAAGGAATGACTCTGCCTTCTTATCTTCTCCACTCACGTTCATGAAGCGCACCTTGCTCCCAATACTAAGATAGTGGGGCCCTGCTTGTAATCTTGCCTGAAGATCAAGTCCCGCAGCAAATCGACGGATGTCCGAAACAAAATCCAATACGATGACCTTTTCCTTTCCCGGAGCAACTCTAAGCCCGCGACCTAGTTGTTGAACAAATATCCGCCTGCTGTGGGTCACTCGTTGGAAAACCACAATATTCACGTCGGGAAGATCGATCCCTTCATTTAGCAAATCTACTGAACAAAGAACGCCGACGTGGCCATCGTGAAAGTCGGCCAAAATCCGCGCACGTTGTGCGTGGCTCAACTTAGGCGCCCCCGGACTCCCAGCATAAAGTGCTTCGGCTCGGGCAAACCCCAACCCATTAATTCGGTCACGCATCGTAATGGCATGGTCGATATTTCCACAAAAAACAATGGCGCGGGCGCGGGGAATCTCAAACCACGTCTCCCCCAAACTATTAACGACTGCGTCGTCCCATTCTTGGATAAAGATGGTATGGTTTAGACCTCGAGGCGTCAGATTCTGGGCACGAGCAAGTTCGTTCCAATTAATGTTGTCAACGTGCATCCTGTAATCGACATTCGAGAGCCATCCTGCTCTGAGACCCTGGACGATATCAACACAAGCCACTGGTTCCCCAAAAATGCGGAGAAGGCTCGTGCCATCGGGCCGCCAGGGCGTTGCTGTTAATCCAAGGAGAAAAGGCCCATCGGGCGATCCGCAGTGGAGCGCACTAAGAACTCGTTGATATTCTTCGCTGCCGGCGTGATGACATTCGTCAACGATGACGAGATCGTAATCGTTGAGGGTCGCATGTTGCTGGACTTTGGCGGCTACTGAATCTACGCAGGCGAAAGTCAAATCAGCATCCAGTTCAGGTGCTTCGTACCCATTCCACACTGAGGTGACTGCATACTTTGTTAGGCAAGGCCAAAATGCCCTCTCAAGCTGATACACAAGCTCGTTCGTATGTGCCAGTACGAGTACATTGATTGGCCCCCTCTCCCTGATCCGGCGAAATGCTTCAGCAGCGACGAACGTCTTGCCTAAACCTGTTGCCATAACAACAAGCGCGGACCTTTCAGCTCCGGCCTCACCCCACCGGGACACAATCGCTGAAATTGCACGTTCTTGATATAAACGCGGTGTAATTGCTTCGATCGGTTTGTCCGCAAGTCTTTCCCAACGGCTTGCCAGAGTTGTTCTGTCCCAAAGCTGAAAAGGGATTCCAGAACCCATTAACATCGATTGGTGACTCCGAGCCTGCTGCGTGAAGGCTTGATTCGTCGCAATAACAGGGATTGATGCCCTGTAAATGTGCATCGCCCTCACCGTTTCGTCGAGCACATCTATACCGATGTTTATCGCCCGTCTTTGTTTGACTTGAACCAGCCACCGCTTTGTATTCTTGTGAGCCAAAATGTCCGCGCCTTCGTCCCCGCTCTGGCCTAAAAGGCGGACACCAAGAAAGGACTCGCTCAGGAGCAGCCTGCCAATGGAACGCTCCAAGTACTGCCACGAACAGCGCGACAACACCTCTGCCGAAAGAAATCCGCGGGTCACTGGTTACCTCCCAGCCCGGATATTTCTAAAGAGAAGGTGTAGCGTTCGCTCGACTCTTACTACGTACCCAGAGTCAGATTGCCGGGTATCTAGGAAGCCAACAACATCATCCAGCAGGTTCCTGTATCGTGCAAGAACAACCGCCTGGATTTGCGAAACCGTCGCCGGATCCTCGATAGGTATCTTCTGGTACGAATCAGTCCAAAAGCGGCCATCAAAGAACCGTTCTGGATAGCGTTCAACAATTAAGCCAACCAAATTAGGACCCAAGAAAGAGAGGTACTTGCCCGAGGTTATCATGGCAGGAAGCTGACTGGCATCGAAACCATTCTGAATGATTGTCCTAACCAGCCCGCCCTGGTCTGCCGGGGGGAGTGACTTGTAAAACTCTGACGAGACACCATCCATGAGCTCAGGCAGGACTTCCACCAAACGATCGAAGAACTCTTCTGCCCGCTTTCGCGTTCGCTCTGGATCTATTGACAGCCTATCCTGCCAAAAACCGGAAGTCACTCTCCACCCCAAAGCTGTCAGCGACCATAGGTATCCCTTCTCCCCACCAAGAAATCGACCGTTGGCGTCTTGAATAACTTTTGCAATTTCCATGCTAATAATGTGTTCTGGACGCAGCTGGTACTCAGTGAAAAGAGGATGGGTCGGATCTATGAAGATAATCAGGCCGTCGCTCCGGTGAGATACAACGGGGAGCGCAACTCCATCTCGTTGCAGTGTTATTCCCGAGTTCAACGTATAGACCGATACGTCGATCGGCGGGCAACTTGCATTGTCCGGTAACGAAATGGAGAACGCAGGGATCGATAGTTCGTCATCCTTGTTTGAGTTCTTTTGTAAGAATTCCAAACTAAGTGGATTCATCTCGCCAGCTGCCCGGCCACAGTTCAAACAAGACTTGGCAGATGGGGGATTCTCCCTGCTGCAATAAGAACACCGCCAGCGATCTTGCGACTTCACCACTTGGGAAATGCCGCAGAACGGGCAAGATACACACGAACGGACAATCTGTGCATTGCAGTCGCCATTGATGCATGTCTTGCCGCTAAATATATAATCACATCCATTACAACTTTCAGCTGTAGGTAGGCTCTGAAACCCGCACTCTGGACACTCCTTCAAGTCCCCCGACGGCTTTCGATCTGCCTGTTCGACCAGCTTCCACCACTCGCTGTCGTCGTAAAAGCCCGGTTCCCTTTTCTTGAACTTCTGAATAAACGACTGTTCCTTATCCCGACTAATTCTTTTTGCACGATCGTCACCGGGTTCCCAGTATCCCATATAAACGTCTTTGGTTCCCACGTCACGAACGCGCCGATACCCTTGATAGAGGAGATAAATTGGCGATTCGTTCTTGGGCTCTCCTGCCTCAGCTGCAAGCTTTGGCTGAAGAGAGCTTTCGCCCCGTAAGTATGTGATGGCCCGTGTCCACTCTGGGCTGGTCCGCTGAAAATCCTGCTTCAGAAAATCCGTAGGAACATAGTCCAGGTGAACTTCCCCAACTATGCGGCCGTAAGGACTATCGATCGGATAATCCCTAACCTGCTGACCGCGCGCGTCCACCCATGTAAAGAAAGCTTCCTTTTCAAGCACACGAATTGCCCGGCCGTTTCGAATCAGATCGAGTCCATAGTGATTGGCGTCATCGAAGCGCTGAATGCCAACCCACCCGCTAATGCGTTCTTGGATCGTTCTGAGTGCGCTGGCTCCATCGCATTGGGAGCACCTCTTTCCTTCTACCAAAGCGAAGCAGTGGGCGCACCGAACTTGACTGGCAAGTACTTTATCGAAATTCATGACCGCGGGAATGTTGCCAAACTCTCGGTGCGTGACGAATCTACGTTGGTTCCAGACGCAGTGTTCGAAAGGTTCAGTGATCAGTTCGTTCACAAACATGCGAACGTTGGCTCCTCGAAGGATGCTGGCATAACGGCGGCCAAGTTGCTCCCGGATTTCGGCGACCCCAAGGCGAACCAGTTTTTCTGCGAATCCATTGTTTGGATTGCCTTGTGGCCACCACTGTGAGACCTCAACAAGGGTGCCGTGAAATCCAGGCGGGGACTTAGGAACCACGCGGATCGGAACATCATATGACCTGCTTCTTACCATGTCTTCGAGATCGATCTCGACAATCAACATCTCTGAGCTATCGATCTGAGCTGTCTTGAATAATGTCTTCCGCCCTAGTTTTCCAGTTGAAATGTTGAATCCCATACCGAAGAGGCCGAGGCGATCAAAGGGATTATTCGAACTGAAGCCAGCACGAAGAGCGTTCTCCGCATCGCCAAGGCTTAGACCAGGACCGTTATCAAGTACGGAGATGGATCCCCGTCCACGTGCAGCTTCAGCCGCCTTCGGAAGTTGGACTGTGACAGTACTCATTTCCGCCGGGGTTTTGTCTATAGGCGCTGAGGTAAATGAGTCGATACTGTTGTCTATCAGTTCGCAAAGCGCGTCTAATGGCCGCATTGGATTGCGGGTTATCGCAAGCAGAATTCTCGGGTCCGGTTGGAGATTAATTTTGTCGACAGGCACTGTGTGTCGCCCCCAGATTGTCATATTCAACGGGACTTCCGGTCCCGAGCAGGAATTGTTTCAGTGAATATCCAACAGCCGCCGCTAGTTCAACCGGAACTCCGTTCCCAATCAGCTTAAATTTGAACGAGAGCGGCATTTCCGGCGGCAGAGCATAGCCGTCTGGCACAGTTTGAATTCTCATTGCCTCCCTAACTGTCAGGCGCCGCGCTTGAGTGGGATGTAGATGAACTTCGTTATTCCCATAAGCCGCAGTCGGACTATACCGATATCGATGCAGGCGTTTAAAGGATTTTCGAGAATCGTCGCCTTCATCAATTAGCTTGAACTTCTCGCTCCAGGGATGGAATCCTTCCTTCCCGTTAGGCAAGACCGATAGGGCTCTCTGATCAAGGATCAAGCGAGCCACGCAAAGAGCGTCCGGCACTCCCTCAGGTCTTTGAGGTTGACTGCCGAATGGGCAACTTCCGGGCCAAGGAAAACGGCGCTTAGCATCTCTAAATCGCGAGTCCACGGGCCACGGGAACCAGCCTCTGGCTCTTTTTGCAAGCCGCACACCGTACAATTGACGCACCAGATTGTGCTTGACTCCTAGGATGAACACCCTTTGCCGATCCTGAGGAATACCCACGTCGAGGGCATTCAGAACCGACAAATCGACAGCGTACCCCTTCTCCTCCAACTTCCAAAGCTCTCGGTCTAGGAACTCCCTATGCGCTTTGGTACTGATTAGCCCTTTCACGTTCTCAATAAGAAAAAACGTCGGCTCTAACTCACAGATCCTCTCTATAAACACTTGCGTTAGCTGTCCTCGGTTGCCCGAAAAACCTCTGTTCTTACCGCCCACAGAAAAATCTGGACACGGCGGTCCCCCAACCACCCCGAACTGTTCACCATTCCGCGAAACGCCCAAGCCTTCACGCCGTATAGCACTCGGGGCTTTTCGTCGGATGTCGTCTCGGCATGAAATTGTTGGAGCAGTCCCCGACTTACCCAAGGTTCTAAAGAGGGTTTGCATTCCAAAATCGTGAGCGTCGCAAAATTTATCTTCAACCTCAAGACTCCAAACAATGGGGAAACCGGCCCGCATTAGACCAAGATCCAGGAATCCCCCACCGGAGAAAAAAGAAAGAATCGGCAAGGACTTCTCTACAGCGGAAAAAAAAACGCTATTAACCTGAGGGAGGTTCGCCCCGTCGTCGGGCAAGCGCATTAGGATTGTCGTCTCGACTTTAGCGCAGGAGACAACAACCGATTCGTTCGCTGCTCTCTGTGTCTTAAATTCTTCCAAAACATGTTCTTTCAATCTTAACTACTTTCAATTTGGATTTCGGCACCGAGCTTCGAGCAAGGTCGCCGGAGTGGATTTCACCGCACCTCAGCAAGACGGCCACGAGCAAAACCCTCTGCGCTCGGCCACTCTGCGGAAATATAGAGGTGCTCGGCCTTGCCGGCCTTGGTCTCTGTGACTACAAAGAAGGAATAAAGCTGCGGGCTCTGTCGCACGTCTTCCAGAGCGGCTTCGCAGAGCTCTTCCCACAGGAATTCCTGATAATCAGGCCCCTCTGGATCAGGGATGTCCGCCGGTTCATACTTGCCGATGATCTCCAACGCCACTGCGAGGCTCTTTAAGGCGTCGTCGCCGACAACATTGAAGACCTCGCGGGCATACGACCGATCATATGTCTTCAGGACCTGAACTATTGTGCCATTCGCCCTTTCGCTGAGAAATGTCTCTTGTTGTGGCATATCTTCTCTCCACCTGACCCGTGGCTAGTGTACCGCAGAGGCGTCGTTCCGCGTGGCGGGAAATCCGACACGGAGATGCGAATCATTACCGGAGCCTGCGGTCACAGGCTCCGGCTTGGAACTTGCACTGGTCATGCAGCTCGGGGCTTTTTGAAAGCCTTTGCTGCGGGCTTTGGAGTAGTCTGATTCACGGTCTTCGCTTTAACTTTTGCGGCGAATTCCTGTTTTACCTTGGCGCTGATGGCGTTCACGTCAAGCTTGTAGTACTCGGCGGCATCTTTCAGCGTCTTGCCGTTGTCGTTGGCAGATTGGGCGGAATAGAGAATGACAGCCTCCACCAAGAGCCGTCCGAGAACGCTTTCCTCCGCCTTGCGGACGAAGGCTGCTAGCAGCTTGGCCGGTGTGTCGGTCGGGCCTTTCGGCTTGGCGATGCTGTGCTGACGGAGGATGATGGCCAGGCGGCGCTCGTCCAGCATTGTGGTCACCCGTTCGACCACAAACTGCAGGTCGCGTTTCATTAAGCGGACTGGAACAGCTTCGACGATGGCACTCAATACGCGAAGTCCCGTTGCTTGCGCAACTGCTTCTTCCCGCCGTTGCTTTTCCTGTGCTGCCTTGAATGCCCCATCGTTGGCAGGTGTCTTCTCCTTCTTTGGGTGGTGAATCGGGCAGTCGGCGTTTGAGCAAATCCGTCTGATTTCCCCTTTGTCAGAGCCTTCTGTGACAATGGCCTCGGTGGTGAACTTGCAGGTCTTGTACTCCGGCCATTCGGCCTGTTTCTGATTGGTTGGCTTCTCAGCGCGAATCTCGACATACTGGTTGCGCGGGATTGCCGGGCTATGATCCTGCGGTTTGCCGTATGCCCGTGTGATCTGTACCAGCTTTGGCTTTGCCACAATCGTCTTTGCGACAAAAACGTCAACCTTGTTTTGGTAGCAATCTGGCGAGGTACACGCGTCCTGGTGCGTTGAAATGCCCTCGAAGAGCAATGTGTTAAAGCCGGTGCGCTTCGGGCAGGTAATGCAAGCCCCGGCCTCGGGTACAAGTTCAGGGTCGTCCTTCGGAAAGGGAGCGGAGTCAAGTTCCAAGAGGATGTGACGCTCAATCCACTCCTGCAATTGCCGAACAGGGAGCAGAATACGCCGCGGCTTACCGCCGCTGACGTAATCCTCCCGAAAGCAGGCGGTAAGGGCTTCTTCCTGTTGCGCGGGCTGCAACTTCGCCAGTAGAAGCGCATGGCCAGTGCCGATGTCGTCTTTGAGGAATGCTTCGGTCACGGCTGGCGCAAGCTCGGTCAGTCTCAATCTCGCTGCTTATGTGTTGATGAAAATTATGTGTAGTAAGAATTGAAGAGCCGCAGATGTGGCGTTTTGTACTGCGTAGTCACTTCACATAAATAGACCGTGTGGCGGTTGAACATGGACCCTCGATCTAGGAGGATTCCATGTTCAA
>CAIKND010000008.1 GCA_903828675.1 uncultured Acidobacteriaceae bacterium
AGCCGCGTACCGTCGGGCGAAAGCAGTAACTCAAGGGGCGAAGCGTACTCTTGGGCGACACTATCGTCTCCCTGGGCATCTGCGCGAACAGTCTGGTCCCTCCACAGCACAGCCAGGAATAATGCTGCTGCCATGACCGCAAGGCCTGTGCCTATTGCGGTTTGAATGCGGGGGGTCATTTAGGTTCCTCCTCTATGAAAATGTGGTCCACGCTCTTGCGGAATGGCTCCCCTCCCTGCAGGGCTACCAGCGACGGGGAACCGTGTCCAGCGGCAACAGTGATAGGGATGCCCGAGTCCCCAGTGGCGCCAGGCGAGGAACCCCAAACTGAAGTCAACATGGCAATCAGCGCGGCAATCACCGGGGTTCTGGTGGGGGATATGATCAAACGGCCTCCATGGCGCGCAAGCGAAGAATTTCGCAAACTGGAAGTCCCTGACTGCGGAGCGCCAATTTGCGCAACTCGAGATACGGATCGAGACTGGTCATCATGTTGTCAAACGCGTCGAAATCAAGCGACTGGTCGCCGTCGCTCCATGACTTGTCTGGATTGGGGTGTACCTCGACCAGCAGGCCATCGGAGCCGGCGGCCACGGCGATGCGCGCCAGTGCGGGAACCACGTCACTGTGGCCGGCCGCATGGCTCGGGTCTGCAATCACCGGAAGATGCGAGATTTGCTTGAGCAGTGCGATAGCGGCCACGTCGAAAGTATTCCGCAAAGCCGTTTCAAAGGTGCGGATGCCGCGCTCGCAGAGAACGACGTTAGGGTTGCCGTTGTCTAGAATCAATTGCGCCGAGCGCAGAAAGTCTTCAATTGTTGCCATCATGCCGCGCTTCAACAGCACTGGACGACCAGAGTGGGCCGCTGCTTCAAGAAGAGCATAATTTTCCATGTTGCGGGTGCCGATCTGCAAAATGTCGGCATACTCGGCAACCATGGGAACGTCTGCTTCCGACATGACTTCGGTGACGATGGCCAAGCCGGTCTCTTGGCGCGCGCGGGCCAGCATCTTGAGGCCGGCAAGGCCGTGGCCCTGGAAAGCATAGGGGGAACTGCGTGGCTTGAAGGCTCCACCGCGCAGAATACGAGCACCGGCACTGCGAAGATGGTTGGCGGTGGCCATCAACTGGAACTCGGTCTCAACCGAGCAGGGGCCAGCCATGGTGATGAATTCGTCGCCGCCGATTTCGAGGTCCAACACCGGCACTAAGGTCTGCTTGCGCTTGGCACTCTTTAGAACATCAGGGGTCTCGGCAAATCGTTCGTGCCAATTCTGGCGCACCCTATGCGCTCCAATCCGGGGAAATGTAAGGCTACCCTGGACTATGTGTATTTCGCATCCACCGAAAGGTTGACGTGGCTCTTTGCCTTCCAAATGCTGAGGTCTCGGCATCTGTCAGGCGCAGCTATATCCGGTTCGACTCGCGGTTCCGCCGTATCCGATCCATCGCCACCCACCACAGGGAAAGCAGCGTGGTTAGAGCGATGATTCCCTGCGAGATCACGCAATAGATGCACCACGCCATGAGCACGTCCTTTTCAATGTGGGTCAAATAGAGCGCAAATCCAAGCCCGACGATAGCCGCAAGTGCTAACAGGATTCGCCGCCGCATCAGAGCCAACCCGGCCAGAACGAGGTAGCCGACGATGCCCAAAGCGGCCACGGGAATGTGAGCGACCTCAGCAAACGGGCTGTGGTTCACTACGCCACAGTCCCATTTCTCGTTGATGGAACAGGGCTGGGATTCGGTCGAGTAATGGACACGCAACGCGAGTATGGACACCACCATACCAGCCAGGGCCAGGAGTGCTATCAGGTATCGCATTGCCCTCACAGGAATATCCTTTCCAAACCAGCCAAATGGCGCCATTCATGATCGTTTTCGCTGGAAGCTATCTGACCTTGCGGATGGCCAATGAAGAAAGGGCTATCGAAGCAAGGTTGACAACCTAAGCCAAATAATCTCCGATCCGCTCACGGTCGGCGCCGTAAATCACTGCTAAGTCCTATTCGTTTTCCGGACCTGGTGAGGTCTTCGTGCTCTTCGCGCTTGAGTCTCAACTCCTGCAGCAGGTGGAAGCCTCAGAGCCGTCACGAGTCGCGCAGCAGCAACCATGGCCCCCGCCAACTCTCGTAGCTGCGTGTGCAGCAGGCACAGGATGCAATTGCCCCTCCCTAAACATCCGGAGTGCTTCGTCTCCGGCGACTAGCGCGGGTGCGGCCCAGGCGCGAATCTGTGCTGCCTGCAAATGTCCAAGGGCGCCGTCGCCGATGTCGGCGAGAATTACGTCGGTGCAACCCGCGCCGATTACGATCGCTACTGCGCTCTTGCCGTTTAGCCCATCATTCTTTACAAAGTCAAGACCCGGGTTCTCTGTGTCGGCGATCAGGATCCATTCGGCCTTGCCAAAATGCGAAGACATCGGCCCGTCAGCGCAGTCCGCTGACATCATCACTCCAACTTTACTCATAAGGCTCCTTGTTTCGGTAAACGACAATTCAGTTCGCTCTACGATCGAGCGAATAGGTGTAATATACATCTACAAGAGGCGCACGTCCAGTAGTGGTATTTTTATTTGAGGAGAACAGGACAAAATCCTTATGCCGACAAGTCTGAGTTCCAAGGCACGCACGCAGAATTCTTCGCTGGAGAGCGGGCGCAAGTGCTGTAAGCAGCCAGGCCAGGAGCACCCATGCACCTGCGCGATGGGGAATGTCTCCCGCTTTATCGAGCCAGTCGTTTTGCGGATTCTCAAGGAGAAGAAGAAATCGTATGGCTATGAAATTGCCGAATGCCT
>CAIKND010000009.1 GCA_903828675.1 uncultured Acidobacteriaceae bacterium
ATCGGTACGGAAGATCTTGGCTCCCAACATCTGGATCATGGTCAAGACGATCTGAGCTGGGTGGCCATACTCGTTGTTGCGTCCGCAGGAAATAACGACGGATGCCGGCCGGACATTGCCGAGGACGCCCGAATTGGTTCCGTTCCAAGAACCGTGATGGGCCACCTTTAATATGTCGGACCGCAATTCTGGGCGATGCAATCTGAACAGTTCTTCCCAACAGCCCAGTTCGCAGTCGCCCGGAAACAAGTAACGGCTTTCCCCGTAAACAACCTTGACGACCACAGATCCATTGTTGACTAGTGAATTATTAGGACGAGTGTATACGCCAGGCTGCTCCGGATGCAGAACGACCAAAGAAAGGCGGCCGAGCGTTTTCGCCTTGCCGGCGACGACCGCCTCTGCCACGGGTGCCGCGTCAATCAGTTTGCGATTTGCACCTCGATATTCGCCGGCGTACCACAACTCCGCAACTGAGAAAGACCTGAGGATTGCGCGGAGCCCGCCTGTATGATCAGAATGTGGATGGCTGAGGATGAGCAGATCAATTTGGGTCACGCCTTCTTGGCGCAAGAGGCGCACGATTTCACCATTGTGCCCCGTGTCGATCACGACTGTCGCCTCTGCGGTTTTCAACAATGCAGCATCACCTTGGCCGACGTCGAAGAATGTGGCGCTGAGTTTCGAAATAGCGGACGATTGCGGCTTCTGCTCGCAGGAGCACAATGAGAGCAGCAACAGCGCGATCAGTGGGGGCACTTTCATAAACCAGAATCATAGCAACAGGTATGTGGCGGCGTTCCCGCTGGCGGAATTCTCGTCAATGCGACCATCTGATCCAGGACACTGCAACCTTCCGGCACCGAGGGAAACAAAGCCACACCGGACACGTCCGCGGAAGGACTGGAGTTCGTGTCGGCAAAGGACAATTCCGGCAAGCGCTATCTGTACGGAGAGACGTCATTGGATGGCTCGACCAGCCCTTTTGGATGCTACACCGATTGGGACTCGGTCGACGTGGAAACGATCATGCTTCATGCTTCAGACCCCGTTGCCGGGGACGCCGCTCTACCCGCAGATGGAGAAAGAAGGTCGGCTAGTCGATGTCGATCTGGCAGACGTTCACGGTCAGCACAAGTTCAGCTGGATTCATCCGGCGATCTCGCACGAATCGAAGCATTTGCTCGACTGGGCGTTCTTGAAAGACTACGAGGGCAATGGGCCAAGCCTGTACCGCATCTGCGGGACGATGCTCCTTGGCTGGCGCCGGTACATGCGTTTGGCAACTGTATTTGGCCCACTTCGGCAGTTTAATTTGGCCCACCCCTTTGGTTTGGGCCTGAGGTCAGGGTTTTGCTTCTGAACTCTTATAGATAAGAAGCCGTCGGAGCTGTGGAAATGTGGGAATCACGCCGGGTTTGCGTGATTTCCAAGGACGGTGGAAAGGGTGGGAAGCCTGCTTTTGGCTTTCCATGCTTTCCACGGGCCGTCATTTCCATAGCTATGGGTTTGCCTCGGTAGCTTTTCCTCCTTTCTTCTGCTTTTCGATGCTGCGGCGGAATCGGTACGATTCCTTGCCGGTCTCCAAAATATGTGCCCGGTCGGTAATGCGGTCCAGCAGCGCCTTGCACAGTCGCGCATTCGGAATCACCTGCGTCCATTCAGAAAACGGCAAGTTGGTCGTCACAATCACTGCCGTTCTTTCGGCCCGTTCGGCAATCACTTGGAACAAAAACTCCGCGCCTACCTCGGCCAAAGGCACATAGCCGACTTCGTCAATTGCGATCAGATCGTAGCGGCTCCAGCGGGCCATGACCCGGCGTAACTGAAGTTGGTGTTTGGCTTCGACCAGTTCGTTCACCAGCGCCGCGGCCGTCGTGAACCGCACGCGGCGCTTCTGCCGGCAGGCCGCTACGCATAGGCCGCTCAAAAGATGGGTCTTCCCCGTCCCACAATCGCCAATTAAAACCACGGGCTCTGCACGTTCGATGTAGCCACCCTCAGAAAGCTCACGCATCTTTGCGGCACTCACCATGGGGGTCTGGGTGTAGTCGAACTCTTCCAACGTTTTGACTCGCGGGAGGTGCGCGTCTTTGATCCGCCGGTCTATCGTGTTCCGCTCCCGCTCTTCAATCTCTGCCGTCAACAGCGCTTCCAAATAGCCTGTATGTGTTTTCTTCTCCTTCACAGCCTGCTCTGCCAGACTGCTGAACTGCATCCCGATCATCGGCATGCGCAGCGCCTTGCAGTACTGCTTGATGGTGGCCTCTTGCAGCTGGACAAGTTGCGGGCTCATTGTGCGCCTCCCGCCATGAGCAACCGGTCATACTCGTTCATCACAGGAAGGGGGCGTTCATACCGTTCCAGCAATCCGACGTCGATCACTTCGCAGACCGTGTGCTTCAACTCCCCGGCGTGCAGCAGGTGACGAACAGCGGCCGGATCGCTGCAACCCGTTGCCAGCGCTTTCTCAATCGCCTGCCGCAGCCGATCGTGGCCATGCTGCCTGGTGAGCATCAACATCTCGATCATCTGTCTGGTTCCACTCTGCTTGCCGTGTCGTTCCACCAGCGACTGCCAGATCTGATCGAAACTTGCCGGCCAGAGGCCGGCCCGGCGTTGCTGCTCCAGCGGCCGCGATCCCGCCAGTGCGCCTGGCTTGCGATACAGCACATCGAGGTAATGTTCCAGGTCGAGGACTTGCTGCTGGCGCCGGTAACATCGCTCGTGGCGGGCTACACAATGGCCGTCGTGCCAGAGTTCCACCCAGCTGGCATAGACCTTGGCGTGCACTTCCGTTCCCGCCTTCAATGGCGCCGAGTAGGCGTTGGTCAAAACCTTGGCACAACCCAAACTGTTCACCGTCGGGAAGCTGGTTTGCGCCAGATCCATTCCCTCCGCAGCCAGCGGCAACAAATGCTCCCGCTCCACTACCAATCCAGCTCCCACACTCTGCTCCCGGCCGGCGATCGTCCGCCGCTCATCTTCGCGGCAACTGGCTATGAGTTGCCGGTTCAGATCGGCGATGTCGAGAGCCTGGGGCACCGGAACCCAGTGATTTCGGCGGAAGTAACCGACCTCCCCCTCCACGCCGCCCTTCTCGTGTCCTTCGCCTGGCGTGCAGAACTCACTCTCGTATCGCCAATGGGAACGGAAGGCGATGAACCGCGCCGTCTCTTCTCGCCGTTGCCCGCGCAGAATCTTCTTTACTGCGGAACCGAGATTGTCATAACGGAGCCGGCGAAACACGCCCGTGAAATAGGCGAACGCCAGTTCGTGGCCCTCCAGAAACGCCTGTTGCGTCGCATGGAGAAAGGCACAGTGGAATGCGGCGCCGCTGGCCATGCTGCGCATCGAGAAGCCCTGCAACTTGGTGCGCTCCCCGGCCAGATCGGCGTAAGCATCGTACCAGTCCACTTGTGCCTCCACACCCCAGTCGTAACTCTGGGGAACGAACGTTTCCTGAACGGTCAAGCCCAAGGCGAGCTTGCGCTCATGGACGTAACCGCGCACCGTTCGCTCGCAGAGCTGAACCTGCGGCATCTCACGTTGGATCCGCTCCCAGATCCTATGGGCTGTGTGCCGCTGCTTCCGCGGCGCCTTTTTGTCCGTCTCCAGAATCTGATCTACGAACGAGACTGCCGCCGCCAGCTTCCAGCGCGGTCGCTCCACTTTCTTTCGCGGCACTGGCAAGGCGCTGCCAATCGCCTCCCGCACCATACGCCGATGTATGTTCAATTTGTTGGCGACTCCGGAAATGGTCCCTACGCCAAACTCGTATTCTCTGCGGATCTGCTCGAAAAGCTCCACCTTTGTTCTCCACTCCAACGAGTTCCTCCGCGGCGGGCTATCGCCCGACTCAAGGGTACTCGCTCGTCTGGGGGGTGGGCCAAATTAAACTGCCGAAGTGGGCCAATTCAGAATACCGAAATCA
>CAIKND010000010.1 GCA_903828675.1 uncultured Acidobacteriaceae bacterium
GCACGCTCACTTCAGATTGCGGATCGTCGAGGTCGCCGAAGTGCATGCAGTGGGTCGGGCAGACCGAAACGCAAGCCGGATTCAAGCCTTGCTCGACCCGATGGATGCAAAACGTGCATTTGTCCGCATATCCGTCCGGATGTATAAAACGCGCATCGTAGGGACAAGCTGCCAGGCACGCCTTGCAGCCGATGCATTTCTCGTGCGTTACCAGCACCACGCCGCCACGTTCATGAACATGGCTGGCGCCTGTCGGGCAACATGTCACGCAGGGCGGATTGTCGCAATGATTGCAGCGCTCCGAGCGAATTTCCAATTGCACCGTGGGAAATGCGCCATGCACTTCTTCCGTAATCCAGTCGCGGCAGTAACCCTCCGGCACACCGTTTTCAGTTTTGCAGGCCACGACGCAATCCTGGCAGCCCACGCATCTGCGGGTGTCGATCGCCATAGCAAAGCGGGACATCGTCAGGCCTCCGTCTCAATGGTTACAAAATTCACATTCATCCCCGTGCCGCCCATGAGCGGATCGGTCTTGTAGCGCGTGATCAGCTCCGAGTCACTGGCGCCCTTCCCGAATGCAAAGCGAAGTCCCTTCGCGGTATGGCCAAAGCCGTGTACCATGTACACGCATTCAGGCCGTATGCGCTCAGTGGCCTTGACCAGGATGCGATTGCTCACCGCGCCGTCCTGGTTGCGCAGGCGCACGTGATCGCCGCTCTTCAAGCCCAGCCTTGCGGCCTCGGTCGCGTTTATCCACACGGCATTCTCGCTCAACAGATCCATGAGCAGATGATTCGTCTGCGTCCGGCTGAAAGAGTGTACCGGCGCACGGCCGAACAACAACCGGTATGAGCCTGCCGCGCCCACTTCCGGCTGCGTGTATTTTGGCACTGGGTCGAATCCGGCCTTCTGTAACTGCGTGGAAAAGAACTCGATCTTTTTCGACGGCGTGTCGAACATCGCGGGCGCGCCGTCCTCAAAATAAATCGGCGGCTGCTTGCCGAGAATGATGCCGTCGCGCTTCAGGTCTTCATAACTGTAGCCGCCCGCCTTGAGCCGGGCAGCAAGATATTCTTCTATGTCGTTCCACGGATAGTACACGCCCAGTCCAAGCTTTTCTGCAAGTTTTTTGGCAATCCACCAATTCGGCTTCTGGTCGTCCGGAGCTTCTACCACTGGCTGGCGCAACGCGATGAACGGCACCTTGAACGGCTCCGCATGGAGGTCGTCGTAGCGCTCCAGGTAGTTGGCCTCGGGCAGAACCACGTCGGCATAGCCCGCGATTTCACTTGGAATCACATCCACCACCACCAGCAGATCCAACTGCTGAATGGCGCGAATCGTCTCCGCCTGGTTAGGCAATGAGTACATGAGGTTGGTCGCATAGACCAGCCACCCCTTCACCGGATACGGTTTGCCTGTCATTGTGGCTTCCCGGATGCCGGTGCTGATGTTCTCGTTGGCGAAAGGATACTTGTTATTCGGATTGTCTACTTCCGGCTTAGCCGGCTTTGGATACGCAGGATGCGGATAAGCCGGAACTGCCACTGCTGACGGCGCATACAAGCCGCCTTTGCGCCCCCAGCTTCCCATCAGCGCGTTGAGCAGGGCGATCGCACGGCCGCGCTGCGCATCGTCGCCATACCAACTGGAATGGCGCCCGGGATGAATCAAAGTCGCGGGACGGTAGCGCGCCATTTCGCGGGCGGTGGCGCGAATGGTTTCAGGATCGATGCCGGTCTCTGGATAAGCCCACTCCGGCGTGTAGGGCTGAATCTCGGCAGCAAACTGCTCAAAACCAAATCCGTATTTATCGACATATTCCTTGTCATACAGCTTCTCGCCGACAATGACATTCATCCATGCCAGTAAAAGGGCAATATCGGTGCCGGCCTTGATGGGCAGATAGAACTTCGCCTTGCTGGCCGCCACAGAGAAGCGTGGGTCAACCACGATAATGCTGGCGCCCTTCCCCACCGCGGTCGCGAACTCCTGCACCTGAGTGTTGTGCATGTTTTCGCCCAGATGCGAGCCGATCAGCACCAGGCATTGTGCGTTTTCAATGTCGGTCCTCTCCAGCGCACCGGCATCGTCGCCAAAGGTGAGCGTGAATCCCACATCGCGTGGGCCTCGGCACTGCGCAAACGACGGCGCGGCGATGTTGTTTGTGCCGTAAGCTCTGAGCGTGTGCTTGAAGAAAGTGCCGCCCAGGCCGTGGATGAAAGCGGCAAAGGATTCCGGGCCGTAATCAGCCTTGATCTTCTGCATCCTTTCGGCAATAAAAGTGAGCGCCTCGTCCCACGTAACCGCCTTCCATCTTTCCTCGCCTCGCTCGCTCACGCGAATCAACGGCGACCGTAGACGGTCCGGATCGGAATGCGCGCCGATTCCACCGGTACCTCGGGGGCAAAGGCGTCCGTGGGAGAGCGGATCGAGAGGGTGGCCCTCAATCTTCCAGAGCTTTCCATCGCGCACACTCGCAATGGCGCCGCACTGCCAAAAGCAGACGTTGCAGAATGTCGGGATTCGTTTCAGACCGCTTTGTGCGGCACTACGAGCGCCCGCTAACACCCGGTCGGCGGCAGCTCCTGCCGCACCTGCCGCAGCGATGACTCCGGCGCTGATCTTGAGGAATCGCCTTCGAGAAACCTGATCCATAGCTGTCATTCTCTCAATAGCGATTTGAGCTTAGATGTAAAATGCATACAGTGATGCAGATCACTTCTGTCGATGAAGCGTTTCGATCAACATATTGAAACGAAGCTCGTTGTCAATGACTCGTCGAGTCTGCCCAGTTGGGCACCAGGCACTGCGGTCTCAGATACGTGCGAAAGCGTTTGAAGTCGGCAAAAGCGGCGGCGATGCGGGGTTCCTTTTCGCTGTGGCAGTGCAAACATGCGCCAACAAGCAGAATCCTTTGCTGCTCCTGCAAGGCAAGCGGACGGGCACCATTTCGCGTCGTACTGCCTGCTGGCGGCTCATGCAAGAATCCAATCCAGGCATCTTGCGGAAGTCCATCCTGGCTGAGCCTCTCAAATGCGGGAGTGAACTCCCAAGCACCAGCGCCGTCTTTGACCAGGTAAGTCAAACGCCCGCGGCCATAGCCCAGCGCCGCCGGATTTGCGTGGCACGACCGGCAGTCTCTGGCCTGTGCGCCGACGGTGTGCGACGACGCTGGCGCAAACAGGCGGCGAAACTCATTCCGGTCCTTTGCGTCGCCTTTGGGAATCTCCAAAGTCAGGATCATCCCGGGGATAAATGGAGTGACATTCTCACTTGATTTGCCACCGGGCAAGGTCACACGCTCCACTCCC
>CAIKND010000011.1 GCA_903828675.1 uncultured Acidobacteriaceae bacterium
CGCGCGCGAAGGAGCCTTTCCTGCGCGGCTTTCTCTCTCTGGCCAACGGCTTGCCCAGCCACGACACGTTCAATCGACTGTTTCGCGATCTTGACCCAGACCAGTTTCGCGATTCGTTTCAGCGATTCATGGCGCAATTCTGCGGCACATGGCCATCAATGCCATGCAAAAAGAGGGGTCCAAAGGTTCACTCCGAGGAAAACTCAAACGCGCCGGATGGAACGAGGACTTCCTCAGCCGGCTATTGGAGATGTTTTGAAATGCGTTTGCCCTGCCCAGCCACCCGCGTGAGCTTGGCCATCTAAATGCTTTTATTGATCAGGTCCGGTAATGCTGTTACGCGGTATATTCGATGAATGGGTCTTTGAAGAAGGCTTTGATTCTGTTTGGATTCTTTTCGATGGCCGTCATGTATTCCGTTGCTGCTTTGCACAACTTGTCTTTAGTTCTGCAAGGAACATGAGTTTCGATGGCCTGTTTCAAGTCCCCGTTGAGTCGTTCGTCGGGATTGAGTTCAGGGGAATAACTGGGCAGGTAGAAGACTTCTATTTGCGCGGTGTGCTCAGCCAGCCACTTCTTGACTGGGGCGCAGTGATGCACGCCGAGGTTATCGAGCACAAGGAAGACTCTGCGTCCTGCCTGCTTGATCAAAGCCTCAAAGAACTCGATTAGCCGCACATGGTTGGAGTTGCCGTCGATGATCATCCAACTGGTCTTGTCCTGATTGGGAACGGTTCAAATCATCGACAGCTTCTGCCTTGTCCCGCCAACGACATAGGCCACGGGTGTTTCGCCCTTGGGCGCGTAGCCACGGCTGCGAACATCCGTGTTGACCACCGCAGTCTCGTCGCCCCAGTGAATCTCAGCGTCCTCTTGTTTGGCGCGTTGCTTGATCTCCGGGTAGGTTTCGTCGAGCCACTTCTGTGCAGCGGCAGGCGACTTCTCATAGGCGCGGCGAATCGGCTTTTGCGGAGTAAATCCCCAGCGTTTGAGATACTTTCCAACGCCGCGGACATGCAGTTTGATCGCGCACTCGCGCTCGATCAAAAGCATGACGGCGGCGCGTGTCCACAAGGCAAAGTCCATCTTCAATTGTTCGGGACGATGATCCTTGATCAGACGTTGAATATGCTCTTCCTGCCCGGCGGTCAAACTGCGACCGCTACTTGCAGGCCTTCCGCGCTCGCCTGTATCAATGCCACGAATGCCTTGCTCTTCATAACGCTTGACGATCATGCGAACGGCCGTGTAACTCAACCCAACTTGTCGCGCGATCCGATGCCGATTCACTCCGCGCGTATAGGCTCGGATCACTTGCCGCCGGCGCTCATGCAGCGCCGCCGAACTCAACTTGCGAGCATCTCCTTGTTCCATGCCGATTGGATGCAAGCATACGCTCAAGGTCGGAGTATTTATGGGCCGTATCTATAAGGCACTTGTCGAGGAACATAAGTCGGTCTCTCAATGCAAATAGAAAGGCGCACCAGGATGCCCGTAGAGCAATCGGAAATACAATCCCACTGGTCATTGAAGAAACATACCTACTCAACCCTTGCGCGCGGAGTTCGAGATGGTGGCTGGGGCTCTCTGCCGGCGCATTGCGCAGGGATCCTGTGATTTTCTTACCAGCGCGCCGAAGCTCCCTGGGGCGCCGGAATCCTGGCATCCCGCAAGATAGATTCCTGGTGATTCAGAGTTCAGAGCTTTGTAGTATAGTACTCTCGAACAATTGGTTCCTCGACTCGGTTATCCGTGCTGGAACAGGCATCTGAAGGCGCGGGCGGGTGCCCCAGCTATCCGGTAGTTTCTCAATTGGAGCAAGGCTGAAGAGTTGGAATAGTATGAAACAGGAATTGGTAAAGTTCAAAGATTAGACAGGGAGGGCTCGGCAATTGAAAGTTCTGCTCTCAGCCTATGCGTGTGAGCCGGGCAAGGGCTCTGAACCGGGAATGGGCTGGAACTGGGCGGTGGAGATTGCGCGCCTTGGCCATGAAGTCCACATTCTGACTCGGATCAACAATGTCGCCGCGATCGAGCGCAGCTTACCAGAAGTTCCTGGATTGAAGTTATATGTTCACGGTTATGACCTGCCGATTTGGGCTCGGTTTTGGAAGAAGGGGCTGCGAGGGGTGCAGCTTTATTACCTACTGTGGCAGTGGGGGGCGTATCGGCGGGCAAGGGTACTTCACAAGAACCTGCATTTTGACTTGGCGCATCACATAACCTTTGCTGTCTACAGGTATCCCTCGTTGACGAGCCGGCTGGGGATACCGTTCATATTCGGGCCAATCGGTGGCGGCGAGTACACACCGCCTATGTTGCTTCGATCGGCACCCTGGCGTGCGAGGGTTTCGGAGTTCATACGTTGGGCTGCCAACCGCATAGCCTCTATTGATCCGCTCGTTCGCGACACATTTCGGCGAGCCACGCTTATTCTTTGCAAGACACCGGAGACCTTCGCGGCAGTTCCAATATGGGCGCGGGAGAAGTGCATATACATACAAGATGTAGCCACAAATTCCAACTTGCTGGCGGAATCTCCTTCAGTTGGCAGCGAGACGGCGCGGTTTCTTTTTGCCGGAAACCTCCTTCACATGAAGGGCATCCACCTGATCCTCCGGGCCCTGAAAATAGTTAGGAGCGAAATTCCAGATGCAACCCTCACAATTGTCGGCGATGGAAGAGACCGCATCTGGCTCCAGAACCTCGCCAGACAGCTAGGCGTTGATGAGGCCGTTGAGTGGCGCGGTCAACTTCCGCGGCAAGAGGTGATAGGCCTCTACGCGAGCTATACTGCTTTCGTTTTTCCGAGCCTGCATGACTCAGGAGGAACTGTGGTGATGGAGGCCCTGTCACAGGGGTTGCCCGTAGTCTGTCTTGACCTGGCCGGCCCAGGCGCAATTCTCCCTGAGGATTGTGGCATTAAGATCCCGGCTCACTGCCGCAGTGAGGAGCAAGTAGCGGCTTCCCTGGCGGGAGCGATGAAAAAACTCGCCTGCGACAGCGTGTTGCGTCGGGATCTTGCAGAAAACGCTCTGGCAGCGGCACGCCGCCAGACCTGGGAGGCGATTGTCAGCCATGCCTATGATGAAGTGCAGAAGACTCTAGCAGTCAGATAATTTCGTGCACTCTATCATCTCCCTTGAGGAAACATCGCAGAGTCTATCCGTAGGCTCTTTGCCTATGCGGCAGACATTGATTCTGATTTTTAGGCGGTTACGGCGTTATGGCCTGAGCAAAACCACTCCGAAGCATTAGGCCACCGGTTCCAGATGTGCGGTAAAGTGCCGCAGGAAGGGTGCTTCATAAGTCAGCCTCAAGCCCTTGATCAGTGAGCGCCTCTCCCATACTTTCAAAATGATCTCGACTACGTAGTCGATGTGGCTCTGCGTGTAGACACGCCGCGGAATCGCCAGGCGAACGAGTTCCATCTTCGCGGCCTCGCCAAACATCAGGCTACCAATCTCGACGGAGCGGATGCCGCCTTCGAGGTATAGCTCCGCTGCCAGCGCCACGCCTGGAAACTGCTCGACCGGAATGTGCGGCAGAAACGCTTTCGCGTCGAGATAGATTGCGTGTCCGCCGGGAGGTTGCACAATCGGCACGCCGTGTTCGGCAATATGGTCACCCAGATACGCGGTCGATGCAATCCGGTAGCGTAAGTAGTCTTCTTGCAATGACTCCTGTAAGCCCACGGCCACTGCCTCCAGATCCCGCCCGGCGAGGCCCCCATACGTGGGATAACCCTCGGTCAGAATCAGGAGATCCTTCTCTTGTCGCGCCAGGATGTCGTCGTTGGTGCAGAGAAAGCCGCCAATGTTGGCCATGCCGTCTTTCTTGGCAGACATCGTGCACCCGTCACCTAGTGCGAACATCTCTTGCGCAATCTGCTTCGGCGTCTTGTCTGCATAGCCAGGCTCACGCAGTTTGATGAAGTAGGCATTCTCAGCAAAGCGGCACGCATCGAAATAGAGGGGGATGCCATGCTTGTGGCACACTTCAGAGACCGCTCGCGCATTTTCCATCGACACCGGTTGGCCGCCGCCAGAATTGTTCGTCACCGTCAGCATGACCAGAGGAATGTGCTCGCGGCCGACACGCGCAATGAGCTCTTCCAGCGCCGCAACATCCATATTGCCTTTGAACGGAAGACGCGTCTCAGGCTGCCCACCCTCAGGAAGTAGCACGTCGATCGCCTCTGCACCTACAGATTCCACGTTGGCGCGCGTGGTATCGAAATGAGTGTTGTTGGGCACAACATCGCCCTGCTTGCACATCACGCGAAACAGGATGCGTTCCGCTGCTCGTCCCTGGTGCGTAGGAATAACGTGGGTATATCCGAAGATGTCTTGAACAGAAGACTTGAAATGATCGAAGCTCCTGCTGCCTGCATAGCTCTCATCGCCCTCCATGACCGCCGCCCATTGGTGCGTAGACATGGCGCCAGTCCCGGAATCGGTAAGCAGGTCAATCAACACGTCGTCTGCCTGAAGCAGGAACAGGTTGTAATGCGCGGCGCGCAACAGGCCCTCCCGCTGCTCGCGCGTGGTCCAGCGAATGGGTTCAACACTCTTGATGCGAAATGGTTCGATGATGGTCTTCGAGGGCATTAAAGAGGCTCCTGCAAACAAGTAATTTACCCGGACCTCCCAGGTCTCAATATCGAGAAGCAGGAAGCCCGAGGAGTGCAGTTGATCCAGAGGTGGCCGGGGAGGGGGCTAGAGTTTGGCGTGGCTACCGTCGCAGAGGACGGGGTTGGCGCTGTGCTTGCATCCGCAGAAATGGACAGTTTTCGATTCGGTGGCTTCGAACTTCACGGGCGTGAAACCGCTTCCCTTGTGGCTGCCATCGCATAGAGGCTGTTTCGCGCTCAGGCCGCAAGCACACCAGAAGTAGCTTTTGCCTGCTTCCACTTCGACGGGGTAAGGGCTCTTTTGTGCAATCTTCGGTTCTGACATTGGACGTTCTCCTTGAGAGGAAGTACTGCCCTCATTATCGCCGATGTCAGACCGTAATTACATGATCCATTTTGATCGTATGCGTGAAGGACCGGCGCCCGCATCAGATGACCGGCCGGTCCTTCACGCTTCGTATAAATAGCTATCTAATTTACCAGCTGTCCTTCTTCACTTGCTGCTTGGACCAGAGATAGTCGGCAATGCGGTTGATATCCTCATCACTCAGCACATGCTTCCACGACGGCATATAAAGCGGAGGAGTAGGTCCGGTCGGATTATCCAATGGAGGCGCCCTTCCATTGCGAATGATCGCGATAACTTCATCCTTGGTGTAGTCGTCTGAGACATGAAGCAGCGAAGGGACCTCGCCACCCTGAGCATTGGGATTAGGCACGCCGCCTTGTAACTCCGTGCCGTGACAACCTACGCATCCAAAGCGCGCGAAGTTCTGCTTGCCGGCTTCAATGGCAATCTGTTCAGGCGCCAAGGCGCGCGGTTTCCCAGACAGAATCGATTGCACATCTTCCGCCGTCGCGGAAGCCATGAAAGCGACAAGGGCCTTACGGGCATTTGGTTCCAGGTCGTACTCCGGCATCGCGCTTCCTGGATATACCAGCTCCGGATTCACAAGTTGCTCGTCAAGCCATTCGGGAGAATGCCGCTTGGTAACTCCGAGCAGATCCGGCCCCGTCTTTGCTCCCACTCCGCCGATCGCGTGACAGGTGATGCAGTTCTTTTCTATAAACAGTTGCCGGCCATATGCGGGACCCGGGATCGAACGCATGCTTGAGAAGTAGGTGCCCATCTCTTCGCTGGTAAGCGAAAGCATGTAATAGGTAAGGTTGCGTGCCTGCTCCTTGGTGAAGTGGAAGTTAGGCATGGCCGAACCTGTGGAGACGGCGTTGGGAGCCAGGAAATGGCGCTCTAGCCACTCCGGGGCGCGGCGATTCGCGCCTTCTTCAGTTAGATCGGGGCCGATGCTGCCTCCCACGCCATTCAACTTGTGGCAGCCGCGGCAACCTTGAGTTTCAAACAGATGCCGGCCTTCGGCAAGTTCTGGAACGTCGGGAACATCGCCTTCCTTGTGGCAACGGCCGCAGGAAGCTCGGATATAGTCTTTCGCAAGCAGCGGCGTCTGCCAGAACTCCACCTTGCCGTGAGCGCTCTCCTTGTCCGTCGCGAGGCCCTGGCCGCCATGGCAGATCGTGCAACCAAACCTGGCAGGTACGTGCGGACCGAGCCCGGCATGATAGCGAAACGGCTCCGGCGCATTCTTCATGGTGGGGTCTTCGACGCCCAAGTGGCAGGTGGTACAGCGATCGACGCGCTGCAGGCCTGGAAGCAGGGACTGGTGAATCTCAGGCGGTGTGGCAAGTACCGCTGCCTTGGCCACCGCGTTGGGTTCGCCCTGCGCCTCAAGCTGCAGGAAGTTTTTCTGATAGGTTTTCCACGATGGCGTATTGGCCTGCCATGCCGCGGCCAGGATCAGCGCCAGCGCTACAAGACTCAGCGCAAAGAAGAGCTGTTGCAGTCTCCGTTCCATTACTCAGCCCCCGAAACAACGTGTACCCAAGGTGGAACAAGCGCCCAGCCCGGCCCGCGGAAGAAGGTGCCCACGACAATCAGGACCAGATTCACCACGACGAAGAATGTGAACAGCCAGATGATCCACTTGCGGTCACAGGGCCGCCGGCTGGGATTCCGGTCGAAATATGGAATCGCAATCAACGCCAGCACCATGAGGGCTGGCGCCACAACACCGCCCAGCAAGGCAGAGTGGCTTACCAACTCTTGCAGGCCCAGAAAGTACCATGGTGCCTTGGCAGGGTTTGGAGTCTTCGCAGGATTGGCTAACTCCTCGAGTGGTGCGTTGAGGAACAGCGACATGGTCATGATGGTGGTAACCGTTGCCATCAGCACCACCGCCTCGCGAACAAAGGCGTAGGGATATGAGAAGACCGTATCCGCTTCCTCTTCAGGCGTTATCGTTTCAAAGATGGGCTTGCCGGTAACCACTTCCATCAGCCCATAGGTCTTGTCCTTTGACGCCGTGGCGACACTCAGGGCAACCGCCTCTGCCGGCGCCCCGATTGTAACCAGCTTTTCGGCCTTTTCGGGTGTCAACTTCCATACCGGCCGCGAAAGCCCGCCATCCTTGCGAACCCGCCAGAAATGAACAATGGTCATCAGGATGATCAGGGACGGAAGCACGGCTACGTGCAGAACGTAGAAGCGGAGCAGCGCAGCCTCTCCCACACTGTGACCGCCGAGCAGAAGCTCACGCAACTGCCCGCCAATGAGTGGAGCATAACTGCCGATGTTGGTTCCCACCGTGATGGCCCAGTAAGCCAGCTGATCCCACGGCAGCAGATAGCCCGTAAATGAAAGCCCCAGCGTAAGCAGGAGCAGCAGCACGCCCACAACCCAGTTGAACTGACGCGGTTTCTTGTACGAGCCGGTGTAAAACACCCGGCACATATGAAGAAATACACACACCACCATGCCATGCGCCGCCCAGCGATGCATGTTGCGCAGGAACGGGCCCATGAAGACGACGAACTGCAGATCCTTCATGTCCTGGTAAGCCTGCGGCGGGAAAGGCCTGTAATAGCACATGAGTGCTATGCCCGTGGTCAGCAGGATGAGAAAGAGAAAAAACGTAATAAAGCCCAGGTAAAAAGTATGCTTGAACCTGAGATTTTCCTTCTTCACTTTGGCCGGATGAATATGCAGCCACACGTTGAGAAAGACCAATTCGGACTTTCCCTTGTCGGTGGACAGCGGATCCCGCCGCACGATCGATTGCCAGATTTCGCGAATCAGATTCATCGTTACACCACCAACCGGTAGCTTGAAGGTACTGTCTTGTCCTTATCGACGCGGAGTTGTCCATCGCGAGCCAGGGTAACCTCAAACCAATTGAGCGGCCGCGGAGCCGGACCGTGCAGCACCGAGCCATCGGCTCCGAATTCGCTGCCGTGACATGGGCAATGAAAGCGCTGATCGCTTTGAAAATGCGCGACCGTGCAACCCAGGTGTGTGCAGACCGCACTTGCCACGGCAAACCCCTTGTCCCGATCGCGAAATACAAAGATCTTTTCGTCCGCCAAAAATGCCGGCGGGCCAAAAGGAAAGTCAGCGGGGTTACCGATTTTGAAGGATTGTGGCGGCTCATAAAAGACGCTTGGCACCAGGAACCGGCACACAGCTCCCAAACTAACTGCGACCGCCGAACAGAGTGCGGCCAGGCCCACGGTTCCCCAACTGAGAAACGCTCGTCGATTCATTCTCAAGCTCCCCTATTCAAAGACTTCCCGCTCTTGCTGCTCCAGGGCTTCCATGGTGATGGCCTGGGTTGGGCAACGCTGGGCGCAGAGGCCGCAGCGAATGCACTTCTCTTCGTTCTTGATAATGGCCCCAGCCTGGCCCGCTTTGAGTTCGACGGCAGGCACTCCATAGCGATGTTGAATCAAGGCATCGTAGCGGGCATCGCCGCTCACCTGCACCAGATCCACTAAGCGCAGGCAGTTCTCCGGGCATACGTCCACACAGCCGGCGCACAGAATACACTTCGACCCATCGAAGATTGTGTTCACCTGGCAGTTGAGGCAGCGCTTCCCTTCGGCGCGACCCTGCTCCTCGCCAAATCCCAATTCCACTTCGGCGATGCCGATCCGCCGGTTGGCAGCCAGTACAGGCATCGTCTGCCGCGGTGTCGTGAGAAAGCCTCGAGGCATCTCCCAGTCAGGCAGAATGCGGAAGCGGCTAAGTACGGTCTTCTTCGTTTTGCCGCTGAGAAACACATGAATGGACCGTGCCGACTTGTGTCCGTTGGCCACAGCTTCAACCAGAATGCGCGGGCCGAAGGCCACGTCGCCACCGGCAAAAACGCCGGGAGCCGTAGTCATCAGGTTCTCGTCGATCTTGAGAATTCCACGCGGCGTCACCTGCACTCCCTCTTCACCGCTGAGGAACGAAAGGTCAGCCTGCTGGCCGATGGCCAGAATCACACTGTCGCACGGAATGATCTTTTCTTCGTCACTGAATGCAGGGTTGAAGCGGCCATTCTCATCGAATACGGTGAGGCAGCGGCGAACTTTGAGACCTGTGACAACGCCATTCTCGCCGACAATCTCCTTGGGGCCCCACCCGTTTTCCACCGAAATACCTTCGTGTTCGGCCTCGTCCACTTCGCCTTTCCAGGCAGGCATCTGCGCACGCGACTCGAGGCTGACCAGTTCCACTTCTTCCGCGCCTGAGCGCAAAGCCATACGGGCTGCGTCGAATGCCGGTTGCATGCCCTTGGCATCTTCATCCTGTTCCGCAAAATCTACTGATTCATGCACCAGGCGAACAGCCGCACGCGCCACGTCGATGGCCACGTTGCCGCCGCCAACCACAACCACTCGCTTGCCCAGTTCAATCTCGAAGCCGAGGTTGACGTTGATCAGGAAATCGATCCCGTTGTAGACACCGGCCAGATGCGCTCCCGGTATGTTCAGTTCGCGGCCCTTGTTCAACCCGGTGGCCAGCAGAACAGCGTCGAACTTCGATCGCAGTTCAGCAAAAGAGATGTCGCGACCCAGTGTCACGCGAGTGTGCAGCGTGACGCCCATCGCCAGAATATTATCCACTTCCATCTTGATAATTTCCCGCGGCAGGCGAAACTGCGGGATGCCAAGGTAGAGCATTCCGCCCGGAACCGGAGCGGACTCAAAAACTTCAACCGTATAGCCCAGCAATGCCAGATCATGAGCGCAGGTAAGGCCGCAAACGCCGGCCCCCACAATTGCAATGCTCTTGCCGCGCTTCACGGGCGGAGGCAGCTTCTTCCGTGCCGGATCGTGCCCCGTGCCCAGGTTGTGGCGATCGGTAGCGTAGCGCTTCAATGCGCAGATGGCGATCGGTTCGTCGATCTTTCCGCGTCGGCAGTTATCCTCGCAGGGATGCGCGCAGATGCGGCCCAGTACGTATGCGAAAGGATTAGGCGCTCGCGCAAGCAGGTACGCCTCCTCGTCCTTCGATATTCCAATGGCCTGAACGTAGCGCCCGCATTCTGTATGGATCGGACAGGCAGCACGGCAAGGAATGTTCTTGTCGAAATATTCCTGGTCCGGGACCGTGATGGAATAGCGCATGCGTCCCCCCACTCTGGCAAATTGTCTAGATTTGCTTCAATCGATAATCGGTACTTGTGAGCATCAGCCTGTTCAAAAGTGACCCGGCGAACGATCGTTCAGTTCGCCGGACGGGAAACGAATGTGCCTATCTGGCAGACAAGGCAAATCTCGCCACGAAGAAACCTCAGTGCTGCTGAGCCTTCAGCTTTTCAATCTCTTCGTCGCTCAGTGCCTTGGAGAACGCCGAAGGATTTTTGTCCTTGCGGTTTTCCTGGTCATAAGCGAGGAACTCATAAATCGCCTTCCCTTGCGAATCGCTGATACCCGAGTTGGGCTTGTGCATCATGCGCTTCACATAGCGGCTCCACTCCGGCGCGGTCATGGTGGTGTTGATAGGCCGCGCGATCGTGTGGCACTTCGCGCATTTGTCCGCGAAGACCTTATATCCCTTCTGCTGGTCGGCGGGATAGCTTGATACGTTGATCTTGTCGGGCCCCTTATCTTGCGGGAGCGTAACGTTGCTGCTTTGCGCCGCAAGAAACAGCGGCATGGAAAGACCGACGACGGCGATGATGCGAATTGCCTTGTGCATTTTCCAGTCTCCTTTTACCACATGAATCGAAAATCAAGTTTGAACAGCTTGTCGGTCGTACCCAGAAGGGCGAGCGGATCTCCATCGTGTTCCTGATTGTAGGAGGCACGCACCACCACGTTGCCCAACGGCGTAAGCGCGTGTTCTGCACCGATGCCCCAGGCCCGTGTGTGCATGTTTGGTTGGGGCGTGATGCTGGCTGTCCCGCGATCGACGCGCGCCATGATCACCGTTCCGGTCTTCAGGTAGTAGTCCGCCTCGCCGCGGAAGGTATTTGCGGTGTAGTGCTGCATGGGCGCGCCCTGCTCCCACTGCCAGTCATCCTGGCCGTGAATGAAACCGCCGAGTAGATCCAGTTTGTCAAAGAACAGGTAGTTGCCGAAGACGCCGGTGCGATAGAAGGTGGGGCGGAAAGTGAACTCATTGTCTGCCCCCGCATTCTGAACCTGGTCCTTTGACCCGCGGTAGAACATCGCCGTGACGCCACCATCGGGACCAAACCAGTAGTCGGCGTCAGCCCAGACGTCCTTGGAGTTCTTGGTCGAAGCGTTCAGGATTGCGTCACCATTGGCGTCCAATCCGTTGGTAACCTTGGCTGAGACAGCAAATATGTTCTTGAAGTAGTTCGAGGCCCAGGTGTAGCCCACATCCACGCCCACCGGGTGCTGATCGAGCGAGAAGCCTATGGGGTCACCCGCGGTAAGCGTGTAGGCGGGATCAGGAAACAGGTTATAGAACATGGCTGCCCGTGTTCCCTCGCCCTCCTGCATATGAATCTCGCCGCCCTTGACGAAGTAGCTGCTATTGGCCTTGCCGCCTGTCCAGACGCCGAAGCCCTGCTCCAGGCCGTTGCCGCCATCCTGATACATCTCATAGTGGCCGAAGTAAGAGAAGCCAGAATCCGGTACAGCCCCGGCGACAAAGAACGCGGCCTCATCCAGATTGAAGCTGGAGGTGGTTGAAGTGGCCGTCGGTGGCGTGTCACCGGTTTCCGCTATGTTCTTGTCGTCGGTGACGCTGGCCTGGAAGAGAATCGCAAATGAGTTTGTGAGGCTGAACTTGATGTCTTTGTCGAGCGCGCTGATCTTGGGCGCAGGCTTGGTTCCGTCCATCTCGTCCGGCGGCATGCGGTAGCCGAGACGCTTGAACATATAGCCGTTCTTGTTCAGCGCTGGCGGAATCGTGTGGCAGGTGTAACACTTCACACCGTATTTACGGGCAAAGGCTGGAATTGCGTGCCCTGGCTGGGGCATCAGCAGGATTAAGCCGAGCACGAACAGAATGACTTTTGCGCCTGGTATCCAAAGTTTCATGTGCGAGAACTCCTGCCTCGTTATCAAGCAATCGAGGAACCAAAGTGTGCTTCCTTTGCAATCAATCACTTGCCCGCGTACAGGTTAGAACCTGGGGATTTCATTCCCCAAGTTCAATGCCATCATGGGGAATGGATTCCCCATGATGCTGGTCTCTTTCTCGTCTCAGGAGGCTATAAAACGTCTTGCGATCCACTCCAGCCTCGCGCGCGGCCGCACTTACATTTCCGCTGCAGCGGGCCAGGACAGCTTGCGCATAGGACTTCTCAAAGCAGGCTAGATGCTGCTCTCTGGCGTCTTTCCATGGCAGGGTTGAGAGGCTGCTGACCGCCTCCACCTGCGGGAAGTCCTCTTCAAGATCTTCCGGTTCCAGCACCCCGCCCGGATGAAGTGCCGTCAGCCTCTCGACCACGTTCTTGAGTTGGCGTACATTGCCCGGCCACCGCTGGCCCATAAGCGCATCATAGAATCGCGGCGAACCCGACAAGCTCTTGCCATAGCGCCGCGAAAACCGTTCCAGAAAAAAGCGCGCCAGATGCGGGATGTCCTCCCGCCGGTCCCGCAGTGGCGGCAGTTTCACCGTCACCACGCTCAGCCGATAGTAGAGTTCCTCTCGAAAGGTTCCAGCCTTGATCTTGGCCAAAAGGTCCTGGTTGGTCGCGCACAGAATACGGCACTCCACGCGCACCGGCGTTAGTCCGCCCAGGCGCCGCAAAACACGCTCCTCAACAAAGCGAAACAGGCGCGTTTGCAGTTCAACACCCAAATCTCCGATTTCGTCCAGAAACAACGTACCGCCATCCGCCGATTCGATGAGTCCCTTTTTGGTTCGCTCCGCCCCGGTGAATGCGCCGCGCTCGTAGCCGAATAGCTCGCTTTCGATCAGAGACCCGGGCATGGCGCTGCACTCCACAGGAACGAAAGGCCCATCCTTGCGCCGGCTCTGGTCATGAATGAAGCGGGCGGTCACTTCCTTGCCGGTTCCGCTCTCGCCCAGGATCATCACCGTAGCGTCAGTTGCCGCCGCACGCCTGCATTTTTCCACCTGGTCAAGCATGGCCGTGCTGCGGCTTTGTGCCGCATCGGCTTCTCCGAGCGCCTCGAGCCTGCCCTTAAGCTCCTCGACCTGGTGCTCAAGTCGCGCATGGGAGAGCGCCCGCTTTACAACCAGCAACAGGTCTTCGCGCTTGAAGGGCTTTTGCAGATAATCGAAGGCGCCATCGCGCATGGCCAGTACCGCGCTCTCCACTGAGCCGAAGGCAGTGAGAAAGACGATAGGAAGCCCCGGATGGACTTCATGCAGACGGGCAAAGACTTCTTCGCCGGACATGCCCGGCATGCGCACATCCAGCAATACCAGGTCGGGGGGGTTCGCCAGGCATTCAGCCAGGCCCTTGACGGGATCTACGCAAACGGACACGTTGACGCCGGGGGAGCGCAACATGCGCTGGATGTTTTCTCCCAGCGCCGCTTCGTCGTCAATCACCAGAATACGGCTCACTCAGATGCTCCTCCGGCAAACCAGTGGTACGGCTGGCCGCGCGTAAATCGTGCTGGTGGCAACTCGACGACAAAACTGGCCCCGCCTCCGTCCCGGACCTCATAGCGGATGCGGCCATCATACATATCCAGCAAGCTGGCCGCCAGAAACAGTCCCAGCCCTAGCCGTTCCCGTCCCGAACTGTGTGATATGAACGGCTCAAACAGATGCTCTCGAATGTCCTCAGGAACGCCCGGCCCGTTGTCTTCAATCCGAACCACTACTCTTACCCCGGCCGTGCGATAGGGTTCAAGGCGTACCCAGATCACGCCCTCCTCTTGTCCCTTCAATGCCTCCAGCGCATTGCTCAGCAAGCCTCGAACTACTTCGCCGATCACATGTTCAGGCACGTCCACCAGCGGGGCTTCGGCAATCTCTTCTATCAGGCTCACAGCGTGACTCTTAGCCGTTGGACGTAGAGCAGCAAGCGCTTCTTCCAGAGCCTGCTGCGGAATCGATGCCTCAAAGACCTCTCCGCCACGTTCGCGCCGCAAGGCCTGCAGCAGCGTTCGGGCAATGTTGCCCATATAGCGCGTCTCTTTGAGCATCTGGTCCAGATCAACGCACAGGGCGGCATCCTCTTTGCGCTCGTCGAGCAGCACCTCGATCCGGCCCGCCACTATCGCCAGCGGATTATTGAACTCGTGCATGAAGCCTGCGGTGAACTGGCCCAGAAGCGTAAGTTGGTGGCTCAGGCGTGCCTGCCGGTCGGCGGCCTGCAACTCCTCGCGCAGGCGGGCCGTGCGAAAGCGGACCGTATCGAGTTGCAATTTCAGTTGCTCGGTGTTTTCCTCGGCCCTGGCCGCACGCGAAAGCAGGCGATTCCTCTGCCTGCTCATGAAAAGCAGAGTAGGAATAGGCGCAATAATGACGGCAAAAAGGAAGATCAGGGTTCTGGCCGGTCCAGAGGCAGGCAGAATCCAGAAGGCAATACCCAGCAAGGGCAAAGCCCATGCCCCGCTTGCCCAAAGCACAATGCGCCCCCCCGCTCGGGCGGGATTAGGGTCTCCGACTTTCATTTGCTGTGCTGTCATACCGCTCAAGTGTAGTACTTCGAGCGGATTGGGCAACAACCAGACACCGACCCGGTTGCACGCGCCAGAAGATTCAGGATCTACTTCGCCCGGTCAACCAAATGCGCACCATGTGGGTCTCAATCGCGGCCTCACTACCCCTGCACGACCTGAGTGTAATAGTGCTGCGTGATTTTTCTTCCCGATGCACCATATCTTGGCGCATGCCAGATGCCCAACTTATGCCCAACAAAATCAGCAGTGGTGGCCAGCACTCCCAGGCCGTACTGCACGCTGCGCCTGAAGTTGATGGAAGAGGCTTCTTCAAAGTACTTGGTCGGACACGAGATTTCACCTATTTGAAAGCCGAACATGACGGCCTGAGCGATCATCTGGTTGTCGAAGACGAAATCATCAGAGTTCTCGAGCAGCGGAAGAGTCTCCAGCAACTCTCGTGAGAACGCCCGAAACCCGGTGTGGTACTCCGACAGCTTTACACCGAGAAACACATTTTGAAACGCCGTAAGCAGCCGGTTGGCTACGTATTTGTAGAACGGCATTCCGCCCTTCAGCGCGCCAGCCCCCAGGATGCGTGATCCGAGGACCATGTCATAGACTCCACTGGCGACCATGCCTGCCATTGCGGGAACCAGCGACGGCGTGTACTGGTAATCGGGATGCACCATGACTACAATGTCCGCCCCTGCGGCCAACGCCTCGCGGTAGCAGGTTTGCTGGTTTCGCCCGTAGCCGTAGTTGGCGTCGTGAATGAATGTCAGTACACCGAGTTTCTTTGAGAGAGCCGCGGTCTGATCCTTGCTGGAATCGTCCACGAGAATCTTGATGTCCACCACGTCGGACAATTCCCGGACCGTCTTCTCGAGCGTCTTTTCGGCGTTGTAGGCCGGCATCACAACCGCAATTCGTTTTCCGTTGATCATGGTACTAACTCCTGACAAGGCTCATTCATGTACTAAACTCGCAACCGAATTACCGCAAGGCCAGGGCCGGCTGCTGCGCGGCCGAAATGGGCGTTACTGTCGCCGGCGTCGCATCCGGCTCCACCAGCCAGACCTTGCGCTCCGGGTAGTAATGCATTAACTCCAAATTATTGGCTGAATCCATCTCTCTTGCCCATACGACTTTGGAACCATCGATGTCGGCAACGTTGTAGACCCACTCCTCCAGCGGATTGTGCTCGGCTGAATAGCGAACAAGCACCAATTGGCTTCCGGGGAGCTGTTCCAGGCGGGCTTCCATCTGCGCCCGCTCCTCGCCAAAATGTTCCGGGCCATACCACATGCCCGACCATTTTGCCGCCGGCCATTCGCCCACCTGCAGATTGAGCGGGGTGGCAAATAGCCTGAGCCCCGCCATTACGAAGCAGACTATGACCGTAAGCCGCACCAGCGCACCGCCGACGGGTTTACCCTCGGGACTCCATAGCCGGAGGTGGCGCATGGCCTGCAATCCGATCGCATAAAACACGGCCGTGAACGGCGCCAGGTAATGAGGAATAAGGAAGATCTCGATCACCATCCCGGCCATCAACACCAGAAGGCAGAGGACAAGAAAGCGGATGCGTCGATCAAGCAGCGCCCTGCGGAACATAATGAGGGGAAGCAACAGCGCGATGCCCGCAAAAAACCGGATCGTTATCATCGACTTCATCAGAAGCGTTGGAATGAACTTCGACCAGCTATGAGTTTTGGTGAAGGCCTTGAGTTCGCTTTCGTAATAGAACTTCCTCATCGCCTCATGCCGATAATGCGGCTCAGGACGCGCCTTCTGCCAAACAAAATAGGGTGCCATGGCGTATGCAGCGCGATTCACCGTGTAGGGCAGAGTCGTGGGGCTGCCAAAGGCGCGATAGTTGTAATAGCCGAACCATGCGAGTGCCGCAACAACCAACGCCAACGGAGCAGCAGCTCGCCTCAGCAATATCGCTGGACTCGGCCGGCCCTTTCCGTAAATCGCCCAATGCCCCAGAACGGCCGCCACCGGCAGACATAGCAACATGCCTTCGTAGGGGCGCGTGAGTGCGAGAAGAATGATGCCCGCCGCCATCAGCAGGCCATAGCGAAACCGTGCAGTCTTCATCAGGCGCGGCAGCGCACCCAGCACCAGCGCCCCACCTAGGCCCGTAATGAGCCCCGCGCCGGTGTAGGTGTTAATCCAATAGCTGAAGAGGCCCAGGCGCAATATCGCCAGAACGCCACCAAGCAGCGCCCAGGTTGGAGGCAGCCACGCCTGCAGCATCCAGCAAACAGCCGCGCACATGAGCGCGCTCACGCACAGAATCCCGAACCACGGACTGCCGAATAGCACCTTGCCGGCCGCCATCACCAATCCCTGCGCCGGAAAGTACATGGACATGTAGGTCGGCTGCATGGTGATGTGAATGCTCTCGAAGTGGGTCCACATCACGGGCGTCGGATTGGTCAAGCGGCCATGCGCAAAAGTGTCGGCCGCCAACAGATTGCTAAAATCGTCGGGGGCGAAAGGGAGTGGAACCGGGAAAAGAGGGAGAATCGCAAGGCGCAGCAGAAATGCGGTCAAACCCACTGAAGCGACCGCCCAGCCCTGGCTGCGCGCCAGCCGTCCAAACAAGTTCTCGATCCGCGTGAACCAGGCGATGCCAAGCCGGGGCCAGGCAAACGCCGTCGCGATCGCAATCGCTGTCAGGCAGCCTTCAATCAGCAGAAGTGACGAGTCGTTTTGTGACGCGGAAGGCAGAAGCATGACGACTCTTATTCCGTGACCAAGTTGAGAGCCCCTCGCCAATAGTCAAGCAGACGAGACCGTGTCCCAGCCTGGTTCAAGGCGCGATATGCAGACCGAGTCGGCATCCCTGCCATCTGAACACGAGTAGAACAATAGGGGAGAGTACGTGTCGGCAATTGCCTTGCCCCACGCAGCTCTCCCGCAAAACGACGAATCCATTTGACTGCGCCCCCCTGACATCTTGGTGTGGGACTAGGTGATATTAGAGCTCAAGGCTGTACTGATGTTCACGAAAGCAGTGTTGATGCCACTGGCTAGCGACTGCATGCCGGCAGTGGCGCCGAAGGCTATCAAGGCTACAACAAGTGCGTATTCGACGAGATCCTGACCTTCCACACCTTTGGCTAGTTCCCTAAACTTCACAGACAATTTGATAAGAAGGCATTCCATTGAGTTCTCTCCGTGCTACTTGCCGGTCCAGTATTCGGATCAGATGTCGGAGCTTCCTGCTGCTTCTGAGCTCGTCAGGCTCGCAACCCTTCAATGAGTCTTTAAAATCCAGGCTGCAAAAAGCTATTTGGTTGTGATTTGAAAGAGATCTGACCTCTTGCGGCGAGAGAAAGTAGTAGCGCCAACCATGGCGTACTTTTTCTCTCCCGCAAAAGAGCTGAGGTGCTGGGCTTTTTGGTTCTTGGCCTTGTTTGGCCGGAAACTACGTGATGTTGGTGCTAAGTGCTGTGCTGATGTTGGTAAACGCGGTGTTGATGCCGGTGGCAAGAGACTTCATGCCGGCGGTGGCGCCAAAAGCGATCAGAGCGACGACCAAGGCATACTCAACCAGATCCTGACCCTCTTCGCGGCTCGCCAGATCTTGGAACTTCACATAAAGCTTGATAAGCAGATCGTTCATTGTGTTTTCTCCGTACTTCGATTTCCCAGCCTCAGCCGGGGCACCCTCCATGTTGCAACTACCGTGCCACTCCGGGAGAAATATTTCCTTCCTTTAGAATCAACAACTTGTAAATTTCAATTGAAATGCATCGCGGATGGTACTGTAAACGGCTGTTTACAGGCGGCGCCGAATTCACCGGCCTCGTATACATGACCCGTAAGTTTGTTACCGCGAAGCCCGCCAGCGATTACCGAAAACTGGGAGAAGAACCAGATCCCCTGGCAGAAAGTAAAATAGCCTCCATGGCAAGCAGTACGGATTCTCCCGCAGCCCAGCAGGAACGCGATTTCGCGGCACTATCCATCGCTGCTGCCGGCGGATTGGCGATCGCTCTCACGGCTTTGTTTCTTTGCGTTGTGCCGCTTGCCGGCAACATAGCCGGCGCCCACGATTTTGTTGTCTATTGGGCCACCGGGCAGCAACTTGTCCACCACGCCAATCCATACGATGCCGATGCCATGATGCGGATTGAGCGCTCCTCGGGGCTTGCACCGGGATACGGCGTTCTCTTCATGCGCAATCCTCCCTGGGCTCTGTCGCTTGCATTCCCGCTTGGACTCATGAGCCTCCGGACTGGAGCGCTTCTGTGGTCCCTGGCCCTGGTCGCCTGCCTGGCGGCTTCGGTGCGGGCGCTGTGGCTTCTGAACGGCCGCCCCGGAAACCGCCTCCACTGGATCGCACTTTCTTTTGCACCGGCCCTGATTTGCCTATTCGTCGGACAAACCTCGCTCTTTGCGCTCTTCGGGTTGGTTCTGTTTCTGCGCCTGCATCGCCCGCACCCATTCATGGCCGGACTGTCTCTCTGGCTCTGTGCGCTCAAGCCTCACCTGTTTCTTCCATTCGGGGTGGTTCTGCTAACCTGGGTCGTCGTTTCCCGCAGCTACAAGGTCTTGGCGGGCGCGACCATCGCTTTGTCCTCAAGCTGCGCGGCTGCCTTTTACATCGCCCCATCGGCATGGATTGATTACTCCCGGATGATGCGCGCACCGGGAATCGAAGGTGAGTTCATTCCCTGCCTGAGCGTCGCCCTCCGCCTCTGGATTCGCCCAAACACGCCGTGGCTCCAATTCTTACCGGTAGCCATCGCCTGCGCCTGGGCATTGGCGTATTACTGGCCGCGGCGTCAAGCGTGGGACTGGTTGAAAGACGGAACTCCGCTCATGCTGGTTTCCATCTTCGCGGCGCCCTATTGCTGGCTGTACGATCAGGCGCTGGTGATCCCCGCCCTGTTGTATGGGGCATATCGCACCCGCTCCCGCACACTGCTGGCCGCTCTTGCCGTTACGAGTATTGTCATTGACGCTGGCTTGGTCTGTGGAGTCCGGATCACATCCGCCCTCTTTCTCTGGACCGCGCCCGCATGGCTTGCGTGGTATCTCCTGGCGCAAGTTTCTGCCGCACAACCGAGTGCCAGCCAGCCACCGGAGCAGTAAAGCCCTACGCGTCGACGTTGTCTAGAGAAGCCGGAGAGAATTCCAGTATGTCTCCACGCTCTGTCTGGGTATTGCGTATTGTGCCCGGAGGAAGTTCCAGCACTGAGTGCGCGGAAAGGCACATCGACAACCGCCACGGTCCCACATCGCTTCTTACCTTCCTGACCCGCTTCTGCCGGTCCAGGTAGACGAGGTCGAGGTCAAATCGCATGAAGAAGGTGTGCACGGACTCGCAAGGAACGATCCACAGGCCTTCGCCAACGGCGAGACTTCGGCGCCCCAGCAGGCCCTTGTTGCGTTTCGGCCCGCTATCTGCGACTTCCAGACGGGTCGCAAGCACGGTACTGCGCGTGAGGTTCGTGACTTGAAGCCGGACATCGGGCGTGCCCTGATTGCGGCTCGCAGGCCTACCCCATTGCCGCACCCAGTTAATTGGATTCATCGGCCGCCTCAGATCTCATGCCCGGCAACTGCGGTGCGCCTTATTGGGGTGCCGGTGTGCCGCCGGAGCTTGTCGAGCCTGACGACGAAGTACCAAATCCTCCCGTGGCATCCTCGATTACCAGAGGTATCCCCGGCTTCATGCTATCAATCAGTTTCTCAACCGGAAGAACCGCTGGCGAAATAGCCGGCGTGTTCTCGGCCGTCTTGGCGTCTGGGTTATTCATGGGCGTTGCGGAGTTGGCCGGCAGGAACTTGGTCGGATAACTCAGTTCCGGCCAGGGCGCGCCTGCCTGCATCGGAGCAACAATCTCAGGCGTCACTATCACGATCAGCTCTGTGTTGGTCCTGTTCCTCGACATCGACTGAAAGAACTTTCCGAGAATCGGTATATCTCCGAGAAAGGGGATCCTCTGGAGCGTCTCTGTCTCGCGGTTGTCCAGTAAGCCACCGATCACGAAACTTTGATGGTCGGCCAACTCGACCTCGGTCTTCACCTTACGCGTGGTAATTGCAGGTATTTCAAAGCCGGATATCTGGATGGCATTGGTGAAGTCCAGAGAGCTGACTTCGGGGGCCACCTGCAGGCGGATAGTTCCCCGGGGAGTGATAGTGGGGATAAAGTTCAGGCGAACACCATACTCCTTGAACATGATTGTGATGGCGACTCCGCCACCCGTAGTACCCTGGGCGACAGGAAAGGGGTATTCTCCACCCGCCAGAAAGCTGGCCTGCTTGCCGTTCGCCGCCAATACGTTGGGCTCGGCGAGCACTTCTACCACGCCGCTTGTCTGCAATGCCTGGATGGTGGCACCAAGGTTGAGACCAGGAAAGAAGGCAAACAGATTCAGCTCGTTTGACACGCTTGCCGTGGCGCCCGACGACCCGCTAGTGCCGGCGGTGACCGACGGAGGTGAGAACTGCCCTGTTGACAGGGCCCCCAGCGTATTTCCCAGCCCGGTGCTGAAAATGTTGATTCCAAGTTGTTTGCTCTTGTTGCGGTCCACACTGGCAAAGCGCACCTTGAGAAGAATCTGCGGGTCGGCTTTCGGCACTTCGACGTTCAGCAGGTTCACCACTTTGCCGGCGGTGGAGGCGATCTGGACCGCACGCCCAGAGCTGGTCAAGTCCTTCACTGTGCCGCGCAAATAGATGACGTTGTTCTCAGAACTCAACTTGAGGGTTTGTCCGGGGAGCTCGGTTCTCAACTCACGGCGAACCGCGTCGAGGCTGTTATCCAATCCGCTTGCAGCTGCCCGCACCGTCACGTTGAAGAACTGCCTGCCGCCCTTGTTGTCCCAGATAATCAGGGTGGTTTGCCCGGCGGACTTGCCGTTCACCATGATCTCGGTAGGGCTGATTGCCGTGGCTTCCGCCACCTCGCCCAGGCCGATGGCAACCCGTGCTGCCGGCTGCGCGCAATCCACCAGCACGGTCTTACCCACTGCCACTGAGAGTTCATTAGCGGAATCCTGAACGGAGACATCGCCTGGTTGGGACGCCGGCAGAGACGCTTGAGCGTGCAACATCTGTCCGGCGCAAAGGAATAGCAAGAATGCACTGCAACATGCGATCTGTATGCCGGCCTTCGCTCTCACTGCTTCGCCTCGGGTGAGCTGAATTTTTGTTCGCTCCGTTTTGAACCGTTAAAGACCTCGATCGAATATGCCTTGGGCGCTGCCTTGCGGGCACCGCCTGCCAGGGGCCTGGTTTGAACCGCCGCACCCTGCCGATCCGCGAAGATACTGCCCATTGCCGCGCTCGGCACCGGCGCGATCTTGGTATCCAACGGGTTGCGCAGAATCAGCTGAATCTTGAGTTGGTTGGCCACCATGCTCAGAACCTCCGCCTGTTCAGGCGTGACCAGAAGGTTCACAACCTGCACCTGCTGCGGCTTCCCTTCAGCATCTTTTTGAATATCAGTGCCTGCCGAAAGAACTTGAATGTTCTGAAGAATCGTCTTTGTGACGGTCCCTTCAGTCGGCGACGGGGTACCGGGAGGGAGACCCGATCCGAGTACGTCCACCCGCATGCCTGGAGTCACAAAACCCGCCACGCCGACTACTTCATCCACCTTGACCGCGCATGCCCTCATGCCCTGCGGTATCGTTGCCGCCATTCCGCCGCCGGAACCGGGGGCGGCCAAGCGACTTTCCAGAACTGGCTCGCCTTCGTAGATCTCCGAAATCACGCCCCGGCCAATCGCATTTTCAGGCTTGAACAGCGCACCCTTGGGCAGTTGCCCTGCAATCTCAATAGTTGTCAGATCAGAAGCGTTCAGAACCGCTCCGAGTTTGACATCCCTGACCGCCGCAACTACCCGCGCAGTCGCCACGGGTCGCCCCGCAATCATGCGGTTGCCCACCAGGCGATAAACCATCAGGGCGCATGCGCCGGCTATCACGAATGCGATAAGCAGGATCGTCAGCAATCTTCGGTTCATTCCCAAGCCTGTATGAACTGGCTATCCGGCCAGTTCTGCCTTTCTGTCCACTTCTGCAATCGACGCACCGGCAAAAATACCGGATCGAAAACCAATGCAGTCAAATGATGCCTTAGTGTATTCCCTCTATCTCCTCATTTTTCGTCTAAATGGCGACTTGAGTGAACCGGAGGTATCAAAAGAGCCATGAGCAAGACCAGGAAAGTAGGCGATTCTCAAAGAGGCTACAATTGGCTTTTGAATGAGCCAGCTGCGCCAGGGCAATCCGTGAGCGCCTGCAAGGCAAGGATATCCACCAGCAGCCACCAGACGCCGCGAGGGAGGGAGTTCATCTTTACATGAGGTCTTCCCGCACGATTACGCTCTTTACCGAGCGGCCGGATCTCAGTCAGAAGCCGACCTCTTTTGTGGCTTCGATCCTGATCCATGGCTTGGCTCTTGGTCTGCTCTCGTTTGGATTCTTTTACACGCCACAGTTGGACACCAAGGCCATTGCCGAGCGGTATAACGTGCGCCGCCTCGACTTGGATACACCCGAGCAGCAGATGAGGCGCACTGCCCGCCATGTGGATTATCCAGGCCCGCTGTCTACCGCTCCAGCAACTCCATCGGGCGGCCAACCGGCGGCGCCGCCCGTTCTACGGATGATTACAAATGCGGAAAAGGGTCCCCAAACACTGGTGCAGCCCGATCTCCGCTCGCATCTCACTCTGGCCCAGGAGACCCCGGTCCCGACTGTGGTTATCTGGTCCCTGCAAAAAGCCCGGGTCAAGAACATCGTTGCGCCCCAGCCGGAGAAGCCCACGGCAGCTGATGTCAAACCGTCGCTTGATGCACCCAATGAAGAAGTAAACCTGGCCAACCTGAGCATCTCGGCTTCAACGGTGCCAGCGCGAAAACTGCTCCTCCTGCCCAGTACCACTTCGCCCGTCAAAGTCCCAGGTCCTCAACGGGCGCAGTTGGCGCCGGTAACTGTTTCGCAGTCTTTGGCGAAGCCTACTCCCGCGGCGGTCATGTCGCTCTCCGATCTGCGCATGTCCGAGGGAACAGTTATGCTGCCGCCTGTCAACGAGACCGCTTCCACCGCTGCGCCGGGGGAACCGACACCAGGAAAGGCGCATGATGCCTCCGCATCCGGAAAAGGGAACCCTGCTGCCAAGTCCGCTGGAACGGGCACGGGAAATGGCGCAGGCAAGGTTGCGGACTCTCCGAATCCGGCGGGAACCTCAGGCAGACCAGACTCGGCGAAACTCGCAAACTCCCAGGAGAGTGAATCCTCTTCCGGCACAGGCACGCTGCCTTCGTCCAGCCAGATTCGGCTGCCCAAAGACGGCCAGTTCGGCGCTGTGGTTGTGGGCGCATCGCTTGAAGAGCAGTTCCCCGAAGTGGCCGGAGTTTGGAGCGGAAGGCTGGCCTATACGGTCTATCTGCACGTTGGACTGGCAAAAAGTTGGGTTCTTCAGTACTCGCTTCCTCGCTCCGACGAAGCCGCTGCTGCCGGCAACATAACGCGCCTTCAGGCTCCCTGGCCATATAACATCGTGCGCCCTAATTTTGCTCCCGACGCCATTGATGCCGATGCACTCATGGTCCACGGTTTCATCAATCAGACTGGCCGTTTCGAGATCCTCAACGTCGTCTTCCCGCCAGAATTCGCACAGGCTCAGTTTGCGCTCCAAGCTCTTTCACAGTGGCAATTCAGGCCGGCGACGCAGAATGGACAAGCTGTGCGTGTCGAAGTTCTGCTCATCATTCCCGAGGAGATTAAATAGATTAGACCGCTTCCCGGCGGGTCGGATGAGCGAAACCGCCGGGATTATATTTTCATTCCCTGTTTTCGTTTGCGCCTAAACCGTTCCGTTGGGTATCAACCGCGGAACAGTCAGGCCACTTATGATTGCCTGGAATATTTGAGTCAGCTTCGTGATATTTGCATTGGTCGGAACGGTAGCCTTGCAGCCATTCGCGTTGTCCGAATAGAAATTTATTGGAGAGGAAGCCATTGCCGCCAGCGCCTGGCAGGGACTATTGCCCTTGGACCAGTTTCCACCGCCTCCGGTAAACGTCCCACTATAGCTCGAATCCGTCGAGCATCCAGAAGTCGGAGAGCCGTAACCGATCGTGAAGACCTTGGTCCCAGGCAAACTGTTTCCATTCGGACTTTTTGCGGCGGCTTGCGCAGCTTCGACTGCCTGCCCGCACTCGCCCACTGCGGATGGGTAGGTATAGCTGGTGGGGTTATTAATCGCGATTCCATTCAAGCTGTTCGTTGCCGATGGCTGCAGTTGACTGGTGGTGGTGACGACCCGGCTTGCACCGGACCCACTTAAGGTAACCGAAGCGGTTGCGTCGCCGTCGGTGAGGATGATCATCGCATTCTGTGAACCCGGATTTGAATGCTGCTGGGCAACCAGCGCCGCTTGTGCTGCGTAAATTACCTGCGCATAATAGGTTCCCGCACCGCCCGGGGCCTGGATACCCGAACAACTACCCGCTCCGGCAGCAACCACGATATTCGAACCCGTGTTCAATCCAGCAGTGTCATTAACGCGGAAATCGTTTGAAAACGGAATGACCTGGTAAGTCCATGCCGAATCGAGAGTGGGAACCTTATAGTACTCATGCGTTGGGTTGCTGGTGGGGCAAACATAGTCTTTTGAGGCCGTCGTCGTCAGTATCGGGGGAAATACGTACAAGCTGACGCTATCGACAGGAGAAGCACTTGAATTACAGGTCACGCCCAAGGCACAGGGATCCAGATTGCTAAGGAGCGCCTGAACGCCCTTCAGCGCGCAAGTGATTCGTGTACCCGAGCACTGGCCTGTACTATCCGTGGACGCCATCGAAGCAGTTGTGTCCAGGATGATCGCAATGTTCCATGGAGTGTTTGAACCTCCCCTCATAGCTGCAGTTGAGGTTGCAGTAATCTTGAAGGTGGAGAAACCGAACATCTTTCCGAACCACAACGGGACATCGGCCGTCTGCGTCACACTCAGGGCGTTATACCCTCCGGCAGCGCCAGTAGAGGTGGTACAGGCCACACTGAACTTTGTCGACACTGCGGTCAGGCATTGGAAGCTCGTTGCTATCTTGACATTTTGCAGCCTCGGACTGACGTTATACCCTCCCGTCGCGGCGCTGTACGCAGTCACATTTTTCGCTGCCAAGGTCGTGTCGGGCATGGCCGCTGCTCCCGCCAAGGTGGCAGCATTTGTGGATGCTAAAAGTTCCTGTCTGGCGTTGTAGCCATGACCGAGCTCAATCGAGAGTCCGCCAATGCCCAGAAACGCGAACATACCGAGAATCACCACGGGCAGCGTCTGGCCAAGCTCATCTTCGAATACTCTTCTTGCGAAAGAAACGATTTGCAGTTTCATTGGGATATTCCCCCTCTTCAATCGGCTAATACCGTTTGTGTCGATAACAGGTTGCCCGACAGGCTCATCCCAACCGCTGGGAGCCAGGTGTATTGATAACTTACCGACAATGTTACGGGCTCGTTCTGTCCCATATTCGCCCCCCCCGTAGTACATGTGAACGTTGATCCAGCTGTTGGACCGAACTTATGTGCAGTGCCGGTTGCGTCCGTAACAGTCAGCGTGTATGTGAATTTCGACGCCGTCCAGTTCGGCAACCCCGTGGTAACTGCCGTTACGACCGTAGCACACGGATCATTTATCAACCCGCGGCCGGCTCCAAGCTGCTGTGCGGCAGTAATCGTCGAATTGCCAAGCTGCTGGTAGCTGTACAAGGCCATTACCAAAGAAAACATACCGGTCATAATCAGCAGCAGCAGCGGAAGCACCAGGGCCGTCTCAATAAGCGCCCCTCCCTCGCTGCCCGAACGAAGCTGAACACGAATAAATCGGATACCGGCATTCGCCTTCCCTGCCCCCTCAACGCAATTCAGGTCGGGCGACGGCAAATTCGCTCGCTGGTCCGCGCTCCTCGTGATCTTCATAGTCTTGCCTCCCGGCGTCGTTGGCCGCTCAATCCCAGGTCAACCTTGCCGTCCAGCACGCCTGCGAACTCGCAGTTTATACTCCGTGTGCCTTTCATTTCCCCTTCTGCAGCAATTGCAGAAATTGTTCAAGTTCCTTCCTGCCCGCGCCGTCCAGCTGTTGTCCGTTACTGCCGCGTGCCTCCAGCGCATCCGGCAACACAAACTGCAGGCCCACACCATCGTTTCCCCAGCGCACCGCCCGCGATTGCACTTGGATTGAGCGCTCGACAACCTTTCCGCCTTTGTCCGACGTCTGCAGCGTCATCAGGATCAAAGTTCCCGGATACCAGCGTTCCTCGGTCACCACGTACAAACCAGTCGAGCTGATATCCCGAATCGAGTGGGCCTCTGGAGGTGCCCCGTTCCAGTAGTAGGCTGCTACCCCCGGAGAAGGCTCACGTGGAGCTTTCCTCGGATCAGGAGACCACCAGCGTTGCAGCCAGTTCTTTGGCGGCTTGACTGTCGCACCGCCCGGTTCCATGAGGTTCATCTCATGGGTGGACTGAGATTTGCGATATTCTTCCCCTGAACGATTCTCCAGTTCCAGCAGTCCCGGACCGCCCGCCCACAATGGCTTTTCTCTCAGCAGAACCGCGCCGTGCAATTTGCTGGCCTCATTGCCAGAGCCGGAGAGCTGCTCCAGACGTTTCTCCATCTCGTCTGCTACGCACAGTACAAGCTGGTCTCCCGGCTGTGTCTGCGACGAATAAATCGAGTGCATAGGCAGCGCCAGCACACTCGCGGCTTGCCGGCTTGACGGACTCACACGTGACGTGGGGAATGATTCAACCGCCTCAATAACGAGGCAATTTTCGTCCAGATAGATCAAATCCAGATTGACGGGCAGGCCCGTGCTGGGTATGCCGCGAAATGGAATTAGCCACAAACCCTCCCCGCTTTTCAGCGCCAGCATTGCAACTCGCGCAACCAGGCTGGCATTCGATAGATCTGCGGCAGTCACCTCCAGACCAAGAAAACATTCCCGCGTCTGGTTGTATGCACAATGTTTCCGCGATTCCATCGCCCCCCCCGCCCATGGCATATGTCCGGTTATCGAAGGCTGACTCGAATTTCCAAGCATATCCTCAACCTCACTCGCAAGATACGTGTTCACCCATCGCTTTTCGCAAACTACCTGGCAACGAACGGGCGTACACTACCTTTCCCGCTGTTAAAGTAGAACACCGGGACAATCTCCGTTTGAGTCGCAAAGCCTCCAGTTCGCGGGACAATCAAGCCGACCGGCGGCAATTGTCCAGTTTCCTGGGGTGCCGCCAGCCCAATTTCAAAGTCCTCGCTACTTGACCCGTGTGCGGCGGCGCTGGATCAAAACGACCAGAACGATAACAAACAGGACACCAGCAGCAATCTGAATAATCGTGGTACTGTCCATTGCACTCTCCATTTCTTTCTACAACCGTTACCCGAACCCCAATCAAAACTCGTAACCCACGGCCCTTGATGCTCATGCGCCTGGATTCGCGGTTCGTTGGATCGCGGGCATTGCCGGCAGCGCTCATTCAAATCTCAATGCTCTGCCGACGCAATCTCAGTCTCCGTGCTACTTGACCCGCGTGCGGCGGCGCTGGATCAAGATAACCAGAACGATGACAAATAGAACACCGGCAACAATCTGAATAATTGTGGTGCTGTTCATGTGTTTCCTCCTTCCATCAATGATCGGTTAACGTTTTGAATGACTCCATCATGAGAATCACAGCTGGACCCAGAGTCACAAGAAAAAGTGCTGGAAAAATGAAAAATACCAGCGGAAAAACCAGCTTGACCGACGTCTTCGCCGCTTGCTCTTCGACCGCCTGTACCCGCTGCGTCCTCAGCGAATCGGCGTGAACACGCAAGGTCTTGCCCATGCTTGTTCCAAACTGTTCTGACTGAATTACCATCGAAACCAGGTTGCGAATACTGTCCACAGCGGTCCGTTCCGCCAAGTGTTTCCAGGTGTCGGAACGCGCTCGTCCGGCGCGTTGTTCCAGCACCAGAACTCCCAACTCGTCGCACAAATCCGGGTGCGCCTTTTTCAACTCCTCCGCGGTCCGTGCAGTCGCCTGATCCAGGCTCTGACCGGCCTCGATGCAGATTACCAGCAGGTCCAGCACGTCCGGAAGACCGCGCCGCATGCGCTTTTGACGGTTGGAAATCTGCCTTCCCAACCAGAAGTCCGGCGCCAGAAATCCCAGCCCCAGCGCGGAAGCGTATACAAAAAACGGGCTCAGCGCAGCCAGCCCGGTTACCAGGGCCAGCGTACACAGCAGCAGGGGAACGATCACCTTGCAGCCATAAAAGATCTTCACTGCGGACTCGTTGCGGTAACCAGCCCGGATCAGCCGCTGAAGAACTACCGAGACTTCAGCCTGGCTCTTCGGCAGCACATTCTGGAACTGCTCCACCACGCCGCCAATCGAGGAGCCGGTCTGTTGAATCGCGCCCAGAAAGGTTCTCTGCTTGGGATGCGGGTTGATCACCTCGGATATCCGCTGAAGCATGGCTTCGCGATAGAACAGCAACAGCAAGCCGCTCGCAATCAGCAGAAATACGACGCAAAACGCAATAATCGCATATCCCATAAGTTGTCCCTATACGTCCATGTTCACGATGTGGCGAATAATAAACCCGCCAATCACCGTCATGCCCGCGGATGCCCACAATAGCTTGACGCCTATTGCACGAGTCCACAGAATGCTCATCATCTCCGGGTTCACGGTATAGAGGGCAATTCCCAGCACCACCGGAAGCAGGGTTAAAATCCACCCCGTAAGCCGGCCCTGCGCCGTATGCACCATCACTTGCCGCTTCAACCGGAAACGCTCCCGGATTACATGTGAAGTCTTGTCGAGAACCTCGGCCAGATTACCCCCACTCTCCTTTTGGATCATGATTGCGGTCGCCACAATTCTAAGGTCCTGAAGCGGAACCCGGACCAGCATGTTGTCAATCGCGGTCTTTAGTTCAAGACCGTAGTTCTGCTCCTCAAAGCACGTCTTGAACTCTACGCCAACCGGTTCGGGACATTCCCGTGCCACCAGGCCCATGGCTGCAATCAAGCTGTGACCCGCGCGAAGTCCGCTGACCATCAAATCGAGCGCTTCCGGCAGCCCTTGCTGAAAACGGTCGAAACGCTTGTTTCGCTTGTAGTTCACCCAGCCATACGGAGCCATGCCAAGCAGCAGTCCCACCGGAATTGAAATCAGGACAGAACCGAACCGCAGGTAGACCAGGTACGCGGGAATCAGGCCGCAGACCGCGCTCATGGCCATCAGCCTGCCTGCGCTCCAGCTCAGATCGGCTTGCGCCAGAAACCGGTGCAGGTACGGCGCCAGCTCGAACTCCAGAAGCCTGCGATTCAGCCAGGGAATACTGCTCAGCTTTGAGTCCTTGCGAAGATTTACGATCTGCTCGCGTATCTCTGCACTCTCGGTCGCCAGCGCTGAGTCCAGAGAAGCCATCACCTGCCGTGCTTGGCGGGAGGGACCAAGACTGCTGGCAATCAACGGCAACGCAATCGCTACGAATACGCCCAGAAACACCAAAACCAAGATCAGTCCCATCCTTGTCCTCTCCTTTCCGTCTAGTTCACCTTTGTCTCGCGTTCGAAGATGCTGGGCGGCAAAATAATACCTGAAACGCGCAGCCGCTCCAAGAACCGGGGACGAATGTGGCTCGGCTTGAATATACCAATTACCTTGCCATCCGGTCCGATTCCCTGCTTTTCGAAACTGAAGATCTCCTGCATGCTGATCACACTCTCTTCCATCCCCGTGATCTCGGAGATGCTGGTGACCTTACGGGTGCCGTCACTCATGCGGGTTGCCTGCACCACGATGCTGATCGCTGAAGCTATCTGCTGGCGAACCGACTTTTCGGGTAGGTTCATATTGCCCATCGCCACCATGGATTCCAATCTGGCTATCGCATCCCGCGGGGTGTTGGCGTGAATGGTCGTCATCGAGCCTTCGTGACCCGTATTCATCGCCTGCAGCATGTCAAATGCTTCCTCCCCGCGAACCTCGCCGATAATAATGCGGTCGGGGCGCATACGCAGGCAGTTAATAAGCAGTTGTCGCTGGCGGATCGCTCCCTGTCCTTCAATATTGGGCGGACGCGTTTCGAGTCTGACTATGTTCTCTTGCGCCAGCCGCAGTTCAGCCGCATCCTCGATCGTCACCAGACGTTCGTTGTTGGGAATGTACTGGGACAGAATGTTCAGAAACGTGGTCTTGCCGGCGCCTGTTCCACCGGCGATCAAGATGCTGATCTTGGCCTTTACCGCCGCCGACAGCACTTCCATCATCTCTGCAGAGATGCTCTTCAACAGCACCAGTTGGTTGGCCGCCAGCGGGCCGGTCCCAAAACGGCGAATCGACAGCGAAGGTCCGTCCAGCGCCAGCGGAGGAATGATGGCGTTCACGCGCGAACCGTCGGGAAGGCGCGCATCCACCATAGGCGAAGACTCGTCCACCCGGCGTCCCACACGAGACACAATCCGGTCAATAATCTGCAGCAAATGGCGATCGTCGCGAAAGGCCGTGTTCACCCTCTGCAAGATGCCGCCTTTTTCAATGAATACGTGATCCTTGCCGTTCACCAGAATGTCCGAGATACTCAGATCCCTCAGCAGTGGCTCAAGCGGGCCCAGTCCGAACACCTCGTCCAGCAGGTCGGACTGTATCCGCTCCTGCTCGTCGAAGTTAAGCGGCACCCGCTGGTCCGCCATGATCTCCTTGACTATTGTCGTGACCGCCTGGCGGGCCTGGCTGGAATTCACGCGCGAGAGCTTCTCCAGATCCAGTTTTGAGATCAGGGTCCGGTGTATCTCCGCTTTGTACTTTTCCAGATTCAGCAGTTCCACTTCGTTCCTTCCATCAGGCCTGAGCCCGCCATCCTGAGACATATCATCCGAATAAACTGAAGCCCTTCTTCTTTACCTGCGTCGCCGGCTCGCCGGTCACTGACTTGGCCATCTGCTGAATCACCCGGGAAATGGGCGAATCAGTCAGCGCCAGGGGAGTGGCGTTCACCTGCATCTTTCGCACAGAGGCATAATCGTTGGGAACCTTCCACTGCGCAGGACGCGTGAGTGCCTTGGTAATCTGCTCCTCTGAAACGCCCAGAGAGCGTGGCTCATACCGGTTGATCACGATCTCCAACTTCGGCCCGCCGGAAGAAAAGAACTGACCGATCAGGCGATTCGAATTGCGCAGTTCCGGAATGCCTGCCTGCGTAACCAGGTAGATCGTGTACGCATCCTTGAACAGGGCCGTCCCTGTTAGATCTTGCCTCGACCCCACATCCACAACCACGTTTTCGAAATCCTGCCGAGCCACCGCAATCAGTTTGTCGATAGCCTCATTGGTAACTTGATACGCCAGAAACTTTCCCGGCGCCGCAAGCACGGAGACTCCCGAGCTATGCTTCACCAAAAGCTTCGAAAGAAAACTGGAATCCAGCCGGTCTGAGGCCTGAAGCGCATTGATGGTAGAGTACTCGGCCACGATCCCAAGGTTCAGGGCCGCATCTCCCAGGGGAAGATCGAGATCGATCAACAGCGTGTTCTGGCCCGCTTTCTGCGCCAGCGCCACGGCGAAATTGCATGCCAGCGTAGTCACGCCGGCGCCGCCTTTGGCGCCCATGAATGCCAGCAATTTGCCAGACGGCCTCTTGGCAATGCGCGATGCGGGACGGCGAGCCGCTGCCCGCACCAAGGCCTCCTCCATAATGTTGTGATCGATGGGAAGGGTCAGAAACTCGCGGGCCCCGGCGCGCATGCAGCGCACCAACTGGTCCGGGTCAGCCTTCGCCGAGTAAACCATCACCGTCGACGCGCCGTTGGCGCCTATGCACTCCACTAGCTCCAAGGCGTATTCCGGATTGCTATCCAGATCGATGATTACAACATCGGAGTGCTGCTCCAGAAGCCGGGGAACATCGCCAAGGCTAGGTGGGTAAGATGAAAACTCACGCACTTCCCCCCCCTCGCATCCGGCCAAAGCAATAGATGCCGCCGCGCGCCGCTGCTCATCTGGACCGATCAGCACAATCGACAGGGCATCAGCGCCCTGCGTGCCAGCAGATTCTGTAACAAGATACGGGGAAGGATTTCCGGTCACTGCTTTAACACTCCCTTTTGCGTCCGACTTTCCCTGCGAATGATCCAAATCTTCATAGTTCGTCATAATGCTGTGCATGGTATGAACCCCGTTCCTCAACGAGCGAAAAATGAAATCAGAGTTCCTATTGCTATGGCCGGGGCATAGGGCATCTTGCGCCTCAGCGGATTGCTCAAAACCAGTTCCGGATCGGTTAACTGTCCGCGCTCTCTCCATCCAAAGACCAGATTGCCCGTGCCCTTGAACAGGTCTTTGAGAAACCCACCGAAGGCCGCCCAGCAAAGCACCATGATTCCTCCTGCCATGCCGGTTACAACCAATGCTATGAACAACTGATCCGGGCCGATCCAAGCCCCGATCGCGGCGCAGAGTTTCACGTCTCCTGCACCCATGCCGCCCATCCAGAAAAGAAACCCGTAAATCAAGGTGCCGAGCGCTACTCCGGCCAGACTCTGGCCCACGCCATGCCAGCCATGAAACCAGCCGGAAACCGCTATCCCCGCCACCAGGAACGGAAGTACCAACCAGTTTGGGATGCGCCGGCTGCGCAGATCCGTAAAGGTAGCCACGCCCAAAACGATAAGTGTTGGCCACCATGCGAATGAGTGCATGCCCCATGCTCCTTTTCCCCAGGCATTCAGGGGACACAGTGCTTAGAGCAATTGTCCAACCAAATTGCAGGGGACGGAAGCTATGTGTATTCATGTAGTTACCGGCGCGCTTTCTCTTCCGTGTACACGGCTGTTTACGCGCGGCTCCGTCCAGTGAAGCGGACCGTATACACTTGGCATCCTGCGCAGGGCGACAAAAGTCCCGTCCACTCCAGGTCGACTCAGCTCTCAATTAGCGTCGCAGGTGCAGGAATCACTAACCGGAAAAACACCCAATCTATATAAACACCAGAATCGATGAGCCTTTTAGACCCTGGGGCCCCACGCCGCCCGGCATCAAGTTCCATCGTTCAGAGGTCAGTCACGCCAATTCTCATGAGGAAATACTGGCATCGCTGCAGGGACGTATTGAAATTCACTGCAATCTAAGTGCCTATTTCGCCCCCGCGGAGTGAGTACTTTGGTGTCTTGTAGATCATTAGTAACAGAGTTATGATTACCTTAAGAATCATGTCGGGGTACTAAAGTGCTATTTGGCCCGGAACATGTTCCCCGGGTTTGACTACACTTACGTTTCTTCGGCTTTCGCCGATAGGAATCTTTACCCTGGGAATGACCGGCAATGCGTTGATAAGAAAGAATTTATCTTCGAGCAAGCCGAACCGGGCAACTGTGGCTACCTCCCGGCCCTATTCGGCTGTCTTTCTTTCTCCGGGTGCCTGCTTAATCAGGATTTTGAAACAGGCTTCTTGTTGAGATGTGCCCAAAGTTCGCGCCCGCCTCAGCAATTTGCGTGTTACAGTTGTTGGTTTGGAGAGATTACCAAGGTCGCACTTGCCTAGCACAAAACTGCCATTGGCACAGTACAACCCTATTCAGGATCATCGATTTACATCGCCGTCTCTCTCTGAAACGGTTTGGCTGTACGAAGCAAGAAGAGGTTCGCCACCTATGATCAAGATTGGACTCTATTCGGAAGACCGCACGTTGCGCCCTCTTCTTTCTTCTGCCTTGGGTAAAGATTTTCTGGTGCATTTGGAACCGGATGAGGAAGGAATGACCGGTCTTGTATTGGCCGAGAAATGCGATGTCCTCATCGTTGATCTGAACTCCAGTTTTGATTCCCTGCAAGACCGCATTCAGTTCTCTCGATCCCTGATCGCTTCCAATATCCCCTCCATAATCATGGCCGACGACGGTCTCCGTACCACCGCGTTCGAGCTGGTTCGCAACGGAGCTTTCGGCTATTGCAGGCGTCCGCCCTCCATCCGCGACCTCAAGACCATGCTCAACAGGGCCTTTGAAAACTCCCTGCTGAAAAGGCAATTGCACACCGTACAGCAACTAGCTGAGGAGCCCGCAGGTTGCGACAAACTCATAGGTTCCAGTCCGCAGATGAAGCGGGTTTATCAGCTCGTGCGCAGCGTAACGAGTCTCAATGCCGCGGTATTGGTCACTGGCGAAAGTGGAACCGGTAAAGAGCTTATCGCACGCGCCATCCATAATCTGGGTTCCCGCGCAAGCCGGCCTTTTGTAGCTGTGTCCTGCGGCGCCATCCCGGAAACTCTGATTGAAGCAGAACTGTTCGGCCATGAGAAAGGCGCCTTCACCGGTACGGTAGGGGCGCGCGAAGGCTACTTCGAGCAGGCCGCCGACGGCACCCTCTTCCTCGATGAAATCGGTGATCTCAGTCTCTTCACCCAAGTGAAACTCCTGCGAGTTCTGCAGCAGATGGAATTCAATCGCCTGGGCAGCACTCGCCTCATCCCCCTCCGGGCGCGCGTTATCTTCGCTACCCACCGTGATCTTTCCCAGTTGGTTGCCGAAGGGAAGTTCCGCCAGGATCTCTATTACCGCATCAACGTCATGCGGATTGAAGCGCCACCCCTGCAGGAGCATCCTGAGGACATTCCCGCAATTGCCCGGCATTTCCTCTGCCAATATTCTCAGGCGTTTCAAAAGCCGATGGACAGCATCGAACCCGAGGCGCTCGAAATACTCCAGAGCTACGCGTGGCCCGGGAACGTGCGTGAACTGGAAAACATCATCCAGCGTGCGATTATCCTCGCCCCCAGTAAAACGATTCGCGCCGAAGAGTTGAATCTCAACATCCATGAAGACGATGCGCCTGGATTCGAAGACATCGTCGACATCGGCGACTACCATCCCGCCGGTTCCTTCGAACGGCAGTTGCGCGACTACAAGGTCAAACTCGCCGCTGCAGCCGTCCGCGAAAATAATGGTAATAAGACACTGGCTGCACGAAGCCTGTGCATCTCCCGTGCCTACTTGCATCGCTTAATCAGGCTTGAAGAACCAGGCCCGTACTTCGAAACGGACCTCCGCGAGCCAGTCAACGCCCATGCAATGTAGATAAACCTCAAGTGTGCAGGTTGTATTCGGGTGGGCCGGCCATCACCATTCCGCTATTCTGCCGTCCGTGGATATACCAGCAGCACCAGTCGGTCTCATGCGGCTGCTGGTTGGAGGGCGCTGCAAGATCCCTGTAAAGCACTTTCCCGTACAAATAAATCTTCTCTTCCCAGGTCTTCACACGCTGTATCCTCTCCGTCGATTCGCAGATGCCACTCACATCCTGCCGGCAGAAAAGCTTGATGCCCGCCGATTCGCCTGGAAGCAGGATCATGGGCGCAGCAGATGGATTTGGTTCTGCATCTTTGTACTCGGGAATCTCGGGAAGATGCGCCTCATCCTCCGCAATTCTCGTTTCGTCCAGGATCGCGATAATCCGCGCAGGACTCCGTCCGCGGTTCGTGGCCGAAATCGTAAATCCGCTATCAACGCTTTTGGACGGCTCCACGGTTACCAAGATCCATGGCCGCTCAGCGTTGAGGATGGCTTGTGCGTGGAGCAACGCGGCCTGCGCGCTCTCTGCCGCAGCCGTGGCAGCGGCCTCGCCGTACTTCGTTTGCCGTTCGATCTTTCTCAGTAGTGATACGGCCAGCAGGATTCCGGCGTAGCCCAGAATCACCAGCACCAGGTTAGCGCCCCATGCGATACGGTTCTGCAAGGGCCACGGCGCAGGCGCAGGCGCCGCAGTGGCAATGGTTATGTACGGCCGCTGCGCATCGCAATTGCCACCTTCGCAATCTGATCTGGCCGCACTACTTCCTGCGGCCGGCGTGGCGGCAGTTGAAGCAGCCGGCACCGGCAGAGCCGGGTGGCTTACTACGGAGTGATCGGTCGTTTGCCCGCCGCCCGTAACTGGCGCCTGCGGAACGGCAAGCAGCGCCGCGAATATCAACAACCCTTTCCAGATCATGGCGCAAATGTACCATACCAGGCTATCGACGTTGCATGACCGAGGGCGCTCGACGTAGCGCTCGATGGCCAGAGAGTTCGATCCGCGGGATTGACTACCGCGTATAGATCTGGAACGGTGCCCAATAAAATGGGCTGCTGAATCTGCCTTGCGAATGTAACAAGTCCAGCTTCCCGCGCCGCAACGCGGTCGCCGGTGTTTGCCCCTCTGCAAGACCCTTGTAAAGCGTATCCATCAAGCGCGGCGTCGAGTCGTCACTTACCTCCCACAGCGCACCGATAGTGTTGTGGGCGCCGGCGCGTAGAAAGGCCCACGCTAGCCCCACCATGCCCTCTCCGGCATAAGCGCGCGTGCCGCTGCCATAACACGCGGAGATAGTCACGAGCCGCGCGTGGATGGGATGTTGCATGATATCGCGGGCGTAAAGTTTGAAGGAGTCTCCACCCGCCCCGGCGCCCGATAAAATAATGGCTGAATCCAGAGGGTCGGCGCGGCTGGCAACCGCGTGAGCTACAAAATGGATATAGGCGTAACGTGCCGGATCGCTTGATAGATACACCGCAGGACTGGCCAGCTGCCCAGTAAAGACGGTTTGATTGTTCGCGGCGAAGTGCCTCTCAATCTGAGTCATTTCCAACCCGAAGTACGGTAAGCTGGGAAACTCCTGACTCGCCGGCACCGGGTTGCCGAGCACCAGAAGGCCTCTCTCATTTCCTCGGACCGGTTCCTCGCCCGCAAGCATGGCCAACGAAGGTGCCGACACAACGGTTGCATCTTCAATCCAATAGTGCGCCGATGAGTTGCTCGCCGATCCAGGTACAGATCTCGGGGCGGGCTCTATAAAAGGGCTCGGACCGGGCGCCAGCAGCGTTTCAAAGTTCAACTGGCTAAGTACTCCATCGGCAAGAATCATCACCGGAGTATTGGGGCGAATCAGCTTCACTGCCGGAGTCACAAGCGACTTATAGAGCGCCCGCCCGTCTTCGCTGGTAACTTCCATTGCACCTTGTGACTCCTGTAAAGCCGCCCGATACCGCTCGATAATTGGAGCTAGTTCCCTTTCAGCAGGCAAGTTAAACAAGGCAAGTCGGTCCGGCGTGATCGCCCACAGATAGGATTGCCGCTCACCCAGCCAATAGAAGAGCAACGTAGCGCCGGCCTTGCGCGCCACTGACCGTGGCTCGAGCGCTGTGGGGCGGAAGGGGTGCGTATTTCCCGCCAGGCCCAAACCTTGCGCCAGTGTGCGCGCGCGACTCTGATCCGCCGCTAACAGCGCTTCTTCTGGTTTGCCTTGTGCTACTAGAAATTGAATGTAGTCGTCGTAGATGCGTGCGGCGTTGGCAAGGAATGGCAGACGCGAGCCCTCGCTCTTAAGCTGTGCACGCGCAGACTCAAAACTGGTCAAGGCCCTCTGGTACATGAGATCCGCGGCTTGTGTCTTGCCCTCAAGCTCAAAGAGCCTTGCCAGTTCATGCTCGGCTCCCAGGCGCATCGATATTTGGCTGGCCTTGTCTTCATCGATGGTGCGAAAGATGGTTTCTGCCTTTTGGTCCTCGCGCCGCGCGCTGGCCAGCATTCCCTGCGTTAACGTCAAATACGTACTCAAGGGATTGCCGCCTGAACTCTGCGTCGACGCGACCTCTTGGACATAAGCGCCTGCCTCGTCCAACTTCCCTGCTTCAACGGATATCTGTGCCAGATCTTCCAGCGCATTTACGATGTCTTCCTTGCTGTCAATCTGCCTTGCCAGTGCAAGAGTCCTGCGATAGGCCTGCGCCGCGCGAGTCAAGTCACCAGTATCCCGATACACATAGCCGGCCGTTGCAATCCACTTGAGTTCCATGCGGACATTCCCGATCCGTGTCGAGATCTTCTCCGCTTCAAGAAACAAGGTGAGAGCTCTCTCCGTATCTCCCAACCGATAGTAGGCCCATCCCAGGTTGCCGGATGCTATCTGGACCGTATCCTCCGCGCCTAGCTCGATCCCCGCGCGGTAGGCGGTCATCGACCAATCCAAAGCCTCGTCAAAATGGTCGGTCTGAAGCGCCGCCCAGCCAAGATTCAAAGATGCGCTGGCCTCCAGCAACTGATCATGATGAGCCTTAGCAAAGGCATAACTCTTCAAAAGCGACTGCCGCGCCTCGCTGAATTTCCCCCTTTTTCCTGCCAGAATTCCGCGCGCCCTGAATACGTCACCGCAGACTGCATAGTCTCCGCCCAGGCAGATTTTTTCGGCCTGCGCTATATTCTTTTCCGCTGCACCATATTCCTGCTGGTGAGTGTCGATTACGCTCTCAATCGCCAACTGCCGGACTTCGTCTTCCGGATTGCCGGAGCCGCGGAAAGCAGCCAGAACGCGCAGGGCATCGTCATACATGCCGCGCCAGACCATGGCCTCCGCTTCCAGCAGTTGGAGTTTTCCTGCCCATTCAGGATCTGAAAACTTGAATTGTTTGTATCCACGCTCAGCGTCCCTTTGGCTGTCGGCCAATCTGCCATGCTGAAAGAGTTTCAGAGCATGGCTGTATGCAGCTTGGGCGCCGCCAGGCCGCGTGTCCTTTAACGGAATGAGCAGCAACAGCAACACCGAAGCGCACGCGAATACGCCGGTTTTGAGCGGACCCCTGTAACCGCCAGGCCCGTAACCGAGGTTAGAAAAATATTCTTCGATTCTGGTTGTCCACCGGACAACAGGGAAAACGTAGCGCGCTACGGCTGGGTACCGCCATTGGTTGAACCCGTCCCTACCGGAGCGATACCGTCGATCACGCAGCCAAGTTTGAAATCCAGCATCGTCAGATGAACGGTCGTCCGCTTCGGGGCGCCCGTTTCTTCTTTGAAGTCCTCGTGCTCCAGAGTCAGCCTGGCCAGCGTGATTGTGCCGAAGTCGGGGACCTTGATCACGTGTCCAAAGGTCCGGCCAGGATAAGTGCCCTCCGCATTGTTGACCAGGGAACATTCGACCTTCTCCTGATTCGAGCCGCTTTTCTCAAAACTCGCAGGAAGTCGATTGTACCGCTCATGTATCTCGTCCGGAAGGTCCTTGTGCTGGTGAATGCGCTCGTATTGACTTGAAACACGGGAGACGAAGCCAGCGTCCTTCGTATAAGGCGCATCGCCGGCTGGCTTGGAGCCAAAAAGATCGAGATCCAGATCCAGCTTCACAGGATGGCCGCCAATCCGAAGATTCTCAAAGCGGGTGCCTAGAAATGAAATCGATGGCACATATCCCTCAACCGGATGCTCGGTGATAGTTTGCCCCACCACGCGATCAGCCGTCACCACGTCCAGCACATTCAGACCCTCGATCACACAGGTCGTCAAGGTACTCCAACCCTGGCCCTGCTTGGTGCTGCGATTCCCTGAGACCTGGCTGTATGCGGAGCGAAATGAGATAACCGATTCAAGCCGGTAATCCGCAAGGCGCTGTGTGATATACCCTCCCCGCTCCGGCAGTTGGGCAAAGGCCTGGGGTTTAATCTCCTGGGCAACCGGAAGCCGCAGATGGCCTTTCAGCACAGTCGCTTCCGCGTGGTAAACATGCTTTCTACCGTTCACTTCGGACATTTGCGCACTCACCTTCCTTCTCGTGGTTGCAGGAATTCTACTGCATAATCAGGAGTTTTGCATTGTCTTGAATATTACTTGGAAAGGTCCGTCTGTCATGAACTGCTTGCATGCCCTGGTCATCCTTCGGGCAAATTTCCGCATCCCTTATTCGGTCACGCGTATGTCGAAGTCATACTTGTCAACCGCTGAGCGTGCCCCATCTTGCCCGACCCCGGTCACCGTCAATGAATAAGCGCCATTCTGAAGCATCGCGCCCGGAATTGCCAGAGAAAAAGGTTGGACCATGCCATCTCCAACGGGGGGAGCGGCAACGGTGCCTGTCCATACAATCTTCCCTTGTGGATCGACAAGGTCAAGCGAATAGGATGCGTAAGGGACCGTTCCAGACAGTTGCGACAGGCTCAACGGAAGCGCTACTCCATGCTTGTGATCGGCAGTTACGGCGATATGATTGCCACCCCGCGTCGCTCCATGCAGCGAAACCATGGGCAGTAGGCGCGGTTGGTTTGCCTCAGCGCGCAACCCAGGGTATGTAACCAGGTTCTGATAGCCAATCACAAGCAACATCGTCGCAAAAACGGGAACGGCAAACACTGGACGCCACCATGACAGCCAATGACTTGGCTTCGGCCTGGGCTTCGCATCTCGCGCCGGAGCCGATGCCGGCTGGGTTGCCGTCAGCTCTGGCAATTGGACTTTAGCCTCATCCACAAACGCTGCCCCCGCGCGAAGGTCCAGAGCGCACTCCGGACAATCGAACAGGTGCTCCTCAAATGCCTCGCGCTCCTCGGCCGCGAGCTCATCCAGGAGGTATCGCTCCGCGGTCATCTTTTCTATTGCTTCCTTGTGATCCATCGCTCAATCTCCCGTCCAGTCCGCATGATTCATAGTGAGCGCGGACGGCAATTCGTTTCATGCTCTTCTGGACGATGCGCCGCTGGACGCCTCGGTTCCGATGCGTTTGACATATTCGGTCTTGAATTCCTGCTTGGCACGGTGAAGCAGCACGCGCAGATAATCGCGCTCCACGCCGAACTCCTCGCACACTTCGTCGCGGTCCCGCTCATCCAGAAAAACAGCCTTCAGCAGCAATCGGTCGCGCTCCGGCAATTCAAGCAGAATCTCCCTGACCTTGTGCTTCATTTGCCTTGCGGCCACTATGTCCAGAACATCGGCGCCTTTGGCGGGCAGTTCAGGCCGTCCTTCCGCATCCAGCGATTCGCTCCCCTTGGAAGAGCGGTAATGCTCAAAAAGCACATGGTTGCAGACCGCGTTGACAAAAGCGCCCAGGCGCTCCGGCTGGCGCAGGCCGCCGTCCTTGCGTAGAACCGCGAACACCCGCGCAAAGGTCTCCTGACGCACGTCTTCGATCGCGTGCGGAGATTGCAGCCGCGAGCGAAGCTTCAGTTGGAGCAGTGCGGTAAAGTAACCAACGAAATGATCTTGTGTCCGGTGGTCTCCTGCACACAAACTCTCGATGTAACCTGCATCGAACGATTGAAACTGCAAAACCGGCTCCGCAGACCAGAGTGGAAAGCAGTATAGCATCGTCGATGTGGCTACCGGTTGAAATCCTCGATCCGCGGCAACTGGCGCTACCAGTCGCCGCGCCACGGAGCCGCGTCGAGGTGCCGCATACCCAGATCCAGAGTTCATCGCGCAAGCCTGAACAATTGGGTGCCAAGCAGAAACACAGCATCCTTCGCATCGACTGCCTGCACCGGTTGATGTTGCGTGAATCTATAAAAATTGCCGGTCGCCGCGCCACGAACGTTCACAGCCTGGTGACCGGAGTAATGGAGCATGAGCGTGGAGTTCCGTGGGGCTACTTCATCTCTCGACGTGCGTGCTTTTTGACCAAAATGCATGATTCTTCTCCTCAAATATCTCCGCTCGGGGAATGCGTTCATGGAATTAGGCCTTGGCATTGGACCACGCCTCGGCCCCGGAGTTTTCACAGGGTGCGCAGTTCTCTCAAGCCCTCACCAGCATTGGAATGCGCGCGATCGATGCAACGTCCCTGCCATCCACAATGGCAGTCGCGCCTGGCCCGTCGAATCGATAAACTGACCGCGTTGCATTTCCAACCGCGGTCAACCTTGTTGTGCCTGTGTACCGGAATAGCGAGGCGCGCAGGACAGAATTGTGAACTCGGACGGTGCCGGGGTGGGCTTCAGTGCCTCCCACCGGCTGCCTTCTGGCATTTCCGCAACAAAGCATTGTGCCTTCTCCTCTCGATTTGGTTCCTCATAGTACGAGGGGACTTGCTGTGATGATTCCGCGAAATGATTGAGAAAGATCGCCGCTCCCGAGAGCGCAGGCCAAAGCAGCAGCCTGTCCATCCAGAGCGAACCAAGCAGGTACGCAGCCGGCGCAGCAAGCCAAATGCTCAGGCAATAGAAGCAGTCTGCCAGCCCTGCAAGTGAAAGCCGCCTTAGCCCGTTCCGCCAGTGCGCGATAACATCAAACGGACCATCTTCGGCCTGCAGCAGATGAGTTACCCTCCACACCGCCAGAACCGCGATGGCGATACGCAAGAGATCCATAAAGCCTCCTGCCTTCCTTGCCTGATGGTTGTCAGGCAAGGAAGGCGATCGTTAGCGAAGAGTGTTACGAAGCCAGCAGGCAGAAGCCTACCGATGCATAACCCCAGTTATGGTTTCCAGGCGAGCTGTTTACGATGCTGCGGTCGGCCACGGTCAGCTGAACCACATACCCGCATGGCGTCATCCCGGCTGTGTTCAGGCTCCATCCATTACCTGAGGACGGAAGCGGCGCGGTGGCCGAGTTGCCACCCGATGGAGACACTGGCCCGGCATACGGTTCCGAACCCAGGCTGAAGGATCCGAAGTTGAGGTCATACGCCACATAGTGCCCCTGCAACTTCGCGCCCACAACGAACCGGCTGCAATCCAGGTTGTTATCCAGGTGCACAACCGCCTGCGGCGCTGTGTTGTCCAGCTGAATCACGTGCGTATCCGGCAGCGATCCAAAGATCGGGTTGTCCGCCAGATCTGCGATTTGCAGCGAGATCTGCCACAAATCGTCACCGCCCGTGTCCCACTCACCCAGCAGAGAATCGATGTTCTGAGTCGGATCCTGGTAGGTGTAGTAGTGCTGCGCATCCGGGAAACTCAGGTAAGTAGTCCCGTCCCAGCGGGTCAGCGTCAATGGCGTGATCAGATCCTGTGGTAGTCCGCCGCTCTTGTCCTGAACCGTCAGCTTGTACTTGTACCCAGGAAACAGTTCTCCCTGCACCGACACTCGCCCGCCAAACGGGCACGCGCGTCCCAGGCTGTCCGCCGCCGTGTTGGTCAGCGCAAACACCGCGTTCGACGTTGTCTGTCCGGTCGTGCTGTCGATCATGCTGGTTGGAATTCCGCCCAGTATGCTGATCGTGGGGGTCAGATAATTCGGCTCTTTGCCCGGCTGAATCTGCACATGCGCATCCAGCAGGTTCCCCCAGTAAGTCAGCGCGTAGGGGTCGCTCGTCGAAGGTGGAGTGGCCCACGAAAGCACCGCCCGCACGCGTCCGATCTTCGGCGTGTTGCAAGGGTTGCGATGCTTGCTCAAGTCCACCGGCAGCACCGCGGAATACACCAGTCCATCCTTGGGAATGCTGGCAATGTCATGCACCTTCACGCCCACTGTGCCCAGATAGGTGTAGTCGCAGGTGTTGTCCCAGTCCGCCCAGAATGCGACATATTCCGTGCTGCCCGCCGTGCACAGTCCGCCGCCATAGCCCACCGGCTGCTTGATGACGAAGGTTGCCACCAGCCGTTCCAGTCCGAAGCCACCCTCCAAACCAAGGCACTCCAGTTGCTCGTAGCTGACGTTGGCGTCAATCTCCTTCAGGCTCGCGACCGCCGCCGGCCAGTCCAGGCCAACTTTCTTCCAGTTGGCAATCTTCATCTCGATCGCCGCGGGATCGGCCGCCTTGGTGTTCAGAGCCTGATGCAGTTCAGCAAATCCGTACCGGTGCGATGGTACTGCGCTCGCTGCCGCGGCGGCCTTCGCACCCGTCTTCCCTGGTTCCTTGGCCGCATAAAGGCTGTTGAGCTCCAAGAACGACAGCGGCGGCGGGTCGGGCAGAGGAATCGGAAGCTTCAGGGTCTGTTCCAAAATCTCAGGCGGTACAACCAGCTTCACATCCTTATTCAGGGCCGCGACAACCTCGCCCAGAAAGAATGGCCGTGGCTGTATCTGAATCTCGCTATCCAGCGTATTGCCCCATATCGGCGTGTATCCCGCATCGCCCGGCGTGGGGATCGAGTTCCACGAAAGTATCGCTCGCACTTTGGGCAGCACGGGAAAGAAGCACCAGTTCGACTTGGGCGCGAGCACAACCGAAGCCGCATAGCTCAGTGGCTTTTCCGAATCCTTGTGGCAGTCCGCTGCGTCCGCAATGTCGTGGACATTGATGGCCGCCAGGCCGGCGTCTTCCCACCCTGAGCCGTAGTCCACAAAGAACCGTACGTATTCGTACGAACCGATCTGGCAGAGCGAGCCGTTGTAGCCTGACGGCTGCTTGACCTGCACCACTGCTTCAAGCACGTTCGTTGAAGGATTGAAGCCCACACACGTCACTTGCTCGTAGTTTGTGTTGCCGATGATTGGGAAAACCGGTTTGTATACGCTGCTCTTCAGGTTACCGAAATAGTTCGGGTTCGCTGCAAGCAGTTCGAAAAACTTGAGCCTGCTTGTCTGGAAGGCTTCCAATTGCGCATGTTCAGGGTTCGTTGTCTTTGCCATGTTGATCCTCCTCGGGGGCGGTTGGGCCCTTCACGGAGCGTGTAAGGGCAAGTGAATTCGGGCGCAGGTCTCAGGTCAGTTACCGGTTAGGTTCTGTGGCTCTGTGAACGCGAGAATCGTGAAAGCTGGTCGGCCGAGATCACTCAGCGGCCCAGTCTTGCAATGTCGAATCGTCACGCTGCATCAGCGTACGCAGACTAGTAGTGCCGCCATGCCCCGTTGCGTTTCATGCGAATTGGAAAGTTTTTCCTGGCGCGCGCGAATTGCGGCCCCATCGAGAAAGGGAGAGTTGTGGAAGATGAAGGAGTTGAGCGCTCAGGCCACGCCATCCGTGACCAGGTTGCACAGACCTGGTTTGTCTAAACCACGAAGGTGACGTCTGCTTTAGATTCACGCAAAGGCTGCATCCAAAGCCGAAAGCGGCCTCAGACAAATTCGCCCGTCTACTAAGTTATTGATTTTATTTGATTTGGTGGACCTGATCGGGATCGAACCGATGACCTCTTCCATGCCATAGAACCAACACTAGGCTTTTCAACAACTTACAAGACCCCGGTGGCTCCCTAAGTCCTTGTAAGAACGTAAAACCCCGAGAACCAGCGTATCGCAAAACGTATCACATTTTCTCGCACCAAACCATTTGACCATTCCGTCGAGCCCAGTCACCCGACCGGCATCAACGGACCATTCAAGGTCAAAGCCCATCAATCATGTCCGGCATCGTGAACCGGTCATCAACAACCTTGTTTTGCATTGGGACGGTCTGCATGTCGTTCCCGCGGCATCATGCGACCGTCCCCCCGATGTCCGGCCTGTTGACGCTTGTGCCACTTTTGTACCGCCGCTGCTAACAGGTCGCCGTCGCCTGCGGCTTTCTTCGCACGTTCGATGAATGTCAACACCGGTGGTGTCGGGGTTCCAGGGGCCGACTTCGTAAGACTATGAACTATGGCATTGCGTTCAATCCGCCATTCATCGACCGTGGCACCGAGATCTGATCCGTCTTGTTGTTGTAGTGCCCCTTTAGCGAGCAAGCGCCACTCCTTGATTAGGTCGGCGAAGCTGGTTTTGAGACTAGCCTTACTCTTTGCGTTGGTGCCCAATATGTAAGAAAGAAGCCGATCAGAGATGATGCTTTCGCAAAGCGTGACTACTTCGAAGTAGAAGCCTCCTTCTGTAGCAGCTTTAATTCGGCGCCATGCTTCACGGTAGCTCAGGTACTTTGCAAGGTTCTTCGCCATAAAGGTCTCCGTTTCTGTGTGGCGGAGATGCATTGAGGTGTCGTCGCGTTCCCATCGCTGTGCCTCAAACCGCGTGCCAGAACGATGCGGGATTGGGCGGACTCCCTTGGGCGCACCCAGCGCAAGAGGGAAGTGATCCCAATGCCTGGCAGGATCGTACAGTACGATATCTGTCCATCCGCGCTGCCGCACATCCGCTTCAAAGATGCTGCTGATGCGGTTGGCTGTCCTGCGTCAGTTACTCGGCCCAACTTCTGATGCCAGGTTACGACATACCCCAACCCGAATTCAAAGTCGGCTCGGAAGCGAGATAACACCTGTGCAGTCTTCCCCGAACTTTGCCAGAGGGGTCGGACTGCTTTTGGGATGACCCGGCGCCCAATCATTCTGTACGTTGCCGCCGCGAGAATCCCAGTGAACATATCCGTTTTCAATTGCCACAACTTTTCGATGCTGGTTATTGCCGGCGGAATAGATACCCCCTACGCGGACATCAGACTGCGGAATAGACATTGCCGGCTCCTGATAGTACAAGGTTTGCTGTTAATGTTCTGCAGCTCCGCTGACTATTATTTTGTGAGCTACACTAACTTCTCTGCTGCAAATTCCTATGACTATTTCTCCTGAAAGACTCCCTTTGTCGCTCCCACGCGAACAGTATAGCTCTACCCTACTGCCTTGAATTCTAAGGATACATCTCAGGTCTCATTGGATACACCATTTGCTTGCCATGCATTGGTGTTCCTTCCTTTCCATCGATAGCGATTTTTCCTTTGTCATCTATTATTGCTAGTGCTGCATACCCACCTATCTTCTCATTTGTGACCGCTAGGGAATCATAGAGATTTTGGCTAAAAATGGTTACATCTTTACTCCCGCGCCTTTCGAGAACACTCGTCGCACATCCACCACTGCCACAATAATCACTGCCAGTAGCCATAACAATAATATCCTTAGTTCCGTCACCTTTCAGGTCTTCGTGGGCGATTTCAAAATCCTCTCCCCAGTCCTTGAACATCGCCATTTCCTGCGCAGTAGGTTTCACGAATTGAATTTGATGATTCGGAGTAAAATGTGTTTGAGCAATCTTAGTAAGTTCTAATGCTTCTTGCTGGTCCTGTGTGAGGTGCGATGCGTCTTGTTGGACTTGGACTACTGATGGGTAACTCCCCGATGAGGAAGCGCTCGCAATTGCCGCCACGTTTTGTACAGTCTTCCCTAGAGTGGCCTCTAATGGATGTTTCAGTTCAAACCAACCGATGTTTACCGCTTGCGACGAGGTATCGTATCCTGGATACGTTAAAGTGAGTGTGTGCTGGCCGCGGTGGATATGCGACAAGATTAAAGTACCGCCCGAATCAGAAGTGCTCCCAGCAGGCTTCCCGTCAATGGAAATGTCAGCCCCACCGGGATGAGTGGTCAGATCGACTTCAGCGCCCCAGAAATGCCATGCTGCAGCAAAGAGAATTATTGCTATCAGGGCAATTGCTGAGCCGATTACCTTAATCTGGGAGAGCTTCGAAGCCAGTCTACTAGGCTGAGGAGAATCAGGAACTTCAGAATATCTCGGTTCAGGTCTACCGATTTCCTGAAGTGTTGGCGAGTTTTGCTCTATTGGAGGCAGACTTCCCGGGCTTTGAAAAACTGACTTTGCCGGTTGACCAGGCTTGGAGTACGCCTCCAGATGTTCACGTTCACCGGGTTCCTGACTGGCATTCGGCGCTGCCTCTTCTATTTCGGTTACTCGACGCACCTCGGCAGCACCATTCCGTACCTTGTCAAGTATCCGGACAAGTTCTGCGGCATCTCTTGGCCGTTGTTCTCTATCCTTCGCCAGCAACCGCAACACCAAGGCATCCAGCCCTGTCCAATTGACCAGCTCTGGCCGCAACCGGCTCGGCGCTTGCGGCTCGGCCTGCAAGTGCTGATACATCCAGCCTTCCGTATTGTGCGAATGGAAGCCGGTTTGCCCGGTCAGCATCTCGTGGAGCACGCCTCCCAGCGCGTAGAGGTCCAAGCGCCCGTCCTGTTCCTCGGCCGCCATCCCCTTCCATTGCTCGGGAGCCGCATACTCCGGGGTCAGCATTAGCCCACGCGTACGGCTGATGGCGGTTGCACTCTCCTTCATGGATGCAATGCCGAAGTCCAGCAGCTTGGGAATTTCCAGGACATCATTCCCCACGGCAAGCAGAATGTTCTCCGGCTTCACATCGCGGTGAATGATGCCCTTGCTGTGGGCCGCTCCCAGTCCAAGTGCTACCCCCCGCGCAATGGCCAGCGCCCGCTTGACAGGGAAGGCTCCGCCCGCCAGTGCGTTGCGCAGGTCCGGCCCTTCCACGTATTCCATTGCGATGTAGGGCGATCCATCCTCGGCCTGGTCCAGATCCACCACTTGCACAATGTTTGGGTGGCGCAGCCCGATGGCCGCCTGTGCCTCGTGCCGGAAGCGCTTCAAGAACTTTGGATCCTGGCTCAGTTCGCTCGAAATGAACTTCAGCGCCCGCACCCGCCCAAGCAAAATGTGCTCCGCCAGATACACCGTGCCCATGCCGCCACGCCCCAGCAGGCGCACGATCCTGTATTTGCCCCGGATGACCGTCCCCGGCTCCAGTTCACGCGATTCAATGAGCAGTGCGCCATCCTTGTCGCAATTTGAGTGATGATTCGGATAAGCGGTATCGCAAAGCAGACAGGTCTTCACGTGATCTCCTTACAATCGGTCAAACTAACGTGCGGCACAGTCATTGGCCCATGAAGAGAAGCGCAACAGAACAGACTCGGCCGCTGTTTAGACCTGCAGCATCAAGTAGATCGTGCTATTGCAGCTTCTTAATCTGGTCGCACCCCAACCTGTTGCCCAACTGGCAGCCCTCGTTCAAAAGCTGCTTGGCTTTCTCAATATCCTTGCCAACTCCATTGCCATTTTCGTACATAACACCGAGACTGCTGCAAGCTGCCGGTTCGACGCCGTGTGGACTGCAGGCCTTCGCGTAGAAGGCCGCTGCGCGCGGATAGTCTGTGGCGACGCCTTTGCCCTCTTCGTACATGGTGCCGAGGAAGTAGCAAATCTGTGGTGCACTGCCTGTATCGCAGGCCTTGGCGTAAAGGGCTGGAGCGCGCGGATTGTCCATTGCGATAGTAAAACCTTTTTGGTACATGTCGTTGAGGCCGAAGCAAAGTGGCCCTGAGCTTGCGTCGCAGGCCTTGGCGAAAAAAGCCACAGCGCGTTGATTGTCCATTGCGATTTCGTCTCCATTTTCATACATAACGCCGACATTGTGGCAAGCTTGTGCGTTGCCACCATCGCACGCCTGCGTATAGAGGGCCACCGCGCGCGAGAAATCCTTAGCTACCCCTATGCCACCCTCATACATTACGCCTAGTTTGTCACAACTCCAGGCATCGATTGCATCACAGCTCTTCGCGTAGAGCGCCACCGCGCGTGAATAGAGAGACGCTGCCCGTGAAGCATTTCTTGCGACACCAAAGCCGTCGCGGTATCGATCGCCTAGATTGCTGCAACCTAACCCTTCGCCTGCATCACAGGCTTTGGTATAGAGAGCCACCGCCCGAGATTCATCTTCTGCGACGCCTTTGCCATCAGCGTACATATTGCCTAGATTAGCGCAACCCTTGGCGTAGCCTGCATCGCAGGCCTTGGCATAGAGAGCGACCGCTCGAGAATAATCTTTTGCGACGCCATTGCCATCGACGTACATATTGCCGAGGTCCTTACATGCCTCCCAAGTGCCACTAGTGCAAGCCTGATCCAAAAGGGGGCTCGCTTCTGAATAGCGCCCCTGGCCATAAAGTGCGAGGGCCTGCTGATTGACTTGCGGCTGGACTGACGTCGCTTGCGCTCCTGGATTTGTTGACTGGCGTGGGCGATGCAAACTGAACCACAAGGCAAACACACCCGCCAGGAGCACTGCGACTGATGCAACCCAGACCCAAACCGGAACCCGCCTGGAGCGCTGTCCGCTTCCCTGATTCCAATCCTGCCCCGCTTCCTCACGCACCGTTTCCCGCCGCACCATTGGTGCAACATTTTGGACCGCGTCGATCAGCCCGACGAGTTCTTTGGCATCTTTGGGCCGTTGTTCCCTATCCTTGGCCAGCAGCCGCAGCACCAAAACATCCAACCCAATCCAATTGACCAGTTCTGGCCGCAACCGGCTCGGCGCTTCCGGCTCCGTCTGCAAGTGCTGATACATCCAGCCTTCGGTATTGTGCGAATGGAAGCTGGTTTTTCCGGTCAGCATCTCGTGGAGCACGCCGCCCAACGCGTAAAAGTCGACACGCCCGTCTTGCTCCTCGGCCGCCATCCCCTTCCATTGCTCCGGCGCCGCATAGTCTGGGGTCAGCATTAGCCCACGTGTGCGGCTGACTGCCGTTCCACTCTCCTTCATTGCAGCAATGCCGAAATCCAGCAACTTGGGTGTCTCTGGGGTGCCGTTCCCACCGGTGAGCAGAATGTTTTCCGGTTTCACGTCGCGGTGAACGATGCCCTTGGCATGCGCCGCGCCCAGTCCAAGTGCTACCCCTCGCGCAATCGCCAGCGCCCGCTCGACGGGCAAAGCTCCATTTGCCAGTATGTGGCGCAGATCCGGCCCTTCCACGTATTCCATCGCGATATAGGGCGATCCATCTTCCGCCTGGTCCAGATCGACCACTTCCACCACATTCGGGTGCTGTAGTTCTATGGCCGCCTGCGCCTCATGTCGGAAGCGCTTCAAGAACTTTGGATCCTGGCTCAGTTCGCTCGAAATGAACTTCAGCGCACGCTTCCGCCCCAACAGAATGTGCTCCGCCAGATACACCGTGCCCATGCCACCGCGCCCGAGCAGGCGCACGATCCGGTATTTGCCCCGGATGACCGTCCCCGGCTCCAGTTCACGCGACTCAATGAGCAGCGCGCCGTCCCTATCGCAATTTGAGTGGTGATTCGGATAAGCAGTATCGCACAGCGGACAGGTCTTCACATGATCTCCTTACAATCGGCCAGACTACGCGGCAGCAAAACTGAAGGGCATGCCTGTCTTTCTAGCTTCGCTTGCTATAGAACGCCAAAACACTTCAAGTGATGCAGCGAGAAGCTACGTAATATCTGCTCCTCCACCCCTCCCACAGCCCGAGCGTTGCTTTCGCTCCGCTCGGGTTGAGTGTTCCTGGACAAATCTGTTGTACTTAGTGGGAGGCATCAAGTCGTAACTACATGCAAAGTTGTCTCCTCAACCTTGCATGCTAACTCGCGTCATCGAGAAGCGCTGGAACATTGCATTGGAGCTGCTTGGGAAGCTCCTTCTCTGCAGGTGAAGACAGTCTCCGCTTTGCTACTCGGTTCACTATCCTTGGCTTGGAATTTCATTACTTGAAGACCATCCGAGCCTTTACTGTACTCAATGAAATACTTGGTCCCGTCAAAAGCACCAGCAATTGTGTCAATGAATACGGGATCAAGGCCGACGACTACCTTTCTGTCAAATCCAGGCCCGAGTACCGGTGCGCTAAGGATAAGTGTTGACAAGCCATTGCCGAAATTTGCAGCCCGTATATCATCCAGCCCCCCTCCGCCCATTTGAGCCGACTTTTTCGCGTAACCACTGACCCAGGCCTGCAAAGACTTGTTTTGCTTAATTAGCTGGGTATCTTGCGCAGTGAGCTTATGAAAGACGATCTCCGCCCGCTTGGTATTCGGCTGGGCGTGTGTCGGAATGCAACTGAAGAACATCAACAAGCACGCAAATAATAGCATCGACTTTTTCATCATTTCTTCTCCTGAAACTTGTTTTTCAGTGAGCTAGCATTCGCCAGCACTTACTGACAAGAGCAACAGAGCGTCTGTGATGGCGGTCACCTGTCAACACAAGACGCCGACAGTGGGCATCTGTTCATCCGGAGCGGCAAATTGCCTCCGGCCAGAGTAATGCACGGCACCGACATTACGCAATCTGACTCGGGCGTGTGCAACGGGACGCACCCAACCCGTTGGAAGAGGCTGTAGCGGCAGAAATCAAACAGCGATTTCCCTGTCCGGCCGCAGATGCGCTCAGCGGAAAATTACCTCAGGTTTCGGCATACAAACGCGGATGTGCGTTGCTGGCCAAGGTAGGCTGCAAGTGCCCCCCTCAAATCCCTACTCGGACGGTCATTCGGAGTAGGAGTAAAACTCATAAGCCCGAAGAAAGGCCGCAAGTGGGAGTGTGAAAACGCCATCCGGATCAGGGTGATCTCCCCAGGGATTGCGCAGACTGACGATGTGGGTGGCTTCGTCATAGTCCAGCAATGTGTAGGCGTGATTGGGGACCAACAAATCTGTGCGACTATACTCCGCACCGCGTGGGGTGGGCCACGTTGCGGCCACCATCGCTACCCCACCAGTGTGCAGCCGCCGCAGTTGATCAAAAAGCAGCCGGTTATCGGCGATCAGTTGAGACCTGCCTTTACCCATAAATGCTCCAATCACCCGATCCGGAATTCCACCCTGCCCCACGCTCTTGTAGGCCCCAAAGACCTCGCCATTCTGCTCGACAGTGAGTTCCAATGCATCGAAGAAGCCCTTTTCTTCAAGAAAGCCGCCCAGCGCCTGCGCCTCAGCAGCGGGAAGGCCCAGGGCGCTCAATTGGGTTGCCAGTGCCTGCTTGAGCGCGGCTTTGTTCATGATCCCGTCCTGGTTTACCACGGAGCGGATGGCGCGGTCATAGGCCACCAGCAGCAGGCCGGACTGATCGAGCCACGACAGAGCGACAGGTTTGGCATATACGGGAATCAGAGTTGATCGCTGAATAGCGCCCGCTAGGCTCCTCCGCACCTCACGTTGCGCGTAACCTCGCATAAGGACCAGAACCCAATCCCCATCGGAGCGGTCGAAGCTGTGCGCCCGACCATACTTCACGTCCTCGGGAAAGACGAGCTCCTCTGGCCCGTCAAAGAAGCGAACCTGGTAACCGCTGCCGGGATTCCGGTTGATCGCGTTGCGCAGCGTTTCGGGCGCGACTTTAGCCAGTGCTGCAATCGACGCATGAAAGTAGCAACTGCCCAGGATGCCCTGGCGGACAGCCTGCGGGCTCACTCCATGCGCTCCGTAGAGTGGGCCTGCGTCTTGTGCTCTGGCTGCAACCTGCCCCATCGCCAGCGCAGGCAGCAGCAGCACCGCTGCGCAGACCGAGAAGCCGGACCGGCGGAACCATTCCACGAAGTGACTGAACATCGTCATCCCAGCCTTCCATAAATACGACTCTTTAATGCTTTCCGTCCTACTAGCTCCCTGCCTCCGCTCCACCTGTGTCGGTGGAAGGCGGTTGGAGAACGATAAAGGTCCAATGCGTCGATCCGGTACGTATCCGAGCATAGTTATGAAGAGGAACAAACGCGGTCTCCACCGGCTCCCCATCCACGTCAGTTCCGCCCATGCTCACCTCGTCGCCAATCACGAAGTTCTTGCGAAATACAATATGACTGTTGATGGCTGAGAGCGTGTCGTCCTGCGGAATCGCGATGTCGCATTGTTTGGGATCGCTACCTATGCGGTTGCGGCCCTCGAGCACGGGAAAGATCTGGCCTTGATCGCTCCACGAATAGGTCACCAGCACGCCAACAATCTTGCGTGTGGCGGATGCCGGTGCCGTCTTCGCCGACCCGGAGACAATGCTCTGGGCTTCCGGTCCAGCTGCGAATGAGGGGTCGTAGATTGTCACGCGGCGCAAGGGCGCATTGCTGGGTTGGGGACTCTTTGCCAACGCATGGGGCTGTCCAGTGCCCGAGGCCGCTCCATCCGGCGGCAAAACGCCAAAGCCCTCGGCAACGGTTGGCAAGCGTGTCGGCTGCCCTGGTGCTGGTTCGACCTGCGTTTGCCTTCGTCCCGGCATCCCCGCTATTCCAAGTGTCTCCGGCTTGCTCAAAGGCGTTCTGCAAAATGTACAAATGGTTGCGGCATCGGGATTTGTTGCGTGGCATGCCTTACAAATACTCATTTCCCATTCCTCTGGAGTTGCTCTCCGTTATGCGGCCCCTGGCCGCCGAAACCTCAGGTGAAAGAATGTAACCTTGCAAGACACTGCGATTTTGCCCGACGGTTGTCTTCAAAGTCCTGCGTCCCCTTCATTCCGCCGCACGCGGAAGATCGATCGGCCCATGCGAATCTCGTCGTCTGGCTTGAGCAGCTTACGGTCATGTCCCAGGCGTACGCCGTTTACAAAGGTACCATTGGTGGATCGCGAATCCTCGATGGTCAGCACGGCATCGACCAGCCGGAGTCTGGCATGGAAGCCGGAAATGGTGGGATCGCCCGGAATTACCAAGCTGTTTCCCTCGACCGCACCAATGAGCAGGTCCCCGCTCACCGGGAAACTCTGGCCAGCAAGTGGTCCGGCGGTAGCCTCAAGCGTTGGTCCGTGGCCGTCAGACGACGTATCAAAGAAGGCTGCCACACGTGTCCTGGTTCGCAAAGGGGCATGATCCGCCGCACTTTCCTCGACCATAGTCGGCGCATACGCTGGCGCCGGAGCCACCGACCCCGTAGGCTTATCCTCTTCCACCACGGTGAAACCTGAACGTACTGGCGCCGGGGGGGCGGCGAGCGGAACGAACACCGAGCCCTGCATCGGTCGGGTATCTTCGGTGGCTTTGACCTGCTGCCGCCGGGAGACAATCAGCAGTGTTGCGCCCACCACAAAACACCCTGCCAACACCCAACCCCAGACCTTCCAAGGATTGCTGCTCACCAAAGGAGGGTAAACCTCGAAAGTCGCTGTCAGATGGTCCGGCTGCCAGCGGAGTTCCACTTTGTGTGTCTTGCCGTCTGAGGCCAGATGGCTCACTGTGAACGCCGCCACCGGCGTGGCGCGCATGGCCTCAATGCCCTGTCCGATCAGACCATCCAGATCCTCGGCCGATCGTGCCTCGGCGTAGCCGCCCCCTGTGGCCTGCGCGATGCGGGCAAGCGTCTGAAGATACTCCGGGTGAGAACGGGTTAGCCCAATCGCATCGATGGGAACGTTTTGGACTTGCGCCTGGCGGATTACATCATTGATCGAGTGCCTGGAGCCCTCGTCGTGTCCGTCGGAGATGACTGTCAGGCGCCGGTACGCTGGCGGCGCGCCATTCAGTTGTGCAAGAGCGTCTAGGAGGCCATCGTAAAGCCGAGTCAACGTACCCCAGCTCTTCACCTGCTTGAGGCGGCCGGCCAGGACCGCCTGGTCCGTGCCGAAGGGAACCTCGACGCGCGTTTCATCGGCAATCGTCAGAACCTCCACCTGATCCTGGGGGCGCGCCTGGTTTACAAACTTGGCGATGGACGAGTGAATAGCGGCAAGCGGCGCACCGTTCATGCTGCCGCTTGCATCCAGTGCCAGAATCGTCTTGACGCCATAGCCGGCCTCTCCAAAACTGCGCACCGACTCGCCGCTGCCCAATTCGGTATCGCCCTCAACCAGCTTCAGATCCCCGACCTGGAACTGCCGCGGCGTGCCATGGCCGTCGGTGAGGTGCATCACCACGTCGATCCTGGGAAACTGCGGTCCGTTCTGTCCGTCCTTGCTGGTGTAAGCTGGGCCGGCACTGAGTGACGAGATTCCCCCGAGCGCCTGCGCCCTCGCCGTTCCATCCCAGCCCGATCCCATCAGGCCGGTCCCGGCCAGTGCGATGGCAATCCATACGGCTTGCTTGATCATCTTGCTACTCCTGGGATGCTTAACAATGCAACCAAACAATGATAAGGGCTGGCAGGTACAGGCTGACCGCAAATACAAGTCTGTCAAGTCTGCTTTCTTTGAAAGGGATGTCAGATTTTCCGCCAAAGAGCCCGGGCTGTTCCGCACCAGAGCACGCGACACATTGAGTACCTCTCCGTCGGTCGCGCAAATGCATTGCTGGCCCTGATAGCCCATGTCGCAAACAGGACGGGTCTTTACCCTCAGTTGCTTGCCAAAGCAGAGAATCTGCTTGGCGAAGGAATACCATGCCTTTGGTTGCCCTAGAACGGTCGCAGTTGCTATCATCCAGCAAATTCCCCTTGCCACAGTGAAGCATTCTGGAAGGCTCTTCTTTTATGTCCCAAGATGAATTGAGTCCGCAGGCTTCATGGTTGATCGGGAAAGCCACTGAATCCGACCTCAGGGTGCCGGAACCCACCGTTTCCAACCGACATTGCAGGCTGACGCGCTACGCGGGTGGATTTACAGTCGAAGACCTAGGCTCAACCAACGGCACCTTTGTGAATGGGATAAAGATCGCACCCGGCGAGCCGGTTTGGGTTCCGCATGGAGCACATGTGACCCTAGGCAGCGAGGTTCTGATGCCTTGGCCAATGTCCGGCACCAGTTCGTCTTCCCGCCCGGCCTCCGTTCCCTCTGTCCCTACACATCCTCTACACGTTGGCACAAAGACGATCACCATCGGCCGGGACCCGAAATCCGATGTCCAAATCGACCTGCCCATCGTCAGTTGGAACCATGCCATCATCACCCAAGAGAACGGCGCGTACATCATCGAGGATCGGAACTCGCGCAATGGAACAGCGATCGGGCAAGTCAGCAATCGTATCCAGCGCGCCATCCTTGACCCCGCCTGCGAGGTCTATCTCGGCTCCTACAAGATAGCCGCTGCCCAACTACTGTCTTCGACCAAGAAGGTCGAGATCGGCGAGGGCGCCTTCCATAAGGTCAAATTGACCGGCAACACCATGGAGATCGGACGAGACCCAAACTGCCAGGTTCCGCTCCCGTTCCCCATGGTTTCCTGGCACCACGCCCGGCTCACACGCGCGCCTGCAGGAATTCTGGTCGAGGATCTGGGCTCCCGCAATGGTACTTACGTCGATGGAGTTCGCATCAGTGGTAAAGTCCTGGTCAAACCGGGCCAAGAGATTGGCCTCGGTAGCTTTCGTTTTCAACTACTCGAAGGCGGCGAGCTAGCGCAACGCGAATACTACGGTAATGTCACAATAGAGGCCAGTGACATCGTGGTTCACGCGCCCAACGGCAAACGTCTGCTGGACCCGGTGTCGCTTACCGTCTTTCCCTCGGAACTGGTCGCGCTGATGGGTCCGGCCGGTGCCGGCAAGACCACATTGCTGAAGGCCCTTAACGGTTACACAAGGCCGGTTGAAGGCAAGGTGCTGTTCAACGGCTATAGCCTCTACGACTACTACGACCGCTTCCGCCAACAGATGGGTTACGTGCCCCAGGACGACATTGTGCATCCCCAACTGACGGTGCGCCAAGCACTTTATTTCTCCGCCCGCCTGCGTACCGACCTTTCCGACAGCGAAATCGATACGCGCACAGAGAAGGTGCTACGGGACTTGGGCATACCGGACAAGATCGACACTGTCATCGGCTCGCCGGAGCGCAAGACTCTTAGCGGCGGCCAGCGTAAACGTGTCAACATAGCACTCGAACTCATCATCGATACGCCAGTGCTTTTTCTGGACGAGCCAACGTCGGGTCTGTCTTCCTATGACGCCGATTCCGTGGTGGATCTCCTCAAGGGTCTGTCGAAGACCGGAAAGACCATCATCACCACCATCCACCAGCCCAGCCTCAGGGTCTACAAACAGTTCGACGACCTTCTCATGGTCTCGCGCGATAAGGGAGATAGGCCCGGCGCGATGGTTTACTTTGGGCCGGCGTTTCCGGATTCGATCCAGTTCTTCAACCCTCCTCCAACGGGTGCGCCGCCGTGCGGCCCGCCGCAGGATTTGAATCCAGAGATGCTGTTTTCCGGAATGAATACGGTCTCCGAAGCCAGCCGTACCGAGACCTGGCGCAAGCGTTACCAGGCCTCGCGCTATCAGAAAGAGTTCGTTAACGACCGCAGTGGCAAGCAGCCCGCCGCGCGCGCCAAGGCCGACGAAGATAGCCCGCGCCGCCAGTTCGGGCTCAAGCAGTGGTTTGCGCTGGTCAAGCGCAACGTCATCGTCAAACTTCAAGACCGCGCGCAGACCGCGATTCTTCTGGCCCAAGCGCCCTTATTCGCCGCTCTGGTGGCACTGGTCAATTACCCGCTACAGGCCGGCCATTTCGACGAGCTTTCGCAGAAGCTGCCTATTGTCCATTTCCTCATGGTAGTGGCCGCCATCTGGTTCGGCTGCAATAACGCGGCACGCGACATCGTGGGCGAGTGGACAATCTACAAGCGCGAACGCATGGTTACGCTCAAGCTTATACCCTACGTTTTTTCCAAGCTTGCGGTGCTGCTGGCGCTATGCATCTTCCAGTGCGGTTCCATGCTGGGCATTGTCTACGCCGTCTGCGGTCTGCATAGCAACTTCTTCAACGACTTTCTGATTCTGCTAATGTCTTCCATGATTGGCGCGGGTCTGGGATTATGCATATCGGCCGTCTCCCGGACCAACGAAAGCGCCGTCGCTTTGCTGCCGGTGGTACTTCTACCCATCATCGCCCTGGGTGGCGGCTTGCGCCCGATTTATCTGATGCCCAAGGCTGGCCAAATCATCAGTACGGTGATTCCTTCACGGTGGTCGTTTGAGGCCAACTTGCTTCAGGAAGCCTCGGCCAGCGATTGGGGTGCGAAGAAGTATTTGCCCGATTACAGATGCAATATCGAGCCAGAGAACCAGCCAGCCTCGACCCTGCAATCGGGCGCAGATTGCCCCGCAAGCGAGGCCTCCGCTCTCTGCGGAGACGTGGCAGAGAACTCCATCCCTGGCTATCTCATTACTTTTACCAACAACAGCAGAACAGAGCAGACCTGTCGTGCCTCGGTTCGCCAGGCCTATCCGCGGATCAACCCTGTTGCTCACGCCGTCAGCTACCGTCATCGCTTCTTCGACTCGATGACAGTGCTTGGCGGGATGCTATTTGTGCTGGTTACGTCGGTCATCGTCATCTTGCGCAGGCGCGACAACGATTCCCAATGAATTGAATGAATATGATCCACTTTCGAAGACAGATTCACCGTCGTAACACTGTAGTGCAGTCATCGACAGTAAACTTGCGGCCTTTTTCATAAGTTCGCACTTACATACAAAGCACAGGCTTTGTTTAGTCCCTGAGGTTCAAGCGTGAGCGAAGTTCCCATCCCTGGGCAGTTGGTCATGGTCTTTGCCGAAGAGTGTGACCGGGGCAAGCTCCGCGAAGAAAACCAGGACACGGTCTGGCACGCCCGTATCGCACTGGGCGAACTGCTGATCGTAGCTGACGGCATCGGCGGGTACCTGGGCGGAGCTACCGCATCCCAAATGGCGGTTAAGGGCTTTCACAAATATCTGGCCAACCTTGCCCAAGACTACCCGCCTGACCGCGCCATCCGCGAGGCCTCTGAATGTACCAATGCAAACATTCTTGCGGAGGCTCACTCGCTGAACTCCGACTTTCGCCGCATGGGATCTACAGTCGTGTTAGCCCTGCTGCAACAGGACACGAGTGGGACCCGAGTCTGGATCGGACACATCGGCGATAGTCGTGCCTACTTGGTTCGGGCTGGCCAACTAAGCCGCCTCACCAACGACCACTCCGCAGTGCAGGCCCTACTTAACCGCAATCTGATCACTCCTCTGGAGGCTCTCCACCACCCTGACGGGTCCGTACTGACGCGCAGCTTGGGCCATAAACCAGAAGTGGAGATCGACATCAACATGTTTCCGCTCGTAGACGGGGACAGCCTAATACTCTGCTCCGACGGTCTGTGGGGCTACGTCCCGGAGAAGAATATCCAGATGGTAGCGGCCAACCCAGAGCTAACGTTGGAAATCGCGGCCAGGACGCTCCTGAACCTGGCATTGGCCGCCGGTGGCCCCGACAATATAGGCATCGAGATAGTCCGTCTGAGTTCACCTCCTATCGCGGTTGCTCAAGCCGTTAAGGAACCCCACCGACACGGACTGATGGAGATTCTGGCGCTTTGCCTGCTTGCCATTGCCGGTTTGGGCACACTTGCTTACTTCGTCACCCAGCACCACTGGCTGCACACACTTCGACATTTGCGCTGAGATTCCTACATTGCTCCAAACTGAGGCAACCAGGCAGACTATACCGCTTTCAGGCTCCGGACTCGAATTGATTGCTGTGTTCAGACTGGCCTCTTTTCCGTGACCCAATGAACGGCGGGCGGATGGCACTTTAGCTGCCGCCGCTTGCCGTCAATGACGCTGTTTTGGCTCCCCCATGGCCTGCGGTCACGGTTCCCCCAAAAAGCTATGACTGCTGCGCTTTGCTCGGCAGCATTTTGTGCCTCTCTTGCCCCCCCCCGTTGGGGTCACTTCAAGGAAAAGAGGCATAACATGACGAACTCAGCAACACTCTCCGAAGTTCAACTCCGCCAGTTCACCGGCTCCGAGAACTGGTATCGCCACGGCATCAATCGCACTGTCCTTTTCACCGACGGCGCAAAGTTCCTTGCCGACCAGGGCGGCGCTTACTGGCTGCTCGACATCATCGCGATCGCCCAGCAACATGATGCCCGCGTTTCCGGCGAAGAGTTCCAGGTTTGGAACTTGAAGGTTCACTCCGACCGTAGCGCGGCCGTGTTCTGCGATGACGGCAATGGGAACCCGGTCTATACGCAGGAGATCCCCTTCACGGACTTCCCGCTTGACGAAGTGAAGCTCTACTTCGCCAACAACGTGATTCATCTGCCCAGCGAATATTAGCTGGGCACGCCCGCGCCGGTAATCGTCGGCGCGGGCTTTTTTATTGACCGTTGCGGCTTTGTCGCCAACAACTCCTCCGAGACCCAGACGGAACGGTTGCCGCAGTTCGCCAGCGGAATCCACATTCCTGCGTGAGTCCCGCAAGTTTTCCACGCATAAACGGTGTACCTTTTTACGCATAAACGGTGTATCCAGGGCGATCTTTCACGCATAAACGGTGTACATTTACGCATAAACGGTGTACGAAGTGTCCGCATAGCATTGATTAAACAAGGCTTCCGCAACGCCCTGTAGTACCTTTATGTAATCCTATATAGATAGCCTGTAGTAGCAGCCGCGCTCTGTGGAAATGTGCCGGTGCGCGACAAGACGAGAGCCTCCGCCCCCTCCGCGGGGGAAAGAGCGCTACGCGCCACCGATGACTAGCGCAGAACTTTGGGGATGTGCGGACCTGAAGGACGAAGCAGTAGGCCATTCTCATGGTCTTCTATCTTCAATTCGGGGTAGACCATGACTATTCTTCGGAATGCTTCGACCGCTTTTGCTCGAAAGCAGGAGCGGCCTTGCGGCGTATTGGCGTACCCGGCTCCGAAGCTCCGGCGCAGCGACTCCCACAGAATCAGCGTGGGCCGCGACAGATAGCTGACCCGGCGCGTCGCCCAGGCGTAGAGATCGAGCGCCAGGGGCGACTTCTTGAGAGCCTTGACAGCCCTCAAGTCGAGCGGCACCGGAGCGGCGACAATTTGCTCAAAGAAGTTCATCGACAGGGTCACTGAGGACTTTGCCAGACTTCCGTTCGGCAACTTTTGCGGTGTCCACCAAAGATGAAACCTGTCCGCCACGAGAAGATTCTCTCCGCTGGAGTGATTTTGCCCGTTGGCCTCACTCGACCAGCGGGTCGAGATGGCGGCGCCGACCAGACGTTGCATCTGAACGCGGAAGCGCGGGATGGTTCCCCAGTGGCCGCCTGTTGCTTGGAGTCCGAGTTGCGCCATGAAGCTCGAAAGCGATGTGCCAAGTTCCAGCTCTCGATTTCCGGTCCGGACTGCCTCGGTTGTCATCCAGATAAGAATCAGACGTGGATAGCTGCCGTATGGCAGGCCGGTCCCGCCGACATCCGTGATGCGGAGTGTGAGATTGCCGTCCGAACGGACGAATTGTGTGCCGAGCTGCTCACTGTGCGGAAGAGTGGTTTGGACCAGAAACTTTGCCATAAAGCCGAGCGCGCCGGCATCGAGGGCGCTCTCGGTGGGAATGGCTTGCACGATGGATAGCAGAGGATGTGGTTGCCGGGAGACAATCGACCCTCTTCGCGAATGCGCTGAAAAGCCAGACGCGTTGAGCCGCGGGGCTGACGCCCGCTTATCGGCAGCCGAAATCGAATTCTGGCCGAGTATCGCGCTAACGGACATGAGTTCAGAACTCAATCGTCTGTCTACCGGATTCCAAGAACATCGGCAACTGCGACCGTGCAGAAATACAAACAGCGGCCTAGTCTCAAGCGGGTTGCGTTGATCTTGTTGACCCACTCGCCGGAGGATCTCAGCGTCGTGCGCAAACCGTCTGGAGAACGATCAAGGATGGCTGCCAATTGGTTGATACTGAGCAGCGCTCCATACTGCCTAATCAGAGTCTCATCTGCCGTCATTGTCATTGCTTTTCAGATCCTCTCTGTGCCGCTCCTGTCGCCTTCAAATGCACTCGCGTTTCAAAGTACGGTTCCATATTCTCCATCATACAGCAGTGTACATTTCAATAAACGCATTTTCTTTTCTTTTAGCTTGCCGAGACAGACCTAATTTCGCCTTCCTCCCAGGTTTTTCATCATCACTGTTCATTTCTGTCGAACTGCCCGCATACGATTTTTCCGGTTTACCAAGGGCTGTCTTTGGCGGGAGGAGGTTTCCTCCCTGTCTGCGGACGCAATTGCACGTCCTCCGCCACCCTCCTCAGCGGGGCCGTTCCTTCCCCGCAACGCCCCTCCCTGATTGCCTGAAAAGCAACAGCAACAACAAAAGCAAAAACAGCTAAGGGGTGTTTCCCCCTCGCGCCCGCAAGGGGTTTCCCCAGGCTTCCGCGCTCCGCTTGTGCAGCCCTTGCGCCCTTTCCGCTGCGCTCCAAGGGTGGGAGATACCCCTCCCCTTGCAGTTGCTACCCCCCACCTTCGCCAGGAGGCGTTCGGCATTTGTTTTTCAAATGCCGAGTACCACGAGGCAAAACCCAAGGAGGAAGTACCCATGAGCAGCGCAGCCGTCACCG
>CAIKND010000012.1 GCA_903828675.1 uncultured Acidobacteriaceae bacterium
AAGGCGTCGACCATTCTGCCTTCAGCAACCTATGGGCGCACTGTGTATATGCGCCAGTTGAACTAGAGAGGAGTCTCCAATGCGGCATTTGTTCCGAGGCACTCTGCGCGACGACCAGGGTTCCAACGGAGTTGAGACCGCGCTCGCTATGCTGGTCGCGACTCCCATGCTGATCTGCCTGTTTGAGTTATGTATGTTCTGCTACACCACGGCAGTCTTGCAGTATGCTTCGCGCCAAGGGGTGCAGTATGCGATGACGCATGGCACAGACGCACCCGACTGTAGCGGACCGGGCGGCAGTGTGCATAGCGCCTGCCCCGATGTGGCAGGCGCCAACGTGACCGCTGTCGTCATGGCTGTCGCCGGATCCTCCGGCCACTTCCTTTCAAGCAGCCAGATTCAGCTGATCTGGGCCAACAACACCAACAATCCAGGCAACCCGGTCACGGTGCAGGTCCAATACCCGTATAGGACCTATTCCCATGTACCGTTCCCATCGCTAACCATCAACGGCACGGCCACGGGTCAGATTGTCTTTTAGGCGGCGTGTTCACTTTGCCTGCCGCTGTTTATCAGGGCTCGGGCGGCTCACCAAGAACATCTCGGGAAAAAGTCTGAACGTAGACTTGCCTTTTTGATTTTGATTTTCTTAGGCTACTCGTGCGGAGGGGACCATCACACCTTTCGACATTTGCAAGGAGCTTAACCTGAATGAGAACCCAACTGCGCTTGCTTCACCGCGACGAAAACGGCCAGGACCTGGTCGAGTACGCCCTCGTGGCTGCCCTAATTGGCCTTGGCTCCGTTACGGCCATGAAGACGCTCTCGAACTACATCTCCAACGCATTCACCACCGTCGGTTCCACCCTCGTATCGTCGGTGTAGCTATCATTCCATTGCGCCCAACTTTCAATCGGAACGGCCGCAGCGTTCCAGGAGCTGCGGCCTGCCTGTCGTTTCAGGAGCTTTATGGGTGCTTGACAATACTCATGGACTCCCCGGAGCGAACAGGCGAAATGCTACACAACCGAGAGCTCTTCTCCGCTGCAACCATTCACATAAGGCGGGGAAAGGAATGATCCTATGGTTGACACCTTCAAGAGACTTTACCACGACGCCAACGGCCAGGACCTGGTCGAGTACGCTTTGCTTCTCGCTTTGTTCTGCCTGGGGCCGGTCGCAACGATGAAAACACTGGCGAACTATATTGCCAACTCATTCACAACGGTGGGCAGCACGTTGACGTCCTCGGTTTAACCAACGGGATATGTAAGGCCGTGCTCATTCCATTGGCCGAGGAAAGGGTTTATTTCATGATTGGCATCTTCAAGAAACTTCACCGTGACGTCAATGGACAAGATCTGGTCGAGTACGCTCTGATTCTCGCTCTTCTCGGCTTGGCAACGGTCGCAACAATAAAATCGCTAGCGAACCGCATTGCTAGCTCATTCACCACGGTAGGCAGCACACTGACGTCTGCGGTGTAACCAGGGGAGACCTTGGCCGCGTCGCACTAATTAACATGCCTTGTCTCTGCTTAGCCGGTCTGCCAAGCGCGGCAGACGGCCACTTCGCGTTGCGGCTCAGCCAATCTATCCTGACATGGCAAGCGGATTACCGTACTTCTCCACGTTCAACTGGCTTCCACAAAATAAATTCAACAAGCGTCATTTTTTGTTTTTCTAGACTTCCATCTAGCCCTCGTCTTGGCCATAGTGCTTGTATGGATTATCGGCCAGACGAAGTATGCCTTGCGCTTGCGGCGATTGTTGGGGTGGCGGGTGGGATCTTCGATCTGCGTTCCTCACACCGAATTCCCAACTACTTCACATACTCCTCCGCCGCTTGTGGCATTGTCCTGCGCGGCGTACTCGGTGGATGGCGCGACCTGCTCTCCGCCATAGCCGCCGCTATGATCACGTTCTTCTTCATGGCGATCTTCTACCGCCTCCACGCAATGGGCGGTGGCGATGTGAAATTGATGACGGCCGTTGCCGCCTTTGCTGCGATGAAGCATGTGTTCTTGGAGATGTTCTGCATAGCGTTGGCCGGCGGCCTGATCGCTCTGGGCATCATCCTCTGGAAGCGTCAGCTTGGAAAGCGGCTCACGAACGTCTTTCTCATCCTGATGCACCACTTCCACGGTGGTATCACCCCGCA
>CAIKND010000013.1 GCA_903828675.1 uncultured Acidobacteriaceae bacterium
CCCCCCCCCCCCCCCCCCCCCCTCATATGCGCTAACTTATAGCGCATATGGGGGGGGAAATGAGCCGTTGCGGGAGATCCTGCGGCGCAACACGGCCCACCTTGAGCGGGAGGTCATCGCCCAGGCACTGCGGAGAACGGGCGGAAACAAAGCCAAGGCCGCACGCCTCCTCCAGGTTGATTACAAGACCCTTCATTCGAAAGTGAAGGCGTATGGAATTCAGATCGAGGGAGAACAACCACATGACTAAGAAACACAATGAGAAGACTTCCGAAGGCGGCTTCGAACTAGGGCTTGGCGGGATTCTCAAAGGCCTTGGGAATCTGGTCGAGAAACTTGGGGACCTGGCCAAGACCGGCGAGCAGCTATCCCGAACCGGCGAGATCCACGGGCCTGGCAAGGAGGTGAAAGGAATCTACGGGTTCACCATCAAGGCGGGACTGGGAGACGACCGGCCGCGCGTCGAGCCGTTCGGCAACATTCGCCAGGACCGGGAATCCGGGCACACCGTCGTGCAGGAAGTTCGCGAACCCGTTGTGGATGTCTTCGAGGAAGAGGATCATGTATTGGTGGTGGCCGAGATGCCTGGCATCAGTGTGGAAGACGTGCAAATTACGGTGGAGGACGACCTGCTGACCATCTCAGCCGAGCGCGGCGACAAGAAGTATCGCAAGGAGGTGCTGCTGCCTGCGAGCTCTGCTCGCGAGAAGACGCAGGTCACCTGCAACAACGGAGTAGTTGAAATCAAGTGTATGAGATGAAGAGCCCGAAAATGGTCTCAGAGCGCACCGAAGTCCCAGTTTTCAAGCTCAAAGTCACCGAGGCGTTGAGCAAGGATGTCGGGCGAGGGATTGCCCGCATGGGTCCGGAAGACCTCGACAAACTCCAGGTCGCCATCGGGGACATGGTCGAGGTGGCCGGGAAGCGCGGGACTGTCTGCAAGGCGATGCCCGCGCACAAGGAACTTCGCGGGCAATCCCGAATCCAGATCGACGGACTGGTGCGTGAAAACGCCGGAGTGGGGTTGGACGAGTTCGTGCTGGTGCGGAAGACCAGTTGCCGCCCAGCCGAGCGCGTCGTACTCGCCCCGGCCAACGTCCGGCCATCCGAGCGCGACCTGGATTATATCGGCAGTTTGCTCGACGGCCTACCCGTACAGGAGGGAAACCGGATCCGCGCAACGCTTTTCGGCAGCCGGTGGGCGGACTTCCGGGTGGAGAGCACAACACCGAAAGGCCCGGTCCTGATCAATCCAACCACCCAACTGGTCATCGGCAGCCCGCAGCAGGCCGAGGAAGGGGCCGCGCGCTCCACCTCTTACGAGGACATCGGCGGGCTGAAGCCGCAGCTCCAGCGCATCCGTGAAATGATCGAACTGCCGCTGCGCTATCCGGAGGTGTTCGAGCGGCTGGGCATCGACGCCCCCAAGGGCGTGCTGCTGCATGGCCCGCCGGGCTGCGGCAAGACTTTGATCGCGCGCGCGATCGCGCATGAAACCGAGGCTAATTTCTATTCGGTGAGCGGTCCGGAGATCATCCACAAGTTCTACGGTGAGAGCGAAGCCCATCTTAGGAAGATCTTCGAGGAGGCTACGCGCAAGGGCCCCAGTATCATTTTTCTGGATGAGATCGACGCCATTGCGCCCCGGCGCGAGAACGTGGTGGGGGAAGTGGAAAAGCGGGTCGTGGCGCAACTGCTGGCGCTGATGGACGGGCTCGCCAAACGGCGGCAACTGATCGTAATCGCCGCCACCAACCTGCCCAACATGCTCGACCCAGCGCTGCGCAGACCTGGGCGGTTTGACCGGGAGATTACGATCCCTATCCCGGACCGCGTAGGACGCGAAGAAATTCTCACCATCCACAGCCGGGGCATGCCGCTGGCCGCAGACGTGACCATGGGTCACCTGGCCGGGATCACCCATGGCTTTGTGGGTGCGGATCTGGAAGCGCTTTGCCGCGAGGCAGCCATGATTTGCCTGCGCCGCATCATGCCCGACATCGACTTCGCGCGGGCGAGCATCCCTTACGAACAACTGGCCAAGCTCGAGGTCCGGATGGAGGATTTCCTGGATGCCTTGCGCGAGGTAACGCCCTCCGCGATGCGCGAGGTGTTCGTGGAGGTGCCCGACGTCCAGTGGGAGGATGTGGGCGGCCTCGCGCAGGTTAAGCAGCGTCTTGTCGAGGCGGTGGAGTGGCCGCTCCAGTATGCGGATCTGTTCACGAAGGCATCCATCCGTCCGCCCAAAGGAATTCTTCTGGTGGGGCCGCCGGGTTGCGGGAAGACGCTGCTCGCCAAGGCCATCGCCACTGAAAGCAAGGTCAACTTCATTTCCGTAAAAGGTCCAGCGCTGCTCTCCAAGTATGTGGGAGAGTCGGAACGAGGCGTGCGCGACACGTTTCGGAAGGCCAAGCAGGCGGCGCCGTGCATTATCTTCTTTGACGAGATCGACGCGCTGGTGCCGGCACGCAACGCCGGCGGCTCCGATGCGCACGTCGCCGAGCGCGTCCTGAGCCAGTTCCTCACGGAACTCGATGGCATCGAGGAACTGAAGGGGGTGCTCGTGCTGGGCGCGACGAACCGGCTGGACATGCTCGACCCGGCCATCCTGCGACCGGGGCGCTTTGATGAGATCGTCGACATCCCCCTGCCGGACGAGGAGAGTCGCCAACGGATCTTTGAGGTCCATCTGCGGAACAAGCCGCTGGCACCGGGAATCAGCGCCAGCGACCTCGCCGCAGGCACGGATGGTTTCAGCGGCGCCGACATCCAAGGCGTATGCACGAAGGCAGCCCTGCGCGCGGTGCGGCGCGCGGTGGCAAGCAGGATCGGGGGACCGGCGGAAGAAGTGCCGGTGATAATCGGGCCTGACGACCTGCGAACGGCCCTCGAAGAAGCCAGGTAGCGGGGAATGAGCAACAGCGGGATTGCCTATTATTTGTATTGCCTTACGCCTTCCGCATGCGGCGTCCAGGGTTCCGCGATCGGGGTGGATGGGCAACGTCCTGTCTCTGTGCGCGCTTGCGGGGAAATTGGCGCAATCTTCAGTGAAGTAGAGTTGGGAGAGTTCTGCGGCGAATCAGCGGAAGCGTGCCTACAGGACTTGGCTTGGTTGGGACCGCGGGTCTGCCGCCATGAAGCGGTAATCGAGGAAGTCATGAGCCAGGCGCCAGTGCTGCCGGCACGTTTCGCGACCCTGTTCACTTCTGTTGACAGCTTGAAGCAGTCTGTTCTCGAACACCGGGAGGCCATCACCGGATTCTTCGCTCAGCTCGGCGACAAACAGGAGTGGGCTGTCAAAGGGCTGCTGAATCGCGCCGACGCGCTGGAAAGGCTGGGCTCGTCAGGTCAGCCAGCGGCGGAAGAGCGAGCGCTGGTCACTTCCCCTGGAGCGCGATATTTCCAGGAGAAGCGCATCAAGGCCCAGTTGGAACGGGACTTCAACCTTCGGTTGAAAGAGTTCTGCCGGCGGGCGGCGGCGGCACTGGGAGCGCAGGCCGGCGGTTTCCGGGAGCGCAAGGTACTGGGGTCAATTACCGCGGGAACGGACGCCGAGGTCGTATTGAACTGGGCCTTCCTCCTCTCGCCGGCAGCGCTCGAGGATTTCCGGGTGCGGCTGGACCGCTTCAATGTCGGCGAAGCGTTTCCCGGCTTGATGCTGACGCTGACCGGTCCGTGGCCGCCCTATAGTTTTGCTCCGGATCTTTCCGGTGGCGCGAAGGCATGAAGCACCTTCTTTACTGCATCGTCCAGCAAGATTTGGACGAGCCTCCTCCAGAGCCGGGAATGTGTGTCGTGGCGGCTCACGGCCTGGCGGCCGTGGTTTCGCGGGTGGAAGAGACAAGTTCGGCGCCTAGCGTTTCCTCCCTGCTGGCTTACGAGAGAGTGGTCGAGGCAATCCATGCCAGACACGCCGTCATTCCCCTGCGATACGGCTGCCTGATGGAAAGCGAGTCTGCGATCATCCGCTTGTTGGAGGACCACAGCCAGGAGTACGAGGCGCTCTTAGGCCGACTTCGCGGCATGACTGAGATGGGAATCCGCGTCCTGTGTCCAGCCCGCCCTGGGTTTCTCCCCGAATCTCCGTTGTCTTCCGGTACCGCATACCTGGCCTCCCTGCGAAATCGCTACAGTTCTGGAAACAGCCTCGCTCCGGAGGAGGCTCAACTGGCCGATCAGATTACCGGCTTGCTCTCCGGCTGCTACATCAAGGAGCAGAGAGAAATCGCGCCGGCTGACCAGGGACGCCTCCTCTCGCTGTACTTTCTGACTCCGAAAAACGACGTGGAGCGCTTTCGGAATAAGGCCCGGCAAATCTGTCCTCCCGGCGGCACGAAATTGTTGTTAAGTGGTCCCTGGCCGCCGTACAACTTTGCGGCGTCTCTTGGCTGATTCTGTGGGATTCTATCCATGGCGCCGATTCCGTACTGGTACCTTCAGCTTCGGTTCTCGCCTTCTTATTCTTAATGGAATCAGGTGGTTATATGAGATAAAAGTAGTCGGAAGTCTTGGCCATACACGTGCTGACTCTGCTATCGGGCCCAATAGGGCGAGAGGCTCTTCTGAGCAGTATGAGAACGCCCCGATAAGGAGAACAAAACATGGCAAAAGTGCAGAAGTCCACGGATTCCTCGAGCTTGGCAGAAGTTGTCGACCGCATTCTTGACAAAGGTATCGTGATTGATGCCTGGGTCAAAGTGTCGCTCGTCGGCATCGAACTGCTTTCGATCGAAGCCCGCGTTGTGATCGCCTCGGTGGAGACGTACCTGAAGTACGCCGAAGCCATCGGCCTGACCGCCAGTGCCGCAGCGCCAGCCTAAAAACTGGTTCCGACAAGATTCCCATGCCGGGCAAGGGCGCGCACTGTGCGTTTGCCCAGCATGGGTAACTCCAATGGCAACCTCAGAAAAAAGGAGACGCAGGAATGATGACTGAAGATATGACCCGCTTGCGTGGTGAAATCCTCGCGATGCGTAGGGTCCGGGGCAGTTTGATGAACGACTTACAGCACGACACCAAGTCGCGGGAAAAGGCTATTACTCAGCTTTGCTCCCACTTTAGCCATGCTCGCACGATGATGGCGGAGCGAACAAAGAATGTACGTTTGGTTTTTCTGAACAACCTGAAGCGATCAGTTGGCGCACATCTGCAAATTACGAGAAATGATCTGGCTGGCGCCCGCAGAGCCTGGGTCGGCAAAAGCTAATCGCAATGATTCGGTATGGACCGAAGTTCAAGCGGGCGGGAGCAATTGGCCTGACAGCAGTAGCCGATCCAGCACCCGCGCGGCATGTTCGCTGCGCGGGCGGCCAAGGCGTCTGGTTCAGGCCCCCGCCAGCGGGCCTCCCGAACGGGAGTCACCTGAAAGGAGGACAGAAATGGGTGCGGTGACCGAAACTTGGACGGTCAGACAAGGCGTTGTTGATTCCAGGTTTCACGATTTTTCACTCCGGCAGACTCCTGGACAAGGTTTGAACGAATCAGATTGGGTGGTAGTTTCCTGCGCCTTTTGCCACGGCACGGGAACTGATCCCTTTGGCATTATGTCCTGGCTTTCCACCTGTTGTGTTTGTAAAGGGGAAGGCATCGTGCAGGTGCGGGGACCGCAGGCGCGCTGTGCGCATTGCCGGGGCACCGGGGCTGTTAAGAGGCTCACCTGCACCGCTTGCGGCGGGAAAGGTCTTGTTCCTTTGCCGGTTGGCGCTACGGTGGTGTGCCTGGAGTGCCAGGGTACGGGAGACGACTTCTCAGCGTCGGCGATTCCGTGTTTGAAATGCCGCGGTCGCGGCTGGGTCATGGGCGGCGCCGGAAAGGGATTGTGAGAGGCGGAAGCAGATGCCTATGTGCCGAATGGCGAACATCCGAGCTTGTAGGATTGCCCGTACGGAAGGAGATGCTGAATTGCCAAGACTACTCGCTTCGGGTAGGCGGGTAACTCAGCGTCATTGCCTACGGGACTCGGTAGGGGAAAGAGTGGAGGAAAATGAAAATCAACTGTCTTTCTTGCGGGCACAAGGTGGATCTCGCCGATGCCTATGACGACTACGAAGGCCAAGTCAAGTGCTTCGCCTGTGGCGCGATCCTGGAGATCAAGACCCAAGAGGGCAACGTCAGCGCGGTCAAATTCGTGAAGGTTGTGCCGCGCCCTTCGGTCGAGCAGGTCTTTGAGCGGGGTCGTGGCTGATGGCGTGGGTTTTGGACGTCCGGTGCGAAGCGAAAATGTCGGTGTATCGGGCGACTCTTGGGAAGCGAGGATAAACGTGGGTGTATTAACCGAAACGATGATGCGACTGCGAGGGGAAATCGGGGCTTGGCGCCATGTGAGAGTGGCCTTGCAAGCCGATTTGGTCCGGCAGACTGACGAGCGGCGTACCCGGGTTTCCGCTTTGTGCGCCGTTTTTGCGCGTGATCGCGCGGGTGCCCGCCGCGTCTGGTTTGGTCCAACGCTTTCCGAACGCCGGGCTGCGGAGAGACAACAGCAGCAACAACTGGCTGAGGAAGCGAGGGCTAAGGTGCAAGCTGAGGAAGCAATGGCTAAGGTCCAAGCTGAGGAAGCAAGGGCTAAGGTCCAAGCTGAGGAAGCAAGGGCTAAGGTCCAAGCTGAGGAAGCGAGGGCTAAGGCGCAAGCTGAGGAAGCAAGGGCTAAGGTGCAAGCTGAGGAAGCGAGGGCTAAGGTCCAAGCTGGGGAAGCAAGGGCTAAGGCCCGAGGGGAACAGCAGCCACCTGCGACAGCGAAAGCGGAGCCGCAGAGGCACGAGCCCGCTAAGCCTGTCCCGGCGCCGGCTGCGCGACCGCCCGTTGCGCCCTTGCCGCAGGCCCAGAGACCGCCGTTCAAGGGATCGAAGAAGCACTGATTCCTGCCAGTAGACCAGTAAATAAGGTGAGGATCCCGATGGTGAATACAGAGAGCAAAGATCGCGGGGGAGTGGTGGTCCGAGTGCAACCACAGGGGGACGATGTGCTGCCTGAGGCCAGTGACGAGTTCGTGGCGAGCCCGCATATTCAGGCTTTGGCCGAAAGGGCGCTCGCGTACCTGGAAGTCGGTTATGCAGTACACTTTGCCGGCGCGGCGGGAACGGGAAAAACGACGTTGGCCTTCCACGTGGCGGCCAAACTTGGCCACCCGGTCACTCTCATCCACGGAGATGACGAGTTTGGCAGCTCGGACTTGATCGGCAAGGACGCCGGTTACCGGAAGTCAAAGCTGATCGACAACTACATCCATTCCGTGCTGAAGACGGAAGAGGACATGAACACCTTGTGGGTGGATAATCGCCTCACCACGGCTTGCGCCAACGGGAACACCCTTATCTACGACGAGTTCAACCGCTCCCGCCCCGAAGCCAACAACGCCCTGCTGAGCGTGTTGGAGGAGAGAATCCTGAATCTCCCCAGCCTGCGGCGGAGCGGCGGCGAAGGATACCTTGAAGTGCATCCGAACTTCCGGGCGATCTTCACATCGAACCCGGAGGAGTATGCCGGGGTTCACAAGACCCAAGACGCTCTGATGGACCGGCTGATCACGCTCAACCTGGGCAATTTCGACCGCGAAACGGAGGTCCAGATTGGGATGGCCAAATCGGGTTTGCCCCGTGGGGACGCCGAGGTTATCGTGGACATCGTCCGCGAGTTGCGAGGCACCGGCGTCAACAATCACCGGCCGACGATTCGCGCCACCATTGCCATAGCCAGGATTCTGACCCACCGGCAAGCGCGTGCGAGGCTGGACGATCCGGTATTCCAATGGGTCTGCCGCGACGTTCTCACCACCGACACGGCAAAAGTCACGCGGGACGGGCAGTCGTTGATGCCGCAAAAGATCGATGAAGCAATGGCCAAAATCTGCGGAGCCTTCCTCAAGCCGCGGAGAAACAACAGCCGGCCCGCTTCAGGCGGCAATGGAAAGGATTGATGTCATGGCCATCCCCACGAAAGGTCTGAATAACATTCGCACCCTCTCTGGACAAGTAGATCAGCTCTCTTTGCCCTATCGCCGCTACATGCAGATCAGCTGCCTGGAGATGGAAAAGGCCCGGCGGGGTATGGAGCGCAAGAGCGCCAGCCAGCGGATCGCGCTGATCGACGCCCGTCTCGCGCAGATCGAGAAGGCCAAGCAAGAGTTGCTCCAAGCTATGGCCACTTCGGGCGAGGGGGTTCCGGCGCGCTTGCCAAGCCTGCCGAGCCTCGAGCTGAAGCCCACGCCCCGGCGAGGCGCGGGCGGATTCAAGATCCGTTACTAAGAGAACCAGACCATGTTGACAATCAAGACATCCGCCCAAATCCTCACAAACCGGCACTGCGGAAGCCTCTGCCCCACTTCTACCTGTGTGCCTCTGGCGCGGGTCGACGCATCCCGTCTGCATCGGGAGTGGATACATCTGTTGAACGCGGAGTCGCGGCGTCTCTGGCTGGATGATCGATGGAGCGCGCATCGGCGACTGGTGCGGTCCAGCCAAGCGAGGCGGAGGCCATGAATAACCGTGATCGTCCGGCTGCGGCAAACAGCCCCGGCCTGGAGTCGGCAGTGCCGGTGGCTCGTGGCAGGAACTACCTATACGCCATCGTGGCGGGCGGTGACCTGCGGTCCTATCCATCTCTCGGTATCGAGGGAAGCGATGTGTACACCATCACCCACGGTCACGTGGCCGCGGTTGTCAGCGGTCTGGCTAGTTCCAAGATTCGGCCGGAACGCGCGAACCTGACGGCACACCAGGCGGTACTCAAGCGTCTGATGGCCGACACAACCCCGCTACCGATGGCCTTCGGCACGATTGCCGCCAGCCCGGAGGCCATCCGCGGAATCCTGGTCAAAAATCAGCACGCGTTCCAGGAGCAGATCCAACGGGTGGCCGGCAAAGTGGAAATGGGGTTGCGCGTAGCCTGGGACGTACCGAATATCTTCGAGCATTTCGTCAACACACATGCTGAACTGCGCCTGGCGCGGGACCGCCTGGTGGGCACCCGCCGCGAGTTCACGCAGGAAGAGAAGATCGAACTCGGCCGGATGTTCGACCGCCTGCTCAATGAGGACCGGGAGAACTACGTCCAGGAGGTGGAGCGTGCTCTCACATCCGTGTGCTTTGAAATAAAGGTGAACCAGTGCCGCAATGAGCACGAGGTCATGAACTTGGCATGCCTGGTGGGGCGGAACAAACAGGAAGAGTTTGACACAGCGGTGTTCGCGACAGCCAAGCTGTTCGATAATCATTTTTCTTTCGACTACAGCGGACCCTGGGCGCCGCATAACTTCGTGGAACTCGACTTGGAGCAGTGATGTTGCTGGTAGACGATATTCTTTTTTCCCCTGTCAGCAGCATTCTCTGGATCTTCCGGGAAATCAGCAAGATTGCCCATGAGGAACTGGCGGGCGAAGGCCAGTCGATCACCGAACAACTGAGACTCCTCTACATGCAACTGGAAACCGGCCGGATTACCGAACAACAGTTCGATGCCGAAGAGATGCTCTTGCTGGACCGGCTGGACGCAATCGAGAGCCGTCTCAAAGACGAGGAAGAACCTGAGGAACTGGACATCGCGGCGACCGAGGACGAGAGTGGCAATCCGTAAGGGGCGCGGGAGATCGGCATGAGCGCGCGGATTCCATCATTTTTCGATAAACAAGGCCTCCAGCTCCTGCTGTTCGGCGGCAAGGGCGGGGTTGGCAAGACGACCTGCGCCACGGCGGCTGCGCTGCGCATGTCCGCGCTCGCCCCGAGCCGTTCTTTGCTGTTGGTTTCCACGGACCCTGCCCACTCCGTACGGGATAGCTTGGCAGGTCATGTGCCCCCAGGCAATCTGCAAGTGCTGGAGCTTGACGCGCAGCAATACCTCACTGCATTCCGCGAGCAGAACGGCTCGATGCTGCGGGATATTGCCGCCGCCGGCACTTTCCTGGACGATGAGGACATCAATCAATTCCTGAGCCTCTCCCTGCCCGGTCTCGATGAGTTGATGGCCTTCTTTGAAATCTCCTCCTGGGTGGAGGCCCGCCGGTATGACTGCATCGTCGTGGATACGGCGCCCAGCGGCCACACCCTGCGCCTGCTGGCCATGCCCGAACTGATTGGGCGATGGCTCGGCATGTTGGAGGCGCTGCTCGCTAAGCGCCGGTACATGCGGCGGGTGTTCAGCCGGGATAGCAGCCAGGACCGCCTCGACCTGTTTGTCACCAAATGGAAATCCTTGCTGCAGCGAATGGAGAGTCTGCTGCGCGACCCTGCACGTTCCCAATTCGTTCCCGTCACGATTGCGGAGCCGCTCGGCGTGCATGTAACACTGGCGCTGTTCAAGGATCTGTTGGGCCGGAAGATACCGGTATCGGATCTGATCGTGAACCGGCTCCATTTTGAAAGCGATTGCCTGGCCTGCTCGGCCGCCGCCTCGGTCGAGCAGTTCCAGATCCAACAACTCCTGGCCGGGATTGACGTCCCTTGTTCGGCCTGGGGAATTGAGCTGTTCGCGGAAGAGGTTCGCGGGCTGGAGCTATTATCCGGATTCTGGGAACACGCGCGACCGATCTCTCGAACACCGGTGAGTTCGGCCAGGCTTGGCTTGTACTACGAGCCGGCAGTGCTGCATCCGGCTGCGCCCCCGTCTCCTGAGATGCGGTTTGTTCTGTTTGCCGGCAAAGGCGGCGTGGGCAAGACCACGCTGTCATGCGTGACCGCCGTGCGGCTGGCCCGCGACTTCCCCGAGAAGCGGGTTCTGCTTTTCTCCACCGATCCGGCCCACTCACTCTCAGCCTGCCTGCAAGGGGAAATCGGCCCCCGGCCGACGGTCCTATTCCATGGCCTGACCGCCATGGAAATCGACGCCAGGGCGGAGTTTGAAAAGCTGAAAATGCGGTACGCCGAGGATCTGGAGAGCTTTCTTGAGTCCATATCCAGGGGCTTCGACCTGACTTTTGACCGCGTGGTTCTCGAGAGGATGATGGACCTTGCTCCGCCCGGACTGGATGAAATCATGGCGCTCACGCGCATCATGGAGTTTCTGGCCCGGGACAGCTACGATCTTTTCGTCCTTGATTGCGCACCGACTGGCCACCTGATTCGCCTGCTGGAACTCCCGGAGCTCATCAACGAGTGGCTGAAGGCCTTTTTCAACCTCTTTCTAAAGTACGAGCGCATCCTGCGATTGCCCGGATTCGCCGAGGAACTAGTGGGGATCTCCCGGAACTTGAAGAAACTCCGGGAACTGCTCCGGAATCCGGTCGCCTCCGTGCTATACGCAGTGAGCATCCCCACCCAGATGGCGCTGGAGGAAACCAAGGATCTGGTGGCCGCGTGTGATCGGATGGGCATGGCCGTCCCGCTCGTGTACCTGAACCTGATGACGCCACCGGGCGATTGCCGCTTGTGTTCGAGCCTGCGGCGGAGGGAGCTGCTGGTGGCGGAGAGTTTCCGGCAGATGTTCCCTGAGAAGCAACAGACGCTGGTTTACAGACAGCCGGAGATCGCCGGGCTGGAGCGGCTGGAGAAGTTTGGGCGGTGCCTGTACCAGCCCGCCATACAGGAGATGGTCAGCCGTGACGCATCGTGAAACTACACCCGGCGGAGACAGATTCACGCCTGAACTATGTGCGCTGGAGGAAAGCGAACGCGTTTCGATCTGCGAGGTTCTCGACCGTGTGCTGAACAAGGGCGTCGTCGTGGCAGGCGAGGTGACCATTTCCGTGGCTGGCGTGGACCTCGTGTACCTGGGCCTGAATCTGGTCTTGACCTCCATTGAGACCGCGCGAGAGAGCCTGGGGAACGGGCGAGCAGCAGCCGGTTTGGCAATTGAGATCGGAAAGGGGAAAACCAATGGATCCGGTCGGAACAACGCGGGTCGAGTCTGAATCGATGCGGGACTTTGCCCTCGTGATGCAGCAGGATGACAAAATCCAGCCGCGGGTGCCGCATAACGGAGCTCCGGGCCGGGCGCGCCTGGATCTGGATCCGGACCGTCTGAAAAACGGACTCGGACAACTCGTCCTCACTGTCATCAAGCTCTTGCACGAATTGCTGGAGCGCCAGGCGCTCCGGCGCATCGACGCCGGCTCGCTCACCGAGGAACAGATCGAGCGGATAGGACTCACTCTGATGGGCCAGGTGGAAGAAATCGATCGCCTGCGAAGAGAGTTCGGCCTCGAGGAGCAGGATCTGAACCTCGATCTGGGACCATTAGGGAAGCTTTTTTAACAGAGGAGATTTTACGTGCAACAAAAAGTTGTGCATGCGATGCAGAGCTCGACTCTGGCTGATGTACTCGAACGAGTGCTGGACAAAGGCATTGTCATCGCTGGCGACATCAAGATCAAGCTGGTGGACATTGAGTTGCTCTCCATTCAGATCCGCCTAGTGATCTGTTCGGTGGACAAGGCCAAGGAGATGGGCATGGATTGGTGGGTCAACAACCCCGTTTTTTGCAGCCAAGCTCCCCAAGGACAACTGGAAGCATCTCTTGCTAAGATCAACGAGAGGCTGGCAAGGCTTGAGGCTGCCTCGCCGAGTGATGCGGTCACGGCTTGAGGTTCTCTGGCCGCGTGCCGGTCGGAACCGGGACGCAGATGTGATCGAACTCGCCGATCTGCCGTTGCAACGTCGGTTATGCTTTCTCTACCCGCAGAACAAAGAGATTATACAGTAAGGCAAACAAGTAACCGGCAGCAGCTCCGTGGACGATTCCATACCCGGTTCCGATCAACACGTCGAGTACCGTACGTGAGGCGTGAAATCCGGGATATACGGAGCTGAGCCCGTGCAGGAAATTGGCGCCATACGATGGAGCGGCCAGATTGATGAGCCCGACTAACAATACGCTAGCTCCCCAGAGAATGGCCGAAACGATGGCTAAAGCTTTCATTGACAATCGCATGGAGAACTCTCCTTTCAGCGACGATTCCCAATTTCGAATTTGAGAACACGGAAAGCATACACCGTTTTGCCCGCCGTTGTAAACCAGATAAAAGCCACTTCTTTGCGCTTGTTCAGCCAGATCAGCAAGAACTGGGCAGCCGAGCCTCTGCATAGCTACGACAAGGCTCTGAAGTTTATCCGCACCACCACCATCACCACAACCGGCCTGAAAGTGACCGCACACTTGGCGACTCATTATCAGTACCCTATTCTTGACAGCCATCCTAGTACTGCATCTGGGAAGCAGGGAACGCAAGCGAACCGACATACGACTTCGTCTGGCGGAGGCCGAAGCCGGGTGGCACCCATCCGGCAGCCATTGCGTCAAACTCGGGTGGCTAAGGCGCTGGATGTTTTGGGCGACGATCAGGCGAGATCTGCGGCACGAGCAAGGATGTGCTCAATCAGCGGCTCCAGCCAGAGTCGGTCGACGTTGACGCCGTAGCTGGCCCAGGTTTCAAGCGCCGCGCGAATATGCGTGACTTCGGCGTCGGTCATGTCGAATTGTTTTTGCTGAACCGAAAGCGCCGGGTTCCAGACGGCGCGCTCCTGGCCAGCGACAATCTCTCGCTTCAGTTCGAGCGCCCTCTCCTCGTCGGCGTCGAGCGCGAGCCGGTCCTGGATGGCCCAGATCGCGCGAATGGAACCCACGTCTGCGCGCTGCGCGCCCAGTAAGGCGTGCAGGTTCAGACGCTGGGTGTGGTCCAGTGTCAGCTTCATCGGTTTGTCCTTTCAGGGATTACGGATTGGAATACAAGAGGATGTAGCCCGCCGTGGCTCCGGCAGGCGTCTTTACTTTCAGCACGCCAGACCACCCGGAGGGATTGGTGGCGCCCATCAATTCGGCGAGGCGGTAGCCGTTGCCGGTGCCGCCCGCCACGATCAACTCGCCGCCGGCAGTGAGTTCCAGCAGCCTGTGGTCGGCGAGGTTCGAGCCAGGGCCGTAGACGCGGAGGGGCGATTCCGCGTTGTC
>CAIKND010000014.1 GCA_903828675.1 uncultured Acidobacteriaceae bacterium
GCATGCCTACGATGAAACGGTCTTCGCACAGCAGGAAATACAAAACCAACACAGGCTCCAACAAAAGCTCCTGCAGCAGGCGAAAAAATACGGCTTCCAACTTATCGCAATCACACAGAACTAGATGTGGTCCTTGGGAGGTTGCGGAAAAAGGCCTGATTTCGAGCGAGAATGGCGAAGAACGTCCCTCAGGGGCTGAAGCTCTCGTTTTTTTCAGGGGTTTGTGGCACGGCTAAAGCCGTGCCCTTTCAAAACAGCGGCGCAATAAGAGCTTTTCCGCAGTCTGTAAAGCCCTCGTTGATTCTGCTGGGTTTGTACCGGGGATAAATCCCCGGCCTACCACGCGGACGAGTTTTTCAGCAGCCTGTAAAGCCCGGGTTCTCTTTGTGAGCGTTTTGCGGCACACTTCGACTTCGCTCAGTGCAGGCTTTGAAGTCATGCCCTTTCAAAACCACTCTGCACCAATTGCGAATTTGCTCAGGCGGGGCGAGTCTGAAGTTCGCCGAAGAACAAAAGCAGGTTCTTCGCTCACCACCCCCAATCTCAACCCCGGAAAGCGTTCGGGGCCCCGTTCGCTCCTAATGAACGGTCCGGTTGAGTGATGTTCTGTCCCACCCATTCCGCAAAGAACGCGGAATGGATGGGGCACGGTGCTTAGTTGCGAGGTAGACGGCGGCCGTTCATCCCCGGACATAACGCGCTGGCGCGAGTAAAGATACTCAGAATGACAGCCGATGTTTTGTTGGGGATTTTGGACTCAGGGCACTAGCGCGGTTGCCAATTCCCTTGCAAAGGTGCTTCAATCCGACGTTGGACCTCGTTGAAAGGAGCACGTATGCTGACCAGTGGAAAAGCCGTCAAGGTCACCCTGTATCTGAGCGATGGGGCGAAGCATCACGGAATTCCGGTTTATACCAGCATCCTGGATTTCCTGTTCCACAGCGGGATTCACGGCGCTACGGTTCTCAAGGGCGTGGCGGGATTTGGGACAACGCACCGGCTGCATTCCGCCCATATTCTCGAAATCTCCGACCATCTCCCAATCAAGATCGAGTTCATTGAAACGCGGGAGAAGGTTGATTCCGTTTTGCCGGAGCTGGAGTTGCGAACCGGCTCCGGCATTATCGAAGTGCAGGAGACGACCGTAATCGTCCCCGCAAAGAATCCAAGCGTCACGGTTCATTAAGCCCGCAGCGGAGGCTAGGGCAGCGAGGTAAACGGTGAAGCCGGAAGCGACTCGCCGTTGAACAGGTTGCAGAGGGGGCTGTTGGCCCAGCCATAACGCACATAGGCGGGCTGCGCAACCGAGGGGCTGGAGACCACTACGGTGTCGCGCTCGATCGTGGCTGTTGCGGGCGAAAACTGCTGGTCTGCCCCGGCGATCTCAAAGCCAGTGAGTTCGCCGCCTTTGGCCGCAAGGCCCTTGGCGTGATCGAACCAGACGCGCAACGCCGCGCCTTCAGGCGTTGCCTGGCGGAAGATCGGGCCGTAGTACTCGATGGCCTCTCCGTAGGTTAGGAAGCGGGCTCCGCGAGCAAGGCGCAGGCCTACGTCCAGTTTGTTGGTGGGGTGCACATTGTCAGGGTTGCCGATGTCGATGGTGACGGCCATGGCGGTATTGCGCAGGGCGAGTGTCTTCAACTGCTGATCGCGCAGGGTTGGCCAGTCGGCGTTGGGCGTGGCCTTGAAGTTGGAAATCTGGACGAAGAGGAAGGGGAAATCGCCAACGCCCCATTGGCGGCGCCAATCCTCGATCATGTCGCGGAAGATGCGGCTGTAAAGTGGCGCTCTGCCTTCATTGGTATTGCTCTCGCCCTGATACCAAAGGGCTCCGCGAATGGGCAGGGGCGTGAGGGGTGCGATCATACCGTTGTAGAGCATGCCGGGACCCCAGCTTTCGAGCTTGGGAACCCAGGGGAAAACCGGCTCCGGCTTACCCTGAGCCCTGGCTTCGGCGATCAGTTGCTCGCGGTTCTTATCCCTGAGCTGGGCCTGGGATTGACGCTCGGTCATGCGGCCCCAGGAAGCGAACAACGGCGCGACCGCCGCATCTTCGCCGAGGGCAGCCATGCGCGTCCAAGCTTCGACAGGCGTGCCGCCCCAGGTGGAGTCGATGACGCCCACGGGGACGTGTTCGCGCTGCTCGATCTCGCGGGCAAAGTACCAGGCGGCGGCAGAGAAATCCTTGGCCGAATCCGGAGTTGAGACTGCCCAGCCTTCGGTGTCGGCGTCTTCCTGCGGGTACTCGATGGCGCGCTTTTTGATCAGCAGCAGGCGGATGTTGGGGATGCCGGCATGGGGCAGATCCTGGTCGGCGGTGGCCGCCTGATGCATCATGAACTCCATATTGGACTGACCGGAAGCCACCCAGACGTCACCCACGAGCACATCTTCAAGCTTGATGGTTTTGGCTTGCGCCGCGTCGGAGCCGGGTGTGCCGGTGACCGTCAACTCAAACGGCCCGCCTGCCGCGCCCGGGGAAAGATACACGCTCCAGCCACCCAGAGGCCCTGCGTTGGCGGAACGAGTCTGGCCGCGAAAGCTGACGGCCACATCCTCGCCCGGAGCAGCCATGCCCCAGACATGGACGGGCAGGTCGCGCTGTACCACCATGTGGCTGGTAAGAATTTTTGGCAGAGTGACTTCCGCTGACGAAGTCGACAGGGCCGAAGCGGGTAGCAAGGCAAGCAACAGCAAGGATCGCAGATTCATGAAGTGCCTCATTGTGAGCAGGATGGGGAGGAAAGTTCAGCACCGTCTTGCGGCTGGATCTTCCCCGGAGATTACGTTATCAGAGCCTGTGAGTTTGCGTCAGACGCCGGCGGGCGCGACATTTTTTAAACGTCCGTGTCAAAAAGTACAGACGGAGCGTGGCTTGCAAGAGCATGCTCATGCGCAGGGACCAAGTAAGGCAAACCCTGGCTGCAATTTTGCATCTTCCTGGGTATACCGACAATTCACGACACTCGGGACCTGCCGTTAACCAGACTTGAACTCGTAGACGAGGGGAAACGACGATTCTGATGCTCAAGGCATGCATCACCCTATTTTTTATCAGCACATTAGGGTCTTTATTCTGCGCGCAGAGCAATGCGCAGGCTGCCCTGCTGATGGCGGAGCCTTACGGCTTCTTCGGCGCCATCAATCCGACGGGACACAATGCGGTTTACCTGGCGCGCGTTTGCGCGGAGACGCCGGTAAAACTGCGCCGCTGCAATGCCGGCGAGTACGGGTCAGTGATCGCGCGTTACCAGGGCATTAACGGATACGACTGGGTAGCGATCCCGCTGGTTCCGTATCTCTATTCAGTCGAAAACGCCTGGGAAGCGCCCGCAGAAGTGGACCGCGACACCGTGAAACGCCTGAGGAACCGCTATCGCGAAACGCATCTCGAGGAGCTGGGAGAAGGTCTGCATCCGGGCAACCTGGTGCGGGGCGGCTGGACCCAGTTGGTGGGCTCGGCCTATGACCGGCGCATCTACGCCTTCCGCTTTGAGACCACAGCCAAGCAGGACGACGCCCTGATTGAGCGCATGAATGGAGGCCCGAACCGTTCCCACTTCCAACTGCTCTACAGCAACTGCTCGGATTTTGCGCGGGTGATTCTCAACTTTTACTACCCCGGCACGTTCGGACGCAGCATTTTTCCGGACGCCGGCGTGACCACCCCCAGGCAGATTGCTTACAAGCTGGAGCGCTACGCGCGCAAGCACCCGGAGACAGGCCTTACGGTGCTTGAGATCTCGCAGGTGCCGGGGAATCGCCGCCTCAGCCGGTCGAACAAGAGCATCGCCGCGTCCTTGACCACTACCGCGTATGCCGTCCCGATCGCGCTCACGAATCCCTACCTGGCCGGAGGGCTTTTTGTGGACTACCTGGTTCGGGGGCGGTTTCATCTGATCCCCCGCGAACCGCAATTGCTGGGACCGGGCAATCTATTTGCATTGACAGGGGATGCCGCCACCCCGCAAAATCCGGGCAGCGCCGCTGTGCAGGCCCACGGCACCGTTCCCGGCATTTCCGCGTTCGTGCAGGAAGATGTGGGGATCAACTCCGGCCTGAAAGAAATCAAGGTTACGCATGAGTGAGTCCGCACCCCAGAGTCTGAAAAACCATGGACGGATCGACCCGCCATTCCATTTCGTGTTGTTCTTCTTCCTGCTCGCGAACCTGGTTTTCGCGTGCTTTCACCTTTGGCACCATCACAGTATCGCTTCCGCCTGGTTCCTGGTGCTGTCGCTGGTTGTGTTTGTTCCCTACTTCAAGCTGCGCCTTTACCCGCTGAAGGTGCAGGACCGCGTGATACGCCTGGAAGAACGGCTGCGGTTGCAGGCGCTGGCTCCGGCGGAGTGGCATGCGCAGATCTATCGCCTTTCGGAAGACCAGCTTATTGGATTGCGGTTCGCAGCGGACGATGAGGTTGTGGAGCTGGCCAAGCTGGCGCTGGAAGAGAATCTGAGCCGCAAGCAGATCAAAGAGCGGATCAAGAGCTGGCGTCCGGATAACTTTAGAATCTGAGGGTTGAAAACTGAAGCTATCAGTACTCAGTATTCAGCTCTCCTAATGAACGATGCGGTTGATTTGTTCTGTCCCACCCATTCCGCAAAGAACGCGGAATGGATGGGGCACGGTGCTTAGTCGCGGGGTAGACGGCGGCCGTCTATCTCAGACGTGACGCGCTGCCGCGAGTAAAGCTGCTCAGTACAAGCGGGGGAGTCTTCGCGCGTATCCGAATGGATACTTGCTGAGACTCCCCCGTTTGACTATGCCCGCGTGCCAGTTCGGGGCCGCACTGGCGTGCGGCCCTGCAGTTTACTTCAGTTCCGGCCCTGGCTTTGCGCCGGTGGATCCAGTTCCCTTTTCCGCCTTGTCTTCGGCTTCGGCTATCGCCTCGGTATCGAGCCCATGCTCGTGCTTGTAGTGTTCGACAGGCATTTTGCCGTCCCACCACGCCCAGTTCATGGGGTAGACATCCGGGTCGAGGAAGACCTGGTAGAAGTGCCAGACGATGATGGCCAGGGTGGCCAGAATAGCCTCGTAGAAGTGGACAGCGGTGGCGATATCCACCCACCAGCGCGCCAGCGTGTTGCCGACCCAGACCTTGGCCCAGAGCATGACGCCGGTAAGACCCATCAGGGCCGTTCCCCACACCAGGGCCCAGTACTCCGCCTTCTCCGCGTAGTTGAAGCGCGCGAACTTTGGCTTCTCACTGCGCAGGCCGAGGTAATAGAGCATGGTGTAGACGGCGTCGAACGCATCCCTGGGCCGGGGTGCGAGGGCGCAGATGAGACGGCGGCCTTCCTTTGCCGCAGCCAGATAGAAGACGTGATAGATGCCGGCGCCCATCAGAATGACGCCTGCCACTCGATGGATGATGCCGCGCCATTTCTCGCCCATGCCCAGCACCTCGGCAAACCACGTATCCGGGAACTTGAGGGCGAAGCCGGTGATGACCAGAATGATGAAGCTTGAAAGCAGAATCAGGTGCTGCCAGCGCTGCTGGGTGGTCATGCGGACCATCATGGGATTCTGCATCTTGCGCAGCGCTACTGCCTTGCTGCGCCAGATGATGGCGTTGTGGAGGAACATGGCTCCGATCACGAGCAGGATGAGCAGGATATAGACAATCCGCACCCAGCGGACCGCTACCGAACCGATGTCTTTGGAATGTGCGCCGTTGCCGTCCTGGTGAACCTGAGTCTGCGTGAACTTCTGGGTGACTCCCTTGTGACACTTGCCGCAGGTTTCGCCAAGGTTGGCTTTGTTGACGGTGGAATGCGGATCGCTGGAGGGCAGGATGTTGTGGACGCCGTGGCAACTGGAGCAGTTGGCCGCAACCACCGAGCCGCCTTCCGCGGCCAGCCCGTGATAGCTGTCCATGTAGCTGGTGACGCGGTTTCCGGGGACGCCGAACTCCTGCGAGAGGCGCACGCCTTCATGACAGCGGGCGCATGTGTCTCTGGAGAGATTCTGGTCAGAGGAGGGCGAGTTGGGATCGGAGTGCGCCTTGATGGAGTGGATTCCGTGGCAGTCCGTACAAGTGGGAGCCTGGCCGTTGCCGCGCGCCAGAGCCTGGCCGTGAATGCTCTGCATGAAGGTGTTGTCGACGTCGGCGTGGCACTTGCCGCAGGTGGCGGGAACATTGAGCTTGTAGATTTGCGACTTGACTTCGTTGGCGGCCAGAATTTCGTGCGCACCGTGGCAATCGGTACACACGGCGGCCTTCTGCGAACCCTTCTCCGTGGCGCGCCCGTGCACGCTTTCCTGGTAGGAGAGGAAGGGCTGGGTGCTCTGGCCGTTCGACTCCATGAGTAACTTTTGCCCGTGGCATCGGCCGCAGGTGTAGGGAATGTTGTTGTGGTTCACGGGCGATTTAGGATCGTCCGCGCCGGTGATCTCGTGCACGCCGCCGTGGCAGTCCTCGCAGCCCGCCGCCGGCGCGCCGGACTTGGTGATCTTGGCGTGGGTACTGCGCAGATAAGCATCGCGCGCGTCGGCATGGCACCCGGAGCACTTGACCTTCTGCGGCGGCGTGTCATGGACGAGGCTCTTCACGTCCTTGTGGCAATCGACGCAGGAGAACATGGAGCCGTGGATGGAGTGCTTCAGCTTGGCTTCATCGACAAACAGGCTTTGCGGCTTGCCGTTGACGTCCTGAGTCATGGTGGCGTCAGAGTGGCAGGCAAGACAGTCCGCGTCTTTGATCTTCGGCTGGGCATGCGCCGCGGAAGCCCAAAGGAGCAGGGATAGGGCGAGGGTTTGGGTGAGAATTCTTTTGCCGGTGTTCACGTCTTTGAGGAGATTCTTTGGCGTGCATTGTGGCTGTGACTGTAATCACAGGGGACGAGGAAACATCGCGGCCGGGTTCGCTTCCTTGGCCGCTATTGAAGGGCTAAATAAGTAGGTCCGCATCTGAGATGCGGACCTACGGAATGCAGCGGAGATTGCAAGCAGTAGAGTTACGTTCGCGTTAGATGAAGTATGCGCTCAGAGTCAGGACCAATAGCGTGAGGCCGATGAAAATGGCGGTAAATCCAATCACTTTAGAAAAATTCACCTGCCAGGTTTGCGGGGCTTCTCCAAGTCTGGATTCGAGCTTTCCTTCGCGGGCCAGGCGCTCATATTCGAGCGGCCGCTTGTGCTTGAACTCTTCTTCGCTTTCGACGCCGGTGAAGACCACCATGTCCATGGGGAAGCTGTCAGGGCGCAGATGGGTGTTGACGAAGTGGATGGAGAAGATGAAGAGGATGGCGAGCAGTCCTTCTTCGCTGTGAATGACGAGCACCGCGTTCAAGGCCCAGCCGGGCAGGAAGTGGGCGAAGAAGGGAGCGAACCACATGGCGTATCCCGAGAAGCCGATGACGATCATGCCCCAGAAGACCGCCCAGTAATCGAACTTCTCCCAATAGGCGTAGCGCTCGAACTCCGGCTTGGGTCCGAGGCCCACAAACCAGCGCAGATGGCCGACCAGATCTTTCACGTCTTTCCAATTGGCCACCATTGAAGTGGATCCCCAGAAGATGCCTTTTTCACCGTGGAGAATGCCGCGGGTGAAGATCTCTTTCAAGTGGATGAGGAACGCGATGGTGAGTACCACGGCGCAGAGCTTGTGGAAGAAGAGAATGGCGCCGAATCCGCCGACTCCCCTGGCCAGGCCGCGGGCCCAGATGCTCTCGCTGAAGCGCAGGGGCAGCCCGGTGCCGGCGAGGCCGAGGAAGGTCGAGAACAGGACCCCGTGCAGATATCTCTGTTCGCGCGTGAAGCGCTGGAAGAACCGTCCAGGGGAGCCGCCAGGGGGCGTATTATTTGCCGCCACTTTTTCCAAATCAGGCATTCTTGTCTCCTTCCGCAGTCTTTTTCTTGATCTGGTTGTAGCGTGCGCGGATCAGCCAAAGCAGAGTGTGAATCAGGAAGAACGTCAGCGTACCAGCTAGCAGCAGGTTCATGAATAGCCGGATGAAGTAGAGGGCGGGATTGAGCTTGCGATCATGTGCGTTGGCATGGGGCTGGTATTGAACGAAGCTGCGATTCGCGCCATTATGGCAACGGCCACAGGTGGCGATCAGGTTGGCCGGCGCAATAGGCGACTTGGGGTCGGAGGCAGGCAGGATTCCATGGGCACCGTGGCAATCCCAGCAACGCGCCGTCTCGACATAGCCGCCGAGCAGGCCGAGCTGCGAGTGGAAGGTGTCGTGATAGGTAGACAGCTTGTCTTTGTGGCAGGAGCCGCAGATGGGCGTGGACTGCATGCGGAACGCCGCCTCAGTGGGCTGCAGAATGGAGTGCGCGGTGTGGCAGTCGGTGCAGACCGGGGCCTTGAGATTGCCACCGGCGACGGCTTTGCCGTGCGCGCCGCCCATGTAATCGTCATTGATCTTGGCGTGGCAGCTTCCGCAGGTCTTGGGGATGTTGGCCTTGTAGGTGGGGCTCTCGGGGTTGGTGTGGCTCAGGATGTGATGCGATCCGTGACAGCTCTGGCAGTTTGCGGCCACCAGCAGGCCTTCCTTGCTGAGCGCGAACCCGTGGATGGAATCCATGTAAGACGGAAAGACGCTGGCCAGACCGTGTTTCTGGGCCATGCCATCGTTGCCGTGGCAGGCGCCGCAGGTATGCGGGATATTCAGCGGATAGACGTTCGACCGCGAATCGGCCTTGGGAAAAATGGAGTGGGCGTCGCCGTGGCAACTCATGCAAGGATGCTCGGCCGCGTTGGCATGGACGCTGCCGGTGAGCCCGGAGGCCTCGTCGGCGTGGCACTTTTTGCAGTCGACCTTGACCACCTGGTCGGGGTGTGGGTACTCCTTGATGTTGATGTGGCAGTCGTTGCACTTGAAGACGCCGTGCACACTGGCGCCGAAATGATCCCCGTCCACGGTGACGCTGTGCCCGTTGGCGTCCTGTAGGGTCTTGTCGGCGTGGCAGGCCAAGCACTCGGCCTGAGCGTGCAGCCTGCCGGGAGCCGTGAGGAGCAGCGCGGCGATTCCTGCGGCTATAACTGCGGTGCGGAAAAGCGCCCTGGCCCAAGTGCCTGGAGTTCTTTGGCTTGCCGGGCTCGGCTGCGCCAGGAGGGAGAACCCTCTTTGGATTGCGGCTTCGGTCATCCTGCCGTCTACTTTCTCCGGAAAAATCGGGCCTGCGGCCCATCTCTCCCGGCTTGAACTCATGGAGAATTCACCGCTGCTTCTGAAATGTCTTTTGCAGGGTTCGTATCTATAGAGGTGATTCTTTAAGGAGCAAACTCGCAGTGACCGGGATCACAACGTGAATATAGATGCGAAATGTGCTTCTTTTTCCCTGGCGGCAGAGATCCACGACACATGATTCGGGCAACCAACCATTATCAGGCGGATTGTACGCACGAGGTTAGCACCGCGCACGGAGAATCCGTCAGAGTGGTTTTCGGACTTCGGAAATGTGGCGATGCGCGCGCCAAGGTGATGTGGGTCACTTGCTTATAGGGGTCTCGTCAAGGACAATATGACCGCTACTCGAGGATCATATTTATGGGCACTGTGTCTCTACCCGAAGTAAAAACCATGCTCGCTCTCCCCGGCGATGCGGTGCGCCAGATTCAATGGCGGTTTTCTGACCGCTTCGACATCCAGATGCTCGTGCAGTCGTCGCGGAGCGTAGCGCGCGGCACGGTGGCACGGATGGTGGCCGCCGGCGAACGCAACACGCACGAGTGGACCCCGGCCAAGAACGAGATGCTGGAGGCCTTTGATCGCTCCGGTATAACCGCGGCCTTTATGGAGCCTGAAGAGGGGGGCTTCATCGTAGGACCGAAGAACCTGGCGCTGTCGCTGGCGGCCTTTGAGCTGGCCTGGGTAGACGGCGGCGCGGCAACCGCGAGCCTGGCGAGCTTTCTGGCGCTGGCGCCTATCCACGAGCGGGGCACGCAGGAGCAGGTAACGCGCTACAAGACGCTGGCCGCCCCGCCGCAGCCCGGCGAAGACCGCACACCGTGGCGGGGAGCCTTTGCGCTGACCGAGCCGATTCCGTATGTGGGCGTTGATACCGGCATGTTGAGCGGCAAGCTGCGCGTGGCCGAGTGGAAAGATGGCGAAGAGCCCTGGCTGCAGGTGGACAAGCGCGGCCGCTTTATTACCGGCATTGCCTTCGCCAACTTTGTGACCGCCGCCGTTATGTCTGACGACGCGCGGATCAAGGGCAGTTGCGTGATCATCATGGAGGAGGGCGACGAGGGCACATTCGACCGCGGCACTCCTACGAAGAAGCTGGTTCACCAGCTTTCGTCGACCGGCGACCCGATTTTCAATATGAAGGTCCCGGCCAGCCGCATCATCGGCGGCTACACGGTCAAGGACGGAGTGATCGTCCCCAACTACAACCACGGCGAAGTGATTGAAGCTGTTTTCCGGCGCACGCGGGTTCCGGTGGGCCTGATGACGGCCGCCAAGCTGCTTTCGGCGGTGGAACCGGTGATTCGTTATCAGCGCGAGCGATTCCGCGGCGCCGAGGGATCGAGGCCCGGCTCGCTGCGCTATGAGCAAGGCATTCAGCAGCGCGAAGACGCACTGCACAGGCTGGTGGATGTATGGGCCACAGGCGAAGCCGCTACCTCGCTGGGCTTTGCCGCCGCTCGGCTGTTCGACGCGCTCGACCCCTTGGAAAAGCACAAGACGGCTGTACTGAAAGAGCAAGGCATTCAGGGCGGGCGCTCCGAGATGAAGGCGCTGAAGGAGAGCGAACAGCGGGCTTTGGAAATGCTTTCGCTGAAAGAAGGCGACCCGCGCCGCGCGGAACTCGAGGCCGATCCGCTGGTTCAGTATGTGCTGATGGACGCCGAGGGCAATGTGCTTTGCCCGGCGACGAAGCTTTGGAATACGGGCCACGGCGCCAACATGATGCGCGAAGCCGTGAGCCTGATGGGCGGCTATGGTATTACCGAGGACTGCCCCGGCTTCCTGGCGAACAAGTGGATGGACGCGCAGCTTGAGGCCACGTACGAAGGCCCGGAGGCGGTTCAGCGGCGGCAATTGACCGTGACCATGACCTCTGAGGTCTTCCTGGCGCAATTCCGCGCGTGGACCCTGGCCATGCGCCGCATCGCTTCTGACCGTCCCGGAACCGGCGCATGCACGCTGGCCTCGGCCATGAATCTGTGGCTTTGGACGCTGAACTACCTGCAAAAATCGACCGACCCGGCGGGAAACAAGCTTTATCACGGGCAGCGCCAGGGCGTGACGTTTGCGCTGGCGGATGCGCTGTGCTGGCTGCTGGCGTCGCGTTGCCAGATTCTGGACGTATTGGAACTGGATGCGCGCGGGGCGGAGGATGCGGTGGCAGCTGAAGGGCTGGCCGGTACCGTGCAGTTCCTCAGCGACCTTTGCCACACGCAGGCGGCGCAGGCGGCAGGGGAAGTTTCGCGCATCTGCGGCGAACTGGTGTTTGGCTATAACCAGCACCCGGCCTGGGACGAAGCAGAACACCGCAACTGCTTCCTGGCCAGCGAACTGGAAGAGTTGGAGGAAACGATGCCGGGCATCTCGGCGATGGCTGTGGATGTGTTGGCGGCAGACGGCTCGCACCCGCAGAAGGCCGGGCCATGCGCGGGCTGCGCCGGTTCGAGCGAGTTCCTGCGGATGCAAAACAAGTTGACTACCTGCTTGAGCGGTTCGCGGCTGGCCAAGGACCGCGCCGCGGATACGGTCAGCAAGGTGATGATTCCTGAAGCACTGGATTACCCGGCATGAGCGTGAATACGAGCAACGCTGAAGCGCTGGAGATTGAACGACAGACTATGGAAGTGGACATAGCCTGCGCGGGCTTTGGCCCGGCGATGGGGGGCTTTCTGACTACGCTGACGAATGCGTGGAACGAGAACCCGGCCGATCCGGCATTTGAAAGCAAAGTCGCGCCGGGAATGCCATTGCAGGTGCTGTGCTACGAGCGCGCCGACGATATCGCATCGGGTGTAAGCGGCGTGGTGACCCGAGGCCAGAGCATTCGCGCCACGTTCCCCACGCTGGACCCGGCTGAGATTCCCATGGCTGCGGCCGTCAAGCAGGAGCGCGTGCTTTACCTGCTGGACCCGATTGGGGCCAGCCGCCGCTCGTTCACGCTGCGCGCGGCCGACAAGGCTCTGCGCGCGGCTGGAAAGCTGGCCGGGGTGCGCGATGACGCCTTCGAACTGGCCTGGACTCCGGCCTTCCTGCACAAACACGGGGGGCTGGTGCTTTCGATTGGCCAGTTTAACCAGTGGGTGGGTTCGCATCTGATGGCCAGCGGGCTGGTGCAGATTTGGCCGGGAATGCCGGTGAGCGGTCCCCTGATCTCTAAATGCACGACCGGCAAGGCTGTTGAGGGACTGCGCCTGGCCGACCAGGGCGTGGAAAAAGACGGCGCGCCTTCCGACGGTTTCATGCCTGGAATGGACGTTCATGCGCAACTGACGGTGGTGGGGGATGGACCGGTGGGCGCGGTGGGTCAGGCGCTCGATGACGAATTCGGACTGCCGAAGGGACATGCGCACCGCGAGTGGGCCCTGGGCATGAAGATGGTGATCGAACTGCCCGAAGATACGACCCTGGAGCCGGGCACCGTTTGGCATACCTTTGGGTATCCCGAACCGGAGATTTTCGGGTTTCTGTATGTGCACCCGGATCGCCTGGTGTCAGTGGGGATTTTCGTGCCGTCGTGGATGAACGATCCAACCAGGACCGCCTACCGCTATCTGCAGCACTACATCCAGCACCCGGCGCTCTGGAAGTATTTGAAGGGCGGAGTACTGCGCTCGTGGGGAGCCAAGTCCCTTGAAGAATCGGGGCGGCGGGGCGAGCCGTTCCTGTCCGGCGATGGCTTTGCGCGCATCGGCGAAGGCTCAGGCTCGACCAATATGCTGACCGGCTCCGGCGTGGACGAAGCATGGGCAACGGGAACGCAACTGGGCGAGGCGGTGGTGGAACTGCTGCGCGCCGGGAAGCCCTTCTCCCAGGAAAACCTGGCTGCGACCTATGAAGCCCGCCGCCGCGCAAGCTGGGTGGAACGGGGCGCGCGCGAGGCTGAAAACGCGCGCAACGGCTTTCATGGCGGGATCGTGAAAGGCATGATCGGCATGGCGCTGGCCGGACTTACCGGAGGCCGCCTGTCGCTTCATTCCCACATCCCCCCGACGCACAGGCAACTGGCGCATTCAGCGCCCGGAATCAAGCTGAAAGATGCGGCGGAGCTGGCTCTGGCTGACGGGCGACCGCTTCACGATGCGCTGCTCTCGGCGCGTGGCTGGCCCGAGATTCCCTTCGACAGCACCCTGCTGGTCACGCATCAGGATGCGCTGCTGATGGGCGGCAAGGTTCAGGCAATGCCAGGCTTCGCCGATCACGTTACCTTCCGCAATCCCGAGTTTTGCATATCCTGTTTAGACAAGACCTGCATTGCGATGTGTTCGGGCCAGGCCATCACTCTCGGCGAGGATGGTCAGCTGGCTTTCGAGCGTGAGAAGTGCGTTCATTGCGGGGCGTGCCTGTGGAATTGCGGCCAGACTTTCGATGGTGAGCACTCGATGATCGAGTTTCGCGCGGGTGCGGGCGGATTGCACTCGGCGGAAAATTGAGTCGTCCTGTGTAATCATTGATAGGACCCCAAAGGAATGAATCAACTCGACCGCTGTTGTTCTGAGCGGTGCGGATAGGCGTTCAATTTAAATGCAAACGCAGATCCTTCGACTCGCTTCGCTCGCTCAGGATGACAGATTTATTGCGACACGGCAGATCGGCAGTTGAGATAAGGAAACGAAGATGGCAAATGTCTTGCACATTGTTGTTTGCGCAGGGATTGTTCCCGATCCGCTGCAGACGCTGGAGCCGGTAACCGGGCCGAATGGGCCGGGGCTCAAAAATGAGATGGTGTTGCCCGCGGTTCTGGATCCCTGGGCAGCGAGCTCGCTGTATGAGGCGGCGAATCTGGCCGGCAAGAATCCGGGCAGCAAGGTCTGGCTGGTCTCGTTGGGCCCCAAGGCGAAACTGCAGCAAGTGATGATGACCGTCGCGCAGAAGGTTGCTTTTGAACTGGTTCCCATTGACGGACCCATCGGGGGATTTCCGGATGCTCACTCGACCGCTGCCGTGCTGGCTGACGCTATCGCCGCGCTGCCGGGGCTCGACCGGAACAGGCTGCTGCTGTTTGGCGGCTGGGAGTCGGCGACGCGGGGCGCGGGCGTTACGCTGCAGATCGTCGGCGAGCGCCTTGGCATCACCGACCAGTTCCAGGGAGTCGATCAAATCGACCTGAACGAAGACGGGTCTTTTGAGGTTCTGGAGCGCATTGAAGGCGGAAGGCACCAGGTTTCGGCCTGTGCCGGAACCCCGGCTGTGCTGGGCTGGGCGACAGGCAATCTGGCCGAGCCGCGCAACAATCCGCAGGTCGGTATGGCCAATATGCGGACGATTATGCCCGCTCTGCAAAAGGCCAAGCCCACAACGCTGGCCGCTAATGGGCTCCGCTACGTCTCCGTGAGCCTGCCCAAACAGCAGCGGACAACCAGGGTGGTAAAAGACATGACGCCCGACCAGATTGCAGCGGAGCTGGCCGAGTGGATTGGAGCCGAATGATGGAAACCATCCTTGTACTTACGCATGTAGATGAAACCGGCGCGGCGCTGAGCAAAGCCTCGCTTGAGGCCGTCACCGCCGGTAAGGAACTGGCAACACGGCTCGCCGCAACCCTCGTCATCGGCATCGTCGGCGCCGATGTTACAACTGCTGCGAATGCTTTGGCCTCGACCGGCGCGCGCTTGCTCGCCGTGAGTGGAGAACGGTTCGCACAACCCCGCTACGCGAGCGATGCTGCCGCCTGCGAGGCTCTGTGCCGCGTCGCGCAGGCCACCATCGTGCTTGCCCCTGGAAGTGCGCGCTTTACGCGTGTCGCTGCCGGTGTGGCGCATCGGCTGGGCGGCTTGATTGACACACACATTACCGCGATTGGCGGGGCAGAGGGCGTTGAAGCGACTCGCTGGTTCTATCGCCAGCGCGTGGAGGCGGTGCTGAGCCGCGATGCGCGCCCCTGGTTGCTGCTGCTGGATGCGGGCACGCACGCGGCGTTTGCCGGTGAGACAGGCGCGGCGCAGGTGGAGCAGGTTGCGGTCGAGTTGCCCGAGCCTCGCACAACGGTGAGCGGGATTCGCGCACCGATGCAGGATGCGCAGACGATTCGGCCGGATGCCAAGATGCTCTTTGTCACCGGCGCGGGCTGGACTAAAAAGCAGCCCGACGGCCAGATTCACGTGGGAGAAGCCGCCGATCTCATCCTGGGATTCCTCCGCCTCACCGGAGCGTCACTGGGCAGTTCCAAATCCCTGGTGGACCAGGGGGGCGACGGCCAGCCGGTGCTGCCCTTCCTGACACATCTGAATCAGGTGGGGCAGACGGGCGCGACGCCGCGTCATGCCAAGGGGCTTTCAACCTGCTGCCATGGTGAAGAGCCGCACGTGGTGGGCTGGCGCTTTATTGGCGACAGACGCGCTATATCGCTCGACCCGAATTGCGGCTGGACACGCGGCAAGGCGGACGTGGTCTACGTGGCCGATGCCTTTACGGTGATCGCCAAAGTGAATGAGTTGCTGGAAGCGAAGAAGGCGTAATTTGGTTGGGGAATTTTTGGATTCCCAGGTCTCAAAATCGCGACCTGGGGCACCCGGCATTTTGCTTAAATCTTCAGCACGTCAGGCAGCGAGAGCGATTCCATGATCCTCCGCATCGCGCCCTCGTCGTTGCCGATCGTCGCGAACAGCCTGCTCTTCAGTTCATCGCGCTTGCCGTAGAGGCGCAGCGGTTCCGGCGGATTGTGCAGCAGATACTTGCCGACCAGCGCGCGCACGATGAACGGCATGTAAGACGAGTAATCGCCCTGCATGCTTACCGTCTGTGTCGTATACGTGTCCGGATTGACCTTGCCCCAGGAGACGGCTTCAGCCGGTGCGCAGGAGGACAGGCTGCCATCCGTCACCGGCGATGAGACGATCTGCGCGTCGAAGTCGTAGCCGCGAATGTTCTCAAGGAAGAAGATCTGCGAGAGCGTCGGCTCCGGTTGCAGCGAGTAATTTTTAGGAACGCCGCCACCCAGAATCAGAATGGCAAGCGACTTTGGTTCGGAGTCGAACAGGCCCCAGTGATGGTAGGCGCAGGACTCGAACACGTCTTCGTGAAGATCGTAATCGAAGCTGTATTTGATTTTGCCCAGACGCGCCATCATCCAGAGCTTGACGGAGTTGAGGAACAGGCTGCCATCCGCAGGCGCTCCGATGAATACCGGCAATTCAAGGTCGGCGCATGTGCTTAACAGACCGGGCGCAACGCCGAGCGCCTTTTCCCGTTCGCCATACTGCCTGCCAAGCAGGTAGTTGCGTTCGGTTGTGGTCATGCGCTTTTGGAACTCGGGCCGTTGCAGGATTTCGGTGACGACGGCATCCTGATCGAAGAGCACCTGCTCGTCGAAACCGGTGTCGGTGACGCGAATGATGCCGTTCTCGCGAAGCTCGGCGTCGTTGCCGTACAGATCCACTTCGCGTATGGGGCGCTCGACAGTTTTGCGAAGGCAGTCGTGTCCGTCGTGGTAGCAGATCGCGTCCGTGACGGTGAGGTATGCGGTGTTCGCTGCTTTGAGCAGCGGGATGAGCCAGGCGCGGTGCTGATCGGAAACCGTGATGGGTCCGGCGCAGGTGACGACCAGGGGAATGCGCTTTTCGATCACCTGCCGCATGACCTCGTAGACCCGCCGCAGGTAGGCGCCGCCAAAGGCTGGAAGAGAGGAAGTAAACAGCTCGTTCAGATCAGCGCAGTCCGTAACCGGCTTTCCGGTCACCGCCCTGCCCATAAGGCCGTTCTTGGTTGAACATTTGCTCATAGCCTTACCATCATATCAATTTGACTGATGATTTTAGCTTGCCGCCGGACCGCACCAAGAACCTGAGAACTATGAACTGAGAACTGCTCTTACGGCGTCAGGGTCAGGATCGATACACCATAGCCGGGCAGCGGGACGGTCATGCGCGAAGCCGGCGTAACGCCCACCCCGGACGGGCCAGTGGCGATGCTGGTTGTCGCGTTGATGCTCACCACACTGGCCGCGTAGAAGCTGCTGAAACTTGAAAGGTCCACAACGACCGTGCGCGGGTCGCCGCTGCCGTTGTCGTCGCTGGCCACGTGCACTGCGCGATCGATCACCATTACCGTGACCGTGCCGTTGCTGTTCAGGGTGGCAAGCGTCTCCACCGATGAGGTGTCGGTCGCTGTGAGCGCCAGAATCTGCTGGCCGGGCGAACCGGGCGTCGACGGGTATGAATTTTCAAGTGCCCGGTCAACCCAGTAACTGAGGTAGGTGTTGCCGCTGCCATCGACTTCGCCGTATTGCTGGTCGCCCTCAAAAGACCACTGATAGAGCGCCTGGTTGCCTGCCTTGCCCAACTGCGAAAACACGTAGGCACGCCAAGCCGCAAAGAATGCGCTGGTGCCGCGCTTGTCGGTCACAAAGGCCTGCGCAGGATTGCACGAGCTCATGCCATTGTTGGCGGCGAAGTCGGCGTTCACGTTGTTCTCTGTGACCCACACCGGCACATTGGCAAGGTCGGAGCGCCGCTGCAATTGCTGGTAAAAGTAGCTTATGTTGGCCGCGAACTCCGGCACCGCGGCGAACAGCGCGGCATCCTTGTCGGTCTGGTTGCAACTGCCGTAAAGATGCGTTGAAACACTGTTCACCTGTGCGTTGACGCCGCCGGCATTTGCCGGAGAAAGGAATATGGGGAGAACCTGCATTGGGTCGCCGGCCTGGCCTGTGCCCAACCCGTAATCTGAAAGCTCGAGCGCGGAGAACTTGATGGTGGGATCGACAGCCAGCATGGCCGGTACGACGGTGTTGTAGAGCGTTACGTACTGCGCCGCCGTGAGGCCGGTGAGGTTGAATTCATTGAAGATGCCCCACCATGTGATGTGCTGCGCGCTCGCCGATTGAAAGACCTTGCCGCCGGCAACAAATCCGCCGGTGTTGTAATAGCGCACCAGATTGGCGGCGTACGCGGCAAAGTCCTGCAGGTGGTTGGTCATATCGAGATTACCGTTGCTCAGGCACATCCACGCGGGCGCGACGGCGATTTGAAACTCGGGACTGTGGTCGGCCGAGGCCAGCACCGGCTGCACGGTTTGATCGAGCAGGGTGAAATCCCAATCGGTTGCCGCGCCGGTATGCGCCTTCATGGGAATGGCCTGCGAAAGCGCCTGCAGGCGTATGTGCTGCGGCGACAGCGTGGTGAGCGACGCCTCCCGCGCTGTGGTGGTTGTGCCGGTTCTGAAGAAGCCGCTGGTCCACTCGGCGATTTGAAACGAGGTGGACATGAACTGCCTGAGTACGCCTTTGACGCCGAGCGTGGTGTCGGTGGTTGAGCCCACCTTGGCAACCACGGCGCTGATGAGGGTGAAGCCCTGCGTTTGAGTCTGGCCACCCAGATTCACCGACACGGTGGGCGCATAGGTTCCTGCGGAAGCTGAGGCGCTGCCTGTGAATGTGAGCGTTCCCGAAGGCCCGCCGCTCACCGGGGTGAATTGCCCGGTAACGCCAGCCGGCAAGGCGCTCAAGGTAACCGTCTCAGTGCCCACGGGTCCGGTGACGTTTAGCGCGAGAGTGGCCGGATAGCCATCCTGCGCCACAATCACATTGGAACTGCCGAGGGAGACGGAGAGCGTGACGGGGGTGACGGGCGTTGTGGAGGCGCTGCCGCATCCGGACACTACCAATGCCAATCCTGCTGCAGCAATAGCAAGAATCGGGCGTAGCGAGGAAAGGATGAAGCGCATGAACGGCTGTCACCGGAAGGAGCGGGTTGCTCTCTGGGTTCGATTAGAGCATAGCTGCCAGAGCAGCGTCCATGCAGTCTTGCGCGGGGGTTGAAGCCCCCGCCTCCCTGCAGATCGCAGTGTGAGCTGCTATTCAAACTCGCTATGCAAACGCTATCGCTGATCTGCCGAGTGTCGACAAGAGCTTAATTCTTCGGAATCACAACGAATGGCCCGGGGGTCTCCGTTGAATCGCCTCCGGCAAATGCAGTCTGACCGAGAGCCTGCAAGCCCATGTCCCACTTGGGGCCTTGGAGCTCGGGCATGGGCTTGGCCTGAAACAGCTTCTTGCACTGGTGCGCTGTCCAGCGTGCCCAAGCCTTCGACTTCTTGCGACGTGCGCTGTCAGTCGAGATGCCGGTACCCGCATACATCTGCCTGTAGAGCTTGGAGAGGAACATGAACGCGACTCTCGATTTGAGACTGGGGGTGCAGGCCGACCGCTGCCAGATGGCACTCCAGTTATAGAAGCGGTCCCACACCTTTTGCGTGCGTTCCCTGATCTCGTCCGAACTCATGGTGGGGTGGGGCGTGAACATCTTGGGCCGGACTTCAGTGGGGATCATCCAGTAGCGGGTGATGGGTATATCGCCCACCATGGTCGGATTCGCAGCCTGTTCCTTCTCCCAGCGGGTGAAATCCACGGTGCCGGGAAAGGGCGTCATCATGACGAACTGCGCAAACGTGATGCCGGCCTTGAGCGCCATATCCACGGTGGCGTCGAAGGTCGATGGCCTGTCAGTGGGCAGCCCGAAGATGAACGAACCGAGTACGTGAACGCCGTGTTCCTTGAACGTTTGCAACTGTTTGGCCAAGGCATCTCCGGAGAGGTTCCAGTCTTTGTAGACGGCTTTGAGCCCCTCAGGCGTAACCGCCTCGACGCCCACCAGCGCGCCCTTGATGTTGGCCTTTTTCATTGCATCCAGGAAGTTTGTGTCCTCGCCTGCTTCCATAGTGATCTGGGTGAAGAACACCATATCCCTGGGCAGTTTGGCCAACTCCTCCATCAACTGAAAGCGCTCGTTGCGAATGTTTGTCAGTTCTTCCAGCTTGGCGGTGTTGTTCTGCTCGCGTGCAAGGCGCAGATCGGTCAATGAAACGGGGTAGAAATTGTCGTCGGCGAGGGCGATGAAGCGGAACCCGAGCCGGCGTAAAGTAACAATTTCGTCAACCACGCTTTGGAACTTGCGCTGCCGGGGCTTTTGCCCATCGGTGCGCCACACGCTGCAAAAGGAGCAGTGCTTGGGGCAGCCGCGAATGGTCTGCACTGAAGCCCACATATACTTTTCAGGATCCATCAGGTCCCAGCGCGCTTCAAGGAACTGGCCGCCTTCGATGCGCCCGCCCTCGTAGATACGCTCTGGTTTACCGGCCAAGCAGTCTGTGACCGCCTTGCCCCAGGCGACATCACCGTCGCCGGTGACAACCGCATGGGCTTCCCCGCACTCGATCACCTCTTCAGGGAACAGGGTGGCGTGAATTCCGCCGTAGACAACCCAGGCACCCCGGCTGCGCGCCATGCGACCCACGGCATATCCACGGAGGGCGTTGCCGGTGTGCACGCTGATGCCGACTATGTCTCCGGGCTGAATTGTCTCCGGGACAATCTGCTCAAGCGACTCATCCACAAGTATGGGATCTCCCGCAGCCTGCGGTGTTGCAGCTGCGAGCACAAACAGCCAGCGAGGCGTAATTACGGCGGTGCCAAATGAGTTGTCGCTTGGATTTACGAGATGAACGCTCATCGAACCCAACCTTTCCTCGTACGAGAATGCTGGTCTCAGAGAGCGTCCTTGTAATCGGCAGACTTGCTTGCGGAGATCCGTCTCTGCGTTACTGCCGCTGACGGTTCTTCCCGTCGACTTTCCCCTTAGACAGTTTTGCTAATTTTACAAGGTCTGAGCGGTGCAGAGTGTTCAATATTGACCACTCACAGTTATATTGGTACAAAATTCGATGAGAGCCAACCGAACTTGCCACACATGGCGCTCTGTGCAGGTTGATAGGCACCGTGATCCGGAACCTGGATCTTTCCAGGGTTTCTATCCGACCTTGCTGCACTCCTGCACCGGAATGGCCACCTGCTCTACGATTTCGAGGCCGAAGCCTTCCAGCGCGGGAATATGCATGGGGGTATTGGAGAGAAGGCGGATGCGGTGAATGCCCAAGTCAGAAAGGATCTGGCCGCCGAGCCCGATGGCACGGAGAATGCGTCCGGTGCGAGCCTGGGAGCCTTCGCGTGCGCGCAGTTCCTCGTGGAGGATGAGGCGCGCGGCTGATGATTCAGCTTCCTCCGATAGAGGCGCAGCGCCGCCAGGGCCGAAAGCGACGGCAGGGGTGTGGTCAATCTCAAACCCGCGCGAGGTGTTGTGGAGATAGAGAACGACGCCGCAACCCTCCTCGGCGATCATGCGCATGGACTGATCAAGGGTCTCGCGGCAACGGCAGTTGGCTGAGAACACATCGCCCGCCGTGCAACGAGTATGAACGCGAACCATTACGGCCCGCTCGCAGGCAGCCCGGGTGTCAGTTGGAAGCTTCCCCATTCCAAATTCAGCAGGACTGATATTGCAGGTTGCTTCGCCGTTGGCAGGTCCGCATTGAAAAGCGGGGCAGTCGTCGCAAAGGTCGCCGCGTACCAGGGCGATGTGACTCTCGCCGCCGTTGACTTCGCTTTCGTAGGCGATCATTCGGAATTCGCCGTAGCGCGTCTGGATGCGGCTCTCGCCGGCGCGCACAATGTAGCGCTCGTGGCGCAGCCGGTAGCGGATCAGTTCCGCCACGGTGAGAATTGTAAGCCCGTGTTCGCGGCAGAAAGGGATTAGGTCGGGGATGCGGGCCATCTCCCCGTCGTCACGCATGATCTCGCAGATCACTCCCGATGGATTGAGGCCTGCCAGCCTTGCCAGGTCCACGGACGCCTCGGTTTGCCCGGCGCGCACCAGCACGCCGCCCTTGCGGGCCCGCAGGGGAAAAACGTGGCCGGGGCGGGCGAGGTCAGTATAAGTAGCGCCGGCGTCGATGGCGGTGCGGATGGTGTGGGACCGGTCTGCAGCCGAGATGCCGGTGGTAACTCCCTCGCGCGCTTCAATGGTCTCGGTAAACGCGGTGCCGAAGCGGGAGGAGTTTTGCTGGGTCATGGGGAAGAGGCGCAGATGGTCGGCGCGATCCTCGGTGAGCGTGAGGCAGATGAGGCCGCGGCCGTAACGGGCCATAAAGTTGATGGCCTCTGGGGTTACGTGCTCGGCGGCAAGGGTAAGATCGCCCTCGTTCTCGCGGTCTTCGTCGTCGACAACGACAACCATGCGTCCGGCGCGAATCTCAGCCAGTGCGCCGGGTACGTCAATGAAAGGAGGTTCGATAGTGCGTGGGGAATTGGGCATCGCGTCTGCCCTATTCTCGCTTATGGCAGGGGTAATGGGCAAAGGTGACGCGGCGGGCAGTCGGGACGCGGCCCCCGGTTGGGTGGCCGGCTGGCCGGAGTACCGAGGCCGCACCAGCGCACCGCACCCGGATTCGCTATTTCTGTCGCCTCGCCGCTCGAAATTCAGGCCGCCGCTTCGTATAATCGTCGTCATGAAAGCAATTGCGACGGTTCTCGTATTGTGTGCGAGCCTGCTTATCCACGCCCAGACCCCTGCGCCTAAAGGCGCTCCAGCAAAAAGCGCACCCGCAAAGGCAGGCGCCACCCGCACAGCCGCTGCCGGCCCGCGTCCTTCCCTGCTCGTACCGGCGTCACTCAAGGCCAAGGCGCCCGCCGTCTACAAGGCAAAGTTCACCACCACCGCCGGCGACTTCGTCATTGAAGTCCATCACGAATGGGCACCCCTCGGCGCGGACCGCTTTTACAACCTGGTCCGCTACGGGTACTTCACGAACGCGTCCTTCTTTCGCGTTGTTTCAGGCTTTGTGGTGCAGTTCGGGCTCAGCGCGGATCCTGCCGTCAACACGGTTTGGAGCGCGGCCAAAATACAGGATGATCCCGTCATTCAGAGCAACAAGCGCGGAACCCTGGTGTTTGCCACCGCGGGCCCCAACACCCGCACCACCCAGCTTTTCATTAACTATGCTGACAACACCCGGCTGGACGCTATGGGCTTCGCCCCCTTCGGCACCGTCGTCGAAGGCATGGACGTGGTCAACAAGATCTTTCCCGGCTACCGCGAATCCCCGCGCCAGGACCTGATCACCAACCAGGGCGACGCATACGTGAAGGCGAATTTCCCACTCATGGACAAGATCAAGCTGGCTCGGATTGTTCCCGCCGTCGCGGTCGCAACGCACAAGCCAGCAGGCGCGAAGCCTGCGGCCAAGCCTTCACCCAAGCCTGCCGCAAAACCTGCCCAGCACTAGGCAGCACGGTTGTCAATCACCGGCCGACTGAACGACCGGTGATCAAAAGGTGCGGAAAGCCGCCTTGCGACAGGAGTTTCAATGAGGGTGCCTGAGGTTCGAAGGGGCACGATTACTTGGCACTCTCAGCGATTCGTTAGTGCTTGCAACTGCAGAAGCCTGCTTGGGATGCGGGAACATTTCCGTTGATATAGTCCTCGACCGCATCCTCAGCAGAGCGCTCCCCAGGCAACATGACCGGCTTGATCCCATTTGCCGACATAGCCTGAGCCGCTCCCGCACCCATGCCTCCACACAAAACGACACCGCAATCGCTCAGAAGATCGAAGATGCCGAGCGGAGCTCGAACTCCCTGAGAGTTACCTTCTTCGTGGTGGCATACACCCTGGTTATGGGGCGTGTCGCCTGTGGTCCGAAATTCCCTGCTCTGAACTTTCGAGCCCTCCACATCGAACACCACAAACCCCCGGCTCTGGCCAAAATGCTGCGAAAGGGCAATTCCGTCGACTGTCGCGACTGCAATTTTCATCTTTTCTCCGAAGGTTCAATTTATAGATGTAATATACATCTAGATGCAGATTAGATCAACGAGAATTGACCAAATTCAGCCGCTTCAAGAAGAAGCGCGCGGAGGCATTCATCGTGGCTAGAGGAGTTTGTCCAAGACACGGCGGTGGACACCCATGCACTTGCGCCATGGGCAATCTTTATCGGTTCATCGAACCGGTGCTTCTGCTCATGTTGCGCGACAAAGGTCATTCGTATGGCTATGAGCTATCGGAGCACCTTGGCGAATATGCCCTGACCGATGCGCAAATTGAACGAGCCGCGCTTTATAGAACGCTACGTACGCTTGAAGAGAACGGTCATGTGACTTCGACCTGGAATATGGACGCGGCTGGCCCGGCGCGCCGGGTCTACTCACTGACCGAGTCGGGAGGGGAACATCTGCAGGAATGGTCCGAGATCATGGGCCGATTGGCAACTTCCATGCAGGCCTTCACTGAGCGAGTTGGCGGGCCGGGGAAGAAGGAAGCAGAGGCCTAGAGCAATTCCAGGATTACCGTACCGTGGCAAAATTCACGCGAGGTGGCCGCTCCCTGATGGTCGTGTCAACTTTGCGCACTGCTTTCGAGGTATACCAATCCTGGAATTGCTATAGTTGCCGGATCTATGGGCCCTGAATCTCGGAACCGCACGACTATAAGGTGCAAACAGCAAAAGCGCCGCCCGATGGGCGGCGCTTTTGCTTGGCCAACAATTCAAAAGGACTTACAATGTCGATTCAATTTCAAAACCCCAGGCTTCGAGAAGAGCCTCGGGGATGTACTTGGAATTTTTGTTGCGCCGAGCCCACTCCCGCAAACGGGTGGACCGAATGTATTGGTCCGGGGGTAGCTTGAACTCCTTCACAATCTGCTCGAAGGAGGTCACAGTAGGCACTACCGGGCCGATGGGCTCCGGTTTGCCCCAATTTGGATTTCCACGACGCTTTGCCATCGAATTTGTATCCTTAAGAGAAGGGTGGATTTGTCGACATATCCTCGGACGCGGTTGGGGGGCCTTGACAGTCCAGAGGAAAGATTACTCTCTTATTTTAGGGATATTTTCTTCAAAAATCAATAGAAAAATGAAGTATCAGGCAATAAAAGCGCGAAGCCTGGTGAGCCGAGGTTTTTCTTGCATATATTTGATTATAAATTACTTGTCGTTGATTTTCGCTAATTCGCCCAGGTTTTGAACATCGTTTTCATTTGCCGAACTGGCATGGAAGGCGGCAGCGGTGGCAGGATACTCTTATGACAACATTTTGGCGAGCCATAGCGGCCGCCCTGCTGCTGACGATGGGCAGGGTGCAATTGTGCAGTGCCGTGGAGATGAAGGTGAGCCGCGAAGCCCTGGAGCGGACCCTGAAACAGCAACTCTTCAGCGGCCCCGATGGGCGCTATTTCGTCAAGGGCAATGCTCAATCCGGCTGCTATACCTACGCAGAGGATGCGAAGCTCAGCTTTGTTCAGGACCGGATTGTGGTGCGGCTCAAGACTCACTCTCGCCTGGGCAAATCAATGAGAGGGACTTGCCTGGGTGTGGCGCTCTCAGTTCCGGCGGAGGTATCGCTGGCGCCCGACGCGGAAGGCGAGACGATCGGTTTTCGCGATGCCCGGGTTGATAGGGTCTCCGATCAGAAGGAGCTGAATTTTCTACTTTCTCCGTTTCTGAGCCACCAGATCCCCTCCAGCCTGAAGGTGAATGCCGCCGACCTGCTGCGCAAGGCATTGGAAGGATCAACAGCTTCCTCGGGCTACAAAGTGACGCTCGACCGGCTGAAGATCCACTCGATTCAGATTCAGGGCGACACAATGGTTGTGGATGTGGATGGCGACATCAGCGTAAAGTAGAGCGGGCGCCAAGCAGCGGGAGGTACGGGCGTTTGGCTACCAAATGCGCCACAGGAGCAAAGCATGCTGACACGACGGGACTACTTGAAACAGGGAGTACTGGCAGGCTGCGGCCTGGCGGTGATGGGCGCGCAGGCATTGTTGGCAGATCCGAATCCGAATCTCGATGCCAGAATCGGCGGGCGGGACTCGCTCAAAGTCCACGCGCATAAGTATGGCAGGCTCGCCGGATGCGCGGTTTCAGCGGCGAATCTGCAGGACGAAGCCTTCAAAAAGGTACTGACAGCGCAGTTCAGCCTGGTCGTCGCCGAGAATGCGATGAAGTTCGGCCCCGTGCAGCCCAAGCCCGGCGTTTTCAACTTTGAAGATGCCGACGCTCTGGTGGCCTTTGCTGAACGGCACAACATCAAAGTGCGTGGGCACAACTTTGTATGGCATGAGATGCTGCCCGCGTGGTTCGCGGGAACGGTGACGAAGGAGAACGCGAAGAGGGTTCTCACTGAGCACATCCTGACCGTGGGCGGAAGGTACAAGGGGAAGATTCAAAGCTGGGATGTTGTCAACGAGGCCATCAAGGTGGACGACGGCCGGCCGGACGGGCTGCGCAAGAGTCCGTGGTTCGAGTTGATTGGGCCTGAATACCTCGAGATTGCCTACCGGACGGCGCGGCAGGCAGACCCTAGAGCGAAGCTGACCTACAACGAATATGGAATCGAAGACGAGAGCGACAGCGCCGAAAAGAAACGGGCAGCGACGCTGGCCCTGCTGAAGCGCTTGAAGGCGTCCGGAACACCCCTGGATGCCCTTGGAATCCAGTCGCACATTTCAGCCAATACCGGAGCGGCCTTCGGGAAGGGGTTGCGCGAGTTGGTCAATGCCGCACAAGCCATGGGGCTGGAGGTTTATCTCACTGAACTCGATGTGAATGACGACGCAGTCCTGGATGCTGACGAGGCCGTACGCGACCGGGTGGTGGCCGAGGTTTATCGCGATTTCCTCAACTCCGCGTTGGAGAGCAAGGCAGTGAATGCCGTGCTGACGTGGGGACTGACGGACGGACATACATGGCTGAACGGAATGAAAAGCCACAAGGAAAAGCAGCCGGGCCGGCAGCAACGTCCACTGCCATTCGATGCCGACTACAAACCAACGCCGGCATTCTTTGCGATGCGTGACGCCTTCGACAGGTCACCGTCCCGGTAACGGTTCGGCTCGCGCCACTTTCACCGGCATCTGGGGCGGGCCTTTCTCAGAGGCCTGCCCTATTCATCACACCAGTCGTTGAACGTACCTGACCTGACCGCCGCGGCCATCGATTCAATATCGGGCGCGAGGGTACGGTCTTGTTCGAGGCGGGCGACTATCCCACGCACCACCGCGTAAGCGCGGTCGATTTCCCGGCCGGGCCTGAGCGGCTGTCGGAACTCCACTCCCTGCGCCGCACACATGAGTTCGATCCCCACGATGCGCTCGGCATTCTCGACAATCTGGCGTAGTTTGAGCGCTCCGGTCATTCCCATTGAGACATGATCCTCTTTGCCGCCGCTGGTGGGAATGCTGCCGGTCGAAGAGGGATGGGAGAGCACTTGACACTCGTTGATGAGCGCGGCGGAGACGATTTGCGCAATCATGAATCCTGAGGAAAGGCCGGCATGAGGCGAGAGGAACGCGGGCAGCCCCTCGTTGATATCGGGATTGAGCAGACGGTCGATGCGGCGCTCGGTGATGCCGGCCAGATCGGTGAGCGCGAGGGCAGCGTAATCGAATGCATAGGACAGGGGCGCACCATGGAAATTTCCCCCTGAGAGCACGGCGCCACTGCCTTGCGCATCGGGAGTATCCCCGGGAAACACCAGCGGATTATCGGTCGCGGAGCCAGCCTCAATCTCCAGAATCCCAGCGACATGGTCAAGGGCACCGCGCACCGCGCCATGGACCTGCGGCATACAGCGCAGGCAATAGGCGTCCTGCACGCGGGAATCGTGTTCGCGATGGGCCTCGCGGATTTGCGAACCGGCAAGCAATTGGACCAGGTGAGCGGCGGAGGCAACCTGTCCGGTATGCGGGCGGGCTTCATGAATGCGCGGGTCGAAAGCGGAAGGGGTGCCCATGAGCGCTTCAAGCGACATAGCTCCGGCCAGGTCGGCGAGACGAACCAGACGTCGAGCGCGGGCCACGGCGAGCGCGCCGACGGCGGTCATGGCCTGAGTTCCGTTGAGCAGGGCCAGGCCCTCCTTGGCGGCAAGGACCAGCGGCTGCAATCCGGCCCGGCTCAGAGCCAGGCCGCCGGGGAGCCGGACGCCCTTGTATATCGCCTCCCCCTCGCCGATGACGACCAGCGCCAAGTGGGCCAGGGGGGCAAGGTCGCCGCTCGCGCCTACGGAACCTCTCTCGGGAATCACCGGGTGAACCCTGGCGTTCAGCATAGCAACCAGCAACTCAACCAACTCGGGGCGGCATCCGCTGAATCCCTTGGCCAGCACATTGGCGCGCAGCAGCAACATGGCCCGCGATTCGGCCTCAGAGAGCGGCTGGCCGACACCGCCAGAGTGGCTGCGAACAAGGTTGGTCTGCAGCTGTGCCAGGCTTTCATCCGGAACGCGCACATCCGACAGTCTGCCGAAGCCGGTGTTGACGCCGTAGACGGTTTCGCCAGCAGCCAGGATCTCTTCAATCAGTCTGCGGCTGGCGACGATGCGGATCAGGCAGGCGGGAGCAACGGACACCGGGCAGGCTGCCAGAGAAACCGCTTCAATCTCGGCCAGCGTGAGCGGCTGACCATCCAAAACCAGAGATTTCATAAGCTCGATACTAAGCCGGAGGGCGAAGTTGGTACAGACAAACTGCAGCGTACGGACTGGCTTGTGCGATGGAATCGGTCAGAATAGTATCTATCAACGATGGATTCAACAGCGCTTCTCGATATATACGGCAGAAAGCTTTTGGAAGAGTTGCAGGCAAACGCACGCCTGAGCCTGGCGGAACTTGGCCGGCGAATCGGCCTCTCGCCCACCGCTACGGCCGAGCGCCTTAAACAGATGGAAGAGGCCGGCATCGTGCAAGGCTACACGGTAGAGATCGATCGCGAGGCGTTGGGACTGGAAGTGATGGCCTTTATCCGCATGAGTTGCGGTGGGCAGAACTACCATCGCCTGCTGGAATATGTTCAGACCCTGGAAGAGGTTCGCGAGTGCCACCACCTGACCGGCGGCGACGACTTTCTGCTGAAAGTTACGACAATCGACATGGCCCACCTGGAAGGGCTGATCGAGGCGCTGCTTCCGTATGGCAACCCGGTGACCAGCCTGGTGCTCTCGACACCGGTGGAGCGACGAAGATACGCTGTGACCGGCAAGCTGATCACTGTCGCGCAAAAGCCTGCGGTACGTCGACGCTTTTAGCGGCGGGTACCCCGTCTATAGTGGAAGCATCGCGATCTGGCGGGCATTGCGCTTCCCTGCTCGATACAACACCCAGGCCGCTCCGGATTGAGCCACGCAGCATGAGAGGAATTTCAATCGCCATGACACTCACTCGCAGAGACTTTGCGCGCATCGGCGCGCTGGGGTTGGCAGCACGCTTTGTACCCTCGGCCCTGGCCCAAAGCAATGATCGCAAGACCGGTTATGCCGTGATTGGGCTGGGCCGGATTGCCGACCATTTCATGCGCGGCGTACGGAACACGACCAACTCAAAGATTACCGCGCTGGTGAGCGGGCATCGCGACAAGGCAGAGAAGATCGCGGCCCAATACGGTGTGGCCTCTGGCTCAATTTACAGCTACGAAAACTTCGATGAGATCGCGAAGAACCCGGCCGTCGAAGCCGTCTATGTGGCGCTTCCCAACTCGATGCACGCCGAGTACACCATACGCGCGGCCAAGGCGGGCAAGCACGTGCTTTGCGAGAAGCCGATGTGCCTGAATGTGGCGGAGGCCGAAGCCATGATCGCGGCCTGCAAGAAGGCCAATGTCAAGCTGATGATCGCCTATCGCTGCCACTACGAGCCGACCAATCTGAAGGCGGTCAAGCTGATCCGCGACGGCGCACTGGGCCAGGTTCAGAGTATCGAGAGCCCGTTTGGCTTCAACATCCGCGCGGGCGAATGGCGACTGAGCAAGAAACTCGCCGGTGGCGGGCCACTGTTTGACGTGGGCATCTACTCGCTGAACGCGTGCCGCTACCTGACGGGCGAGGAGCCGGCGCAGATTTCGGCGTACGCGTCGGTCATTGACAAGGACGGCCGCTTCAACGAAGTGGAAGAGAACGTAGGCTGGACGATGCGGTTCCCTTCCGGCATCGTGGCCAGTTGCACCACGACCTACGGCGCCAATATGCCCGGATACTTCAGGGTCTACGGGTCGAAGGGATGGCTCCAGGTGGATCAGGCCTTTGTTTACGAGGGCCTGCGCCTGCGCGGGGAGTTCGAGGGCACAAAACTGGACGAGCTAAACCCGGCCCGCGACCCATCGCACTTCCAGGCTGAAGCCGACCACTTTTCCCATTGCGTGCAGAACGGACTGGAGCCGCAAAGCCCGGGGGAGGAAGGCCTGCGCGACATGCGATACATTACGGAAATCTACCGCACGGCCGGAATTTCGATCTGAGTGGCCGGATGGGACTTTATCGGCAGGGCTTTCGATTTTAGTGGTCTGACCACGTGAAGATTCATTGACCAAAACCCGCTGTCCACAGCGATAATAGTTAGGGAGATTCTGGAGATACTATGGCAGACGCATCGTGTGATATCGGCCTGATCGGCCTTGCCGTTATGGGACAAAACCTTGTCCTCAATATGAACGACCACGGATTCAAAGTTGCTGTTTTCAACCGGACCGTATCGAAGGTAGACGATTTTGTCGCCAACGAGGCGAAGGGTACGCAGGTTGTAGGAGCGCACTCGATCGAGGAACTGACCAGCCTGCTGAAGCGGCCCCGCCGCGTGATGCTAATGGTCAAGGCCGGCGACACCGTGGACAAGATGATCGACCTGATCGTGCCGCATCTTGAAGCGGGCGACATTGTCATCGACGGCGGCAACTCGCTGTTCACTGACTCGAATCGCCGCACGAAGGAGCTGGCAGACAAGGGCATCCTGTTTATCGGGACGGGCGTCTCGGGCGGCGAAGAAGGCGCGCGTTTCGGCCCTTCGATCATGCCCGGCGGCAACCCGGCGGCGTGGCCGCATGTGAAGGATATTTTCCAGGCCATCTCGGCCAAGGTGGAAGACGGAACCCCCTGCTGCGACTGGGTGGGCGAGAACGGCGCGGGCCATTACGTCAAGATGGTTCACAACGGCATCGAGTATGGCGATATGCAGTTGATCTGCGAAGCCTACGACCTGTTGCAGCGCGGACTTGGCCTGACAGCCGACGAGTTGCACGATGTTTTTGCCGAGTGGAACAAGGGCGAACTGGACAGCTACCTGATCGAGATTTCACGCGACATCTTTGCCAAGAAGGATGAAGACGGACAGCCTCTAGTGAACAAGATTCTGGACACCGCGGGCCAGAAGGGCACGGGCAAGTGGACCGTAATCAGCGCTCTCGACACGGGCCAGCCGGTGACGCTGATTGGCGAGTCGGTGTTTGCGCGCTGTTTGTCTGCGCTGAAGGACGAGCGCGTAGAGGCGTCGAAGATTCTTGAAGGGCCGGCCGTGAAGGCAGACGTTGGCGAGCGGACTGCCTACATCGAGGATGTGCGCCGAGCACTTTACTGCTCCAAGATCATCTCTTATGCGCAGGGCTACATGTTGCTGCGGGCTGCCGCCAAAGAGAATGGCTGGAACTTGAACATGGGCGGCATCGCGCTGATGTGGCGCGGCGGATGCATCATTCGCAGCCGCTTCCTGAGCAAGATCAAGGACGCCTTCGACAAGAATCCCGGGCTCGAGAATCTGCTGATGGACAGCTTCTTCTCCGGCGCGGTGAACCAGTATCAGGCGTCGTGGCGCAAGGCGCTGATTCATGCTATCGAACTGGGCGTGCCCACGCCGGCGTTTTCGACTGCCTTGGCGTTCTTTGACGGCTACCGTACGGCACGCCTGCCGCAGAATCTTTTGCAGGCGCAACGCGACTACTTCGGAGCGCACACCTATGAGCGCATCGACAAGCCGCGCGGCGAGTTCTGCCACACGAATTGGACAGGAAAGGGAGGACGCGTTTCGTCCTCTACCTACACCGTTTAGAACCATTCTCGCGGGTAATCGGCATAGGGGGAGCGAGTGACCGCTCTCCCCTGCCACACCACCCGGCATGCGGGTCCGCACCGGGCGGTTCGAGAAGTTGAGGTATTCCCTATGCCTCCTGTTTGAGAACGCGGGCGTCGGTCTTCATCACTGTCC
>CAIKND010000015.1 GCA_903828675.1 uncultured Acidobacteriaceae bacterium
AGGCGTAGAGCATGTCCGATGGGTGCTTGCGAATCTGCGCCACCTGGTCGAGCGCCCCCTTCAGGGCTTCAGCCGTCTTGTCCAGGCGCAGGTTGATCATGTTGTCGAGCATCTTGCTCATTACTTGCCGGCTTTCTTTGCTGCCTTTGTGGCAGCCTTGGCTTCGCGCTCGCGCACGGTGGCGATGGCCTCGACCTTGAGCGACGGGGTCTTGGTCTTCTGCTTAAAGCACTGCGCGTAAAGCGAGATGATCCGTTCGCTCAGTTTGGCCGGGAGCTTGGTCTGCGGAAGAACGCGCTCGGCGTCCCTCTGCAGGGTGTATTCAACCCGTCTGGAGAACAGCAGCGGAAAGACCTTGGCCTGCTTGGCCTGGGAGAGCAGCAGCTCCAATTCGGTGACGTTGAAGTCGATGATCTCGATGGTCTTGGGAGTCGTTACCGTGGCGCTCCATTCCGCGCCTTCCATGCGGCGGGATGCCTCGGCGTTGGTGGGTACATGGCCAAACTCCTGGACGGCGTTCATCACCAGGGCTTTGGCGGCGTCTGCGATGCGCTTGGCATCGTCGGCCGCCAGCGACTTGCCCGCGAAGTCCAGGCACAGGGAATCAAATTCGTTTGCAGTCATGCGGTCACACTTTCTTGAATCGTGGCGGTGGAAGAGTTGAGGTCGTCGAACCACCGCGAGAGCCGCTTGTGAAGGCATTCCTGCCCGCAGATGTGTTCAAGGATCAGTCCGGTTGGATCGTGGAGAACCGCCTCTGAAGTTCCGAAGGCGATGCCATTGCTTCTAGGGTCCGAAGTATCGGCGGGTGCGATCGCGAGGAACCAGTGGTTGGTGTCCTGCTTCATACGGCCACAGACATTACAGGCAACCGTGTTGACTTCCATCAGTTCGCGTCCTTTCCAACGTCGAGAGCGACACCTTTCACCGCCAGGTCGAAGCCGGCCTGGGCCGGTTCCAGGTTGCGGAGAACATCCTGCGCTAGGGCGCGAGGCACGCCACCGAAGGCCAGGAAGCAATCAAGCGCGAGGCGCAGATCCCGCGATAGCTTTACCGAGGCGGCAATAAAGTCGGCGGGGATGGGGACCAGGTCCTTGGCTGTGATGCACCGTGGGCCGTTATTTCCCTTGAGGTAGACCATGCGGTCTTGAGGCTGAGCGCTCACCGGCCACCTCCAAGCACGCGGTCGACTGCGCCGCCGGGTAGGAAGGCCACGCCGATCTCGACAGCCAGGTAAAGGACCGCAAAGACAACCGCGACCTTGAGCCAGAAGTCCGCAATGCGGCCGTACCTGATGGCTATTTCCTCAATGCTCTTGATCTGGGCTTCCGTGGGCGCCCAATCCATCAGGCGATTCCACAAGCGGCGAATCGAGGACGGTTTCGGTTCTGCCGCGACCGCCCGCTTCCAGCGGATGGTTGAATTCAGATGCCCGACGATATGGAAGCGGGTAACCCGCTCCGCGCCTGATGATTGCGAACGAGATGGCTTCACGCGATTGCCTCCTCAAGGATCTCGACCGGAGTTGAGACCTGGGACGCGCGTTTCGTGGCATCCAGGGCGGCGCGGGCGTCCTCAATCGCAAAGAACAGGTTGCGAGCGCTGATATAGGTGAACTTCGTCTCCCAGCGCTTGGCGTTGGCATGCGCATCCTGGATAGTTGCGGCCACGTCGGCAGGGTGCATGGGGCCGAGTTCTCCGGTCAGAATGCGCGCTGCCTCGGCCTCGCTAAGGCCCTTGAGCAGGTGCGTGCGCCGCAGGCGGCTGCGCCACTGCTCCATCTGCCAGACGGCGATGGTCTTCGACAGATCGTGCGAGCCGCCCAGGATGACGCCGAAAAACGGAGGCGTATCCAGAAGCTGGCGCAGGATCTCCAGCCCCTTCGAATTCAAGTGTTGTGCTTCGTCCACAATCAGCAGAGCCCGCTGGCCGCTCAAGAAGAACCTGAGCTTGCGCATAAGCTGGTCAATCGTTCCCCGGTTGGGGATTCCGGCTTCGGTGCATGCCTCGACCAGGAACGACTGCGGCGAGTGATCGATCCGCGAGTAGATGTAGACCGCGCGCCCCAGCTTCGAGCGGTTAATCTCTTCGGCCACCCGGCGAAAGGTGTAGGACTTCTGCGTTCCCGGAGGTCCATCCACCAGGAAAGCCGTGCCCTGCTCCAGTGCGGCCCACATCGACTTCCGCACCGCGAGGTAATCGGCCGTATCGTAGTGGGGCCCCGAGGACGGCGGCAGGTTGGCGATCTCAAAGCGGTCCATAACCTGCTTGAGGGCCGCGCGGATGTTCAGCGTATTCGATTCCACCGCGTGATGCCGGTCGTAGCATCCGGCCATGAACACGCGCAGGGAGTTGGGATTGATGGCGGCCATGTCGCCCAGCTCGGTCAAGGTAAGACCCGCGCGGAGCGCGAAAGCGCGTGCGCGGCGAATGGTTTCCGCATCGTCAGGTAGACCGAGCGACTGCAGGTGATGCTTACGGCTAGCGGGAATCGGCACTGTTCCTCCGGAGGCGATCTGCCAGGCGGTCTGCGCCCTGGCCCGGTATCAGTTCGTTGGTTGGTTCAGTCGTTTCTTTGGCGTGTGTTGCGCGCTGGGTGATGATGTCCGTGCCGGTTTCGCCGGCGGCGAGTTGGAGCCGTGAGGCCATGGCTTCAAGCGGCGAGACAGCGCCGTTGGACCGGGCAACCAAGGCTATTTGTGAGAGTGTGTTCCGTGTGTCTCTTTCAAGCCCGCGACGGGTGCGGAAACTGTCGGCGATCTGCGCCTGGGTATGCGGGTCGCCGGGGGCGAAGCGCACGAGCTGCTCGGTCTGGAGCCGCGCGAGGAAGTTGCCGTCGAGATCCAGGGCGTCAACCGTCTCTGGAACGCTGCGGTCGAAGGCAATTAGGATGTCGCGCTCATTGAGGCCATGGAGCGTAACCCATCCGGCCTGGTCAGAGGGAACATAGCGGCGGCTGCTCAGGGTGACGGCGCATTCGCGCACGCGCCTGGTCTCGCGATCCTTCATCAGCAGCGCCAGCGCGGCCGGATCGGGCGCGGGCTGCTGGTTCGGGTTCAGGCAGGCGTTGAAGACTTCAAGCGGCGTTCCGCCGTCCATGCCCTCGCCCGAGTGCGGCGTATCGTTGTATTCCTCAATCCAGCCGAGGCAGCCGGCAATGACCTGGCTGGCCAGCGGATGGCGGCTCTCAGCGCCCCGCCCAGCCCGCACCAGGCGGCGGTGATCCATCATGGCCACCGATGTCTGGTCAGGCCGCGTGAAAGGGTTCCCGCTGGTATAGGTGGGCCACACACGGTCAAAGCGCTCATGCAACGTGCGGAAGAAGCGTTCGACGTGCTTCGATTGCGGATGATGAGGAATGCAGTGAGTGACCGCAATGCCCAGCCGGGCCAGAAAGCCGGTGGCGGCGATTTCATCCAACTCTTGCCGCCACCAGCCCACCGGGGCAACCGATGACTCTTTCAAATACCCAGGCAGCGCGCCCTTGGCGACCTTCTTATAGTCTTTTCCGTTGTCAACGTACAGATTCTCGGGCGGCCCGTGGCGATGGATGGCGCGGCGCATGGTGGCGGCAATAGCGCGGCTGCTGCCTTCCCACGCCCAGCTCGCGCCAACCACCATCCGCGACCTATAGTCGATCATCGCGGAGAGGCGCATCCTGATCGGCGTCCACATCTCCACGTTGTCAAACAGATCGTTGGCGCATTCGACATCGTGGGTCATGTGATCCCCGACCCAGGAATGGTTGGCAAAGACGTCGGTGTAGCCGCGGCGCAGGTAGGCTGCCATGCGCTCCCGGTAAGCTTTGCGCCCCTGTCGGGCGTAGACAGTCAGCGCTGCCGGCATCTGCTTCAGCCAGGCGCGGACGGTCTCATACGATGGCGCATCTTCGGCGGGAATCTCAAGCAGTTGAAGGTCGCGGACGATGGCTTCATGCGCGACGCGCACGCTCATGCGCTCTTCGAGGTAGAGGTAAGCCGCAAGCCACTTTGCCTTCGGGTAGGCATCAAAGAAGCGGCTGGTGTTCTTGTCGCGGCGCTGGCGGTCAGCCAAGGCTGGAAGGCCGCCCTCACGAAATGCAGCGAGCCAATCGAACAATGTGCGACGGCAAACGCCTGGTGTTGTCTCGGCAATGTACTCCGCCATCCGGCTGAAGCTGGTTACCGGCGAGCCGTCGCGGAGGCTGAGCATCTTGTAACGGGGAGCCTCGGCGCTGTAGTCGAGCAGAGGCAGGATGATTTGCAGGCGGTTGTTGGCTTGAGCCTCGGCCTGAGCGCTGGTCAGCGCCACCCGCTGCGGCCGCGCTTCGAGCGGAGAGAAAGGGATAAGGGTTAGCTCCGGGGCGGCGCTCATTTGCCACCGCCGTTCTTGGCTGCGAGTTCAGCATCCACGCGGGCCATTTCCGCGCGCACGCTCGCCAAAATGCGTGGAGAGCGTGTCTTGCCTCGAAGGGCGCGGTGCATATTGGAATTGAGCATGCCGAGGGATTTTGCAACCCGTGTTGAGACACCGTAGTAGCTTCCGCCGCGGGCAAACTGCGCTCGTTCAAATGGCGAAAGAGGCTGAGGGGATAATTGGGGATCGGAATCGATGCGGCGTACGCCAGCCACTATCGCGTTTAGGATGCGCTCTGAAATACGCGCGCCTCTCGACACCATTTCGACCGTGCTGGGGTTTACGCTCAGGTCTTTCGCAATCTGAGTGAACAAACCGTAGTACTTTCCTCCGTTCCGAAACTCTCGGCGATCTATGCATTGGAGGGGTCCAAAATCAAAACAAGTGGGCTTGGGTTTATAGTTATGCCTCTTCTTATTCGCGGTGCGCAGGGTTTCATCTGCCACGTAACCGGAGACCAGCACGGTCATTGCCGCGCAGGCGAACTCCATTGCCAAAGAGAGGCGGGAAGGAGTTTTGCTCATAGCTCCACCCCACGTAGCCGCTGCTCAAGCAGTTGAACGTTGTCATTGGCACGCTTCTGTTTTAGATATTCGCGTCCGAGTTCGAGCAGCTCGTGTTCTTGCCGCGTGATCATGTGGAAACCGGCGCGCTCAACTATGCAGCGAAGAAGTGTCCAATCCTGAACGACATAGCAAAAGGCTCGTGTGTACTGGGTAGGCCAACGGTGTTGCTCGGCTGCCTCGCTTGTATAGCTATTCAGCATTCGTACCGAAACCCTGCTGCCTACTAGCCAGGTCATCTCATCAGCGACTTGATCGCGAGATTTGGCGCTGTTTGTTATCGATTCAGTGATGATTGAGCGCACAAGGTTTTCATCATTAAAACTGCCAGGATTTGGTGGGAACTCGTCCGAGAAGAGCGTGGGCTGGTTGGGTGTAAAACTTTGTCTGGCTTTATCCAGTGACATGGCGGATGCAGCCGCGGGATGCTGTTGATACGATGAATTTCCTACTTCGCTTCCTCGGACAGTCACTCGGCGTGCTTGACTCTTCATATCGCGCGCTCCGAACTCCGCTCGATCCGGCGCACTTCGCACACGATGGCTTCGATCACTCTCTTAGAAGTCCGCTGCCCTTTCGCAACTTGTACGACGTGGCTGATGGGGAGACCCTCCGTTGCAGCAACCCGCGTAAAGAGTCCGATATGGGCGAGGGCGCGCTGAAGCTCATGCACCCCTGTCTTATCGAGAGGTTCAGATTCAGCAGCATCCATGACAGCCCTGATTGCTGCGACGAAGCGCGGGTCTGCGTCGAAGGTTGGCAATGGGCCATGGAGCAAGACCTGGACGGAGCAACGAAGGAGATGCGATGCCTGGGCTAGTCGCTTTCTCATGCTGCCTCCTCCGCTTTCTGCGCCAGGAAACTAGGCAACTCTCGCATGAGGGCAGCTTCAACACTCTGCGACCTGCGAAGTCCCATTGCGACATTTCGAACATGAGCAGGAGTAACGCCCAACAAGCGAGCAACGTAGGAATACAGGCCGCGCTTGCGGTTATATTTCCGCGTCTCCCGCTGAAGGGAGATAAAATGTCCTGACAACTTATGCTTGGACTTCATGAGAGGAATAATATCGGTGACCGAAACTACTGTCAAGAGAAAAATCGGTAGCCGAATCGAGCCTGACTCTATCCCTGCCCGGATTAAGGCTTTGAGGGAGCGCTTGCAAATCGACCAAACGGTTCTAGCTCAACACATTGGGGTAAAACCTACCTCTATTTCAGAATGGGAGAGCGGTAAATACAGGCCGTCTGCGATGGCACTGATGGCTATCGGTCGCCTAGATTTCAATAATGAGATGTGGTGGTATGACCAGGCCGGTCCGGAATACGCAGACCGACTGAAGACAGTGCGGATGTTTGAGGAACAGCAGGCAAAGCGAAGGAAGCCAGATGAGCCCGGCGCGAGCCCCGCATGGGACCCGGATCTCCTTACTTTTGTCATAGAGACGATGGATGCTGAGTTGAAGAAGAGACGGAAAACACTGCCGGTTGGCAAATACGCAGAATTGATTGTGTTGGTCTATGAGTACTGTCACAAGCTGGGCCAGCGGGACTCTGATATCGTGGCGAAATTGTTAAAGATTGCATGACCACGAGTTTCTGGGCCTGGGGGCGCGTCATTGACGGAACGGGATAGGTTACATTTCACTCGCAAAATAGGAGATGTCATGGACGCTGCTGAACCGAGGGTGGAAAGGGACAAAGAGGGAGACGTAAAGGTCTCGATCAACATCAACTCGCCCAGCGACAATCGGATCGCCGGCAGAGATTTTATCGAAGTCAACATTCACCTGTACGACAGAGCCAAGCTGGAATGCGCAACCGAGCAAGAGAGTACCGATGCGGCGGAACCTATCGCGGTCCATACGATGCTCACCAGACTGAGTCCGCACGCCAAAGACAGTGTGCAAGCGTAAGAATTGAAAGGTGGAACGATGCCAGCTTGTAAGTTTTGCGGCAAATGGAGTGGACTATTCGCGAACGAGCATACCCTTTGTGCACTTATGTCAGCTAATGGAAAGTCTCAAGAAGAGATTCGCGAGTCAGTTGGTGGTCCACCTGTGGGTCAGCGTAAAACGCTCAGCGCCAGTTCCATCTTCTGGGCGGTCTTCGGCGCGCTCTGGGCATTTGGAATTACCGCTGGGATTGTCGTCGCAATCCTTCGCGCCCTGTTGATATAGGTCGCTGTCGTTAGCCCTAACCCTTCATAATCTGCGATTTCCGTAGGGTCTAACTTTCGCCGTGTGTTCGCCTTTCTTTCGAGCTACGCTCGGAAGCATGAACTCACCATTTCCCTGGCCGGGCGGCAAGCGCGCCCTTAAGAAGACACTGCTCGATCTGGTGCCTGAGCATGAAATCTACGCCGAAGTCTTTGCCGGTTCGGCCAAGCTGCTGTTTGCCAAAGACCCTTGCGGCCTTGAGGTTCTGAACGATCTCAACGGCGACCTGATCAACT
>CAIKND010000016.1 GCA_903828675.1 uncultured Acidobacteriaceae bacterium
AGTCGCTGCACTTGGCACTGCCGAGGACCGCCTCGCCTCATACCTTCGTGCTGCACCCATGACGGAAGTTGTCAGCACATCCATCCAATTGTAGACATATTCTATCTAATATGAGATAGTTCAAGAGTGGAGGCAATAGTTATGGCAACTTTTCCAACCTATGCCGCGCCGGGGTACCAGTTCGATGCCACCACTGATTTGAGCCGTTTGGAGACACGGGAGCGGTTGAGCCAGTCTGCGATTGATGGATTCTTCGCCATTATCGACAAGTGGCAGATCCCGATCGAGCGGGCTGGGGAGCTGCTTGGGGGGATGCCTCGCTCGACCGTCTACAAGCTGAAGTCAGCGGCCGGTACGCTGCGACAGGACGAGCTGACCCGGATCTCGTACATCGTCGGAATCTACAAAGCCCTGCACATCCTCTTGCCTGACGATCTAGCGGATCATTGGATCACGCAGCCGAACGACAATCCTCTCTTCCGCGGCCAGCCCCCTGTCGATTACATGGTGCGAGCGGGAATACCGGGGCTGCAGCATGTGCGGAGCTTGGTCGACGCGGAGCGAGGCGGGCACTAATTGGCAAGACTCGCACAGTTCGACCAGGCCGGAACCCACAGATTAATCCCCGCGAAGTACGGTGCTGAGAGTGTACTTAGGAGCCTCCCCCTTCCTCCAGATGTTCTCGCTGATCTGAGCGAGCTCGACGCCGCAACCAACGAGCGGAAGATTGCGGAGAACGGCGGCAACAGCGCAATCGGTCCTGGCGAGCTGCTCCTGGGAGTGCCGGAAGCCCACATCGTGAATGCCGCCTTCACTTACCCAGGCACGTTTGGTGGGCGGTTTCACGGTGCGCAGCGTGGTGTCTGGTATGCGGGCTTTGAGATTGAGACATACATCGCAGAGGTAGCGTTTCACAAACGGCGTTTCCTCGCGGACGGTCGAATCCAAGGATGGCACAGGTTCGATTACATCGACTTCCTGGCCGACTTCTCAGGCGAGTTTCATACGCTCGAGGCTGCAGAGCTAGAGACCTGCCTCCAGCCCGACCCGGTTCCACAGTGTTATAGCGCGTCGCAGGCGCTCGCAAACAAACTCCTGTTCGAAGGATCGAACGGCATCGTCTTTCCGAGCGTTCGCCGACACTCCGGAACGTGCATCGCGTGCTTCCGCCCGGCACTTGTCTTTCATCCTCGCCGCGGCCAGAAGTACCGGCTCAGCATCGAGGCTGGAACAGACTCGGTCAGATCCGAAGTTCTGTCTACCTAGCCGCTGTTTGTCGTCGGTAGCTCAATGCCGCAGACTTTCCGTCTTTGGAAGGCTGTTGTCCCCATAGACGTACAAATCTTCGTACGACCAGAAGAACCCGTGCGGAGACTGGTAGAGCAGTCGAAAGCCCATTTGCCGAAGGTTGTCCGCTGAGAGTGGCCAGTGAGATAGAACCACGGGCGTCATTCCGGATTCCCGCTTGATGGCATCTACTTCCTCCATCGTTACTTGTCGATTGCTGTCCCTTCCCTTGCGGAACACTACGAACGGTCCTTGGCACCGGCAGGTTGGAAAATATGCCGACCTCACTCCAGTCCGGGCAAGCACAACAGATGCGGCATAATCCGGTTCCACAACGAGCGGCCTTTGGGTCTGTCCCGCGCGCTCCAGCCACTCGGCCGTCGCCTCAGCACTCGAGAACGGATGGAACCACGCCAATACCGAGTATTCGATCGACATGGCCATCTGCATTGCCAGCATGACCAGGAGAACTGGCTGGGCATAACGGAACGGCAACCAGGGCCGCTCCCCTTTCCCGGGTACGTTCAACATAAATGCGACCAGGAACACGACGAACAATGTGCTAATGTGATGCGGACTTGGCGCATGCACGGTTGCCCATACCGTTGCCAGCCATGCCAGCGAAGTCGACGCAAAGAACCACCGGCCCCGGCGCGTCGCCAGTGAGGCCACGATCAGGAGCCACAGAGCCACAGACAAAGCCGCCGCCACTACCGACGGATGCAACTCAGGAATGAGCTTTTCGCGCCACGGTCCTGCCAGCATCTGCGGGATGAAAGGCACAAAGCAACTCCACAGCCGGCCAGTCGCGATCACCAGATAGTCCAGCCAAGATGCGCCTGGGAAATTGTACTCGGGGGTTGCGCCATCGGGCGCCGGCCGTACCGTGAAGTAGCAGACCAGCAGGGCCGCACCAAGAATCGCGACCGAAATCCAGAATTGCCACTCTTTCAAGCGGCCAGCCGCAGCTCGCAGGCTGGGCCCCGGATCCAGCCAGTAAAGCCAGACGAAGATACCCGCGGCGACAGGGATGGCGAAAACGTGCGCGTTGACGGCCAGCGCCAGCAGCACCATCGCCAGCCAGTGCCGCGGCCGGCAAGCCAGCAGACACCGCGCAGCGCCGACCAGCAACGTCGCCGCCAGCATATAGTTCCGCGCCATCAGTCCCATGTGGAAGAAGACGAACACGCCGAAAACGGCCATGACCCGCATAGCGAGAGGCAGCCGACGCTCTGTGAACATCATCCAGGCCATTGCAAGGGATAGGAAATAGTTCAAAGCCTGCATCCACGCCAGTCTTGCGGACAAATGTGCCGGTAGATAGATCAGCAGGTACCACAGGGCCGGATGGCCCTCGTAGCGCAAATGCTGGGCCAACTCCAGAAGATTCCCGCTGTCCCGCGCAATCAGCCACGCCTGAGCCTCGTCGCCAAACATCGCGTGCCGGCTCGTCATCAGGGCCAGCAGAATAGCGAATAGCCCGAGAAGCCCATAGACGATGGCTTTCTCTCCTGGCAACTCCATCGGCACATCCGAATGCCAGCCGTGCTCGACTTGCATACTTCGCCCCTTTCACCAGCCGCAGACGGCCGATGGCGCATCGCGCCACCCGCGCGACGACGGTCATACCACCTGTTTTTTCTCTTCGTGATAGTCCGTTTCCGTGTTGACAGCCCAGATGTTCGCCTTCGAGGTCACGCCTGCTACGATGTTTTCCACCGCGGTCATCGCAGTGAGCATGGAGTGATCCTGGTTGTTGTATTTGTGCATGCCGTTGCGGCCCACGAGAAAGAGGTTCTCGAAGCCGTCCACATAGTTGCGAACCACGCTGAAACGGTCGTAACTGCCAAAGTAGGCCGGGTACGTCTTGGGCACATGGACCACATGCGCGTCCTCGACATCCTCGGGGTTGAGAATCCCGATCCTGGCCACTTCCCGGATAGCGAGCTGGGCCATTTCGTCATCGCTCAGCTTCCAAAGCGGGTCGGTCTCGTTGCAGAAGTACTCGAGGCCTACCCACACTTTGTTCGGGTCGGCCACCAGCCAGGGACTCCAGTTGTTGAAGACCTGAAGGCGACCAACCTGAACATCCGGCTCCTGGATATAGACCCAAGTGTCCTTGAGCGGAGTGCCGTCGTCTTCCCGCACAGCCAGCTTTCGTGCAAGCAGCCCGACGGTGATGAAATCGCGGTAGATCAACCCCTCGCTGACCTCCTTCACTTCAGCCGGCACCTCGGCGGAGATGGCGCGAATCAGGTCGCGCACCGGCATGGTGGAGAACACGTATTCGCCGGCGAAGTGGACGCGATCGCCAGCGGCGTCTACTCCCTCAACCCCAACAATCTTGTCGCCCTCTACCTGGAGGCGGTCCACCTGGATGCCAAAATGAATCTCGCCCCCGGCGTCCCGTACACGGTCGGCCACATGCTCCCACAACTGCCCCG
>CAIKND010000017.1 GCA_903828675.1 uncultured Acidobacteriaceae bacterium
CCGTCCTGCGGCACATGGCCATCAATGCCATGCAAAAAGAGGGGTCCAAAGGTTCACTCCGAGGAAAACTCAAACGCGCCGGATGGAACGAGGACTTCCTCAGCCGGCTATTGGAGATGTTTTGAAATGCGTTTGCCCTGCCCGAAAGCAGGCAGTTTCGGTGCACGGTCAAACAGGCAGAGCAAGAGCGATCCGTGGCGATTTCTGCGGATCGCTCTTGCTCTGCCTGTTTTGGGCGCTTCGGTCTTGCCTGCCTGCGCTTACTGCTTTCCGAAGCGGTAGACGATACCGCCCGTGAACCCAAGACTGTTCTGCATGGTGGACCCGAATCCGGTCGCATAATACTCCGGGGCCAAACGCAAGCTGACACTGGGTGTCAGGTTGTACTCCCCGATGACGGCGGCGCTGGCGGCGAAGGTAGATCCATCGGGGTAGATGCCGAGAGTCTTGGCTCCAAAACCGTTGGTATCGGAAGAGAAATTGCCCTGCGCGTAGCCGGCCATAACGCGTCCGGCGACGGAGTATTTAGGCTGCAGATAGAAGCGGTAGGTGGGCCCGATGAGGCCGTCGTAGTGGCTGATGGACGGTCGGGTGATGTTGCTTGGATTAAGGCCAACGTACACGGTGCCGTAGTAGCCGCGGCCATCCACGGTAACGCCGAGCCGCTCGTTAAAGTAGCGGGTCAAACCGATGTCCCAGGCATAAAGAGTGGTGCGCTGCAAGGAGGGGCCGGGAGTAAAGCGCAGATAGCCCATGCTTGCGTACGTCTCGTAGGTGTGTGCGTAGGCGTCATGGATGGCCGCGGCGCGGCGCTGTTCGCGGCGGGCGCGGATGCGCGCCTGCACGCTAACCTGCTGCGGCGTTTGGGCCGCAGCGGGCTGCTGTGCCTGTCCCTTGGACGGGGTCACAGTTTGCGCCGGATCCTGAGTTGGAGGGTTGCTGCTCGAGCTTTGGGCCAGAACGGCGTGCGAAGCTGGCAGACCCAGCGCCAGCAGAAGGGCAAGACGGCGAAAAGAAGACATCGGTTTCGGGTTTCCTCCACGGGAGTACGGAAGCACACCACCGCAGGATGCAGTGCTCCCCCCATTAGGTATTAAACCACCTGAAGGGAGCCTTGTGCTTGAACCGCTGCTGTATTGGACGCCCGCGGGGCGGAATGGCTGCGATTCGTGCTATCGGATCGCCTTGAGATCGGCCAGCAACTGGGTCTGGTCGAATCCGCTGGGCGAGCCTTTGGTGGTGAGCCAGTCCTGGCCGAGCAGGGTGTGGGCCTCATCGCAATACTTCTTCCAGAAGGCAACTGTCATGGTCTTCAACCCGCCCCAGGTGATGCAGGTGAAGCCATGCTGGTCATATTTGGGAACAAAGACGCAGTGGCCGCCCCAACTGCCCTTCTTCCCCGCAGCGCCGGGCACCACATCCCAAACGTCCTGTTTCTGGGCGGAGACGGGTAGAGAAATGCCTATATAGACGCCGCCAAATAGCGCGATGGATTGGCGAATCTCGACCAGGTTTGTGTATTTCGCGTTGGTGAAGGCCAACAGAGGCCTTCCGTCGAAGCCTTGCTTCTGCCAGTCGTTAAGTACGTCAAGTTCTATGCCGCCGTTGTCGGTGTTGGGCTGGCCAGGCACATAGCCATCCCACTTCTCGTAGTAGCTCTCTACTGTGGGGTCGGGGGTTGTGACTATCGAACCGGTGTTGACCGACCAGACCTGTATGGCATGGGCAACGCCGGCGATGGTGCAATCTCCCAGGGTGTCGTTGAGCATCATGCCCCAGGAGGTGATGCCCTTGGTCCAGTCGATGCTGGGAGGTGGGGGCGGAATTGACGGAAGGAGGTAGTCGGCCAGAGCCAGAGTGCGGCTGTCAGTTTTGATGGCTTTGCGGCCCAGTTTCATGAACGAGTGGTCTGCCATTGGGGAACTCCTTAATTTTGTTGAGGAATGGCCGCTGTTGGCGGCCATCGATTGTGGTCTGGGCCAAACAGTGTCAAAAACAACAGAATTTGTCCAGTGTTTTTTCATCAGAGACTGAAATCTGAGGACTTTAACGGGCACGTCAAGGCGGGAATGCCGTAGGATGAAGGGCAACGGAGGCCGAAAAAAGATATGGGTCGTATTTTGCTGGGAGTTGTGTTGGGGATTGCGCTGGTGCCTGTGGCGTTACTGGGCTGGTTCCGTTTTGGCCATCCGCCGGTGGCGGTGGCGGACCCGCCCTTGCCGCAGGAAAAGCAGATTACGCGGGTCCCGCTGGGCGCGCGGATCGATCGCGAAATGGTCAAGACTCCGCCGATTATGCCCGACGAGGGCAACCTGGTGGCCGGTGCGCAGATTTACCGCGACCAGTGCGCGGCCTGCCATGGTTTTCACGGAAAGCCATCTTCTTTTGGAGCCCACATGTTTCCGCCCGCGCCGTCGCTGTGGGAGAAGCATCACAATGGCAACGTGGTGGGGGTAAGCGACGACCAGCCGGGAGAAAGCTACTGGAAGGTGGCCAACGGCATCCGGCTAACCGGCATGCCCGCCTACAAAAATATACTCACCGAAACGCAGATGTGGCAGGTGACACTGCTGGTTGCCAATGCGGACAAGCCGCTGCCGCTGGCGGCGTTTGACATTGTGAGTGGGCAGCAGGCGCCAGCGCCGTCAGCGGCTGTCGCTACACCCGGCGCGCCGGCGAAAAAGAAGTAGGCAGGGATTCAGGCGCTGTATGGAAAGGGAAGTGCAATCATGAGCGTGCTCGATTTTCTACGCAAGGGATTCGGATATGTGCTGATGAGCATGGGCGTTTCCAGTCCCGTGAAGAAGAAGCCGGCGCAGAAACCGGCGTCCAAGCCTGAGCCTGGCGCTTAAACGCGATTTCTGGCCTCCGCATGCGAAATATGGAATAGCGCTAGATCAAAGAGCCCTCCGATTTTATGCGGAGGGCTCTTTGCATTGATCGCAACTGCATGATGCGGAATCGGGATCAGGCGGCGGCAATGTGCTGGATCAGATTATTCTGTTCCGCCTTTGACTCCGTGCCGATGGTAAAGGCGTCCAGGACACCTGTTCCCAGGGCGAACCGGACGGCATCACCGGGGCGGTCCCGCAAATCGCCCTGGCCAAGAATCTTCATGCCGACGATGCCCTTGCCTTGTTCCTTCATCTGCTTCAGCACTGAGACAACGGTGTCTGGATCCGCATCCATATAGCGGCCAATGGGGTTGAGGCGAGCCAGATCGACATCTACCCACGGAGAAGCCGCCGCCGCGCGCAGCGCCTGAATGGTGTGGCAGGAGCAGCCATGGGCGCGGATAATGCCCTTCTCCTTGGCTTCAGAAAGAACATCCATTACGCCCCGGTAACGGGTTGTCCAATCGGCTTCAGTGACTGCATGCACCAGCACAATATCAATGGTGTCGATGCCAAGCTCCTTACGGAAGCGGTCGAGATCCGCGCGCGCGCCTGCCGCAGTGCGATTGTCCACCTTGCTCATGACTGTGACCTTGTCTCGGGGCAACTGCTTGAGAGCGGCGGCAACATACGGATGGCTGCCATACGAGTCGGCGGCGTCGAAGAAGCGAAGTCCGTTGTCGTTGTAGCCGTTCAGGAGCAGGTTGACAAAGGCATCCTTGCCGAGCCGGGTCTGATTTGAGCCGCCATGGCCGCCGATGGTTCCGGTGCCCATGGCGAGACGGCTGGTGCGAATGCCGGTATGGCCAAGCACAACTTCTTCATGAGCATTGAATTTGCGCGGCAGCGGATCGGCGTCAATCCAGGCAGGATACGGGGCCGCGTGTGCGGCTGCGGCGGACGAGAGCCACGCGGCTCCCACGGCTTGTGCTGACTTGCGAAGAAATTCTCTGCGTAGCAAGGCGTGCTCTCCTTGCCCCTACCATACACATTCTTTTGCTGCGCAGGAAAGTGGTTTTTTGCGTGCCGTACAAATTCGCAGGACTGATGCCGTGACATACTTCTTAAACAAAAGAGTTTGGCGGCCGGCGAGAAGCAGACCGCAATCGCAGGACTGCGCAAGGGCGGTTTGCTGCCAGAAGAGGCGAGATGGACAGACGAGGTTTTCTGCAGGCTGCGGCGGCCGCGATTCCCGCGGCTCCGGCCATGATGATGCTCGGCGAACAGAGCGCGCAGTCTCAGGCTGTAGCGGCCCCACCGGCTGCAGAAGCCGGGGAAGGCACACTGGTTTCGCGTTTTGGAGATAGCAGGGACTGGTGGTTCAAGAAGCGTTTTGGCATGTTCGTTCACTGGGGTCTGTACTCGATTGCCGGATGGCACGAGCAGCTTCAATGGCGAGGCGGAGTGCCGCGCGCGGAGTACGAAAAGCTCTTTCAACAGTGGAATCCCCAGCAGTACAACCCAGACGCGTGGCTTGACCTCGCTGAGTCTGCGGGCATGGAGTACATCTGCCTGACCACCAAGCATCACGAGGGATTCTGCTTGTGGGATACGAAGCTCACTCCCTTTAATACGATGAACACGCCGTACGGCAAGGATGTTCTCCGTCAGCTTGCCGATGCCTGCCACCGCCGCAACTTTCCGTTGTGCCTCTATTACTCGGTTGCCGACTGGCACAGTCCGCTGTATCCCAACCAGGGACGCTCGCACGAGTTGGCGCCGCAACCGGGGGACCATCCCGACCTCGCAAAGTATCTTGACTTTCTGAAGGGCCAGGTGCGGGAACTTTGCACCAATTATGGAAAGATCAGCGGATTCTGGTGGGATATGCGCGTGGACAAGGTCGTCGATCCTTCCATCAACGCCATGATTCGTGCCCTGCAACCCTCGGCAGTTATCAATAACAGGGGATTCGACGAGGGCGATTTCGGCACCCCTGAGCGCGACTACGACCGCAGCTACGATCAGCCGCGCGGCTTCAGGCAGCGCATTGAGGCGTGCCAGTCAGTAGGAATGGAGAGTTGGGGTTACCGCAAGCAGGAGGACTACTACAGCCTTCGCTATCTCACCTCGAGCATCGCCAGATACCGTGCTCGAGACGCCAACTACCTGCTCAACGCCGGGCCGGACGGCGATGGCGTGATTCCCGCCATGCCGGCCGAGATCCTGCATCGCGTCGGGCAATGGTACAAGCTGGTGCGTGAGGCTTTCGACGACGCAATGCCTGCTTCGGCAATTACCGCCAACCGCGACGTGCTCATCACGCGCAAGGGAAACAGCCTCTACGTGCACCTGGTGCAACCACCGGACGGCGGCGAAGTAAAGCTGCGCCCGTTCGCCCTGGCCCCAGACCGCGCCGTCCTGCTCAACGACGGGCGGCCTGTGGAATGGAGGCTTGATATAGCTCCGATGGAGTGGACCGATCACAAGCCTTACCTTAGGCTGCATCGCCTGCCGGTTGAGGGGTTTTCCGGTACCACCATGATAGTCAGGTTGGATTTCGCCAGCCTGGCCGGTCTCGGTCCCGCCCTCACGGCGGCCGATCCGGGCAAGAGCATTCTGGCGCAGTAGGCGTATCTGCATTGGCATCCTTTATCGGGCTGCGGGATGTCCCTGTTTGTAGAGCAATACCTGCCTTAACCAATGCCTTATCCATGAAAAATCTGCCCCTGAAAGTCTTAACCCAAGTCGTTTTACGCTCCAGCGCCTGTCACAGAGCCTTATCCGCACCTTGTGGGATGCAAACGACCTTGGATTTCAATGGGTGAGGATGAGGATAAGTTCAATTCTGGACGCGTAACCTGCTGCTTAAGCCATAAAAAATAAATTTCTTATGCGGAAGTCCCGGCAGATTGCTGACGCGCAACGACTGGCCTTGGAAAGGGCAGCTCTCCGCGGAGCGCGTCGCTTGACAAGCGTTTAACCTCGGGACTACATTTGAGCGTCCACTGTGAGAAGTGTAAATTTAACGTGAAATAGCGGCATTATTGCGTATGTTATCGTTATCTTCTTCATTTTGGGCGCTTTATGAAAGCACTGTAAATGTTTGCAATGGTACATCGCAGGCGCTTGCAGGGCGGCTTTCCAATGTACGGGCATTTCTCCTTAACTGTGAGCAAATTGAAGAATCACGGTAAGGGTTTTAGTGCAGGGCAATTGGACTACCGTCGCATCCGGAACGCATGGCTCTACCATGCCAACCTCTTTATTTCAGGAGATACCATTCGAATGAAAAACTTAGCCAGTTACATGACGCGCACTTTCCTCAAGTGGAACGTGCCCATTCTCGCCATCGTGGCCCTTGTCGGGCTTGCGATGTGCGGCACGGGTGCGAAAGCACAGTCCGGCGCCGGCTCGATTCAGGGCACGGTTACTGACTCGACCGGCGCCGTGATCCCCGGTGCCACAATCCGCGTGGTCAACCAGGCCACCAACTCCAACACCGACACAACATCGAACGCAGTCGGTTTCTACCAGGTACCGGCACTGTTTACGGGCAAGTACACCGTGACAGTCACCGCGCCGGGCATGAAGACCTATCGCACCTCGATCGAACTTCTTGTGGCTCAGAATGCCAACATCAACCCAGCTCTTACGGCTGGCGATGTCACGCAGCAGGTTGAAGTCGCTGCGGATCTCGTCCAGTTGACGACCACCGAAAACGGCACCATCGCTTCCACTCTGGAAAACACAAGAATCAACCAGCTGCCGATGAACGGCCGCATTCTCATCAACCTGGCTTCGATGACGACGCCCGGACTTGAAGGCGGAGGCCGCGCTAACGGCCTGATGGGCGAAGCGCTCGAGTATGTTGCCGACGGCGTGCCGATCAGCAACCGTCAATTTGGCGGCATGAACCTCTCGCAGACCCAGGCTCCCGATCCGGATTCGGTTCAGGAAGTCCGCGTCGAGACCACCAACACCGGCGCACAGTACTCTGAGCCGGCAACCGCGATCGTCACCACCAAGTCGGGCACCAACTCGCTGCACGGCGCCCTGTTTGAGACCGCACGTAACAATGCCATCGGCATTGCCAAGAACAGAAATAACCGCTCCGACTTTGCGGCTCCTCACCTGGTGCGTAACGAATTTGGCGCATCCGCCGGCGGCCCAATCATCATCCCCAAGGTCTACCACGGCAAGGACAAGAGCTTCTGGTTCTATGCCTACGAGCGGTACTCTTTTGCCAGCCCTCAGGCCCAGCTTGTGTCCGTGCCGACGGTTGCCGAGAGGGGCGGAGACTTCAGCGCCTATACCAACGCTGCGGGCGTTCCGCAGACGCTCTACGATCCGCAGACAACCAGGAACGACCCGAACTGCAATGGTTCTGGCGTTGCCAACGCATACTGCCGTACGCCTTTTACAGGCAACCAGATTCCGGTTGGCCGCTTGTCGCCGACCTTCAAGATCATCCAGGACATCACGCCACTGCCCAGCAACACGGCCAACCCGATGGTGAACGGCAGCAACCTTTCGGTTGCTAACCCCACCTTCAACGTGGTTCCTACACACACATTCCGTCTCGATCACGAATTCACGGAGTCAACCCGCGCATATTTGCGCTATACCAGCAACGTGCTCTCCAGCATTGCATTGCGCAACTACAACAACGTTGGCGGAAACTATAACGCCACCATCGCCGCTGACGGCTTCCCGAACTGGGCTACCGGCATTGCGTATAACCCTTCTGCTTCGTTTGCTGAAGCAGTTGGCCTCACGCACGTCTTCTCGCCCACGTTCTTCTCCGAAACCATCATCAGCCAGCAGGCGCTTGGACAGCACAACTATGCAGGCGGAACACCCAAGGCTAACTTCGAAAAGATGCTGGGCACGCCCAACAACTTCGGCGAAGTCGGCTTCCCGCAGTTCGGCACCAGCGGTAACGGTTCAGGACTGCAGAACAACGGCTTCGGTTATGGCGGCACGCAGTACATCTATGGTCTGAGCCAGATCGTCGACAACCTCGACGAGAACCTGACCAAGACCATCGGAAAGCACCAGCTGCAGTTCGGCGGACGTTACCGGCATGAGCGGTTCGGTCAGCTTCCTGACCAATCCTCTGACTATATTGCTTTCAACGGCCAGGACACCGGGATCTACGATACGACCTCTGGCGCCAACTACACGGCCAAGGGCAACACCGGCAGCCCTGATTCGGATGCATTCTTGGGCGCTGCCAACTTCTACTCTGTGACTCAGGAGCCTCCTTACGAGCACTTCCACGACATGGAGTTTGACGCCTATTTCCAGGACAACTTCCATGTAAGCCGCAATCTGACCGTCAACCTCGGCCTCCGCTGGGAAGATCATCCTTCCGTGTGGGTCAAGGACGGCGTCTATAACAGCTTCGACCTGAAGAACGACGCCATGGTTCTGGCCTCGCCTCCGTCGGCTTTGATTGCCAAGGGGTATACCACACAGACCATCATCACCAACATGCAAAACATTGGCGTGAAGTACGAGACACCCACTGAAGCGGGCATGCCCGATACGCTGATGAAGAACTATCCGTTTACCTTTAGCCCGCGCGTGGGCATTGCCTACCAGCCTTTCGGCGGCAAGCACGGCACGGTTGTCCGCGGCGCCTACGGCCGGTATATCTATCCCATGCCGACCCGCAGCTTCGTCAAGAATCCCATGGGCAACAATCCCCTGGTGGCCGGTTACAACCAGTCGTTCACGAACGCCAACCAGACTGTAGACGGTACAACCGCCGAGCTGCTGCGCTATCCGCAGGGTAGCGGAGCATGGACGCAGGCGAGCCAGTTTACGCCGATCATGGGCACCAATAGCTCCAACCTGGTCAACAGCACCTCAACCAACGCCATCAATCCGGGCGTCGGCCTCTGGAGCAACGCCTCCAACATGCCTCCGGATTATGTCACGCAGGTGAACTTCACTATCGAGCAGCCGCTCAAGGGTAACACCGCCTTCCGCGTCACTTGGTTGTGGAGCCACGGCACCAACCTGGATCACTACTATTACGTCAACAACGCGCCCTCTGCATTTGTGTGGGCAGCGGCCACCGGCACTGCCGTTAATACGGCAAACGGCGGTATCGCAACCCGTCCTTATGACAATAAGACCTGGGGCGGCAATACCTGGGATATCAAGGATGGCTGGTCGAACGACAATGCGCTTCAGGCCACCTACCAGAGGTTGTTCCACAAGGGCGTCGCGTACCAGATCAACTACGTCTGGTCCAAGCCGATGCGTTTGGGCGGCAACTACTTCCGCGACGGCACCGAGGTTCCTCGTGCCAACTACATGGGCGTTCTGGGTTCGTTGGGCACCGTCTCCGCCCTGCCGAACTCCTCCACCGCTCTTGCTCCTGCACTGCCCCCACCCGCGCCGGCAGGCTCCCTGCCGTGGCAGCAGTACCACTCCCTGCTCAAGTTCCAGCAGTACAGGGTTGACACTGCGGTTCCGAAGCAGCACATCACCTTCAATGGCGTTGTTGAATTGCCCTTTGGCCGCGGCAAGCGGTTCATGGGCAATGCAAACCGCTGGGCGGATGAATTCGTTGGTGGCTGGCAGATTGCAGGCGCCGGTCAGGTTATCTCTTTGGACTTCGCTCCCAACGCTGGGAACTGGGGCCCGACCAACCCGGTCAAGTACTACAAGAATGTTACGGTGACCGACAGCGTATCCACACCCCAGAAGGAAAAGCTCTGGTTCAACGGCTACATCGCTCCTTCGAACATCGCCAAGGTTAGTGGCCTGCCTTCAGGTTACGTGAACGGTCAGGGTGCAAGCCCGGCGTATTCTTCGCCGATCAACACCACCGTTGGCGACCCCAACTACAATAGCAACAAGATTGGTGTTACCCTGCTGGGCGGCACCACCCCGACGGCTATTGATTACAATCCGGGCCCGAACGGTTCCAATCCTTACTCGAGAACCATCCTGAACGGACCGATCAACTGGAACGCCGATCTCTCGGTGTTCAAGATGTTCCCGATCACGGAAAAGACTGCCCTGCGTTTCAACGTGGATGCTTTCAACGCATTCAACATTCAGGGAACCAACAACCCGAACACCACCACCGGCGAGATTCAGATCGCACCGGGTGCCGTAGGCGCAGCTTCTTACTGGTCGCCTCGTCAGATCCAGCTCACCTTGCGTTTGCAGTTCTAAGCAACCGCTTCAACCAAATAAACCGAAGCCCCGGCCAAGCAATTGGCCGGGGTTTCCTGTTTGTGCGCCCAGCATGGGCGCACTCTTACGGGTGCAAGTCCCGTCACAAGCTGGTCACAGTGAGTGAAGTGAAGCGCAACTGCATGAGGGTGACCGATTGTGGGGAGGAAGCGTGGATCGAAGCTGCGGGCCGATGAACAA
>CAIKND010000018.1 GCA_903828675.1 uncultured Acidobacteriaceae bacterium
CGACTGCGCATCTGCTTCTCCAGTTGGCGCCGAGTCTCTATAGGCAATGCAATCGCTGAAGCAACACGCATCTCGGGGTTTCCTCATCTTATGAGATGACCCCGATTCTTAAAAGACTCTATTTATGACGGACACCACTAGTATCAGCATGAGTCGACCTCCGGGGAATGAGAGTAACTTGCGACTCACTGCCATTTTAACGCCGAATGCTTTTGGAAGGAACGAGCAATATGCGCCCTTCCCGTCGTTCGGCGACGACTCTCTCGAAAACCAAATTGTATTAGTAAGAGTAGTGATCCACTGGTGATGAACACCTATCTCAAGGTCGCCATCATGGTGCTTGCGGCCGTCTGTCTTGCGCTGGCTGCGCTGCTCTTCAAAAGCCAGACGGCGCTTGTCAACATGCATCCGATGATCGCGCGTATCAACGATGTTGGCCGCGCGGAAGCTATCGACTATCGCAACTTTCAGTACCGGCCTCAAGAAGTCGAGAACAAGTAGTACCTTACCCGCTGGGCCGACCTCTATTTTTCGCGCAATCGCTTCACTATCGAGCGCGACCAGACGAACTCGCTGTACTTCCTGAACGATGGCCCATTATGCCACCGGAGCACGATGCGCCCTGGCGTCGACCATGGCGGTCGTGCCGACGCCAGAGCAGGGGACTGACCAACTCACCTATTGGATTGCATTGATAGAGTAGGCGCCGGAGACGAAAAGCTTCGTCCCGTCGGTGGTGAGTCCACCCCCTCCCCCGCTGCCGGGTAGCGTCGTCACTTCCGCGGTGGCAATCACGATCTTGCGGATCCTATCCCCGTCAGCGACGAACAGATTGATCCCGTCGGTGGTGATGCCGGTTGGATATTGAAAGTTGGCAGCGGTCCCAGTACCATCGGCATGACCGTGTGTTCCAGCGCCGCCGGCCAGCGTAGTGACTTCCCCGGTGGCAATCACAATCTTGCGCACCGTTGAGACCACTTGGTCGGTAACATACAGACTAGTTCCATCGGTGGTAATGCCAACGGGCATATCAAAGGTGGCAGCGGTCCCGGTACCATCGGCGTGACCGCGTGTTCCGGCGCTGCCGGCCATCGTGGTCACCACTCTGGTGGCAATTACGATCTTGCGAATCGTATTGTTGCTTGTGTTGGCAACATAGAGGTTGGTTCCATCCGTCGTGATGCCTCTGGGACCACAAAATCTGGCTGTGGTCCCAGTACGATCGGTACAATTTGAACTTCGGGCCGTACCGGCCAGTGTGGTCACCGCTCTGGTGGCAATTACGATCTTGCGAATCGTGTCGTTGTCTGTATCGGCAACATAGAGGTTGGTGCCATCGGTCGTGATGCCCATGGGCCCCTCAAATCTGGCTGCGGGTCCAATACCGTTGGCAAAGCCAATTTTTTCGGCAGTGCCGGCCAGCGTAGAAACTACACCGGTGGCAATCACGATCTTGCGGATCGTGTTGTTTCCTTCGCCTTCAATGGTACCCATGTCGGCGACATAGAGGTTGGTTCCATCGGTCGTGACGCTATAGGGAAAACTGAATCTGGCTTTGGCCCCGGGACCGTCGGCAGAACCGTCATTTTCGGCGTTGCCGGCCAACGTTGTTGCCACACCGCTTACGGTAATCGCCTTCCCTTGTATTGCCCCACCCATGAGTTGTGTAGCCGTGTCGCCGCTGCCGAAGAGGTTCATTGGCAACACCATGATCGCAACGCAGGCCAAAACGGTAAACCTTTTCATTATTCTTTCCGGCTCCTTTGATTTCGTTTGAGTTTTTGCTCGTTGCGAGCCGCTCATTTCGTCGTCATTTACTCTTGCCCGGCGACCAAGCCGATATCTGCAGGCAAATACAAACCGGGAGGTGTGGGGTACGGCAGGAGAACTGTAAACTGGCGACTTGGACTACGTCAACGGAAGGCTCCGAAAGTGATTCGAGGGCATCCTGTCGGTTGTCGCAATCGGCCTTCTTGCGGCATCGTTAGCCGGGTAGATCCTCTGAAACGCCGCAGGACTCAGCTTTCTGACGGTACACGTCAAAACATGCCACATGGTGCCATGACCAATCACGCCAAGCGATTGAAACCGTAAACACGGTGCGCTTTTGGCAGCACTGCGTAATCGAAGAGTCGGGGCTATTTCTTCTTGGGCGGAGCCGCAAGGATGCGGCGCATAGAGGTTCGTGCGTTGTTGACACATGGGCGATCTCGGATTCGCTGAGGCCGGAGCGGTATCGTTCCAGGACTTCACTAGCGTGCTTTGATGCAGTTGCGGGCCGCCCAAGGCACTGGCCATTCTGACAGGCATCGACCGGAAGCTCGAAGGTGTGTGTTTCAGTTTGCGGCTTCGCGTCCATGAGCTAAACGATACAGACAACCTTGTCGCAGCTATGGTTAGCCGCCGATCACAATCGCAACAAGACTTGCGACCTTTGCGATGGTGCCGGTGAACAGCGTTTGAATTGAGGTGAAGCCGGTATCGAAGGGTGAGCCACCCTGGGCAAGAGCGGCTATTGGGAAGGCCAAGCATACGGCTGGAATCAGGGTGGACAGGCGCATCCACTTGTGAGATGCCTGGGCCGTCTTCAACAAATTCGAGATTCGGATTTTGCGGGACATTGTCTCCTCCAGCGACTGTGCTTCAGCCGCGATATTCCGGAGACTAGGCGCGATTATTCTTCGCGTCCAATACTTCTTACCTATGGCAGTTTTCTTGAAAGTTGTCGCTGCCATAGGCGCAAGTGATGGGAGAGTTGCGCACTAACCGAAGAGTGGAAGAGTCCGTTTTACAACTGTGGAGCGAACCGAAAGCGGTGGCTTCGCGGGAGGCAAGTGCGCTTGCATCCGAAGTCTCTTTTTCAGCTCCCGCAACAATGCTGGGATGGTCCTCTGTGTCGGAAACTTTTTCGAATTCAAAACGCTCTCGACCATCCAATTCACGCCCGCAACCGGACGGGTAACGATCCCGTCCTCAACTTCCCAGCCTTCGCTGATCAATGCGTGGCCATACCCTGATTTCACCATCCACTGGATGTCATGAGGACTTCCAGTTGTGCTCACCACTTCCGGGTGAACGCCAACCTCGCTCAACATCTCTATCAATCGGCGATGCGCCTCCGGATGCTGTCTCGGTTCACGGAAGATTGTGAGCTTCTTTCCGAGAGCCGATGGCGCGATCTCGTCATGCTTGGCTGCTGGATCATTTGCTTTCATGCAAACCACAAGGCGATCTTGCGCGAGTGGCTGCATATTCAGGCCCATTCCTTCTGCGGGCAGAGTCACCAAAGCCGCATCAATGAGGCCTCGTTCAACCAGGGAAAGAAGCTCCACATGGTCGCCACTCTTTGGCATGATTTCGGAGTCCGGAAACAGGTCGGTATGCGCGCCGCAGACCATCTGCAACAGGGCTCGGTCAACGAAGGGAGAGAACCCGATTCGCAGTGGCGCAATGGCGACATTGTGACTTGCACGCGCAGCCGCAATCACGTCATCGCGAAGTGCAAGAATCTGCCTCGCTCCCGCGGTCAACACCTCAGCCGCCGGGGTCAATTTGATGCCCTTCGGATCTCGCACAAGGAGATCGACCAGCAGCGATTCCTCCATGGATTTGAGCTGGGCGCTGAGGGATGGTTGCGCGACAAAGAGGCGCTTGGCAGCGCGGGTAATATTCTGCTCTTCTGCAACGGCAATCAAATATCGGAAGTGCCGGAATTCGAGTAGATCTGACATGCTATGACGCTCCACAGTTCGATTGGTGAAGCTCGGCGATTGGTCCAGGACCACAAGCGTGTCAGTGTTCCCCCTCCATGGGGGATACAGTTTATGACGGCCAGGAACCAAGAAAGTCAACAGCAACAATAATTTAAGTCCTTTTTGCCGGTAAATCGCCGCCATAGGCGGCACCTATGCCGACCGGGAAATCGCCATAGTTGAGAAGTATTGGACAACCCCCGCGACGCCCTCCACTCTAAAAGAGTCCCTCATGCGTCGCAATTAATCGCGTCCATTGCAGGCTCACCAGAGATTGCTTGAAGAGGCCCAGACAATGGCTGTAGTGACAGCAACGAGTTTCCCCAAATCGAAATTGGAGTTGCCAATGGCAGGCGAAAACGTCACCGAGAAAAAGCGTCCGGGAAGGGTCACAATCGCTCCCGAAGAGAAGTTCCTGGTCGGAAGAGTGGAAGCGGCTGACATGCTCTCAATCAGCCCAAGAGCACTCGATTACCTTGTCGCCAATAAGCTGTTGACCGCTCGCCGAATCGGTACGCGGGTACTGATTCCTGTCGCCGATCTGCGGCGCTTCTCGCGTGGCGACCATCCAGCGCGGCTGGCTGGATGATCTAGCTTGCGACTGAATCATTGCCTGGGAGGAGCTTTTCGCAAGAAGAAGCCCTCGCTTTTAGCCTCCGCGCCAGCCGCGTGATGGTGCCATGCAGCAATCCAGCCGCTTCAAGTTCATTCTGGATGGTCGCCGCATGGTCTGGAAGCGAACCGGCCATTGCCCGGATTCGCTCTATCAGCCAGTCTTCTTGCAGGCGCAAATCGACTGCAAACTTTTTCCAATTCCGAAGGCCTATATATCTCAGCCTGTATTCGCCGCCGATTTTCATGGCCAGCTTTACTTTCTGTACGTCAACCGTCTGGTACGGCAGAATGCTTGCCAAATCGTAGAGGGGCGCGAGTCGTACCGCACCACCGCCGCCCAGCAGGAGGGCATAGTTCTTTGCATGAGCATCGGTCCCGGCGATTAGCCAATTGAAGATGTTTGCATCCACAAACGACTGCACATCTTCTTCCGGATTGCTCGATTGCTCCCTCAATAGCTCCGCAATTGTGCGCGCTCCCGGCCCGCCATCGCTCTCATACTTGCGCGTGGGATGAAGGCCAAGAGCCTGGCACATATCTTCCTGGTGGATACGCGCCCAACGCCCATCGCTCCGCACCCGGTCATAACGCTCGACCACAATTGCGATCTCGTCACCGAAGTGCTGAACGCTGGAGTTGGGAACGATCAGGCCAGCGGCCCTTGCCAGCCGCAATGAGAAGTGCTCATTCTCCGCGTGACCATCCCATTCCCCTGTGGGCGGTTTGAGAATATGTGTGGTTGGAACGCGGCCCGATGGAACGCCCCACCGTTTGCGCTCGAAGAGAAGGGCTGTCTTAGGTTGCGCCCCAGCCAAGCTGAACTGTCCCGTGTCTTGAGCACTGCGCCATGCGGAGTGATCCGCGCGCAACGCGCGCAATCTTTCGGCAACATCATCATCAGTAAGCCATTTGACTTCCTTGGCAACTGTGTCCGATTGCAGTGCTTCAAGGCGTTCCGGGCGAACAAACTGAACAGCGCCTGCGCAGTCTTCCCCCACATGGGTTATCAGCCGAAAGACATTCTTCGGCGAAACCTGAAAGCGCCTGCCCCAGTTCTCAAGAACCCGGTCGTTGTCGGGCAGCAGTCCCCACAGAAAGGCCTCGATCCGTCCATGGCCGTGCTCCGCCGAAGCCAACGGCATGGAGAGCGATAGCGGATAAGCGTTGGGATCGGCTCGCCATTCATCGTTATAGACGAACGAAAGTCTGGCGTTCTTGTAGTACACCGTACCGACTTCGCGACCGTCGAGCAAAGCGATCAGTTGATTTGTCATATCTGTTTTTTCACAGTGCGCTTCTTCAACGAGTCGAGAACGCTGTTGATGTCCGGAGCTTTCGCTTTACCAAGCGAGGGAGTTTCAACCGGAGAATCCGCCTCCACGGCGATAGATATTTCGAGGCTCTTCAGTGTGCGCAAGATGAGCCCGATTTCGGCTCCAGGTTTCCCTTGCTCGACTTCGACAAGCCACTTCCGGCTCGTCCCGGCCTTCTTAGCCAGGGCAGCCTGATCCATCCCGAGCTTGGTTCGGCGCTCCCGGATGAATGCTCCCAAATCGGTAGCGGTTCGGATTCGCATCCAGCACACCTCCCCTCCTACACATCGAAATAGTAATCGAACGGTGACAGATTGTAAAGAGAGCGAACGGTGACATTCTAATGAGAGAGTGAGCGGTTACACGGCAATCGAAGGGTGCGCCAGGAAATGGCGATCAGGTCGCGCAAGCTGCGGCCCAGGCGGTCAAGTTTCCAGACAATCAGCGTGTCGCCGTCCTGCAATGCCTTGAGGCAACGAAGCAGGGCAGGGCGCTTGGTCGTGGCTCCTGACAAGCCCTCGTCTTTGAAAATCGTCTTGCATCTGGCCCGCTTCAAGGCCGCGAGCTGCAAGGCTGTACTCTGGTCGTCAGTCGATACGCGGGCATAGCCGTATTTCATGGTTTAATTATGGCCTTGACATTTGACCCATGCAAGCCCTTGAAAACACGGCGCGGCGGTCGTGGGTCAACACTTACTCTTTGTGGCCTATTTTTTGCATGGCCCCTCGTCGCACCTATTTGAACGACGTATCCCAGAGTATGCAAGACCGTCATAGTTTTTCCGATCTCGCAGGTCTCCTTACCCTTTTCTAGGTCAATGATGAACCGCAGCCCCGTCCCGGATGTCAGGGCCAGGTCTTTCTGGGTGACGCCCAGGTTCTTGCGCGTCGTCCTGATCAGTGTGCCGATTTGTTGGGGCGTGACTTTCATA
>CAIKND010000019.1 GCA_903828675.1 uncultured Acidobacteriaceae bacterium
CAAAAGGCCTCTGCAGGCGCTACGCGAAGCCGCTTGAACCCTATCTCTCCCCATTCTTCCAGCCGAAACTCGCCATCTCGCCAGGAAAAACATCTCCATCCTTTTCACTGCGAAAACAAAGGCTTGATCAGAGCTCCCTTAGCCCACACGCACATGCTTCCAACACAAGCGAGTACAAAATCCCGGCACAGAGCGGCCGCATGCATTGGCCAGGACTTCCCAATTGGCGACGACACGCCCGCAATGTCCGGTACACCGAGGTCTGTGCCATCCCCGGTCCCCAAGTGGACCGAGGGCACCCTCAGCGCGGTTTCGAAGGGCCATCGAGGCCGGGGCCACCTGCCTATTGCTCTTTCACCAGCACCTGCTTGGTAGGTGCCGCATAAAGCCGGTCGAACACCCCGCAGATATCTGTGTTCATCTCCACGCCCAGCGTACTTGCTTTACAGTAGGCGGCCATCACCGCTGATTTCTGATCAGCTCCCGTGGCGCGGATCTTGGCATAGGTATTCTGGGCTACCTCCTTGCTGAGGAGCGTACGTATGCTCTCAGCCTTGGCCAGTGCGAAGTGTGTATACAGTTCGTTGGCACGTATCCACTGTTCCTGCTGTTCAAGCGTGAAGCCGTTTTTGTATGCTTCATCCGGCGTAGTGCCGAACCAGTCACAGATCTTCTTGAAGTCGTCTCTCAGTGAATCGCTTGCACTCTCGCGCTGAGTCAGCGTGCGGAACATCTCAAGATACTGACTGTGTAATTCGCGACTCAATTCCAATGACTTCGTCGTACGGGGAATCTTCTTTCCAGAGAAGATCGCGTTCGCAAAAAACTGGAAGTCTTCAGGCGAGCGTGTCCGGAGCCTTGACGACCTCGTCGCGGCCACCGACTCGGCCATCGTTTGCTGAAACGACTGCGCGGTTGCCTCTGGCTCTTGCAATGACTCAATGGCATGCAAAGCTCTCGCGCAACACTCGATCTGCACGAGGTTGTCAATGTCGTCTTGGGCTAACGCCGAAAAATGAGGGTCCTTCATTAGTCGCGCAAGGATAGGACTCGACATCAGCTTATTGTTCTGTTTAACCAATTTCATTCTGCTCTTGGCCTGGCTGATAATCAAACCCGCGCAGACGCTAAAGGCAAGACAAAACGCTAGCCATGACTCGCTGCATGCTGTAAGACCAAGAACGAAGATGAGGAGGCCGAGCGCCGCAGATTGAAGCGCGTGGTTCCTGCGCGACGAGACTTGACGTGAGATCTCACTGATAGGCGAAGAAGACAGTGAATCCCACTGGTATCGAGCCCCCAGCCTCCGGAGAAAGTAATAGGCAAAGGCTGTGACAGCAGCGACGAGAACTATTTCTAGCTGCGCTGCGCTGTCGAGGTAATCCGCCCACAATTCGTGAGCCCACATCGCGAAGCGATAGCCAAGTAGCCCTACAAATACGCCGGCAGCGATGCCGAGAGATCGCCGCATTTCTGGTTGGTTTTTCAATCTCCCAAACACTGCCTGCCATCTCTCTTTTAACGGCAACAGTTTACCACGCGTCCCGCGGGTGGCCCCCGATCTCAAGAGGGTTTCTATCCTGTTGTGGGTGGCAGGTGGGCGGGTGGCCACGATCACGGTGACTTTTTTCAACACAGATGAGGGTGCCACCGGTCCCTCGCATTTGGGGACCGGTGATGACGCGATACCGAATCATCGGCGTTTTGTGGGTCGCGCCCGTATCACCGCCTACTCGGAAGTTTCAGCAGCGGATAGCGCGCAGTCTCGGTCTTTGCGATCAGGTCGAGCGCAAAATTAGCACAAAAAATTGATCGCCTTTTGTAATGACCTGACTTCCCGAGGCTTCGGAACCGCCTGCCTTGAAAGGCACGACTCCAAAGCCTGCAAAAGAACCAGGGCTTCGGCCCTGAGGAAATGCTCGGCGTGGAATAAGACTTAATCTTAGAGCGAATTCGAGACGAACCAACACGGCATACATCGAACTGAACACAGTGACTCTGGTTTTGCTCTAGTGGTGTCCGTCATAAATAGAGTCTTTTAAGAATCGGGGTCATCTCATAAGATGAGGAAACCCCGAGATGCGTGTTGCTTCAGCGATTGCATTGCCTATAGAGACTCGGCGCCAACTGGAGAAGCAGATGCGCAGTCG
>CAIKND010000020.1 GCA_903828675.1 uncultured Acidobacteriaceae bacterium
GCTCTTCGAAGATCGGCGGCCAGGAGATGTTCGTTCCGCTGACCCACACGCCGGGCGAGGCGCAGGCGGACTTCGGGGAAGCCCTGGCGGTCATCGACGGCGTCGAGCAGAAGGCTCATTTCATGGCCTTTTCGATGCCGCTGTCGCGATCCCCTTAACTAGTAGAATATCGCTCGATATGGGCGGTAACGAGTAGAATATATCCCATCAACTAGTAGAATATGGGCGGTAACAAGTAGAGTCCGTGCCGAAGGGAGCCATTCAACTGAGTTCGCGAGTGGCGATGGTCACTGGCAAACGCATCGCGAGTGGCCACTCCGCGACGCGCCTCATGAACTCTTGAGCGCAGGCCTTCCGAAGTTGCGGCAGTATCCAGTCCCACGGATAGTTGGCGGTAGGTTTCAGGTAGTAAGGCCTCCGGCCGAGCGTCACAAAGGCTTGGGTTCCCAGCATGGCGGCCGCTATCGCAACGAGCACTTCGGCTCTGGAATAGCTATCCCATGCGCAGAAGGACCAGTATTGCGTTCGGGTGAAGAGAGTTCGTGGTTCGCGATAGAAACTGGTCCAGGTGAAGTCTTGAGTGAACGTGAACTTCTTCCCGGCTCGGGCAGAGAGGCCGGGCGTCCGTAATAGCCAATACAAATCGTTGACGACGCGCAGAAAATGGACTGCCGTGATCGGCCCACACCAGAAGTGACTCGGCGGCTGGTCACGCAGAGCGACGGCGATGTCTCGCTGAAGACGAAAGAGCAGTTGGAGAGGCCCCAAATGATTCGTCGAGGCCAGCTTTCCGTTTGGAGGTGGCGTCGGGCGCCAAGCACATCGCAAGCAACGGACAATCAAGTATGTGTTGTTCCAGATTACTGTCAGTTGACCTCGGTCACAACCTGGACAAGCGTCGCCAACCTGAGTTCCATGCCGTGGGCAGAGAAGCGTTGTGAGCAATCCAGCTTCAGCTTGCCAGTAAAGACCGCGATGGAAGGGTTCCTCTTCAGCGGCACAATCGATGCAAAGAGGAGGGGGAAAGTATTCGGATGAGTTTTCGTCGCCCAGAACCGCCGGTGACTTGGGTATCTCCAGGAAAGTCAGCAATGGAAGATTTGGGAATTGATTTGGCAGCAGCAGGGATTGCACCGCGGATTGTGGAAGGCGACTCATCGCTGCCATTCGAGCGATGATCTCTTGCCCTGGATCACAATTGAGCCGGTAGCGACTCATGGCCGGCAGTTCCGGAAAGAGGGAACTCAGCCTCACATGATTCGCCGCGGCGAGCCGGCAGGTCCACGACAAAAGCAGCTCATCGGGAAAAGGCCGCGGAGCAAAAGGAAGTGGGGGAACGGCAAGGTCGTATACAAACATTCACCCTCTCGGCCCAGTCGCTCGTCGTTTGCGGCGGTCCGAGACCGAGGCCAACGATTGCACCGCAAGGTCATCATGAAGACTTTCCAGATCGATCTGTTCGACGTTCTGGTTGATCGCCATGATCGCGGCATCTTCAAGCAGCCTGCAAATGCGCACGGTCACGCCGTCGGTCATGGCAAGAAGCCTCTTTCTCACTTTCGCGTCCCGCAGCGAGGATGGTCGGCGCAGCGGAAGCAACGCTGCATAGCTCACCAACAATTGATGAAAGTCCGTATCGTCCTGCCAAGGGATGAGTTCGAAGGCTTCAAAGCGGTCGGCGAGTTGCGCGTCGGTCAGCAGAGCGGTTCTGGCTTCCTGCGTCCCGGCACAGACGAGCGGTATCCGCAGGTCATTTGCGAGGAAGCGGATACAGTTGAGGATGATTCGCTGTTCGCGATAGGTGCCGGCCAGCAGGCAATGGATCTCATCGATGATGAGCATGCGGACATTCATCTGGCGGCATAGGACTCTCACTCGATGGCGTAGCGTCCCTGTAGACGGGCTGTAGGGAAGTGCGGCGCCGAGGCTGACGAGGATCTCTTCATACAGATGCAGTTCGTTTGGGTGGGGCGGCATTTGGATCGCCGCAACGGCCAAGCGGGTAAAGCCGGTTGTCTCGTCGAAGATGGGAGTGTGGGAGCGCAAGAACTTTTGCAGTATTCGAGTCTTTCCCATGCCGGTGGCACCATGAAGAAGCAAGCATGGCATCCGGTCCCTGGGAGGATGGGCAAGCAGATCGGAAATCCGATTCAGTGCGCGCATGCCCCTGGGATACTCGATCCAGCGTTCGCGCCTGATCCACGCAATTCTTTCCTCGGCAGGCAGCAATGCAACTGACCGGCTGTGTTCATGCAGATGATTCAGATCATTGATCAGGCCATTCCTCCACTCTAAACCCGGCCAGCTTCGCCTGGGCGAGGTCATCTTTCTCCGGCACTGGTGTGGTAGTTGGGTGCGCGGGGTCATCTTTTGATTCAGGTCGCGGCAACTTGCGCGTCTTGTCGCGGGCGGCGTCGACGATGTCACGTTGCTGGAGCACGGCGGAGAATAATTCTTCTTCGATGAAGGAGCGCTTGCCTTGGGCACGTAAGGCTGATTCCGCCGCTCGTTGTTCCCAGAGAGAAATTGGGGGGGCTCCAAGATCGCGATAGGGAATTGGCCAGTAGTTTCCTTGCTCATCCTGATAGTGGATTGTGGAGAGGTCGCGAGGGTCGTACTTGACGAGAGCAGGAGCACTGATGCGCCCAGCCAGAGGACTCAGAACATTGCTCCAATAGTGAATATTGAAAAGCCTTATGCCATCTCTGCGGATCTTGCGTCGCTCTCCTGGTAAGAGATCGATGAAGAACGAGCGTTGGTCCGCATCGGTCATTTGCCGGATGGGGGTATCCCTCACAGCCACCGCCTGCTTCCACGCGGTCAATGGCGTTACTTTCAAGGCGGAATGGATGGTCGAGTGGTACACGTGAACCTGCAAGGCAAACCATCGTTCCAACTCCGGCAAAGTCATGATGGCCCTTTTCGCAGAAGGATAGTCTCCCCTTTCGGCGACATTTGAAAAGGTCGTGCCGGGAATCAAATGGACAGCTCCCATCATGGTCCCAATCAACCGCTCTATATGGCCGCCAAAGTGCGGCAGGCCTATTGGCCGGAATTCTAGATCGATACCGTATTCCAGGGCAGCGCTCCTCAAAGCCTCAGCATGGAACTCCTTTGCATTATCCATGTAAACAAGATCAGGAAGGCCGCTGACTGGCCATTCGAAACTGAGTTCCCGATCAGCCAGCCAGAGGTCTTTGCAAGTGACACTATGGGTTAACGCGAGCGCCACCGAAATGCTCGAAGGAGGAATCATCGAAAGTGAAAATCCGCAGACCATCCTGCTGGCGATGTCGATGACCAGCGACAACCATGGGCGACCGAGCGGTTCACGTTTGAGCTCATCGACCACAATAAGATCGACGGGAGTGTGATCGATCTGCACCCTCTCCAATGCTTCCCTTACAGCTGGAGATTTATTCACCTGATCGTATCTCTCCCTGGCAGCTTTTGAGCCCTCTCGGGCCGCCATCAGCCTTCTCTCATCCAGCGCCGCTACTCGGCGCAGTATAGTCTTCCTGTCCGGCGGCTTGAGCCCAGCTTGATGGCAATCAGCCTTCACCTGCCGAACCAATGCCGAAAGAGGTGGCCTGATGCGTTGTAAGTAGAAGGACTCGATTGCGTCTTCGACGATCTGTTCGATCTGTGGACTGACGAGCCAGGTCCCGGCCTTGCGCCCTTCATTCTTCGGAAGCAATGTAGAAGTACGCGGGCGCTTGCGAAAGGCAGCAAGCAATCGGTAGACATAGGCGCGTCGAATGCCCAGCGTTCTCGCTGCTTCATCAACCTCGAGGGTGGTCAAGCGCGGCTTCGCTGCCAGAAGTCTCAGCGTCTCGCTCCGCCGTAGAGCCTTTTGGGTCTGTGCCGCAGAATGTCTGGTGCCCTCTGAGTTGTTTGTCAAAATGTGCTGACTGTTCTCTCCGCGAAAGTCTACTAGTCAACGCCCAGATTCTACAAGTTGAGAGGATAAAGTTGAGGCGTTAACTTGTATAAGATATTGAAAACAAAAGGGCGATATTCTACTAGTTAAGGGGATCGCGACAGCCGCCAACCCCGGCATGAAGTCGCTTCAACTCGATATCGAGGACCCCGTCGCCATTCGCACCTTTGCCGCAGAAGCCGCTGCGCAGTTCCCCGCGCTGAACGTGCTGATCAACAACGCAGGCATCATGCGCCCCGAGAAACTATTGGCCCAGCAGCCCGACCTGGCCGATGCCGAGGCCATGGTCACCACCAACCTGCTCGGCCCCATCCGGCTCACTGCGGTCTTGCTTCCGCAGCTCCAAAAGCAGCCCAGTTCCGCAGTCATCAACGTGTCGTCTGGCCTGGCCTTTCTGCCCCTCGCAATCACGCCGACCTACTGCGCCACCAAGGCCGCCATCCACTCTTACACGCTCTCGCTTCGCTACCAGTTGCGGGCTACTACCACAGAGGTTCTCGAGTTGGTACCGCCTTACGTAGCCACCGACCTGATGAGCGGCGCCTCCGATCCGCGCGCAATGCCCCTCGGAGCCTTCATCGTCGAGGTCATGAAGATTTTGAAGACCCAGCCCACCCCACCGGAGATCTGCGTCGAGAACGTCAAATCGCTCCGTTTCGCGGCCGAAAGCGGGAAATTCAGCGCCATTTTCGAAGGCCTCAACGCTGCTATGGCGGACGTCCACTAGTCAGAGCATTTTCTGTTTAGGGCGGTGATTGATACCAGCGCTCTGGCAAACTCCTCTTTCTCGCACTTACATAGCAGACAGAACAGGCGGCCGTTTCCGGCCGCCTGAGGTTATGTTCTGAACTTTTGTTCAGGAAGGGTTGGGATCAACGCAGACGGAAGACTATGCCTGCGCCGATGCGGAAATAATTCTGGTGCGTGCCATACAAGTTAGGCAGTTGGGTATTCATGTAGTCCATCTGGAAGAGGCGAAACGACGTGCGAGACCCTATTTTCGCATCGATACCGCCCCCGACCGATAAAGCCAGACACTCCGCTGTTGCCACGAGTACTCCATCCTTCGGGAACGCACCACTTGAACCGCGTGCGTCTCCGACCAGAAACTGGCCGAACGGCGAGAACTTGGCTGCGTTGCCTCTTTTCTTCAGCGACATTTCGAACCTTGGACCGGCCATGAAGGTGAGCAGGGTCATGTCATAGAGCTGGCTGTTCATGTTCGAGCGTGAGCCCGTGAACTCGCCCACCATGGCAAAATGCCGTGGCAGAACGTAAGCCACCTCAGCACGACCGCCTTCGAAGCCGACCTTGCTACCTCCGCCCAGGGTTTGAGTGCGCTGGTAGAGATAACCGGACGAGAGTTGAATTCCCTGCGCCCCAGCCATTGCGGCACAGCAGAGGCACAACAGAAGAGTAACTATCACCTTTTTCATCGTTCCTCCTACTGAACCGTCAGGTTAAGTGTGGCGGTGTGTTGCAACGTACCGCAGGTGCCCGTCACCGTGATTGTGGAAGTTTGCGGTGCTTGAGCAAAGATGCCAGAAGAACTGCCGCAGCCATTGACGCCGACCATGATTGCCAATCCAAGCACCATGAGCATCAACAGACCAGCGCCGCGAGCCCGCCGGCGAAGTGTGAACAGACCAACGACAGGCAAGAACAGGCAAGCGAAGGTCAATCCTGACGGGAAGCTATGGTTCGAGGCGGTCACAGGACCGGTTTGAACCACCACAACTACAGGCGTCGAGCCGTTCCCAGTTGGAATCGTCGACGGTGTGATAGTGCCGGTGGCCGATGTGGGCAATCCCGACAACGTCAGCGTAACGGGGTTCGGGAAGTAGGTGCCGTAGGTAGGAGCAACCTCAAGGGTAAAGGTAGCTGTGCGACCCGGCAGAATCGTAACCGAGACCACGCTGCCCGTACCGATGTTGAACTGGAAGTCCTGCACCATCTCCGAAATTACCGACGAAGTGCTGGCTGTGAAATTGCCGTCGCCAGGGTACGCAACCGTGATGAGGTGCGAGCCAGCGGCGAGAGTGCTTATGGGCAGTTGAGCGTTGCCGCTGGCATCCAGAGTTACGGAGCCCAGCGCGGTGGACCCATCCATAAAGGTCACTGTGCCGGTCGGCGTACCGGTGGTGGTTGAGGCGACGTGGGTAGTCAGCGTGACGGTGTTCTTTACCAGCACGGACGGCGCGGTGGCCGAAGCGCTGGTCATTGTGGCAGCCTTGCTGATGGTAAGCGTGCCGTTGGTCAGGGTAACCGCGTAGTTGGAGAGCCTGGTCTTGGGATCGTTGAGCGCCGTGGTGATCGTATAGGGTCCCGCGGGGCTGGCCGATGTAGCCAAGGTTGTATAGGAAGCAGTGATGCCGTCGTTGTTGACGACGCCAGCAAGCGAGCCCGTCAACGGCGCAGGCACCGCTGTGCCATAGACCATTGTGGCATTCGCTGCGGTAGCCGAAAGCGGTTCCGGATTCACAGTAAGGTTGACCGTATCGCTATACACATTGCCGCTGGTGAATGGATAGAAGCTGAGCGACAACATCTGGTTTGGGCCTGCGTTCAGGACCGTTCCCAACGGCGGAGTATAGGTGAATGTGCCGCTCTGAGTGGAGGTGGCATTCAGCTGGGTCGCGGTGAGCGGCGTGCCGTACGTAATAGGAACCGGGTTATACCAGGTAATGATCGGCGCCCCATCCTGCATCGGGAAATCAATCAGCTTCCAGCCGCCGGGGTAATTGGCGGTGTCGGAACGGAGGTTCATGGGATTAGCCATGCCGATCCAGAGGTTCTCGTTGTCGTTGACCATGGTGCGAATACCGTAGCTGGTGTAATTGCCCAGGCCGGTTATGCTCACTGCGGTTGCGGCACTGCTGGAGTCAGCGAAGGTCCAAAGGTCGGCTCCGTAGAAATTGGGAGCGATACTCCGAATTGCCGCCGGTATGCTCGACGACTCGTTGCCATTGGATGCGAGGAAGGACCAATCCATGGTGCCTATGTAGAGTTGCTTCTGGAAGACCGACATGGACCATGTGTAGTTGTTGAATAAGTTGCCAAAGCCGGCAGCGCCGTAGGTTGGCGTTGCGCCCATGTTATTCGGCACCGTACTCCATGTGTCTGTCGCCGAATCATACTTGGGAAGCGTCGTGCTGCCATAGAGCAGCTCGACGGAGGGTGTCGGCTGCAAAGTAGAATCGTAGCCCTGAGTGCGGAAGATCGAGATAGCCCGATAGGTATCAAGTTCTGTCGTCGTGTTGATGGTTCCACTTGGGTACAACGTTGCAAATGCGATGAGGGGTGTTCCCGGCACCTGCATCGTACCGAAATACAGATAGCCATTGAACGACTCGATCGCGCCTCCAACCTGGATAGCGGACGGTTCCACCTCGTAGTTCTTGAGGTTCCACACTTCCGTCCAGTTGTCTGCGTCGGTTGCGTCCAGCCCGGTGCTCTGATTGAGGACAGGGCTCATATAAAGAGACATGCCATACTGCTTCCCGGCCGAGCCCCAGGTGGTGACATAGATGTGTCCGTCGGTGTGGGCGACAAAGTAAGCCGGCTCGCCTTGCATATGTCCCACTTCAACGAACGAGAATGGCGCCGCGAGGGTTCCTGTCCAGCGCAACATCGCACCACCCCCCACGCCGGAGCTTGGCTTTCCGACACCGGTGAATAGCTGGCCATTAATCACATGCCACTGGCGAATGTCGTTGTAATAGGGGTGATTCGCATCCGAGCCATCGAAAAGGTAGGATCCGAGGTATTGTTGAGTCGCCGCGTTGAACGCGTACATGGCAACGGGGGTGGCCTTGTTTGCAGCTTGCATGAGGCCGGCAAAGAAGACTACTCCGCCGTAATTGCCCGCGGAACGGATTCCGACGGTTTTCGTGAGAAGCGCGGCACCGCCGCCTGCAAGGACTCTTGATGTCAGATCGGTAAGGCCGTTGGTTGCCGAGTTGTACACGAACAGGCGTGGCGGCTTGAAATCTTCCATCTGGTTTTCTTTGGCGTCGCAGACCCAAGAGCTGTTTTGCGATGGAGATGGCACGGTTCCGTAGTACCCGTCCTCCACGAGGCAGAGGGTATTGGCGACGGTGCCAAACCAGAGATCGGCGCCATTCATGGTCAGGCCCCAGACATACGCCTGGTTGATTTTGGGAAGAAAGCCGCTACTGACGCAACTGGCGATGTCCGATGCAGAGAGACCGGCAGGATAGTGAGCGCTGAACGACGAGTTGTTCGCGGCAATCTGAGCTGAGGATAACCCGTTGTTGACATCACCCTGGTAACACTCATCCGGGGTTGCTTCCGCCACCATGGACCATTGATAAGTCCCTTGTGCGTGTGCTGGCGCAGAAAGATATGGAAACAATGCAAATGTCGACAATACAGCCAAGATCGCGAAATGCTTCTTGCGCATCATTGCAATCTCCTTCCCGTGGTGCTGAATCAATTGTTGGATTGTAGCGTAGTTAGATACGCCATTGTTGTGATATTGGTCACTGACCTTGCCCGCGCAAAACGTATCCCTTAGCAAGCTGTTCTAATGCGAAGGGGTAGCGAAGATGACGAAGTCGAAGCGGGGACGTTACACGCTTGAGTTCAAGCAGGAAGCAGTTCGGCTTGTTGAGTCGGGCCAGAGCC
>CAIKND010000021.1 GCA_903828675.1 uncultured Acidobacteriaceae bacterium
CGGCGGGGTTCTGGAAATGGCATAAAACGGCGGGAAAAGGGAGTCGTCTTAACCGAAATCGCACCGAAAAACACACTGTCATCCGCAAACCGGCTCACCACCTGCGCGACACACTTCGAATACCTCCCCGGCAAACCGCTAAGTTGGCTTTTGCGAAAACGCTATGCCCGACACTCACCTAGAACTTTGCTATTGATCCGACCCATGAATACTGCTGCCCCGTGCCCCATTCTTGCGCCTTTTTCTGGCGCAAGAGTGGGAAGGCTCATCATTCTCTAAGGGCCGGAGCAATAACTCCACTAACTCGCAGGCTCTTTATTCTCTATTCCCAATTCCCTTCCTCTTCACTCCACCCCCAGCACCTTCACGATCACCCGCTTCCGCCGCTGCCCGTCAAACTCCGCATAGAACACTTGCTGCCACGTGCCCAGATCCAACTTGCCATTGGTCACCGGCAACGTCGTTTCGTGATGCAGCAGCAGGGACTTCAGATGTGCGTCCCCGTTGTCCTCGCCCGTGCGATGGTGCTTGTAATCGGGCCGCGCCGGGGCCAGCTCTTCCAGCCACGCGTCGATGTCCTCTATCAATCCGCTCTCCAGGTCGTTCACATAAACCGCTGCGGTGATATGCATCGGCGAAACAAAGCACAGCCCGTCGCTTACCCCGCTGCGCTCTACAATCTGCTCCACCTCGTCGGTAATGTGCACCATCTCCCGCAGCTTCTTCGTCTCAAATACCAGATACTCCGTATGACTCTTCATATCAACCTCCCGGCAAATGCCGCTGGTCTTGGGGTTTGGTGCCTCATCCCATTCCGCTCATGGCGAAATGAATCGGATGCCGCGGCCCTCGACCTTTATCCTAAAGCCGTGACCGCAACCGACCTTCCCACTGCCGACATACTCTCCCAGCGCGGTCTTGATCTGCTCGCTGCCGGTTCCCCTGCCCAAGCAGCGATAGCCTTTCGCGCCGCCATCGACGCCGATCCCGCCCACGTCGAAGCGCATCACGGCCTGGTGCGCGCTCTCCGCGATGCTGGCCGCTTAGAACCCTCCATCGCCGCGGCCCTCGCCCTCACTGTCCTCACCCCCGCCGACCCGCTCGCCCACACCGCCCTCTCCATCTCCCTTCAGGCCGCGGGCCACATCCCCGAGGCTGAAGCCGCCGCCGCCCGCGCCCGCATTCTCGAGTGGAAAGTCCAGCTCCAGTCCCCGCCCTCGCAGGATCCCAAACCGTGAACCCCCTCCAACCGCCCGCGCCAGCCCAGCGCCTGCGCCAAATGCACAACCAGCTCGCCGCCGCATACGGACCCCAGTACTGGTGGCCGGCTCAAACTCCTTTTGAAGTGATCCTCGGCGCCTACCTCACCCAGAACACCGCCTGGAAGGCCGTCGAGCGCTCCCTCGCCAACCTGCGTGTCGCCGGCGCTCTCTCCCTCGACGGGCTCCGCGCGCTCTCGCTTGACCACCTCCGCCGCCTCATCCAGCCCAGCGGCTTTTCCACACGAAAAGCCCCTGCGCTCAAAGCTTTTGTTGCCATGCTCGACGGCGAGTTCGCCGGATCGCTTCAAGCTCTCGCGGCCGCCCCCACTCCCACGCTCCGCCGCCGTCTGCTCGCCCTTCCCGGTGTCGGTCCTGAGACCGCGGACGCCATTCTGCTTTACGCCCTCGGCCATCCCGTCCCCGTCGCCGACGAATATCTCCGCCGCATCGCCGACCGCCACCAGCTTCTCGCGCCGCTCCCCGCATCCAAACGCTACGACGCCCTAGCCGATCTCACCCGCAAGGCCTTCGCTTCCGACCCCGCGCCCCTCCAGGCCGCCCTCTTCAACGAGTTTCACGCCCTTACCGTCGCCGTAGGCAAGGCCCATTGCGGTCGCACCGCCCGCTGCGAAGGTTGCCCTCTCCACGCCGACCTTCAACACACGAAGTTACCGCCGCCGGCTGATCGCGTAAGAACCCAGCACGGAGAAGCTGAAAGCCGGCAGCTAGAAGCTGCTTCTTCGCACTTACACCCCTCCCGGCGTAATCTGGTGAAACCATGAGTCCAACCCCGCAGCAGCCCAAAATGAGTCTCGTCCAGACCCCCGACTATCGCGAGTCCTATGCCAACAGCGTCCAGGTACGCGTCAGTGTATGGGACTTCCAGCTTGTCTTTGGCCTCGCTTCCAGCGAAAGCCCTGACGAGGTCACCATCCGCAACCACCAGGCCGTCTTTCTCAGCCCCCAGCAAGCCAAGGCCCTCTGCAACGTGCTCAGCCAGAACCTTGCCCAGTACGAGCAGGCCTTCGGAACGCTCAACCTCGAGCCGCAAAGCCACAACTTCCCCCAAGGTCCCGTCAATTAGGCAACGGACCGGGAATTCAGTCCCGTGCCCCATCCATTGCGCGGCCTTTTGCGAAATGGGTGGGACAGCATAAACCCAACAACCCAGACACCCGCCGTCTAGAACGGTCGGCCAGCCCAACCCCCAACCGGCCCCATTCATCAGGAGCGACCGCTTGCGCTTCAGTAAACTCATCGTCCCAAACCCCGACGCGCCCTTGCCCCTCTGGATGATCTTCCCCGTCCTCTTCTCGGCGCTCTACATCACTCACTTCACGCTTCTCCGCCTCCCCTACTATTGGGACGAGGCGGGCTATTACATTCCCGCCGCATGGGACTTTTTCCGCACCGGCTCGCTCATTCCCATCACCACCCTCACCAACGCCCACCCTCCCCTGCCCAGCGTCTATCTGGCCCTCTGGTGGAAGGCCGGAGGCTTCGTGCCTGCCGTCACCCGCGAAGCCGTGCTCATGGTCGCCGCGCTCGGACTTCTTGCTGTCTGGCGGCTGGCTATGCGTCTGGTCGGTGTACCCGCCGTCGGCATCTGGACCGTTGTCCTGACCGGCCTCTATCCCATCTGGTTTGCGCAGAGTTCGCTGGCCCACGCTGACATCTTCGCCGCCGCCTGCACACTCTGGGGACTCGTCTACGCCCTGCCCATCCGCGACCGCAAGCCCTGGGCCGCCGCCCTCTGGTTTGCCGCCGCCGCGCTCTCCAAAGAAACCTCCATCGCCATCCCGCTCACCCTGGCCGCCATGAGCATCATTGCCGCCTTGCGCGCCCGTCCCTCCTCCCGTAAGCGTCTGCTCCGCGAAGCCGCCTGGCTCTCATCCTGCATCCTTCCCCTCGCCGCCTGGTACGCCTGGCACTATTTCAAAACCGGCTTCCTCTTCGGCAATCCAGAATTCCTCCGCTACAACGCCCAGGCCAACCTCTCGCCCCTGCGCATCCTCGCCGCCTTCGGCCATCGCATCCTGCACCTCACCGCGCACATGAACCTCTTTGTGCCCGTGTCCATGACTTTTGCCGCACTGCTGCTCGCGCCCCGCCTCGATCCCGACGGCCACGACCGCTCCTCCATCGCCCCTCCCGTCCTGCGCCGCATCGGCTTGCTGCTTCTGATCAGCGCCCTCCTCTTCAGCGTCCTCGGCGGAGCCCTGCTCACCCGCTATCTGCTTCCCATGTATCCCCTCGTCCTGCTCGTGGCCGTCACCACGTTTTATCGCCGCGTCCCGTTCTGGCATGGCCTGGCCCTGTTCTCCGCAGCCGCCTTCCTCTGCGGCCTCTTCATCAATCCCCCTTACGGCTTCGCTCCTGAAGACAACCTCGCCTACGCCCACGTCGTGCGCCTTCACCAGGCCGGCATCATCCAGCTTGAACATAGCTACCCAGGCTCCATCGTGCTCAGCGCCTGGCCCATGACCGACGAGCTCACCCGCCCCGAACTCGGCTACCTCAAGCAGCCCTTTGACGTCTATCGCCTTGAGGACTTCACCTCCGCTGAAATCGCCCGCGCCGCCCAGCAGCCGGAACGCTACTCCGCCGCCCTGGTCTTCTCCACCAAGTACGAACCGCCCAACCCGCTCCTGTCCCTCGGCGCTGGCAGCAAGGCCCTCGACGAGCGCTTCTTCGGCCTTCATCACGACATGCCCCCTGAAGCCATCGCCACCGAACTCCACGGCGCACTCGTTTGGAAGCACCAAGACCAGGGAATGTGGATCGCACTCATCCGATTCAACCGCCAAATCGAAGCCAGCCTCGACCGCAACGCGGTTAACCCCCATCTAACCGGCAACTAGACCGGGTGCCCCGGGTCTCGCGTTTGAGACCTGGGGATGTACGACACAATAGTTCCGGCAACTAAATGTAGTTCGGTGCCCCATCCATCCCGCGCACTTTGCGGGATGGGTGGGAAACGACGATTCTCAACTGGCCGGGATTCCCAGGTCTCGCCTTTGAGACCTGGGAATCCATGTAGCCAATAGGAGCGTCTATGCGCGGCGCATGCCCCAATGCCCCTCACAAATTGTCACCCCGCAATTTGCATAGAATTACCCTCCTTCGGCGCACAATGGTTAATAGAGGACGAAAGATGAACCCGCCCCGCAGGCCGTAAATCCTAAAGAACATCACCGCATCTGCACCCGCGCAGGCCGGAAGCTGACCCCACCCCCTCCACCACCCCTCCCACCCACCCCCCCCTACCCCGCCAAAAGCGGTGAAACTCTGAATCTGTGAACATTCCGGGCGCCCCCTTCCAGCCGCCGCGCCACTGTTCCAATCAACCTTCATGCGCCGCAACGCCTATAATCAGCCTGTCGTGCATATCTCTCATTCATCACGTTTGTCCAGGTTCAGGCAGGCTTCTCTAGGTGCCGGACTCGCGTTGGTCGTGGTTCTCTCCATTGCGCCTTGCGCGCGCGCCCAGGCATCTGCGGACACCGCCGCGGCCCGTTCCGCCGCCGATCGCGGCCGCATCCTGCTCGTGCTTCCGTTCGACAACCGTTCCGGCCAGCCCAGCCTCGAGTGGATTCGCGAAGCCGCGCCCCAGCTCCTCGGCAGCCTCTTCGCCTCGGCCGGTTTTGAGCCCATGAGCCGCGCCGACCGCATGTATGCTCTCGACCATCTCGGCCTGCCGCAGAACTTCCAACCTTCCCGCGCCAGTTCGCTCAAACTCGCCCAGACCCTCGACGCCGATTCCATCGTGGTCGGCAGCTACCTCACCGACGGAACCGCAATCGTTGCCCAGGCCCAATTTGTCGATGTGCCTCACCTCCGCATGAGCGAACCCGTCACCGCCCGTGGCGAAATGCGCGACATGATCGCCGTCTTCGACTCACTCGCCTGGAAGCTCACCCGCCAGCTCGATCCCGGTTTCAGCGTGGCCAAGGAGACGTTTATCGCCGCCGGCAAAAGCATGCGCGTAGACGCCTTCGAGCAGTACATCCGCGGAATCACCGAGCCCGATCAGGCCGAGAGCCTGCGCCATCTCGCTCAGGCCGTTAAGCTCAGCCCTGCGTATGCTCCCGCATGGATGGCTTTGGGGCGCGAGAACTTCAGCATTCAGCAGTACGACCAGGCCGCCACCGCCTTCTCCAGGGTGGGCCGCAACGATCCTGATGGCTTGGAAGCCGGCTTCTACGGTGGTCTGTCTCTTCTCTTTTCCGGCGACTATCCAAGGGCTGAACAGGCTTTTGCCGGTGTTGCCCGCATCCTCCCTCTCGCCGAGGTCGTCAACAATCAGGCGGTCGCCGTCAGCCGTCAGGGCCACGACGCCACCGATCTCTTCGTCCAGGCCGCTGCCGCCGATGCCAGTTCTGCAGACTACCACTTCAATCTGGCCGTTAGCCTCAAGCGCCACGGGCAGACTCCCGGAGCTCTGATCGAACTGGCCCAATGCCTCAAGCTGCGCCCCAGCGACACTGAGGCCCAGGCGCTCCAGGCAGCGTGGAAGCGGCCCGCCGCGGCAGCAGGCGCCAATCCGGATGCCGAGGCTGCTCCCGATCCTCTCGAGCGCATCGTGCGCACCTTCGATGCCGTCGCCTTCCGCCAGGCTGCGCAGATGCTGGATCAGGTAGACGCTACCAAACTGGCTGCGCTCACGCCCCTTGAGCGTGCACAAAAGCTGACCGCTCAGGCCAGAGGCTTTCTTGACCGCGGCCTCCTGCTTGAAGCCGAGCGGCTCTATCAGTCCGCCGTTTCCGCCGACAGCAAACTTGCGGAGGCCCACGCCGGCATGGCCCAAGTTCGCGAGCGCACCGGCGATACCGTCGCTGCGCGCAATGAGGCCCATGCGGCAATTGATCTAAAACCGCTGGTCGATGCGTACCTTGTACTCGGCCGCCTCGATCTCGCGGCCAACAGCCTCTTCGAGGCAAACAACGAGGTGGGCGAAGCCCTCAAGCTCGACGTCACAAATCCGGCGGCGCGTGAGTTGCTTCGGCAGATCCTGGCCAAAACCGGCCAGAGGAAGTAGGGCATCCAACTGATTGGGCCCATGAATGCAGGAACATGTTTCATAATCGAGTTCAGTGTCAGGGCACCATATCAGTCGGGCCGAAATGGCTCATAATACCGAGAGCTTTACATGCTGCGGAAAAACTCGTCCGGGTAGTAGGCCGGGGATTTATCCCCGGTATAAACCCAGCAGAATCAACGAGGGCTTTAGCCCCTGAGGTATGCTTCTAGGGCTTTTTCCCAGAAATCAGGTCTTTTTCCGCAGCCTCTTTAGCCCCTGAGGGATTACTCCTCCCTCTACACCGTCAGAAAATGCACTGATTACGGGCTGAACTGAAAACACGTTCGAGAGGAGCACGCCATGCTTCATCGCAACAATCGGTTCGTACTTCGAATTGCAATTGCCTCGGTCACAGCGGCGTTATGGGGAATCGCTGCATTTGCCCCTTCAGCCCTAGCCCAAAAGCCTGTTCCGCAAATTCCCCTTGTAGACAAGCTCGTCCTCTCTGACACCATCCAGCCCGTCAGCCAAGGCCAGCTCATCCGCGCCCTTGCCAGCGCCAACTCTGACGGCGCACACGCCCTGCTCATCGAACTCGATACGCCCGGCGGCCTGCTTGATTCCACCCGCACCATGGCGGGAGCCATTCTCGGCTCGCGCGTCCCCGTCATCGTCTATGTGTCTCCGGCGGGTGCCCGTGCCGGTTCGGCCGGCTTCTTCCTTCTCGAATCGGCGGACGTCGCCGCCATGGCTCCCGGCACCAACGCCGGCGCTGCCCACCCTGTCCTCGAATTCGGCGGTCAACCCGACGCCACCATGAACCAGAAGATTGAGAACGACGCCGAGGCCTTCCTCCGCTCTTACGTCACCCGCCGCAACCGCAACGCCGAGGCAGCCCAGGAAGCCGTGCATTCCTCTCACTCCTACACCGCCGAGGAGGCACTCGCGCAGCACCTCATTGACCTCACCGCCACCAGCGACGCCGAACTGCTCGCAACCCTCGATGGCCGCGAAATCACGCGCCTCGACGGCACAAAACTCACCCTCCACCTTGCCGGCGCGCACATTGAGGTTCTCCGTCCCTCGCTCCGCGATCAGCTCCTCGGCTGGCTCGTCGACCCCAATATCGCGCTCCTCTTCCTGGTCGGTGGCGCGCTGCTCATCTACCTCGAATTCAACACACCCGGCACAGTTGTCCCCGGCGCTCTCGGTACCCTCATGGTGCTGCTTGCCGTCTTCGCCCTCGGCCTGCTCCCCATCCGCTATGCCGCCGTTCTTCTGCTGGTCGCGGCGCTGGTCCTGCTCCTGCTTGAAGCCAAATTCGGCGGTCACGGTGTGCTCGCCGTAGCCGGCATCGTCTGCCTCACCTTTGGAACCCTCACCCTGGTCGCCGCGCCTGTGCCCGAGATGGGCGTCAACCCCTGGGTTGCCGTTGCCGTCAGCACCGGATTCGGAGGAATCACCGTCTTCCTGGTCAGGCTGGCCGTGCGCGCGCGACAAAGGAAGGCCCTCCTCGGCGCCGACGCCATGATCGGCTGCCGCGCCACTGCCATGGAGCCCCTCGCCCCTGAAGGCCACGTCCTCGTCGAAGGAGAAATCTGGCGCGCCGTCGCCACTGAGCCAGCCTCCAAGGGAACCGCCTTGCGCGTTGTCAGCCACGAACAGAATCTGCTCCGTGTAGCCCCGGATCTGCCGCCCAATTCCACCCCATAAACCGCACTGGAGTACAATCCGTGCTGAGTGAGGGAACTCAAATGTCCGATTCCATGTTGCCTATCGTCATCGTCGTCGTCATCGTCGTCCTCTATCTCATCAACTCCATCAAGATCCTCCGCGAATACGAACGCGGCGTCATCTTCCGCCTGGGCCGCGCTCTGCCAACGCCCAAAGGCCCCGGCATCATCCTCGTCTTCCGGCCGCTTGATCAGATCGTGCGCATCTCGCTCCGTCAGCAGGTGCTCGAGGTTCCGCCCCAGGACGTAATCACCCGCGACAACGTTACCCTCAAGGTGAACGCGGTCGTCACGCTCTACGTGGTCAATCCCAACGACGCTGCCATCAAGGTCGAAAACTACGTCTACCAGACCTCTCAGTTCGCGCAGACCACTTTGCGCTCGGTCCTGGGCGAGGTCGAGCTCGATGAGCTGCTCAGCCATCGCGACAAGCTCAATCTCAGAATTCAGTCCATCATCGACCAGCGCACCGAGCCCTTTGGCGTAAAGGTGGTCTCCGTGGAAGTCAAGCAGGTTGACCTGCCAGAGACGATGCTGCGCGCCATGGCCAAGCAGGCCGAAGCGGAGCGCGAGCGCCGGTCCAAGATCATTCATGCCGAGGGCGAATTCAACGCCGCGCAAAAGCTGGTCGACGCTGCCACCCTCATGGCTACGCAGCCCATGACCCTGCAGTTGCGCTATCTGCAAACCCTCACCGAGATCGGCGTCGAGAAGAACACCACCATCGTCTTCCCGCTGCCCATGGAACTGCTCACATTGCTCAATAAGATGGGTTCGCTTTCAGCGCCGCCCGCCGATAAGCCGAAGCCAGAAACGGACGCCCCAGCCAGCAACTGAGCAATCCGGCGCTTTGAAAGAGAAGGCTTCAGCCGCATCCCTCAAGCCGCCCGAGTCGCAGTTTTGAACTGGCTCGGCTTTACAGGCCCAGAGAAAGTCTCTTTGAGCCGACATAAGCTTCGGGTCGGCAAAGACGTCAGGGCGCGACTTCAGTCGGGCCGCACGTGGCTGCAAAACCATCGTGAGCTTTACATGCTGCGGAAGAACTCTTATCAGGGCACTGTTTTGAAAGGGAACGGCTTCAGCGGTGCCGTAAGTGGTTGAAAATACATGAGGGCTTTAGCCCCTGAGGGAAGCCTTTCACCTGCCTGCCTTCCCTCAAAGGCTAAGTCCCGGAATCGGCGCTGGAAGGGACGTTCCATGAGGGGAGTTTTCGACGACCGAGGTTTTGAGCCGGCCCCGCCCAGCCACGATACCGAACTCACCTTGGGGAACGGTACGCTGCTGGCCATCTTCTTCGGCCTGCTCATCGTCTGCGGCCTCTGTTTCGGCCTCGGGTACGTCATGGGCCGTCACGGCGCTGTGCCCGCTGTGGCAAACCTTCAGCCCGTGCCTAGTGCGCCGGCGTCCTTGCAGGCCAACGCGTCGCGAACAAAGCCCTCCGCCACGGCGCAACAGGGAGTTGCCCAGACCAACCCGGCTGTTCAGTCAGAATCCACTGCTTCCCTGTCGGTTCCAGTTATCAATTTCGAGGCTACTGGTGCGCCGGCCATGGACACCACCCGTCTGCCTGAGGCTCGTCCCGCCCTTGATTCGACTGCAAGCGCACCAAAGCCCGCTCCCCCGCAAACTGTGCGTCCAGCTCTTGCCCCGCAGGGGCCGCTCATGGTCCAGATCGCCGCGGTTGCCAATCCTGAAGACGGGGAAGTACTCCTCAACGCCCTCCGCAAGCGCGGCTACGCGGTCACCGTGCGTCGCGAGCCCGACGACAATCTCCTGCATGTCCGCATCGGCCCATTCAACAGTCGCGACGAAGCCAATCGCTGGCGTCAGAAGCTCCTCAACGACGGCTACAACGCCATCATCATGCCCTGACACAGCCTCGTCAAAGTACCCCGTCCCACAGTCGCAATTCAGCCTCCTGCGGTCTCGGCTCCACGCGGCTCTGAGCGTCGAACAACATCGTCGCCCGCTCGCCGCTTGTGTACTCCGGCCACGCCGGTAGACCGGACGCGCCCGGTGCTTCGCCCTTCAGGAACGCGATCCATGCCCTGTGCATCGCCAGCGCCAGCTTCGCCTCAGCCACGGCGTTCCCTGTCTCTGCGGACGGCCTGTCCCAAACCAGCCGCACGTCCAGCGAGTGATGCGCATACCCCCGCAGCAGTCCAGTGCCCTCCGCAAAGTCCAGTCGGTACATCCACGCGCTGCCGCCGCCCTTTACATGGGCTTCAGCCACGCGTGTCGAAGGCACCCAGTACTCCTCAGCGGTCGCCGCCCGAATCCGCTGTTGCTCCTCTGTCATTTGCGGATAAATCTCCCGGTACTTGTGCAGCACCTCGGAGAATCGCGCAACCGCCACATTGCCCAGATCCGCCGCCCCCGGATCGTGCGCAGGATGCGCCCCCAGGAAAGATGCGCTCTCTTCCCGGTTGGTTCCGATCAACAGCCGCTTTCCCCGGCTTGATCCCGCCGCAATCGTCTCAACCGGCAGACGCGGCAGCAGCACACCATCCACCTGCGCTCGCAGCGGAAAATGCTTCGGCCACGCGCTGATGAACTGCTTCTGCACCAGAATCAGCTTCTCCGCCGGTGCCGTCAGTAGTGCAAGCAACTCGCTGCCTGCGCCCGCCCGCCACGCCTCGCCAAACCCGCGCGCCACTGCCGCGCCATCGGACCGGGTCGCCACGCGCTCTGCTCCGCCGCTTTCTGAAACCATCTGGTCAAACAGCGGTTGCGCCGACGGAATGCCCATCAGAATATCCGTCAGCTTTGCGCCCGCCGACTGCCCGCCCACGGTCACGCGTGCTGGGTCGCCGCCAAAAGCAGCCACGTTCCCCCGCACCCAGTCCAGTGCGGAGATAAGGTCGCGCAGGCCATTGTTGCAGCTTCCCGCGTACGCGCTCCCAAGCAGAGGCTCCAAATCCAGAAAACCAAAGACCCCCAACCGGTAAGCCACCGTGATGCAGATAATTCCGGCTTGAGCCAACAGCGTTCCGTCAAACATCGGGTCGAAGGCTCTCCCTCCCGTAAACCCTCCACCGTGAATCCACACATAGACAGGGAACGGACCCTTTCCCTCCGGGGCCCAGATATTCAGGTATAGGCAATCCTCACTTTGTTCAAAGCCCGCCGCCGGCTGCATCGCTGCCGGCCTGAACCGCGTCGCGTCGCGTTCACCCTTCCAGGGTCTCACTTGCTCCGGAGCGCGAAAGCGCAGCCGCCCCACCGGCGGCTCCGCAAACGGCACACCGCGAAATACCCGTACCCCGCCCGATTGCTCCCCGCGCAGCGCTCCGCTCGGCGTCCGCACCGTCACCGGCAGCACAGCTTCAAGCGAGTGCAGCAGACCGCCTCGCAGTGCCATTGCCGCCAGCCCCGCATTGGTCAAAAACGCCCGCCGTGAAAGATTCCATTGCGTCATACGTCGTGCTCCTTACCGCCCCATGCGTCTGCTCTCAGCCCCTCATCCACTCCGGCAACCCAGAGGCAATCGACGCCCGCACCGCCAGCATCAAATCATCTCGCGTTTCGTAATCCCTCGGGTTCAGGGGCGGATGGAAAATGAAATGCGCCGTCCCCGATTTGATGCCGAAACTTCCCTTGGCCATCAGCGTTTCTGTTCCGTAGATCGACACTGGAATGCACGGCGCGCCCGTCTCCTTTGCCAGGTAGAACGGCCCTTTCTTGAATGGCAGCAGCTTGCCGTCCCTTGAGCGCGTTCCTTCAACGAACGTGGTGATATGCACGCCCTTCTCCAGTTGCTTTCCTGCCAGCAGTACGCTCTCCTTCGCCGTCGCTGCGTTCCCCGCGCGATCCACCGGGATGTACTCGCCCAGCTTGAGGCAGTAGCCGAAGATCGGCATATTGAATACCGAGCGCTTGGTAAAGGCCGACGTCCGCCCTGGAATCTGCGGAATCAATCCCGGCGGGTCCAGATTCGACACGTGATTCGCCATAAAAATACACGCCTTGCCGGCGGGAACATTCTCCCGACCCTCCACCCGCACCCGGATGCCCGCAACCCGAAACCCGGTACGGACAATAAAGCAGGTCACCGCATAGAGCGGTCCCACGTTGCCTGTGATGGCGGCCAGCGGAATAAAAATGATCGCCGAGGGAATGCTCAAGGCAAGGATTACGACAATCACGAAGAACGAAACAATCATGAGGGTTCCATTAAAGATCTGTGGTAGGAAAACTTGAAGTCATTCTGTTGCGGCGCGCCTGAAGATCCGGCAACTAAATGCTGTTCGGGTGCCCCACCCATTCCCGCGTATTTTGCGGGAATGGGTGGGAAGAAGATGCCACTGTTTTCTTGCCCGAACAATGAAGTTCCTGTGCTGTCAGAGCATACATGGCAGAGTATCGCACCCGGGCCCGTGCATTTGCCAAAACCGCGCGCGATCAGCTGAGGCGCGGGGCTGAATCAGGAAAGTGCTTTTAAGTCCGCATCCACTCCGGAAGCCCAGACGCAATGGAAGTACGAACCGCCGTCATCAACTCCTCGCGGGTTGCAAAACCGGCCGGATCAATCGGATCGTGAAAGACCACGTGCGCCGTTCCTGGGTGCATGCGCACGCTGCCTTTGCCCTGAATCTTTTCCGTGCCATGGATTGACACCGGGATCACCGGCGCACCTGAGGCCATAGCCAGGAAGAACGGGCCTTTCTTGAAGGGCAGCATGCGCCCGTCCGGCGACCGGGTGCCTTCAACAAACGTCGTCATGTGCACGCCCTTGGCAAGCACGCGCTGCGCAGCCGCCACGCTCTCCGCCGCTGCCGCTGGGCTGCCCTTGCGATCCACTGCGATAAAATCGCCCTGCCTGAAGCCGGTGCCCAGCACCGGCAGGTTCATCAGCGACCGCTTCATAAATGCCGAGGTGCGCCCGGGAATCAGCGATATCAGCGCCGGCGGGTCCAGGTTGGAAACGTGGTTCGACATGAAGATGCATGCCCGGTCTGTCGGTATCCGCTCCCGCCCTTCAACGTGGAACCGCACGCCCGACATCCAGCAACTGCTTGAAAGCATGAAGCGCGTGCCCTTGTAGAGCGGCAGCACATTTCCCGTCAACCAGCACCAGGGAATGAACAGAATTGCCGTCGGAATCCCAGTGATGACCATTGTGGACATAAAGATGAATGTAAAAATCATTCTTGCCTCTTGCTTTGGAGCGTTCTCGAGTTTGCTGTAGACAGGCTTTGAAAGGGCACGGCTTTAGCCGTGCAGCAAAACACCAATGAAATCAACGGGCTTTAGCCCCAGAGGGAAAGCCATAGCGTCTACACCTTTTCCGAATCAGCTTTAAGCCTTGCCGCCCTCAGGAAACCGCTCCCTCAGTCGCGCAGGCAGTTTCTCATAGATGCCATCGAATCCGCCATTCGACAGAATAGCCACAACGTCGCCGGACTCAAGCCGCGGCGCAATCCCGTCCACAATCGCATCCGCATCGGCCAGTAGTTCCGCCTCCGTTCCCTCCGCGTTCAGCCTCCGCACCACATCCTCCGGATGCAGCCGCTCGGCGTCGGGAATCCGCTGCTGCTGGTAAACGCCGGCCAGCACCACCCGGTCGGCCAGCCGCAAACTCTCCACCAATTCATTCTCCAGAACCTTGCGCCGCAGCGTATTCGACCGCGGCTCCAGCACTGCCCACAGGCACGAATGCGGAAAGACCGAGCGTAACGCCCGCAGTGTCTCGCGAATCGCCGTTGGATGGTGTGCAAAGTCCTCGATTACCGTAACCCCACCCACCTCCGCGCGCACTTCCAGCCGCCGCTTCACGCTCTTGAAGCTCTTGAGCGCGGCCACAATCGCATCCTTGCCGATCCCTCGCCCAGCGGCCAGCGCCGCCGCCGCCGTTGCATTCAGCGCGTTGTGTTCGCCTGCCAGTTGCATCTCCAGTTCGGCCCAGAGCGCATCTCCGCGCCAAACTTCCCAGCGCGTCAGCCCCGCCTCATGCCGCAGGTTCCTCAATCGCCAATCCGCACTCTCAGAGAACCCATAACGTTCCACCGGGCAGAGTGCATGAGACACACACTCCGTTACATTCGCGTTGCCGTCGTAAGCCACAATCAAACCGCGTCGCGGCACCAGGTTCACCAGCCGCTTGAAGGCCGTCTTCACCGCTTCCAGGTCTGCATAAATATCCGCATGATCGAACTCCACATGCGTCAAAATCAGCCCATCGGGAAAGTAGTGCAGAAACTTCGGCCCCTTGTCGAAGAAGGCCGTATCGTACTCGTCGCCTTCCACGATGAAGGTGCGTGTCGGCCGCAATTGAAAGCTCGTCCCGAAATTCTCCGCCACCCCGCCAATCAGAAACGACGGTTCCAGCTCAGGCAGCGCATCGGATGCAAACTGATAAATCCATGCCAGCATGCTGGTCGTTGTAGTCTTGCCGTGCGTTCCTGCCACCACCAGAGACTCGCGCCCCACCAGGAACTCCTCGCGCAGCAACGCCGCCATCGATGTAAACGGAATCCGCTCGTCGAGCACCCGCTCCACCTCTGGATTGCCCCGCGACAGCGCATTGCCAATCACAACCAAATCTGGCCGCGGCTCCAGGTTCGTCTCCGAGTAAGGCTCCAGCACCGGAATCCCCAGCCCGCGCAGCAGATCGCTCATGGGCGGATAAGCCGCCTTGTCCGACCCTGTAATGCGGTGCCCCTGCAACTGCAGCAGCCCTGCCAGCGACGCCATTGCCGTGCCGCAAATCCCGCTCAAGTGAATATGCTTCTTCAGTTTAGTCATCGCGCAGCCGCCGGTTCCTGTAAGTTCAATCGTGCATCCTCCGAAACCGTCAACCCCGCCTCCACGCCAAACGTCAGCGTCACGTTCTGCCGCGAAACATGCCCGCTCCGCAGTCCAATCGCAATCGGCCCTTTGAAGCCATCCAGCGCGTTCAGAATCGCCTCGTCCAGCAACCCCGGCCCAGCGCCCGGTGAAACGCAATCCAGCATCTCGCCAAACACAATCCCCGGCATGCCTTCCAGCTTGCCCGCCTTGCGCAGTTGCCACAGCATCCGGTCCACCTGGTAAGGCTTCGCGCCCACATCCTCTATAAACAGCAGCTTCCCCTCGGTCTGCGGCTCCCACACCGTGCCCAGCAGCGAAACCAGAATGCTCAGGCAGCCGCCATACAGCGTCCCGCTCGCCTCGCCCGGCCTCAACGGTCGCAGTCCCTCTTCCGCGCCAACGCCATAGGCTCTGCCTTCCAGCGCGGCATCAAAACTGTCCAGATGCACGCCATCTTCAAGATAGAAATCCGCGGCCACCATCGGCCCGTGAAACGCCGTAAGCCCCAGCTCATCCAGCAGTCGCAGTTGCACGCCCGTCAAATCGCTGTAAGCAAAAAACGGCTTGGGATGCCTGCCGATCAACGCCACATCCAGCTCGTCCAGCAGGTAATTCGATCCGTATCCGCCGCGCAAACACATCACCGCGCTTGTCGTCTCGTCCGCGAAGGCCGCATGCAAATCGGCCAGCCTCTGTTCGGTTGTTCCGGCAAAATAGAGCTGCCCGCGCTCCAGCGCATGGTCGCTCACCTGGGGCGCATATCCCAGCCTCCGCAACGCCTCGAGCCCGCGCTCCACACGCTCAGGCTGCGCATAGGAGGCAGGCGAAATCACGCTCACGCCCGCACCCGGCTTCACGGCTTGCAGCTTCATCTTCACCACGCCTCGCCGCGCGCAATCAGCGCTGCCGGCCCTGTCAGCTTCAACTCCGTGCCCGTCCCGCCCCACTCCACTGTCTGCGCACCGCCGGGAGCCACAACCGTCAGCGGCGAAACGCATCCGTTCAACGCCAGCGCCGCTGTGGCCGAAGCCGAGCTGCCCGTCCCCGATGAAGTCGTCGGCCCCACCCCACGCTCGAAGATGCGAATCTCAATCTCGTTTGCGCTCACTACGCGCACGAATTCCACGTTCGTCTGCTGCGGAAAATCGGTGTGCACGCATATCTCCGCGCCGATCGCATGCCAGCTCTTGCCCTGCACCGCAAACTCCGCATTGTCCACCACGATCACAAAGTGCGGATTGCCGGTCGAAACATCCACGCCTGCGATCCGTGCGCCATCCGCCAACATCACTGCTCGCGGAGTGAACTCCGGTACGCCCATCCCCGCCGTCACTTCCACCGTGAATCCATCGTCTTTGCTTATTCCGTTTACATGGCACACGCGTACCCCGGCATCGGTCGCAATCTCCACATCATCGCCCGCCCCGAATCCGCGTGCCTCGGCCATCCACGCCGCCACGCAACGCGTGCCGTTGCCGCTGATCTCGGCAATCGACCCGTCCGCATTGTGCAGCTTGATCCGTCCCGCCTTGGCGCCGGTCCACGCAAAAAACTCAATACCGTCCGCGCCAATACCGGTGTTGCGCGCGCACAGCCGCCGCGTCAAATCTGCCCAGTCGCAACCCTCGGCCGCATCTTCCGTCACAATCAGAAAATCGTTGCCGCACGCGTGCGCTTTGGTAAAGGGAATCAATCTTCCTCCATCTCGCAAATGAAAACTCCCCATAAATGGTTATTGCGGGTGCCCCATCCTCGGCGCGTCTTTGTTTTTGCGCCTAGGGTGGGATCGCATGAAGCCAGCCCCCACTTCACGCATCAACACACAACAGCTGAGTGGAACGTGCAACCCATTTCCAAGCCCGATCCTATCACCGCCCATATCGCTGTTCACATCTCTCGCCGTCCGCTTCACTCCGGTGTCCCAGCCAAATAAAGTGTCCCCGAAGGCTGTCCCTTCGCCGTAAACCGCCTCACCAATTTCAGCCCCTCAGGATGCGCCTTGACCGCCCTATCCACCGCATCGCCGTCAAACCCCAGCACCATCGCCGCGTGCTTCGCCGGTGCCTTCAGCGCCTCATCCCAAATCTCCAGATCGGCCTCGTTAATCGTCTGCCGCAGCGGAATCCCGGTCAGTGCCACAATCTCCGGATCAACCGAGGTCTCCATCAGAATCGCGCTTCCCGGTCGCTCGGCCAGCAACCCGCGCAACACCGGCGGAATATCCGTCTGATAAGGCCGGTGCGCTTCAATATTCTTCAGGCCTTCCACGTAGGTCAGCGGCCGCTCGCCCACCAGCTCCCACGCATTCCAGGCGACCAGCGAACCGAGTACGCCCACCGCATACTTCGCCCATTGCGGCTTGAACTCTCTCGCGGCGCCAATCGCAACATGCGCCGCAAACCCCACTCCCAGCGCCAGTGCAGGCAGCAGCTCCATCCCGTAGCGCGTGTTATACCAGGAGTGCGGCCACCACGGCGGCAAAAAGATCGGCACCGAACTATAGGCGACCGAGTACGCATAAAAGGGAACCGGAAGCCACAGCAGTTGCACGGCCCATCCAATCCCTTGCCGCCGTCGCAGCAGCCATGCCCACGCCGTCGCCAGCACGCTCAGCGCAAGCATCGTGTTGCCCCACGCCGCGGCGGCCATGTCCAGCTCGGCAACTTTCAAAAAGAACAGCAGCGAAACCCACGGATTGTGCCACCCCGGATGCGGCGGCCCCGCCCCATGCGCCGCCGTGCGGATTTCAATCGCCTTCGCTGAGTACGGTCCGCGCGCAAACTCCAGCCAATCGCCAAACGCCGCTTGGTTGTAGATGAACCACGCCAACGGCGCAGCCACCACCGCCACACTCGCCAGCCAGAATGTCCACGAGCGCAGCTTGCCCCGTCTTAGCAGCATTACGCCTATTCCGGTCCATGCCAGCATCGCCATGATCCAGCCGTCATAGCGCGTAAACACCGCCGCCGCCAGCGCCGCGGCAATCCATCCCAGCAGCCCGTCGGCCCGGCCAGAATCTTCATCCAGCCGCGTCCGCCATTCCTCCAGCAGCAACGCGATCCAGATCATCTCGCATAAAAACAGCGGCTCCGTCATCGCCGTTGTCTGCAAATAAAGCATGTTGGGATTGAGAGCGAAGAAAGCCAGCGCCAGCCCCGCCGGAGCAGGAGAAAGCCAGCGCCGCGCCAGCCGGTAGATGCCCGCGCAACCTGCCAGGTAGGCCAGCACCGAGGGAATTGCACCTGCAATGCCGTTCGCCCACCAGCTATAGACCTGAACAAAGGGAAGCATCAGTACGTGCGGCAGCGGCAGCCAAACGGAACCCAGTTGCGACAGCCGCGGCTGGTGCGAGTCGAACACCCGCCGCGCAATGTGCAGATGCGCAACGGCGTCGCCATAGTTCAAAAAAGCCCCGTGCCGCCAACTCCACCCGACGGCTGCCATCGACGCCGCCACGGAGCAGGCCAGCACCACCAGCCATTCCAGGCCAGAAACTGTCGGGCGAGAAGTGCTTCTATCAGTCAAGGTGCGTCAGCTCGCGGAAGAGAATGAAGCGGTCGTCAATCTCCTTCCGCGAGAGCTCCTGCAACCGCTCCGTGCCAAAGCGCTCCACCGCGAACGAGCCCATCACGCTGCCGTAAAACATGGCGCGGCGAAAGGCGGCCGGCGTCAACTCGCCCTGCGAGGCCAGGTAGCCAAAGAACCCGCCGGCAAAGCTGTCGCCCGCACCGGTCGGATCCACCACTTCTTCCAGCGGCAGCGCCGGCGCGCGGAACGGATGAGGAGTCTGCCCCTCGCGCTTCTTGGTAAAACTGCGGTCGCTAAAGAACGCCGTCGCGCCATACTCGCCGTGCTTCACCACCAAGGTGCGCGGCCCCAGCGCCAGAACCCCGCGTGCCGCCTGCACGAGATTATTGTTGCCCGCCAGCATGCGTGTTTCCGTGTCGTTGATGAGCAAAATATCCAGGCCCTTCAAAACCTCGCCGAGCGCTTCACGATGGTCCTTGATCCAGTAGTTCATCGTGTCGCCGGCCACCAGCTTTACGTCTGGCATGGCCTCGCGCACGCGCCGTTGCAGCACCGGATCGATATTGGCCAGAAACAGAAACTCCGAGTCTGCGTATTCCGCGGGAATCTTCGGCTCGAATGAAGCAAACACATTCAAGTCCGTCTGGTGCGTCTTGGCTTCGTTCAGGTTGTCGAGGTACGAACCCTGCCAAAAGAAGCTCTTGCCCGGTGCCCGCTCAATGCCGCGCCTGTCGATGCCGCGCTTGTCAAACACCGCTTCCTGTCTCTTGCCAAAGTCCTCGCCCACGACGGCGATGACCCGCACATCGGTAAAGAAACTGGCAGCAAGAGAAAAGTAAGTTGCCGCTCCGCCCAGGCAACGGTCCCGCTTGCCCGCCGGTGTCTCAATCGAATCGTATGCAACGCTGCCGACTACCGTAATCGCCATTCAATATTCCTCTCATGCTGTCTAGCTCGAAATCGCTGGGTGCCCCGGGTCTCGATTTTGAGACCTGGGATAGCACAAAACTCGCCCCCGGCAACGTCCCCCTGACCACTGCCTACTGACCACTGTCCACTGCTTCCCTACCACCCAAGATACTTGCCAAACAGCAGCCCCAGCTTCTCTTTGGCAGCATCAGGAATCGCATCGGGCTGCGTCAGCACGGCGTACTTGGCCGCCGAGGCACACGCGCACGTGCGCTCCTTCGGCATCGCCGCTACGGCAGCTTTCACCACCTTGGCTGCGTTATCGGCATTCTTGTGCAGCACCGCGACAATCTCTTCAATCGTCACAGCGTCGTGCCCTTCGCGCCAGCAGTCGTAGTCGGTCACCATGGCCACGGTGGCGTAGCAAATCTCTGCCTCGCGCGCCAGCTTGGCTTCCTGCAGATTGGTCATGCCGATCACGTCAGCGCCCCAACTGCGGTAAAGATTCGATTCAGCTTTGGTAGAGAACTGCGGGCCTTCCATGCATACATACGTGCCGCCCAGCTTGCCCACCACGCCCACCGTCGCGCAGGCTTCCGCCGCGGCCTTCGACACCGTCGCGCAAACCGGATCGCCAAAGCTGATGTGGCCCACAATCCCTTCGCCAAAAAACGTCGCGATGCGATTGAATGTGCGGTCAATGAACTGATCCGGCATCACAAAATCGGTAGGCTTGTGCTCTTCCTTCAGCGAGCCCACCGCACTCACCGAAACAATCCGCTCGACGCCCAGCTTCTTGAAGGCATAGATATTGGCGCGGAAGTTCAGCTCCGAAGGCAGAATGCGATGCCCACGCCCATGCCGCGCCAGAAAGGCCACTTTGCGCCCTTCCAGTTCGCCCAGCACAAAGGCGTCCGACGGCTCGCCGAACGGCGTCTCCACACGCACTTCGCGCACGTTCGTGAATCCAGGCATCGAATAAAGCCCGCTGCCTCCAATAATTCCAATCTCCGCCTCAGCCAATGTTCGCCCCTCTCTCCATGCGCAGCTTCATAGCATGCGCGTCTGATCTGTATGTCTCTAACCCTGGTGTCCTAAGTCCAAAATTCCCAACAAAACATCGGCTGCCATTCTGCGCAGCGCGACTCGCATAGCGAGTTACGGCCGGCGATGAACCGGGCCAAATGTCCCCAAAAAGCCCCGCGCCCCATCCATGCGCCTTTTTCCTGGCGAATGGGTGGGATACGACGAATCTGCTTTTGTTCCTCGGCGAACTTCAGACTCACCACACTACTCTCAGTTCCTACCGCAGATTCAACAGCCGCATCGTCTCCAGAAACACATCCCCGTCAATCGTCAAACTGTGCGCGCTGATCTTGTCCATTGTGTCCTGGGCGGTGTGGTGATAGGCGTTGTTGGGCCCGTAGTCCAGATCGATTACATCAATCGAAGGTACGCCGCGCTCCACAAACGCGAGGTGATCGTCTTCGATCGAGGAGTCGCGCTGGAAGAAGTATTTTTCGTAGCCAAACCGCTTGGCCGCCTGCCGCACCAGCGCCACCAGCCAGCCTGTCGATTCGCTCTCCCGCTGAATGTCCAGGTCCTTGTCGCCGATCATATCCGCCAGAATGAACGCCTTGATCTGCCCCAGCGTTCCGTCCTTGCCCCAGCGCGCGGCCAGGTGGCGGCTGCCATAGGTCGAGTCGGAGCGCGACCACACATTGAACGATTCCTCGCCGTCGAAAAAGACCAGCCACACTGAGTAGCCTTCCAGCTTCTTGCCGCCCGCAGTCTCCGCGTGCAACTTGTCGCCGATGGCCATCAGCAGTCCGGTTGTCGAGCCGCCGTCGTTTGCGCCCGAAAAGTTGATGTTCCTGAGCGGATAGTTGGTTTCGTAGTGCGTCGCCAGCACAATCTCCCCGGTCTTTTTGCCGGGAAAGCGCACGATAAAGTTGCGCATCGACACTGGGCCAATCGGCGTGTTGGCGGTGAAGGTGTCCTCTTCAACCCAGTCGTGCTGAAAGTGGCTGCGCAGAAACGCCTCCGCCTTTGCATGTCCCGGACCGGTGGGCCAGCGCGGTCCAATGGCTACGTACTGCCTGGCATACTCAAGCGCCTTGGCTCCGTCGAAGTGCGGCTGCGCCCGCAGAGCGAGAGGCGTCAGCAAAACAACCGCTGCGGCCAGGGTCAGTGTTCTGGCCGCGAACATCTTCCGAAAAAGGAGCAAGCGCATGATGAGAGCTCTCTGGAAAATTCTGAATTAGCCTATGCCTCAGTCGATCTCGGCAACTGCAGGTAATGCCCGCGCCTTCCAAAAAATTACGGCTTAGGCTGAGGTCTCTGCGGCCTTCTTGGCTTCTTTGGCCTTGCGCCGCGAGGGATGCACCCACCACGCCACCCCGATGCCCACCATGTAAAGCGTCAGCATCGGCACTGCGTAAACGCACATCGTCCACGGATCGGGGCTGGGGCAGATAATGGCAGCCAGCAGAAACACCGCCAGAATCGCATAGCGAATGTTCTTCCACAAAAAGCGCGGGCTCACAATGCCGAACATCGCCAGGAAGAAAATCAAAATCGGAAGTTCAAAGCTGATGCCCAACCCGAGAATAATCGACAGAAAAAAGCCGGTGTAATCCTCGATGGTGACCATCGACGTGAAGTTGTGGCCGAACTGCAAAACCAGAATCTTCATGGCGCCGGGCAGCACAAAAAAGTACCCGAAGCTGGCGCCGCCCAGAAACAGCCCAATGGTGGCCGCCATAAACGGAACCACGAAGCGTCGTTCTTTCTGGTAAAGCCCCGGAGCGATGAACAGCCACACTTGGTAGAGGATCAGGGGCGAGGCGAGGATCGCTCCGCCCAGCAGCGCCACCTGCAGATTCAGGTTCAGCGGATCCATTGGATGCGTAAACACCAGCGATTTCCCAATGTGGTTCAGCGGCGCCTGCAGAAAATTCACCAGGTAGTCGCGAAAGATCCACGACACAACAAAGCCCACCGCCAGATAAATGGCGGAGTGGACGATCCGCTTGCGCAACTCGTCCAGATGTTCCATCAGGCTCATGCCGGGCAGGTCCGCCCGCTGCGTTACTGCCTCGCGCGCCTTGCCGATTGCGTCTCCGGCGTCAACCATTTTGGACCGCCGGCTCCGTCGTTGGGCTAGCCTCTCCCACTGCGGGTTCTTTCACTGCGGCCTCTTGCTCCACGGGCGTCTCTGCGTGAATCTCGGTCGTCGCCTCGCTTGTCTCGCCTGCCTCTGAACCAGTCCCTGCGTCCGCGGCGGCAACGCTCGCCTCTTCTGTCTCAGCTGTTTCGCCAGCCGGCCACGCAGCGGGAACCGGTTCGCCGGTTGCCGGAGGCTGAATGCTTGGGTATGTCGCTTCCGCCTGAGCTTGAGCCTGTTCCTGAGCCTGCTCTGGGGTCACCTCAGCGTAGGTGCCTCCATACGGATAGGTGCTTTCGGTCGAGTTTGAGCCACTCTCGGTCGCGGCGGGCGTCTGGCCGTCGCCTGTACCCTCAACAGCCGCTACCGGCGGAGCCAGCGCCAACTGCTGTTGCCGCTCCGCTTCTTCCTTCTTGCGCCGGTCGGCCTCCTCAGCGTTGCGCAACTCCTCTTCCATTTGGAACTTGAAGTCGTTTGAGGCCTTGCGGAACTCGTACATCAGCTTGCCGATCTGTCGGCCTATCTGCGGCAGCCGTCGCGGCCCAAAGACCACCAGCGCCATCACCATCAGGATGAACGAATTTGCCATCCCCAGATTGGCGGTCTCAATTGTTAGAGGAACTCCCATGATGCACAATGATACCTTTCCGCGCAGGGCGCTCACAAACCCCGTTGCCCCAATTCCATCGCCGAATGCCAAAAGCCCGCAACCAAGCCCATCGTGCTCCCCGTTTACCCTTCCTCCACGGGAGCCCCTTGGGACGGTTGTTACGCCTGCGTTACACTATTCACGAACGGAGTTGCCCTTGGCCGGGCCGGTTTGTTTGCTCTCCGGCGGCTTAAGGCTCGTCCATTCTTGTGAAATGGCTGCAACAACCCCGTGGATGGGGGCTGCTTGAGGAATCTGAAAGCCTTAGCGCCAGTGCATCCGCTGCAAGCCGAGTTTGCTTTCAACATCCCCGTCCGCCGTATCCCCCAAAGGAACGGCAGGGCTGAAGGCGGAGTAAAGTGAATCAACTTCTTGACGAAGAAACGGCGGCCTTGCCGCAGGCTGATAGCTCCGGCGGCCCCCAAAATGCCTGTAGTCTTGACGACTACCTCGCACTTCCCGATCACTCCATGGACGGCCGGATCAAAGCGGCGCGCAGGAAGCTGGGCTCGACCACCATCCTGCTCGGCCACCACTACCAGCGCGATGAAGTCATCCGCTATGCCGACTTCACCGGCGACAGCTACAAACTCTCCAAAATCGCCTCGGAAACCGGCGCGAAGTACATTGTTTTCTGCGGCGTCCACTTTATGGCCGAGAGCGCGGACGTGCTCGGCCACGACGGACAGCAGGTCATTCTGCCCGACCTGAACGCCGGGTGCTCCATGGCCGATATGGCCGAAATCTCCCAAGTGGAGGCTTGCTGGGAGGCGCTCGAGCGCATCGGCCTTACCGCCGGCCTGATCCCCCTTACCTATATGAACTCGACCGCCGCCATCAAGGCTTTCTGCGGAGAGCGCGGTGGCCTGGTCTGTACCTCTTCCAACGCCCCCGCTGCCTTCCAGTGGGCCTTCGCGCATGGCAAGCGGCTTCTCTTTCTGCCAGACCAGCATCTGGGTCGCAATACCGGCTACGCCATGGGCATTCCGCTCGACCAGATGGCAGTCTGGGACCCTTGGGCCATTCAGGGCGGCCAGAGCCAGGCGGCCCTCGCCCAGAGCCGTGTCGTCCTTTGGAAGGGACACTGCGCCGTACACCAGCGTTTCCTCCCCGGCCACGTTGACCAGGTGCGCGCCAAATACCCCGGCATCCAGGTCATCGTCCACCCCGAGTGCCGTTGGGAGGTCTGCCAGAAGGCCGACGCCCTCGGCTCCACCGAGCGCCTCATCCAGATCGTCGAGCAGGCGCCAACCGGCGCCATGTTTGCCATCGGCACCGAGCTTCACCTCGTCAACCGCCTGGCGCGCCGTTTCGCCGATCAAGGCAAGCGCATCATCACCCTCGACGACACCGGCTGCCTCTGCACCACCATGTACCGCATCAGCCCCAACCACCTGGCCTGGGCTCTCGAAAGCCTCGTCGCGGGCCGCGTCGTCAATCGCATCCAAGTTCGCCCATCCGTCAAGCACTGGGCCCGCGTTGCGCTGGACCGCATGTTGGAAGTCAAGTAAAGCAGGGAACAGGGAGTAGGGAACACGCAATAGCCCCACCTAATGCGCACTTCAAGCCCTGCCCCCGGCAAAAACCTCCGTGCCCCATCCATTCCGCGTTCTTGCGGAAAGGGTGGGACAGCAACCAACTAATCTTCGCGCACTGCTGTCCCCTATTCCCTGTTCCCTGCTCCCCGTCCACTGTTTTCGTCGTATCCTACACACAGGATGTATCCATGAAAACCTTCACGCTCGACGAAGCGCAGTCTCTGCTCCCGGTTCTGGAATCGCTGCTCAAGCGCGCCATTGATGGCAAGCTGGCTGTCGAGGAGGTCGAGTCCGGCCTATCCGATCTGGCCCGCCGCATCTATATCTCCGGCGGCATGAGAGTGGACTCCGCCAGCGTGGCCAAGCAGCGCGCGGAACTTGAAGACCAGTTGAAGCTTGTGCGCGAGAGTGTCGCGGAAATCGATGCCATCGGCGTTCAGGTCAAGGACCTCGATGCGGGACTGCTCGATTTCCCTTGCCGCCTCGACGACCTGACGGTTCTGCTCTGCTGGCGTATGGGTGAGCCGTCCATTGAATATTGGCACACGGTCGAATCCGGCTTTCAGGGCCGCCAGCCCATCGATGAGCGCTTTCGCCGCCGGTCAACTTCTGGTGGACGCCCGAACTAGTGTAATTCCGGCGCAATAACCCCTTGGACATTGAAGATCTAGCGACGGTCTATCAAAATTGCGCCCCGATTCTGCCATTCCATCAAAAACTCATCTCTTCAGCCCTGAATCGTCCCGAGCACTTCGGAATCCAATAAGAAAACCCTGCAAGCGCGCTCAAGTTTCCGGGCAGCCGGCACGATCCACGCTTCCCTGTCGCAGCCTTGGCTTGCGGCGTTGCAGGAAACATATAAACCCATCAACCGTAAGGAGTTAATCATGCTGACCGTTGGAGAGAAGTTCCCCGCATTCGAACTCACCGCCGTCGTCGACCTCGACCTCAAGAAGGCTTTCGAGACCGTCACTGAGACCAGCTTCCCCGGCAAGTGGAAGGTCTACTTCTTCTGGCCCAAGGACTTCACCTTCGTTTGTCCCACTGAAATTGCGGCCTTCGGCAAGGTCAATCAGGATTTCGCCGACCGCGATGCCCAGGTTCTGGGCGGCAGCACTGACTCGGAGTTCGTCCACCTGGCCTGGCGCAACAGCCACCCCGACCTCAAGAACCTGCCCTTCCCCATGATCTCCGACATCAAGCACGACCTCTCCGGGCAGCTCGGCATTCTCGACCTCAAGGCCGGTGTTTGCCTCCGCGCCACCTTCATCGTCGACCCCGAAAACACCATCCGCTTCGTGTCGGTGAACGACCTCTCCGTAGGTCGCAACCCCCAGGAAGTCCTCCGCGTTCTTGACGCCCTCCAGACCGACGAGCTCTGCCCCTGCAACTGGCACAAGGGCGAAGAAACCATCCACGTCTAAGCAGTGAACAGTGGACAGTGAACAGTGGACACTGGGTGCCCCATCCTCGCCGCGCTTTTGTTTTTGCGGCTAGGGTGGGACAGCTCACACTCCATATCCACGGTTCCAGGTCCACCCCGAACACCGGGTGGGACAGCACCAACTCAACCTCAACAAGCCCCGGAGCACCCCCATGACCCTCGACGCCCTTATCGACACTCTTCCCCCGTCCGCCAAGGATCTCAAGCTCAATTACTCCTCGCTGGTGCGCAACAACTCCGAGCTGACCGAGCAGCAGTTGTGGGGAACCGTCGTGGCCACGACCATCGCCACCCGCAGCGTCCCGCTTACCGCCGCCGTGCTGGCCGCCGCACCCCAGCATCTTTCCCCTCAGGCATTTGAAGCCGCCAAAACGGTCGCCGCCATCATGGGGATGAACAACATCTGGTACCGCTTCCATCACCTCAGCACCAATCCCAAATACGCCACCCTGCCCGCCCGCCTGCGCATGAGCGGCCTCCGCGGCCACGGGGTCGAAGAGGTGGATTTCGAGCTGTGGGCGCTGGCTGTTTCCGCCGTCAACGGCTGCGGCAAGTGCGTCGACGCCCATGAAAATGTAGTGCGCGCAAAAGGCGCAACCGAGGAACTGGTGGCCGCCATCGTCCGCGTAACCGCCGTCATCCACGCCATCGGCGCCGTACTCGATCAGGTCGCCGCCGAATCCGGGGTCGAAGCCGAAACAGCCCTTGCGGTCTAAGAAATGCGGTATGCCGCCCGCGTCCCGCTCAGTCCTGGCAGGGCGAGCGAATCGCCGCCCGCCCACGTCTAATTCGGCAGCGGGACAACTTGCGCGCTAAAGCGATACCCTTTCAGTTGAAACCTGAATCTGTGCTTAACCCAGAATCGGTCATCCCCTCAAGGCGAAAATAAAGGAGTGGCAATGAAGATTGGAAAGTGGGCACGGCTGGCGTTCCTGGCGGCCCCTCTGCTGACAGGATGCTCGGGTTTCTGGGATACGCCCACCAGCACCACCACCTATAGCCTCAGCAACAGCGGCAACGTGACCGTGGCCCCAGGCGCCAGCAGCACCGCCACCATTACCGCCACGCCGTCCAGCTCCTTTACCGGGACCATCGCGCTCACCTGCGCCGTCTCCGCGCCCACCGGGGCCACCAGTCCCACCACGTGCAGCCTCTCCCCCACCTCTCTTTCCATGAGTGGCACCACTGCGCAGACCTCCACGCTGAGTGCGGACACCACCGCCACCACCACCGCCGGAGCCTATCAAATCACCGTTACCGGCACCTCCGGCAGCACCACCAAGACCACCAACGTTTGCGCCGAAGTATCCACCACCGGCGCCACTTGCACCGCCGCGGGCACCAGCAGCGGCGTCTTTTACGTACTGAACCAGACGACCCGGCAGATTGCCGCCTTCTCCATCGTCTCCGGCGCGCTCAGCCAGGTCACCGGCAGCCCCTACTCGCTAGCTGCCGCCCCTACCGCCATCGCCATCGCGCCCAACGGCAAGTTCCTCTACGTAGGCACGGCGGTCGGAATCTACCTCTACACCATCAATACCGGCGGCGGCCTCACCCTGGCCAACAGCTCCAACGTCATCTCCCAGGACGTTGCCGCCGGCATGCAGGTCGATTCCACGAATTCCTGGCTGGTTGAAGCCAGTCAACTCGTCTCTGGACTCTACGCAATCCCCATCAGCACCTCCACCGGCCTTCCCACCTCCGGCACGGAGCAATCCACAAACCTACCCGGCACTACCGTCAATCAGCTGGTCATTTCGCCCGATAACACCCACGTCTTCGTGGCCAATGGCAACAAGGGCACGGCAGATGTTATCTTTGCCGCCGGCAACGCGAAACCTTTCGGAACCGTCACCAACATCAATCTTGCGAACTCGGCGGGCGCAGCCTGGTCGGTGGCCGTCGACCCCCTCAACCGCATCCTGTATATCGGCGAAACCGCGGCCCTCTCCGGCACCAACACCGGCGGCCTGCGCGCCTTCGACTACAACACCCTCGTCGAACTCGTCGGCTCGCCCTACGCCACCGGCGGACTCGCGCCCTATGCCATCGCCCCCACCAGCCACGGTTCCAATTCCGGCACCTACGTCTATATTGCCAACCACACCGTGAGCGGCAGTTCCACGGGCACCATCGCCGGCTATACCATCAACTCCAGCGGCGGAACCTACACGCTCACCGGCTTTAACGCCGCTGTCGCAGCAGGCATCACGCCCATCGGCCTCACCCAGGACTCGACCGGCAACTACCTGCTGGCCATCGATTTCGGCGGAAGCCCCGACCTCGTCGCCTACACCATGAATGCGGGCACACTCACCTCCGCCATTACCGCCGCCACGGGAACCGATCCAGTCGGAGCGGTGGCTATAGCGGCGGCACCGTAAGAACATTGGACAGGCGGGGGAATCGCCTCTTGCCCGGGGTTCGCGCTGACGTTCGTTCAGAACTGATCGTCAACCAACGGCAGCGCAGCGCCCCGGGTCTTATGCTCTCTATCTAGACTTTGAAGGCCGTTCCAGTAAGCGGCGTTACGGTGTAAAACTCTACCTGCCCGTGCAGCAACGAAAGCGGAATCGCAAAGTGATGCGCCGTCGTGATGCCATCCGTCGCCACCGGAGCGGACGGATGAGCCGCTGCGCTATCGAGATTCGTTGTCGGCAGAAGAACCGTGAAAGTCGATGAACCGCTGTCGATTGTCAAAAAGATCGTGACGCTGACCAGCGTGCCCAGGTCAGGCACCGCCACTGACCGAATCGCCGCGCCGGTAAAGTTCTCGTTGCGGAAAGCGTCGTGGTAGTGAAAGTGGTTGGTCGCGGAGGAATATCGAACCTGAATCCCGCCGCCCGAAAGTACCCATAGATTTGGTTGCACGAATGCCATTGAGTTTTTCCTCCTGTTTGGTGACTTACATCTGAATAGTGGGAGAAGGCCCAAATGCGTTTCAGCCGATATTCCACCCTGCCCTACGCTGTTCGCCTGCAAGAATCGCCGCAAATGGGACGCAGATATTGGGTAGGCAGATCCTCTACGCCAGGCTCTTTCTCGTCAGAACGCAAGCTACCGCTTCGGTCGTCCCAGATGCTGAGTTTTTTGCCGGTCGCGCTCGACTGTCGTCACATCACCACGTGATCGTCGTCACAGCAAGATTCTGACTTCCTGATGAAAATTCCGCGAGGCGGCTACTTAGGCATCACAACACCAAATGAGGAGTCTCCCCATGACCAACCCCAACGATCTAAAACTCCCTGCATTTGAAAGTGCCAGTTTTGTGAGCTCCAACTGGCCCTATCGTCCCAACGTAGACCCGGCGTTCATTCTCCGCTACTTCAGGGAGGACCTCATCCAGCCTGCGGTGGGCGCGTATCTGAACTACACGGCCAGGGTGGCGAATCTGGAAGCTGACGCCGCCAGGGCCCAGGCGGATTTTCACCAAGCCCTAGCCAAGCTGCACGGCTAGAACTGTCTGTAACTCCAACCGGTAGCCGCCCGAGTCTGGAGTTCCTTATGGGCAAACAAGTAATGCTGGTCGCCTACCAGGATCAGGACAACCTGGGCATCGGCTATCTTGCCTCCGTCGTCCAGGAGGCTGGGTTTCGCCCTATCATCGTTGACTATCGGCTCGGCCCCGAGAAGATAGCGGAGCTGGCACAACACCATCAGCCGCTCGTCATCGGCTTCTCAATCATCTTTCAATTCCATACGCCTGACTTTCGGCAGTTGATGGGTTATCTTCGCGACCACGGCGTCAAATGCCACTTCACAGCCGGCGGACACTACCCGAGCCTGCGCTGGCGCGAGGTTCTTCAGGCTGTTCCTGAATTGGATTCGATCACGCGCTTTGAAGGCGAGTGGACCTTCCTCGACCTCGTCAGGTCACTCGACGAACAACGCGATTGGACCGCGCTTGACGGACTCGCCTATCGCACCCGCGAAGAGCTGTTCACCAATCCTCCGCGCCCTCTCGAGTTGGACATCGACAAGTTCCCGCCCCCGATGCGGCCCCCTCTTAGGCGCGAAATTCTGGGCAGAAAAGAAGTGACGCTCATCGCCGGCCGTGGCTGTCTTTACAACTGTTCTTTCTGCAGCATTCGCCAGTTCTACTCCCCGCCGCCCGGCCCTTTGAAGCGCGTCCGTAGCCCTGAGATGGTGGTTCGGGAAATGGAGCTATTGCACGATCAATACCAAGCCTCCGTCTTCCTCTTCCAGGATGATGATTTCCCCGCCACCGCCAGAAACGGGGCGGACTGGGCTGATCGCTTTGCCCGCCGTCTTCACGAAACAGGCCTCGATCGCAAGGTGCTGTGGAAGATTAACTGCCGCGTGGACGAGGTCGAGGAAGACCGCTTCGCCATGCTGCGCGATGCCGGCATGCTCAATGTCTATCTCGGCATCGAATCAGGCACCGGGGACGGCCTCGAGTTAATGAACAAGCACACCAGTCCTGAGGCAAATCTGCGTGCCGTCGAGGTGCTTCGTAAACTCCGCCTCAACTGCGATTTCGGATTCATGATCTTCGACCCGCTTAGCACCCTCGAGTCGGTTGACCGCAATCTCGAGTTTCTTCACCAGCTCTGCGGCGACGGATATACGGCTGTCACCGGCTGCAAGATGATTCCCTATGCTGAGACCGCGATCGAAAAGTGGTTGCAGAAAGAAGGCCGTCTCGAAGTCAGCGGAGAATATGAGAATTACCACTTCCTCACTCCAGAGGTCGAAACCCTCTACGGCTGGTTCATCGATACGTTTGCAAACTGGATTGAGGGACCAACCGGCGTCCTCACCGGCAGCCGGCGTGCACGGTATTCCCTTAGCGTTCTCCAGCGCTTTACAGATCCCAGCGAACAAGTAAATGAACTCGACCGTGCGGTTACCCAGATCGTCTCCGCGGCCAACCAGCTCTTTACGGACGCCATGCGGGAAGCGATCCGTGCCCTGTCCGCAGGCTATTCCTCCGTCGAGCGATCTCACCGCCTCAACTGGGTCCAATCTGAAGTATCGACGCGCGAAAGGAGAATCAGGAGCAGGATCGAAGGCCTTATAACGGAGATTGAACAGCTCTCGGCCCCCGTCTCCGAAAGCCCTGCGCGGATGGCACAGGTTTGACTCCCGGATGAGCGCATGGCTCGCTCCTCATTCACAATCATGCGAGGGAGCCCCGCTTTTGAGAGTAGCGAATGAACAATGTCCGGCTATGGCAAAACCAAAGTCGGTATATCCCGGGACATGCATTGAACAGGACACAAAAACGCCGGCTCTGCTCTTGCTTTCCCGCTATTTGCTATGGATGCGACCCTGCTCATACCCCGGAACATTGAGCCGCTTGATCATTTCCACTACTTCACGAGTATCAACTCGGCTCTCGGCGATAAACTCCAGCAAATGCAGCAATCCGCCTGGCCCCAGGAATTCAGGGAGACTCAAATCCATGGACATATACGCCGGGTCATCGTCGTTGAATTGACACCCATACATTTCACCGGCCTGCACTCGAAGTGGACTCGCTGAACTGTTGTGGACAAGCTGCAAATCACGTCCCAATGGACGCTCACCCCTCAGTTTTCGAAGCTCGGATTCAGCCGCGAACTCCCGCCATTGAACCCAGCCGTCCGTAGCCCTTTCGATGGTTTGCCCGCACTTGTCGCATATCCAGCCACGACCAACGAAACCGCGATCCTCAACTGATTCGTCCATTTCTGAATTCATGCCGTTGCTCCCACTGCAAAAAATTTCAGGTGGCCTCGCACCAAATTCAGGTCTCTTCCAGCAAGAAAGACCGCGTGAGCGGGTCAAAGCTGCTGGACCCTGCTTATCTGATTTCTATCTAGCATAGGAGTTACGTATACAGACCGCAAACTCACTGCGCCTTGTTCTTCGTAATTGATCTCAACTGGTTCTGCCCGGTACACCGTCCTCGGCGCGTTTTGTTTTTTGCGCCCAGGGCCGGACGGCGACGACCGAATCCCCGCGCTCCTCCAGTCCCTCAAGACCCCTTGCAAGCAGAATGGGCTTGTCCCCGCACCCGGAAATGAACAAAATGTCATAAATCTTCATGTTGTTGAATTTAAATTACTTAGTCGAAATTCTAATTGCAGTCCCGCATGGGGCGCTGCCGCACCCGGAATGGATGAAAATGCGTCCTATTTTCAGGTTGTTGAATTAAAATCACTTAGCCGCAATTTTCAGTGCGGATAATTATCCTCGTTCGGCGCACAATGTTAATAGAGGACAAAAGATGAAGCTGCGCTGCATATTTCAAGCCCGGACAAGTACCGCTCGAACTGCGCCGGCCACCGCGCGGGCACATGCTTCCCACCCCCCTCCCTACCCACCCTCCCTACCCACCCCCCCTCCTACGCGAGACTGGGTACATTCCGCATGGCCACTGGCGTAATCTTGAAAGTAGATGCACTTTTTGTTCCGGCAAAAGAGCAACCGCATTGATGACAAAGATTGAGGCACGGCAACGATTTATGATGGACGCTGATGTGCACTTGCTGCTCAGCAAAGACAACGAAACAAAGACGTTGTAACGTTAGAGCACTCGGTATTTCTGGCAGGATGTCTGAGCGCGCTGGGCGTGGCAAAGGACTAACGTCCAATTGCTGCGGGCGTCGAATCAGCGGGAACGTTTGAAGATACTCAGGAAGGCACCGTAAGTTTTGCCGCAAACAGCACAAGGTGCGAAAGCTCGACAGATGCGCAGTTTAAGCGGCGCAAAAGAGCGTTTGCGGGCTGCCCGTGCATGGAACTTAGCTTCCCGGTTGCTGGCGATAGCGGCAGTTCCCGCATTGCTCCTGTTGGCCGGTTGCGGTGGTGGCGTCACCGCCAGCCCGTCAAACAGCACATTCTCCATCGCGCCCGGCACCGGCGCCGTTGACACCAACTGTTCGGGCTGCAACGCGACCAGCGCTTCAGGCGCGTCGGTGGAGCAGTTTACGGCCACGCTTGCCTCCGGCGGTAACGCTGCCGTTACTTGGTCCGTGAGCGGCGGTGACGGAAACAGCGGACCCGGAACCATCAACTCCCAGGGGCAATACACGCCTCCCAGTTACCTCACAGCGGATCATGTGGCGGTGGTGGTCACGGCCACGCTGAATACGGCCACAAAAGCAACGGCGGTGATGACCGTAACGCCGGGCTTCCTGCAGCCTCTGACGCCGGAAAACGCGGCTCTGGGCTCCAACGGCACGCTGACCATCAGCGGCTATCTGGCCGAGGCCGGCGGCGCCACAGGGATCAAGTACGAGCTTTCGAGTACGCCCACCGGGTCAAGCGGCGGACAGGGATCGCTGGGCCTCACCCACTGCCAGCGCAACACATCTGCGTTCACCATTTGCACGGTGATCTACACCGCTCCGGCCACGGTCACGGCAACTGGGTCAACGTATGTAGTGGCCACGGTTGGCGACATATCGAAGACCGCGTCGGAAGTGCTGCTGAATACGGCGGGCGTTTCCAGCGATCCCGCGACCCACGAAACCAGGCTGGCTACGCCGGTAACGCTGGGCAGCTCAGGCGGCAACAACAACGACTACGACACCCAGGGAAACCAGATCGTGGACTGTTGCAGCGGTACGCTCGGTGCCTTGCTTGCCGATGGCGCCGGCCACCAGTTTCTGCTCAGCAATAACCATGTTCTGGCGCGCAGCGACCATGCCGCAGTGGGCGACATGATCGTGCAGCCGGGCCTGATCGACAACAACTGCACCCCGAACGGCGACGGCGCGGGAACAGCGCCCGTGGGCACTCTGACCGGCTGGCTGGCGCTCAGTTCAAACCAGACCAACGCTGACGCCGCCATTGCGCAGGTAAACGCCGGGGCCGTGAACCCCAGCGGCAACATTCTGGAACTCGGTGCGAAGGAAGCCGGTGGTACATTGGCTGCGGCGCCGCCCGGCATCTCGTCCTCGGGCGGCAAGGGCGAGACCGCCTCGTTGCATTTAAAGGTGGCCAAGAGCGGCCGCACCACCGGGCTCACCTGCGGCAGCGTCTCGGCGCTCTCGCTCGATGTGCAGGTCTCCTATTACGCCGATTGCGCTGAAACCAAACCCTATCTCACCAAGACCTTTACCAATCAGTTGGCTATTAGCGGCAACCAGTTCAGCGATGCGGGTGACTCCGGGTCGTTGGTGGTGGATGCGGGAAACGCGGAGCCAATTGGGCTGTTCTTCGCTGGCGGTACTGACGCGTCCGGTGTGAGCCAGGGTGTGGCCAACCCTGTGGGCGACGTGCTGAGCGAATTGAGTTCCCAGGTGGGCGGAGGAACTTCGTACAGCTTTGTGGGCACAACCGACCATGCTGTCAGTTGCCTCAGTTACGGCAACAGCACGGTGACAGCGGCCCAAATGCGGGCACTCAGCGATAGCGAGGCGGCCCGCACCCAAAAGGCCCTGGGGCAGGCGCACATGCTGGTTAATCCATCGCTCGGCATCCTCGGCGTGGCTACAGGCAAGAGCATCGATCACCCCGGCGAGGGCGCCGTCATTGTCTACGTCGACGAGAACATGAACGTGAATGTTCCGGCCATCGTCGACGGGCTGCGCACCCTGGTAATTCCCACCACGGCCCGCGCGGTTGCCTTTGGCGCGGCGCCCCAAACAGCCTTCGAGGCCAACGCCGCGCCTTCGGTTTCAGGAACAGTGTTGAGTCAGGCCGTGGCCGTCAAGCAACTCAGGTCGCAGAGCCTGATGAGGAAGTTTCCGGCCTTCTTCGGCGTGGGCGTGGGCCAGAGTCTGGACAATCCCAGGGAAGCAGCATTGGTCATTTATGTGGACCGCCGCAGCGTCCCAGCCCAACTGCCGGCATCCATCGACGGATTGCGAACACGATACGTGGTCATGGACCGGCTCCACGTAACCCGGTCGTATGCGACGGCAGTGCAGTCCAGGAGCCACTGCATGCCGCATTCGACCGCGGGGCTGAGCGGCTTCGATTTCTTGAATCTGAGCAAGCCGCGAGCCCTGAGGCTGTTTTAACCTGCGACTCCGGTGCGACCCAGCCACCGCCTGATGTAGGCGGCCTGGCCAACATGATACGCGTCGTGGAAGGCCAGAAAGTTGATCATGCCTCCCACAGTTCCATCGAAACTGGGAGACTTCTCAGGAACCGCGGCAGACAGTTTCTCAACTGTGGCTGCCTCCATTGCGACGGTCATGCTGGCGGAAACTTCCTGCAAGCTGAGTACTATCTCCTCGGGAGCCGGATACTCTGCGCTCTCTACCACCGCCGCGCCCCGTGCAAAGAGCGGCAGCCATGGCCGTGTCCATTGCTCTCCAATGACTTTGAGCACGATAGAACGCGCCCAGATCATATGACCGGCAACCCACAACATGGAGTTCGATGTTGAGTTCGGGCGGCTGAGCCATTCTTCTGCGGTAAGGCCGTCTACGCTCTTCACCAGCATCGTGGCGTCCTGGCGGTAGATTTGTGCGGCAGTGGCGATTTCCCTTGCAACCGGCATGGGCTCCATTCTCCTTTGCCCCGGATGATACGCGAAGCTGCTGCTTTCAGCGCAATCCACGTTGAATGAATCTCAACTTCCACGCCCCAGGCGTCGCCAGATCTACCCAAACCTCGAACCTCTCCCATCCCTCCACACCGGGTCACCCCAACGCCTATCAAAAGAGGAGCCGTCCACTGCTCCCTGTCCACTGACTTATCGCAGCATCGCCGCCAGCAGCAGCGTAATCCCCAGGCCGCTGACGGACAGCACCGTCTCCACCACCGACCATGTGGCCAGCGTGCCCTTCACATCCAGCTTGAACAGCGAACCCACCAGCCAGAACCCCGAGTCGTTCACGTGCGAAAGCAGCAGCGACCCGCAGCCGGTGGCCATCACCAGCATCTCCGGCCGTACGCCCATCAGCCCGGCCACTGGAGCCAGCACGCCTGAAGCCACCGCCATCGCTACAGTCGAGGACCCCATGCACACCCGCACCACCGCGGCCAGAACCCACGCCAGCACCAGCGGCGGCATGTGCATCCCCAACGCCAGTCCCACCGTCGCCTGCGCCGCGCCCGAGTCGCGCAGAACCCCACTCAGCCCACCCGCCGCCGATAGAATCACCAGCACCCCGGCAATGGGAATAAACGCGTCCGCCGTCAGCTTGCGCAGCATGTCCGGCCCGTGATGCGGCTCTTGCGGAATCCGGCTGCCCAGCGTTACCAGGGCCACCAGCACGGCCAGCAGCATAGCTACATCCGGGTATCCCAGCAGATGCATAGTTTGGTTGGCGAGCCCGCCCACCGTGGTCACCGAATCCGCCCAACTGCCCACAAAGATCAGCGCAATCGGCAGCAGAATAGCCACCAGCGCCCGCGCCGCGCCCGCCGGACCGGGAACCACCGCACTCGCCTCAACTGCGGGTGCCTCACTCATCACGGCCTCATCGTGATGAGTGGGATCCATACGAGTTCCCTCGTTCACCAATGCTCCGGATTTCCCCTGCCGCCTCTCCCACCGCCTGATCAGCACCCAGCCCACCACCGGCCCGGCCAGCGCGGCTGCGGGCGCTCCGCCCAGCATTCCCCAAAGAATCGTGCGACCCAGATCGGCGTGAAACAAGGTGGCCGCCAGCATCGACGATGGATGCGGCGGAATCAGCCCGTGGGTAATCGAAAGCCCCGCCAGAACCGGAAGCCCCACCAGAATCGGAGGCCGCCCGCTGCGCCGCGCCGCTTCCACCACAATCGGCATCAACAGCACCAGCCCCACTTCAAAAAACACCGGCATGCCCACCAGCAGGCTCAGCCCTAAAAGCGCCCACGGCAGCCCCTTGGGCCCGCAGCCGTCCACAAGTGTTTTGCCCAGCGACGCCGCGCCGCCTGAGCTGGCCAGCAACTGCCCCAGAATCGCACCCATCCCGAGGATGATGGCAATGTGACCCATCATGGTACCCACCCCCGCCGTAAACGAGAGTGGCACTTGCTTCAGCGGCATTCCCGCCGCCACGCCCAGCCCCAGAGCGGCCACCGCCAGCCCCAGCGAAGCATGCAGGCGCAGCTTGACTACAAGAAACAAAAGCAGCAGCACCGTGCCGGCCACGCAGGCCAGCAGATACCAGTCATGAGCAGTTGCCGTCGCAGAATGCACGGGCGAATTATTCCACACCGCACTTGCCGCGCGCATGGAACTACCCAGCGCCTGGCAGACGCATCACTTCTGAATCAGCCGGCCTACTCGCCTGACAAGAAGGGCCACTGAGCCAGGCGTCGTGCGCGGACCAGATAAATCACCGTGCCGGAGACGCCGATGCCGGCGGCGACCATCAGGCCGCCCAGAGCGTGCGAACGATTGATAAGGATAAAGACAAATCCCGCGATGGCGGCCAGCGGAGGAAGGGGATAGAGCGGAATTTTAAAGGGTCTTTCCAATTCAGGCCTTTGCACTCGCAGCACCATCACGCCCGCCTGCTGCAGGAAGAACTGAAGCAGGATGCGCGTGACCACCAGCATGGTGATCACCTGTGCCAGAGAGAAAAAGCAGAAGCAGGAGGCGACCAGCCCCAGGGCCACCAGCGACCGGTGGGGAATGCCGTGGCGCGGATGGACAGCAGCCAGAAAGCGGAAGTAGTTGCCGTCGCGCGCCGCGGCATAAGGCACGCGCGAGTAGCCCAGCAGCAGCGAGAAGACCGACGCAAACGCGGTCCAGACAATCAGCGCGGCGATGGTGTATCCGGCCCAGCGGCCAAAGGCGGAGTGGGCAATATCGGCCACCAGTTGCACGCGCACGATGGCGCTGTCGGCGGCGTGCGCGGCGGCGCTGCGCAGGCTGGGCAAGGCGGCCATGTTCATGGCCACATAGAAGGCAGAGACAAAAAGAACTGAAAGCAGAATGGCGCGCGGAATGGTCCGCTCCGGCTGCCGGACCTCGCTGCCCAGGAAACAGATGTTGTAGTAGCCCCAGTAGTCGTAGGTGGTGATCAGTGTGGCCTGCGCCAGGCCGCCGATTGCCAAGCCCAGCGGTAGCGCGGGCGAGGGCGGCATATGCCAGCCGCCCGTGGCCGCCGCGTGGGCAAAGCCGGAGACGATGACGCCCGCCAGGGCCGCCATCACCCCGGCAAAAAGCACCCAGGCCAGCCGCGTCACCGAGCTCAGATTGCGATAGAGCAGCGCCGTGACCAGCAGGCAGGCCAGGGCCGCGGTCAAGTTCGCGTAATGCAGGGCGGGCAGAGCAGCAATGGGAACGCCGTCGAGTCCTGGCCAGAAGACCTCAAGAAAGCTGGAAAGGCCAATGCAGCCAGAGGCAATGGACAGCGGCGCGGTAAAGCTCAACTGCCACACATAGAGAAAGCTCAGCCAGTTGCCGGTGCGGTCAGGCCCATAGATCTCGCGCAGAAAAGCGTACGAGCCGCCTGCACGCGGGAACGCGGCGCCCAACTCGGCCCACACCAGCCCATCGGCCACAGCGATCACCGCCCCCAGTACCCACGCCCAAACGGAGAGATGGAAGCCCGCCGCGGCGATGACCAGCGGCAGCGTAATAAAGGGCCCGACGCCGATCATCTCCAGCATGTTGAAGAGAACCGCCGAGCGCAGGCCTATGCGGCGCTCCAGTGTTGCCTTGTTCGCGGACGTGGATAAGTGGGGGGACATGAGGCGGAGGCGCTCACCGGATTGTACACTGACGGGAAGTATGTTTCTTCCTATGAGAGTACGTTATGCGGCGGTAAGTGCGGCCCTTGCGGGGCTGGTGATGGCGGGCGCAGGGTCGGTTTGGCTGCGCGCGCAACAGGTAGCGCTGCCGGCGATGGAGCCAAGCACGGTGGCCCTTCCCTTGCCGGAGGACCGTGGCAGGGCAGATCTAGAGCAGACCCTGAAGCGCCTGGGAACAACGGCCAGCGTGCTGATGATCGTGGCGCACCCGGACGACGAGGACGGCGCGCTGCTTACCTGGCTGACGCGCGGATTGGGGGCGCGGGCCACTCTGCTGACGCTGACCCGCGGCGAGGGTGGCCAAAACGCCATGTCTGCGGAGACCTACGACGCGCTGGGCCTGATGCGCACCAGTGAACTGCTCAAGGCGGACGAGTACTACGGCGCACAGCAGTTGTGGGGCACGGAAGCGGACTTCGGCTTTTCGAAAACTCAGGAAGAGTCGTTTGCCCGCTGGGGCCACGAGCGCGTCCTCTATGACGCTGTGCTGGCGGTCCGCCAGGTGCGGCCGCAGGTGATTGTAGCCACATTCCTGGGCGGCGTGTCTGACGGGCACGGGCAGCACCAGGTCTCGGGCGAGATTGCGCAGGAGGCGTTCAAGGCCGCTGCCGATCCCAAGGTGTTTCCTGAGCAACTAAAGAACGGGCTTGAGCCGTGGCAGCCGCTTGCCGTGTATTCAAGAACACCGTTTGCGCCCATTACCAGCAAGGGCGTCTTCGACTACGCAACCGGCAAGCTGGCCCCGGCCAGGTTCCACAACTACGTGACGGATGAGTGGATCACGGGCGCTCCCTCGACGGACGCGACCATCCCCGTGGGCAACTTGGACCCGCTGTTGGGCCGCAGCTATGTGCAGATTGCGCGCGAGGGCTGGGGCGAGCAGAAGTCGCAGTACGGCGGTGCGAGCCCGGCGCTCACCGGGCCTGCAACGACCACGTACCACCTGTGGGGAGTGGCGCCCGAAGCGGTCGCCAAGCCAGGCGCCGCGGGGGACGGCAACGACCTGTTCCACAACGCCAAAGTCAATATCGACACCAGCATCGCCGGGCTGGCGCGGATAGCCGGCCCTGACCTGCCCGAAGACCTGCGGAAGAGCCTCCGCTCGATCGATGACGCAATCCAGCAGGTCCGGGCCAATTGCCCCAGCCAGTCCGGCGGCGCGCTGGCTCACGAACTTGTGCCTGCCTACCGCCAGACGCTCGAGCTACGAAAGGCTGTTGCAGAGAGCAGCCTGGGTGGAAGGGCGTTGGAAAGCCTTCTGTTCGAACTCGACCAGAAGATCTTTGCCTTTCAAACCGCCTTCAAAGATCTGCTCGGCCTCGACATGATAGCGTTTACCACGCGCTCGGACGGCGGAGACATTTTTGCTTCGGCGCGCGGCGGGTCGGCCGACGAGACTCCGCGGAGCGTGACGCCGGGCGAGAAGTTTCGCGTGCGAGTGCACACGGCGCAGTCGGGCAGGGAGAGCCGTCTGATCCGGGTCTGGCTTCAGAGCCAGAGCGGTGCGTCCTGGAAGAGCGAAGACCTGGGCGGGCCTGTAGATCCGGCGGCGGTTGTGAGCGACCGGACCTTCGGCGTCCAGGCCGCACAGGATGCCGAGCCGACAGCGCCCTTCTTTACCCGGCCGTCCACCGAGCAGCCTTACTACGACATCGCGAAGCCGGAATGGCGGGAACGCTCCTTTGCGCCATACCCGCTCGCGGCCTGGGCTGAGTTCGCATTTGACGGCGTACCGATCCGCGTAGGCCAGGTGGTGCAAACGCTGCAACACGTGACCGGGCCAGGAGGCATCTATGAGCCTTTGGTGGTCACCCCCGCAATTGGCGTGCGTATCGAGCCGGAAGCGCAACTGCTGCCGCTGGACGGCTCAGCCCTGCCGGTCCGCATCACGGTACGTGCGCAAGCTGCCGCCGAGGGAACCGTAGAGTTGAAACTGCCGGCGGGATGGCGTTCTGAGCCCAAAGAGGCGCAATTCCGACTGAAGAGCGCCGGAGATTCGGAGCCATTGGTGTTTTCAGTCAAGGCAGACGGAGCCGGGACCGGCGCCTACAGCATTCAGGCTGTGGCGCACGTGGGCGAAATGAGCTACCAGGCCGGATGGCAGAGTATCGGTTACGCGGGGCTGCTTCCTTATAACCAATACAAAGCTGCGGAGCTGAAAACGCGCAAGGTGGATGTCAAGCTGGCTCCGGGACTGCGCGTGGGCTATGTGATGGGCCCCGGAGATCTGGTTCCCGAAGCGATCAAGGAACTGGGCGTTACCCCTCATGTGCTGACCAAGGCAGAGTTGGCCGCAGGGGACTTTTCTCCCTGGAACGTCCTCGTGATCGGGATTCGCGCTTATTCGACGCGACCGGAACTGGCCGCCGCTCAGCCCCGGCTGGAGGCATTCGTCCAGCGTGGCGGAACCTTGATCGTCCAATATCAGAGCACCACATTCCCCGCCCCCCTGCCACTGGCGATGGGTCGGATGCCGGAACGCGTGGTGGACGAGCAGGCACCGGTGAAATTGCTTGACCTGGCCAACCCGCTGTTGCGTTGGCCCAACACCATCACTTCCGCGGATTTTGACGGCTGGGTCGAAGAGCGCGGCCACTCCTTCCTTGATACATGGGATGCGGGTTACACGGCGCTCACTGAAACCGCCGACGAAGGACAGGACCCGCAGCGCGGCGGTTTGCTTGTAACTCATCAAGGCAAGGGAACTTATATCTATGTAGCCTATGCGCTCTATCGGCAGTTACCCGAGTTAGTCCCCGGGTCGTACAGATTGTTGGCTAACTTGCTCAGCGCGGGCAAGAGCGCCGCGCACTAAGGGACACTATCTGAAGATCAGTATCCATGGACGTTTGTGGAATAAATATTATATTGGAAATGCGTGCGGGTTCATCATTAAAAGTAGATGAATCCGTGCGCATTTGATGGTAGGTTGGGCCGATAGATAGATAGAACTGTTAAAAGTATGTGAATTCGTTAAATATTCATCAAACTCTGCGAGTCTTGGATTCGGAAGCGAAGAAGGAAAGTCGGCAATCTGCTGATTCCTTCTCCGACGATTCTTGTTCTTCCTGCATGCCGGCATGAGTATCTTCCGGCTTCATCATCGAATTTACGGCATGCGGGAATTCCGGGCGTTCGCTGAATGAGTGCACGCACAAACGATTCAACCTGATTTGAGAGGACATGAGAGGCCCCATGAATTTCAGACTTAAAACTGCTGCCGCTGTAATGATGGCAGTCAGTCTCGTTGCTTCAAACGCCTACGCGGGCGACCCGGCCCCGGCGGCCAAAAAGCACGCAGCCACCAAAAAAACAAAGACGCCTCCGCCGCCCACGGTCGAGGAGCAGATCCAGGCCCTGCGCCAGGAACTTGTAGGCCAGATCAATAGTCTGAAGAGCAACCTTGCCGACAAGGATGCACAGTTGCAGAAAGCGCAGGAAGCTGCGGCTTCTGCCCAGGCGGCAGCAGACAAGGCACAAGCCGCGGCCTCAGCGCAGCAGCAGGCGGTCACCGACAACGCCAGCGCCGTCACTACCCTGCAGTCAACGGTTACCGATCTGAAGGCGAACACGGTCTCCATCGTGACTACAATGTCGGATGAAAATCAGGCCATCAAGAAGTCAGTCTCCAGCCCTGACACTCTCCACTACAAGGGCATCACCATCACCCCCGGCGGCTTCACGGCGGCTGAGTCCGTTTGGCGCAGCAAGGCCACCGGCGGCGACATCCCCACCGCTTTCAGTGCGCTTCCCTACGAGCACGCGGACGCCTATTCCCTTAGCGAATTCTTCGCCGATGGCCGCCAGTCGCGCCTCTCTTTGATGGCCGAAGGCAAAGTCAGCTGGGGCACTCTGCGCGGCTACTGGGAAGGTGATTGGTTGGGCACCGGCATCACGTCCAACAATAACCAGTCCAACAGCTACGTTATGCGCCAGCGCGTGATTTGGGGACAGGCCGAGACCAAAAATCACTGGGCCTTCACTGGCGGCCAGATGTGGTCGTTGGCCACTGAAGACAAGAAGGGCCTCTCCAATCTATCCGGCGACATCATGACGCCGCAGACCATTGACCCGAACTACGTTGTGGGCTTCGTGTGGACCCGCCAGTACGGCTTCCGCGTTACCAAGACCTTCGCCAAGTCGGCCTTCGGCGTTGCGGTTGAGAATCCGCAGCTCCTCTACACTGCCTCGCTCGCCGGCAACACACCGTATGCCGTGCTGGGCAGCGCCGGCCAAAACGGCGGCAACTACAACGCGGCCATCAGCGGCTGCTCGCCTGCCACTTCAATCGTCAACTACACCAATCAGGTGCAGACCGACTCGGCCGGCAACACGGTTAATGTGGCGGTCCCGGTCTACAAAACGCTGAATGGTTGCTCGAACGTTGCCAACCTCTCCTTCAACCAGGCGCCCGACGTAATCGTGAAAGCGGCTTTCGATCCCGGTTGGGGCCACTACGAAATCCTCGGCATCGCCGGCTTTGCTCATGAAACCGTATACCCCGGCGAAACCACCAACAGCAATCTGTATGGCGGCCTGAAGGATATCGCGACCGGCCTTGCCGTAGCGCCTTCGCTCACCACGGCAGGTTCTTATTCCAGCAGCATCGTTCTCGGCGGAATCGGCGGCAGCTTCCGCGTGCCGGTCATCAAGGACAGAATCACCTTTGGCGCTAAAGGCCTCTATGGCCCAGGCATGGGCCGCTACGGCAACTCCACGCTGGCTGACGTGACGGCAGATGCGTCCGGCAACCTCGCTCCAATCCATAACACCAGCGCGCTGCTCACCCTTGAAGCCACTCCCACACCCCGGCTCGCTCTTTACCTCAACTATGGCGCGGATTATGCCGGCCGTACCGACTTCGCCAACGCCAATGCCACTACGCTGGGTGCGCCCAGTGCGCAATTCTGCGCGAGTATCAGCGGCGTAATCACCTGCAATGCGACCGCTACCGCGGCCCTGATTGCGGCAGGCGGCACCTGGGGCGGTCACTGGGGCACCCCCTCCGCAGCCGCACAAGGATATGGCTCGCGCGCTCTGGGCAACTCCGGCTGCAATACCAACTCCAACCCCGGCTACAACGGCGGAGCCTCCACGGGCTACGCTCCCGGCGGCTCCTGCGGCGCGCAAACGCGCGATGTGCAGGAAGTCACAGCCGGCTACTGGTATGACCTGTACAAGGGCGACCGCGGCCGCCTGCGCCAGAGCATCCAGTACGGCTATGCGGTTCGCGAGGGCTGGTCAGGCGCTTCTGGTATCGGCGCCAAGGGTATCGACAACATGTTCTGGACCAGCTTCCGCTACTACTTGCCTTAAACCATGGTCCGCAATCGGCATAGGGGGGAGAGTTTCCTCTCCTCCCCTGCCACACCACCGGACAAGCGGGACCGCATCCGGCGGTTCGAAAAGTTGAGGCTAGCAGAGTCGAGGGATACCCAAACCATCGGCCCATCTGATGTCCAGC
>CAIKND010000022.1 GCA_903828675.1 uncultured Acidobacteriaceae bacterium
AAATCTCTAGTGCCGTATCGACAGTGCTCCGCGTGCAGAACTTCTGGTATGCCGATGCTGCCAGTGCGGAGCAGTGTGGATACGGCGATTTGCAGTAAGCCGCTAGCGCGGTGGATGTATGGGGATTGAATGCTGTCGGGGTGTAGCCGATACGTCCGGTTGGGCACATGAGAAGACGGGAGTGGCCGGAGTGGACCCGTTGAGTGATGCGCCTGCCGGATGCTCGGGAAGGTTGGAAGGATATCCGGGCTTATGCTGAGCCGATTTCAAGCGCAGGGTGACGTAGGCGGGATCAGAGTCCGCCTGAGTGCGAAGTCGAATCCGTATGCAGATCGGCATCGTCTTCCTCAAGATGAGTCGATATGTGAGCGGGCAAGCGGGGCACAGGAGTTGGCCAGTTCAACAGCTACATGGCGGGCGACCACGTGCAGGGTGCCGTATTTGCACTGTGGGCATGTCCGGCTGAGCGCGGACTTCTGCTGTTCGGTCAGCAGGGCGTTGATGTCCGGTGTGGTGGCGCTGAGATGGGTCCTGCAAAGGACAAGCGCCTGACGTCGGTTGCGGTTGGCGAGCAGCCCGAAGTGGCGGATCTTGACGAAGCCTGCAGGCAGGACGTGGAGCAGGAAGCGACGGATGAACTCGACCGCGTCGAGGGTCATGACGCCGCTGCGGTTGTTACGTCTGGAGTCTCGCCAGCGGAAGCGCACCTGTCCGTTTTCGAGGCTGAGGAGCCTTCCGTTGGAGATGGCGACGCGGTGGGTGTAGCGGGCCAGGTACTTCAGCACATGTTCGGGTCCGCCGAACGGAGGCTTGGAGTAGACCACCCACTCTCTTCGGCGCAGCATATGGAGTATGGAGTAAAACGCCCGCGGTTCGGCGAGCTCAGACAGAGTGCCGGGGAAGTACAGATCCTTCCGCCGATAGCTCTGTTTAACGAAAGCGAGCAGCTTGCCGCGGAACATGCGGCTGAGCACGCGTACCGGGAGGAAGAACCCACGGCGCCTGGTTGCGACCCAGCGGGAGTTATCGAGCGCCAGTCCGCCAGCGGGAACAAGACAGTGCAGATGCGGATGATGTCTCAGGTTCTGCGACCAGGTGTGCAGCACGGCAAGCACGCCGATGCGTGCGCCGAGATGCCGTGGATCGGCGGCGATCTCCAGCAGGGTCTCCGAAGCCGCCCGAAACAGCAGGCTGTAAAACAGACGCTGGTTCCTGAGTGCGAGCGGCGCCAGTTGCTCGGGCACCGTGAAGACGACGTGGGCATAAGGCACCGGCAGCAGGCTCGAGGCCTGCTTCATGAGCCAGCGGTCGCGAGCCGAGGACTGACACTTGGGGCAGTGCCGGTTGCGGCACGAGTCGTAAGCGACAGTCTCATAGTTGCAGCGATCGCATCGTTCCAGATGGGTGCCGAGCGCAGCCGTTCGGCACAGGCCGATATCGCGCAGAACCTTCCGTTGCTGGTCCGAGAGGGCGTGGCCCCAGCGCTGAAGGAACTCGTTCTCGTGAGCGTGAAAGACATCGGCCACTTCGAGCCGATGTTCTGTCATGCGGTTCTGTTACCTCCTTGTGCGGTTGGAATGATGTGAATGGGCAGGTCGTCGAGCGGACTCGCCGTGGCGTGCAGTCTGGCTTCGGAGACATGCAGATAGCGGGCCGTGGTCTCGAGATCGCGATGGCCGAGCAGCAACTGGATGCTGCGCAGATCGGTGCCGGCATCGAGCAGATGGGTAGCGAAGGAGTGGCGCAGCACATGCGGGCTCAGAGGCTTGGAGATGCCTAGCTTCTTGCGAAGCTTCTGACAGGCGACACGGATCGCGTTCTGAAATAAAGGCTGGTCCGGCCGTTCTCCGGGAAAGAGCCACTCCTTGGGCTTGCGCCGGTGCCAATAGAGGCGCAGCAGTTCAAGCAGCTTGGGCGACAACATGACCTGGCGCGGGAACTTGCCCTTGCCCTCGCGGATGTTGATGATCATCCGCTTGCTGTCGATGTCGGTGATCTTCAGGTCCAGTGCTTCCTGACAGCGAAGCCCGGCACTGTAGAACACGGCCAGCAGTGCGCGGTGCTTGGTGTTCGTCGTGGCATCAAGCAGGGCGCAGACTTCTTCCCGGCTCCAGACCGTGGGCAGCTTGCGGCGCACCTTGGGCTTGATGATCTCTTGATCGAACCAGGTCTGCTTCAGCGTGCGCGTGTATAGGAACTTCAGCGCCGACCGGGCGCACTGGAGGGTTCCCCAGGCCAGCTTCCGCTCGTTGAGCAAATAAAGCAGCCAGGTACGGATATGTTCCGGGCCGAGTTGATCGGGCGACTTGTGAAAGTAGCTGGCGAACTCAGCCACGATCCGGGTGTAGGAGTGAATCGTGCGGGGTGAGTAGTTCGTATCCGTCAGAGCAACGCACTCTGTTCTTGCGCCGCGTTTAGTGGTGCACTGGAGCTATGAGCGAAGTGGGAGTAAAGCACAGGCGGCGTAGTTTGGCCGAGGTTCAGGCTCTGGTTACGGAGTTTGAATCGAGTGGATTGTTGCGGGCTGCTTTTTGCCATCAGCGAGGCTTGGCGGTAGGGACGCTCGATAAATATCGTCAACGCGTGCATGGCAGACGGCAGTTGGGAAGAAGAGCTTTTGTTCCCGTCGAAGTGGTTCCCTCCACGGCGCGGGATGGCGGCAACGACGCCGGGTGCGACGGTGTTCTGTTTGTTGAGTTGCGAAGCGGGCGCCGGATCGAAGTGCGTCGTGGATTCGATGCGGAAACGTTGGAGCGCTTGCTGACCGTATTGGATAGGGCGTAGGCGGTGTTCGGGTTTGGACCGGCAACGCGGATATATGTTGCGGCTGGCGCGACGGACATGAGGAAAAACTTCAACGGCCTCTACGGCCTGGTGCGCGATCATCTGGGCTGCAATCCGGAAAGCGGCCATGTGTTTCTTTTCACGAATGCGCGACGCAATCGCCTGAAGCTTCTGGTTTACGACGGAAGTGGACTTTGGGTGTGCGCGAAAAAGTTGGACGGCGGAAGATTTCGTTGGCCGCAGAGAGACAGTGCGGTGAAGAAAATCGTCCTGAGTTCCGAGGAACTGGCACTGCTTTTAGGTGGGATCGATCTGACTCAGACGCGGCCCCGAAAGTGGTATCGCAAGCCTCCGGCAGAAGAATCAACAGAGTCACTAAAAACCGCATGAACACTGGATATTTCGCTCATTTATCCACAAGACAGTATGTTATCTAATAATCATCGTGAGCACATCTTCTGAGCCTACTCTTCCCCCGCACTCGGAACCCTTCATGGCCGAGATCGTCGCTCAGTTAGAGAAGCAGGTTGCCTCGCAGAACAAAGAGCTCGAGTATGCACGGTTGAAGATTCAAGTGCTGGAAGAACGTCTTCGCCTGCTGCGGCTCCAGAAGTATGGACCGGCCAGCGAGAAGCTGAGCAGTTTGCAACTGGAGTTGCTGGAACAAGAGCCCGGGGTCAGCCAGGAAGAAGTAGCCGCCGAAAGCGAGCGCAAAGCTCCGCCGCCGATTACCGAACAAAAGAAGCGCAAGCATCCCGGACGTCAAACTCTGCCCGCGAATCTTCCCCGTGTGGAACGGGTCATTGCCTGCACGCCGGAACAGTGTGTATGCGGCAACTGCGGCGCTGAGACCACAGTGATCGGCTACGAAGTCAGCGAAGTTCTGGATGTGGAGCCGGCCAAGTATTTCGTCGAGGTGACCAGGCGCGAGAAGAGGGCCTGCAAATCCTGCCCCGAGCAAGGAGTGACGGCTGCGAATCTTCCCATCCGGATCATCGATAAGAGCCTGGTATCGGACAGAGTGATGATCAACGCGGTGGTGAATAAATACTGCGATCACAGTCCACTTTTTCGCCAGAGCGTGGCGTTATTGCGCGACGCGGGCATCGATATCGGCCGGGCCACGATGTGCGGTTGGGTGATGACCATCGGAGAGATGTTGATGCCGGTAGTGAGTGCCATGCGCCGAGAGTTACTCGCGGGAAGTTACATCCAGGCGGATGAAACTCCGGTCGATGTTCAGACGCATGATGGCAGCGGCACGAACCATCAGGCTTATCTCTGGCAGTACGGGACGCCCGGCGGCATGACGGTTTTCGATTTCCGCATGAGCCGAAGACGCGAAGGTCCGCTGAACTTCCTCGGCAACTTCGAAGGGCTTCTGCAAACAGATGGCTATGCGGCATATGATCGCGTGGGCGGCGAGAAGATGGTGCATGCAGCCTGCTGGAGCCACGCCAGAAGGTACTTCGTAGATGCGGTCAAAATTAATAAACAGGATGCCGCGTCCATCCGCGCAGTTGAACTGATGAACACGTTGTTTGCGATTGATGCTCAAGCGCGGAACGAAAAGATGGACCAAGCCGCGCGCCATGCTCTTCGCCACGAGAAGGCCCCGCCGCTGCTCGACGAAATCCGCACTCACATCCTGGAGACGAGCAAGGCGGTGCTGCCCAGCAGCGCTGCCGGCCAAGCCTGCAGATACACGCTTGCCATTTGGAAAAAGCTGATCCGTTTCCTCGATTATCCCGAACTGGAGTTCAGCAACAACCTTGCGGAGAACTCCATGCGGCCCATCGCCCTTGGCAGAGGCAACTGGATCCACATCGGGAGCGAAGCGGCCGGACCACGCGTGGCCGCCATCATCTCCGTGATCGAAAGCTGCCGTCGCCTAAAAATCCCGGTGCGCGATTACCTCGCCGACATCCTCCCTGGGCTTGCCAACGCGCCCGTTCAACGCATCGCAGACCTAATCCCCGCTGCCTGGGCCACAAAAATGCCGACCATGCGTTTGGTCTGACGCTTACAGTAGTTCCGCAGCCGGAGATCTTCCTGCATGCGTTGGCGTAAATGTGTCATGGACACCTCCTTCGGTGTCCATCACTCTATCCAAATGCCACAAAAGCACAACCTGCCGCGCTAGCGGCTTAGTGCAAATCGCCAACCCACTCATTGACAGGTTGATCTAAGGCCAATCCTGCCCATGCACATCCTTGGAGTACCTAATCAAATTCATTTTCCCGGAGTACGGCGGGCGGTTTTTGTGCTGGATCAGTACGGCACTTCCTCCTGCTTGATCTCCGGTTCCTCACTGAACTCGGGCGGCGCGAAGCCCTGTCCGCTGACGTAGTGCTCCACATCGTCGCTGCCGCCATCGGGCGGTGGCGACAGGAGGCTGATCTCGGTGACGACGATCTCCGAGCGATACCGCCGCTGGCCAGTCTGCCGGTCGTCCCAGGAGCGCGTCCGCAGAGCGCCTTCGATATACAGCCGTGAGCCTTTGCGGACATAATCGCGCAGGATCTCGGCCGTTCTCTGAAAGCCAACCAAGTTGTGCCACTCCGTGTGTTCCTGCCAGTCGCCATGGATGTCCCGGTAGCGTTCGCTGGTGGCGAGCGACAGATTGACGACCGTGCCTGTGCGCAGGATATGGACCGTCGGGTCCTTGCCGGCGCGGCCCAGAAGAATGACTCTGTTGACGCACTTTCCCATGTGCTTCTCTCCTTCTCATTGATCGTTCCCGTAGACAGAGTCGAACGCCTGTCGTTGGTCGATCTCGACGTACTCGTCATTGGCGTAGCGGTAGAACTTCCCAGTCACCGCGTCGATGTTCAGATAGCGCCGCGTCAGGCGATGCTTGTAGAGGACGATCTCGCCAGCCTTGCCCATATACATGTAGTCTTCGCAGTACTCTGACGGAATCGCATTCTCAAGAGGCCGCCAGTCCGGCTTGCCAACTTCGATGGCGCACTTCATAGCTCACCGCCTTTGTTCGTGGCCGGAGCCACGGCGACATGCGCGTGCTTGCATCCCGGACATGCGACGGCGCCGGAGATATTGCGAATCGCCATGTCGAAGCGCTCCGGCAGATCGAGCACTTCGCCGGCCGCGGTGTAGAAGAGCGGCGCAACCGTCCCGCGCAGGGGTTTGTTCTCTGCACTCCAGGGTTCGACTGCGAGAGTTCCCTGATGGCCACGGAAGAGTGGCGCTGTGGCGATGACCGGGCGCGTGTGGCCTTCTTCGGACTTCAGCCAAAGTCGCGTGATGGCCAGTTCGTAGGTGTGGCCGACACGCAGCATCTCGATCCGCACCAATTCCGGCGCAATGACGATGGCGTGACGGCCGTTGCCTGAGATCGAATCGATCTGTTGCAGCCACGGTGCCGGGTTTCCGTCAGCGTCGAGATAGGCACAGTAGTGGCCCATGTCGACGACCGCGCCGCCGGACTCGATGCCGCGAAGCACATATCGCCGCGCCAGATGCTGGTGCTCGATTGAGACGCTCGGCTGGCAGTAGATTCCGCGCTTCTCCAGGGCGCGAAGCGTCTGCCGTGGAAGCGACAGACCGTATCGCGCATAGCGGTTGGCGTTTTTTGCTACGATCTTTGCTGGGCTCGTCATCGGTTTCGCCTCCTCAAACCGCAACCTTGCGGCGGATCGGCTGGCCCAGCGCCGCGCGAATCTCTTCCTTCGTGCAACCGGCCCAGCACTTGTAGAGGCGGGGATTGCTGATCTGGATGGCGAGGTTGTCGCCAGAGCGGTCGTGCCCGGCCTGGGCGCACGATGGGCAACGCGCCCACCAGTTGCGGCTGTCCTTTCGTGTCGTGCGCACATAGTCGAGAATTCGGAACTCAGTGCTCAACGTTGCCGTGGCAGGCGGTATATATGGAGGAGAAACTGCAGGTCGATAGGCTTCGGGCAGCGTCATACCACCGATGTTGGTTCTCAGTTCCGCCTCGGTGAGCTTCTTCAGCCCGTCCAGGTAATCGAGTTGCGCCTCCGGCGTGAGGGCGGCCTCGTAGAACCAGTACCTCTGGTTCGTCTTTCGGTGCACGCCGAGCGGGGCCCGGATGGCGTTGCCGTATTCGCTGTCCTCGATCCGGTCCTGACGCGGGAAAACCTCAATGCCGTCTTTGAGGCCGCCGCCTTTTACCGGCACGCCGAGCCGTAGGGCGAGGTTATAAATATAGATGCGGCACTCCGCCGCCAAGAGTGGCGTCTCCGCGAAGATCCACAGATGGCCGCCGCGGCGAGATTGTTCGAGCGCGGCCTCGACGCCATCCTGCTTCAGTTCCCAATGCAATTGGAAGAGGGCCTCGATAG
>CAIKND010000023.1 GCA_903828675.1 uncultured Acidobacteriaceae bacterium
AAAAACACTTAGAGGTCTCGGAATGTGGCAAATATCGGAATACCAAAACCCTCACTGAGGCATTACCGATCGCTCTGCGGGCTTTGTAGGGCGATTCAGTTTTTCAATCTGCGTGACGTCCGACGTTTTTCAACAAGTTCTTAGAGGGGTCCATGCAGAACCGCAGATCCCCACTTTCGATTAAAAGCCGGGCATGAAGCTATGGGAGTGGAAGCGTCATGGGATGCAAAACGTTCCCACATGGTGGGTTGGGTCTGAATTGGGCCTGTTTATAGTTTTTTGGAGGAATTGGAGGCGCGGGCCGGGATCGAACCGGCGCATAAAGGTTTTGCAGACCTCTCCCTTACCACTTGGGTACCGCGCCTTGGCAGGGCTGCCTTTGAATATGCGGACACTCCAATCCGCCGTAGCCAACCCGGCAAACGCCGGAGGGCGGATTGGAGCGGGAGACGAGATTTGAACTCGCGACCCTCGCCTTGGCAAGGCGATGCTCTACCACTGAGCTACTCCCGCTTGGTGCAAATTTGAGTATACCGGGCGGCCGAAATCAGGTCAAACTGCGGCAGCCGCCTGGGGCTTCAAGTCGTCCAGAGCCTGCCCGGATCTGGACCCTTTCTCCTCGCTGACAATCTGGCCGTCGCGCATATGCAGGATACGGCTGGCTATCGACGCCGCCTCTGGATTGTGCGTAATCATGAGGGTGGTCTGACCCAGTTCGCGGTTTGAGCGGAGCAACATTTGCAGGACGGCGTCAGAGTTCTTTGTGTCCAGGTTGCCGGTGGGCTCGTCGGCCAGAACGATGGCCGGCCGGGTAACCAGCGCCCGCGCAATGGCCACACGCTGCTGCTCACCACCGCTAAGTTCTGACGGCCGGTGCTTGAGACGGCCCTGAATCGAAAGCATGTCGCACAAGTGGTCAAGATACTTGAGATCGAGTGGCTCTTTGCGTCCGCTGATCGTATAGGCAATCTCAATATTGCCCATTGCCGAAAGCGTGGGCAGCAGGTTGAACTTTTGAAACACGAAGCCGATGCGTCGTTTGCGAAGCCTGGTGCGCTCGCCGTCGTCTAGCGTGGCAAAGTCCACGCCATCGATGACGACGCGCCCCGAGCTAGCTCGCGTGAGCCCGCCGAGAAGATAAAAGAGTGTGGATTTGCCTGAGCCAGAAGGGCCAACGATGGCCACGAATTCACCCGGCTCGACAGACAGAGAAACCCCGCGGACGGCGGTTACCTGAATTCGACCCGCCATGTAAACCTTGGACAGGTTCTCGGCGAGAATGATATGCGAACACGCTTGAGACTGCACATTTCATATTGTAAATGCGGCATGTGGCTAGCTTGCCGCTTTAGAATGATTCTGCATCGATCTCGAACGCAGGATTCCCCAGACTATGACAACCGAACTAAAGTCCCCACTCGTCACTTCAATTGAAGCGGCCGCCAAGCAGGCCGGCCTTGTTCTCCTTTCAGCCACAGAGGGCATCGGCTTCAACGCCCAGCCAACGGTTGTCTGCCAGCTCGGGCTCAGTGAAGTTGCAGCCGGCCGGACACTCAAACTGGAATTGAGCGAGAGCTTTAGATTGGACAAGCCGGATTTGCTGCCCCAGATGGCGGCGCACCTGGCTGCCCAGGCCAAACGGCTGCGCAATCCAAGGCCGGAGTGCTACGTAACCCTTGCCGGATTGCCGGTGGCTTTCGGGCAATTTCAATGGCCGTTTCACCAGTCAACTTCCGGCGCGGACACATATATCGTCCACGGAGAGATGCACCTGGCGGATGGCGGAGCGCACAACCTGCATGCCAAAGTGGCTGCGAGCGTGACGCTGACTTTTGCGGAGATTGTTCCGGCCATGGAGCAGCCTTACGCAGAGACCTTTGTTTACAACGCGGTGCGCAAGACTGTGGATCTGGGGCAGTTGGAGTTTTTGAAGTCAGGAAACCGCCAGCCGGTGCCGGTGACCACGCGCTACTACAGCCGCTGGCAGAAGAAGTTTGTGTTTACCGATACGGACGACAAGGAGCGGCTGGACTACCTGCTGAGCAAGGTGTACTGGCTCTCGGGCGTTCTGGGCGAGAGCAAGCCGGTGTGGATCGCCGACCCGAGGGATGCGCAGTACCTCAACACTACCGAGGCTGACCTGCTGCGCATGGCAAGCGACGAAGCCGGCCAGGGACTGATGATTCTGGACGGGGAGTTTGCCGCCGCCACCCCTGCGCTGATGGAGCGAGCGCCGGAGTACCAGGCGGCTCTGGAGGCAGCGTTGAACTTTACCAAGCCGCAGTTCAACGAGTCCATGCGGTCGGGCCACGCCAACATGTAGGGACGAAAGTTCCCTTATATGGCTGTGCCGCATGCGGAGCAGAACCGCGCCCCTGCCGGGTTGGTCTGATGGCAGTGAGGGCAGGCGGCGAGGGTGTTCGGCTGACCGGAAGCAGCGGGGCCTGTGGCGGGCATATTGACGGTGACGTTTACCGGCGGCTGGCCCCATCCGGGCATGGCGATGCCGAGCGCCGCAGCGATGCCTGCCGCCTGGATGGCGTTGAACTCGCGGACCCGTCCGGGCATGAAGAAGCACTCGATAAAGCCGAGAAGACCGGGAATGCCCGACCAGAAGAAGCAGCAATAGAGAATGCCCAAGCCGGTGCGGCGCAGATAGAAGTGGTGGAGGCCGAAGCTGCCCAGGAACAGTGCCAGCAGGATGCCGACGACTTCGTCGCGGCGAACCGACTCGTATTGCTGGTAAAAGATGGCTTGCTGATTGGGATAGCCGTAACCGCTCATGGTCTTTCTCCTTGGGTGCTCCGGCTTAAGGATACGCAGGCTGTGAGGGCGCGGTTCCCGTCTGCGTTTTTTCAGGCGGCATTGCGGCCCATTGTCCCACTTTCGATGGACGAGTAGCATCGGAACCAATATGAACATAGAAGGCAAAGCACCGAACGCAGGCAGCAGCGGCTCGTTTCTAATCGGCGGCGATGTGGCGGTTCACCGCCTTGGGTACGGAACCATGCGGCTGGTGGGTGAAGGCGCATGGGGTGAACCGGCTGATCCGGCCGAGGCGCGGCGAGTGCTTCGACGCGCCGTGGAACTGGGCGTGACTCTGATCGACACGGCAGACGCATACGGTCCGGAGATCGCCGAGCGGCTGATTGGCGAGACGCTTTACCCTTATCCACCCGGATTGGTTATCGCCACCAAAGGCGGCATTACGCGCCAAGGCCCCGCGAAAACCGAGTATGTGGGCCGAGCCGGTTACCTGATTCAGTGCGTCGAGATGAGCCTGCGACGGCTGCGGCTGGAGCGGATCGAACTCTATCAATTCCACCGCATCGACCCGCGAACACCGCTGGAAGAGAGCCTGGGCGCGCTGAAGCGGATGCAGGAGCAGGGCAAGATTCGCCACATTGGGCTGGACGAGGTGACTCCGGCGGAGGTGGAAGAGGCGCGGAAGTTTGTGCAGATTGCGACGGTGCAGAATCGCTATAGCCTGGGCGACCGACGCCACGAAGAAATGTTGAAATGGTGCGAGGGGCAAGGGATTGGGTTTTTGCCCTGGTACCCGAACGCGGGCGGAAAACTGCTGCGGCCCGACCATCCCGCGGCACTGGCGCTGGCGGAGCTTGCCGCGCGACACTCGGCTACGGTGGCGCAACTTTCTCTGGGCTGGCTGTTGCAGCGTTCGCCGGTTTTGATGCCGATTCCAGGCACCTCAAAGGTGGCGCACGTGGAAGAAAACGTGGCTGCGGCCGAACTGAAGCTGAGCTCGGACGAATGGGCTGAAGTGGAAAAGGCCGCGGCAGCGAGCTAGCGGTGACAGCCTGAAATAGGGGCAAGTATGAAGGGCCACGAAAAGAATGGAAATGCCGAAAGACAGTCCCTCGGTGGCTAAACAGGCTGCGGAAAAAAGCCTGAATTCCGAGCGAGAATGGCGAAAGGCGTCCCTCAGCGGCTGAAGCCCTCGTTTGTTTTCAGGGGTTTGTGGCACGGCTAAGAGCTTATCCGTAAATAATGCTTAACTTGATTCTTTCGGCTGATTCTCTTGTGCGCGGAGACCGGATCGGCGCGAAGATACGGTCCAAGATGGCACA
>CAIKND010000024.1 GCA_903828675.1 uncultured Acidobacteriaceae bacterium
GCTCCACAGCGCGTCCGACACTGTCCAAGATTTAATCTGTGCCATCTTGGACCGTATCTTCGCGCCGATCCGGTCTCCGCGCACAAGAGAATCAGCCGAAAGAATCAAGTTAAGCATTATTTACGGATAAGCTCTAAAGCCGTGTCCTTTCAAAGTTTCGACCTAGTCAGATGTTCTCCAGGCTTATTCCGCTTCGTTCGCGGGATCCAGAACGCTGAGGCCTTCGTTGCGGGCCGCCTCGAGGAGCCGAGGCGAGGCGGACACAAATACGATCTTGGTGGTCAGAAACATGTCGCGGGCAGCGAGCGCCGCGCCCAGTTGCAAGGCGTCTGGCCAGGGCAGGCGGGTGCGGTCGAGCAGTTGCCTGGCGGCTTCGATCACGGCAGGGTTTAGCGGTTGCTGAACCATGCGCGCGGATTCCAAACGCAGGCTTTCAAGCGCACTTGCGGCATCCTCGGCGGCGATGTCCCCGGCGCGTTCGCGCCGCCGTATGGCTGCGTAAATCTCGAGTGGAGTCGAAGCTGAAATCAGCTTGCGATTGTCTTCAATTGGTTCGAGCAGTTGAATGAGCGCATCGGAGCCGGGTTCCTGCACAAATAATTTGGCAAAGGCCGTGGCCTCAAGAAAATAGAAACTCACTCGTCCCCCCGTTCTTCTTCGATACCCTCAGCCAGCGTCTCTCCTTGCACCGCGACCGGGTGGAAGCGCTGGGCCTCATCAGGAATGCCGGCTTCGGCACGGTTGAGGCGAATGGTTGTGGTGGGATAGGCGGGGGTCTTGGGGTTGGCAATCTTGCTGGTGGCCACGACGCCGCGCTGGATGGCTTCAGCCAGCACAGCCTGGCGTGTCTCGGGCTGCAAATTCCAGCGAAAAGCCTTGCGTGGGAGAAAGGAATCACGGAACCACTTGAGGGCGATAAATGCGTGCCCGCCGCGCTCGGCCTCAGCCAACGCCGCGCAGAGTTCTTTGACGCGCGCGTCCATGTCGGCAGGCAGCACCACCTCCTGGGCGTCGTCCTCATCCATGGCCTGACTGGAAGCGGGGTGCAGGGCACGGGCGGGGCGGGGAGCGGACTCGTTGTCGTCGGTGCGCTCAAAGTAGATGCGCACCTCGTCCTCTTCCGGGGACCAGGTATCGGCCGACGCGTTACGGCGCTTGCTGCGCCCATTCTCGCTGCACAATTCGACGATGGCCTGATATCCGGGAGGCGCCAGGAAACGCAAAGCGCGCATGAGTCCGGGGTCAGTGGAAAACGCCATTTCGCTCAATGCGTCTTCAATAATCTCTTCAGCTGCGGGAATGCTCAAATTGCTGGAATCTACGCTGCCTGGTGCAGCCTTTGCCGATTTCATCTTTCTCTCCGTATGCCGTACAGCGCGCGTCGCACGCAGTCAACAGCGATGGCTTTATTCCGAGACCTCGCCCTTGATTCACCAGAGTTTTGTTTTCCGGTGATTGATTTGGGCCCATCCAGGCGATGGTCAATATGTCTTGTTTACTGGTTCCGCGGGCTCATGCCTCTATCCGGCCAGTTAGGGACCCAGGTCATTTCTCGAATCAATGTAAGACGGTTAAATGGTATTCATAAGGCTTTTACCTTGCAAAAGCCATCAGCCGCTTTTCTTTTTAGGCTCACATAGATTCGAGAAATACTCTCGCTAAAGTTTGAGCTATACATGCCACAGTGTACTCGACATGCCACAGTGTACTTGAAAAGTCGGAACAGCGCACTGCATAGAAGCACAGATATCTTCTTTGCAACCCTTATTTTACGGAAAAGTTGCGGTGGAGCGGAGCTTACTTTCTCTGATCGAGTTCGTACAATAGATGACATGCGCCGTTGCTTGCTGCTCCTGCTGCTCTGCTGCCTGGTTTCAACCGGATTACACGCCGAGGCTTCGGCTTTCGATCTTTTAGGACCGAAAGTGGACGTACGTGTCAAGCGCGGTGGGGTTACGCTTCCGATTGCCCAGACGCCAAACCTGCTACCAGGAGACCGGCTTTGGATTCATCCCGACCTGCCTGAAACCCAATCCACCCATTTCGTGCTGGTCGTGGCCTTCCTGCGGGGCGCGACCAACCCTCCTCCTGCGGACTGGTTTACGCGGGTTGAGACGTGGACCCAGCAAGTGCGCAGCGAGGGGGTGTTTGTAACTGTTCCCAAGGAGGCGCAACAGGCACTGCTTTTTCTGGTTCCGGAGACTGGCGGCGACTTCAATACCCTGCGAAAAGCGGTGCATGACCGTCCGGGCACGTTTGTGCGCGCCGCCCAGGACCTGCAGGCTGCCAGTTGGGACAGGATGCGGGTAGAAGCCTATCTGACCGAGGTGAAGGTCACATCCCAGACCGATTTGAAATCGCTGAAAGAGCGCGCAGAGATGTCAACGCGCAGCCTGGGTATCAAACTCGAACAGCATTGCTTTGACAAACCGATCGACCAACAGGCTCCCTGCCTGGCGCAGAACCCCGAGGGGCTGGTCATGGACGACGCCAATGCGCAGTCGCTGGTGGCTCAACTGACGAGCGGGAACACCGCCGACCTGATGAACGCGATAAGCTCCTCGAGCATGGCTGGAGGAGGCGCCTATAGCCCGTACATCGGCGCCATCGTGGACACCGCCAGGATTCTTTCCTCGCTGCATACAGCGCATTTTCAATACATTCCCGCGCTGGCCCTGCCGGCGGCCGATACGCTGAACGTGCGGCTGAATATGCCGCCCTCGTTTCGCAATCCAAAGTCCGTGGTTGTAGTGGCGCTGCCTCCCCTGGGCCCGGCCAAGCCACAGCCGCTTCATCCGGTTAACGTGGGAGACAGCTTCTGCGCGCAGAGGCCTGGCCTGGTGCTGCCCGCGGAGGGAGCGCCGCTGGTGTTTGCTACCCAGTTTGCTCACGATCTGAGCTTGCACATCGAAACTCAGGCCGGGGCAAAAGGGGCATCTATCGATTTACCCACGACGGCTGACCCATCCAAGGGCGGGCTGGTGCTGGAGCATCCCGCGCCCGTGTTGCCGGATGGCGAATTGACGGGCGAGCTTCGTGGCAAGTGGGGCTTTGATGACTGGACAGGGCCGCGCTACCACCTGCGCTCGTCTCAGCCCGGCAACTGGACACTGGCGGTAGGCGACCAGTCCGCATTAGTGGTGGGCCGTGAAGATACGCTGCACCTTGAAGGCCAAAACACGCTGTGCGTGGACAAGATCGAGGAGCAAGCCGACGGCGGCAACCCAGTGAGGCTCACTTGGAAGTCAACAAAGCCAGACGCGCTGGAAGTTACCGTGCCCATGAAGAATGCGGCGCCCGGGCCAGTCGCATTGTCGATTTATCAGTTTGCGCTTTCGAAGCCTGAAACGCTGGCCCTGAAAGCCTATGCCGACGCGGCGTCGCTTGACCGACTGACGCTGAGCGCCGGAGACTCGAGTGCACTGCTGAAAGGAACCCGGCTGGATGAAGTGGCCAAGGCAGAACTCGATGGGATTGCACTGGCTCCAACCACCCTGGGCCGCGTGGAGGATTTCGATCAATTGATCATGACGACCACCGGTTCAACGGCTCGCCTGGAGCCCGGCAAGCGGTATGTTGCCCATGTGGAACTGAAGGACGGCCGCCAACTGAGGGTGCCGGTTACCGTGGAACCGCCGCGGCCTCAGGTTGCGCTGCTGAGCAAGGGAGTCCAGAACGGAGCATCCGAAATGCCCTCCCCCGTTCAACTGGGCAGCCCGGACGATCTGCCCGTTGAAGGCCGCCTGGTCTTCTTTCTCAAGGCCGTTATGCCGGTGAAGTTCCCTCGCAACCAGAAGGTGGAAGTGGCCGCGGTCGATGGCAGTTTCGGGACCTTGCTGTCGCTGGCTGATGGCAGCCTGATGCTCGAGGACTCCAAGACCGCGATGGGCAGTGTGGAACCGCTGGCGCGCTTTGGCTCATCAGCGTTTGGGCCGGTGCATTTGCGCGTTGTGTCGGCAAGCGGAGAAACCGGCGACTGGGTGCCGCTGGGGACCCTGGTCCGCATGCCCGGATTCAAGGAATTGCGCTGCCCACACGCGACGGCCAAACCCTGCATTCTGACCGGGACCAATCTCTTTCTGGCCTCGGCCATCGCTGTTACAAAGGAGTTCGAGAACGCCACGGAAGTGCCGCCTGAATTTACGGGCACCCAGCTGAGCGTTCCGCATCCGGTGAACGGTGTTTTGTATCTGGAACTGCGCGATGACCCGAAGACAGCGCAGACGCTGACCATGCCGGTGACACCGGTGGGTCCAGCAGAGTCAAAGGCGGCGGCGCAATCCCAACCGATCGCGGCTCAGACAGCTTCGCCCAGCGCTACGGCGGCAACGGCATCGGATTCAGCTAACGCCACGCAGCTTGAGGCATCGCCAACAGTTCCGGAGGCGATAGAGCCAACTGGCACTAAACCCTAGTGTGGTGAGTCTGAAGTTCGCTGAAGAACAAACGCAGGTCCTTCGGCTCGCCTTGGCGCAAAAAGCGCGCCAAAACTGGCTTCCAATGAACGGTCCGGTTGAGTGTTGTTCTGTCCCACCCATTCCGCAAAGAACGCGGAATGGATGGGGCACGGGGCTTTACAGCTGATCCCGCGCCCGCTAGGGTATTTTTCCTGATGGTGTAGAGGGAGTAGCGTTCCCTCAGGGGCTAAAGCCCAATCATTTCCGCTACTTTTCGGTACGGCGACCCAGAGGGTACCCCGACCGTGCCCTTTCAAAGCAACTCTACACCAACTAGAAAAATGCTCTAAAGACCGTTGAACAATGGAGTGATTCCCAAACTGGCGAATAAACTACAAGGCCTGGAAGCTATTCAGCTCCCAGGCCTTGCACCGCAGTACTTCGATTAGAGTGCGAGCGAGAGGACGGAGTAAGACCGAGCCGGCAGCTTCAAGGTCATCTTCGATCCAACCGCAGGCTTCTCCAGCTTCTGGGGAACCACACGATTCGGATCTGCGAAGGTATTGCCCGCCTTCAGATCGTTTCCGGTAATGGTCTCGAACGCCAGCACCTTCGTCGGCGTCAGGTCGTGCCAAGCGATCTCGAGCTCCTGCTCCTTTACCAGATCGCGATTCATCACGAAAACCGCAGCGGTATTCTTCTCGGCATCGTGAGTCACCACCACATCGAGATAGGGCACATCTCCGAATCCCGGAGCGGCAAGCCCGATGCTCTCAATCGGCCGGCCGAGTGTCGCCACCTCATAGCCGGGCCCTTCAGGGGCAAGGCTGAGCGCGCGCCCGTGTCCATACTTGATGGCCCAGGCATACGGGTAGTAGATGCTGTGACGCAATATGCCGTTTTCGTTGGTTGCTATGGGTGCAATCACGTTGACGAGCTGTGCGAGGCAGGCCACCTTTACGCGGTCGGAATGACGGATGAGGGAATTGGCGAGCCCACCAACGAGAATTGCGTCTTCCAGGTTGTAGGGTTCTTCCAGAAGGTGTGGAGCGGCCTTTCCGTGGCCATTTGAGAATTCGCCATCGCGGGCGCGATACCACACGTTCCACTCATCGAAGGAGAGGAACAACTGCTTGCCTGAGCGCTTCTGGGCCCGGACGCTGTCGCAGACCGCAACGATCTCGTCGATCTGGCGATCCATTGCCAGGTTCATGGCCATGTACTTTGAGCTGTCGTTGCTGTTCTCTTCAGTATTTCCCCAATAGTGGTGCAGAGATATGCCATCCACCACGTCGTAGCACTCTTCCAGCACCGTACGATCCCAATCGATATAGGTTGGCATGAACGGCCCGGCAGAACCGCACGCGATCAGCTTGATGGACGGATCGAGGGAGCGCATCTGCCTGGCGGCGTCAGTGGCTTTGATGCCGTATTCGCGGGCAGGCATGTGGCCAATCTGCCAGGGCCCGTCCATCTCGTTGCCGACGCACCAGTACTTTACGTTGTGCGGCTGCTCATATCCGTGCGAGCGGCGCAGATTACTCCACTTGGTGCCGCCGGCCACGTTGCAATATTCCACCAGGGCGGCCGCATCTTCAGCCGATCCTGTGCCGAAGTTGAGTCCGAACAGGGGCTCGGTGCCAACCTGGCGCGCCCATGTGATGAATTCGTTGGTGCCGAACTGGTTGGTCTCGAGCGTGTTCCACGCGCGGTCCAGGACCGTCGGCCTGTCCTTCTTTGGTCCCACGCCATCGAGCCAGTGGTAGCCGGAGACGAAGTTTCCGCCGGGGTAGCGGACGATTGGCACTCCCAGGTCGTGAACTTCTTTCATCACGTCGGTGCGGAAGCCATTGCTGTCGGCGAATTTCGACTTTGGATCGTAAATGCCCTCGTAAATCGCGCGACCGAGGTGTTCGAGAAAGGAGCCGAAGAGAATAGGACTGATCGGCGCAATTTGACGGCTGGAATCGATGACGACGCGCGTCGTTCGCAGCGCGCCTTGCGCCAATCCGAATTTGCCCAAAGCAGAGCTCGCTGCCAGGGCCAGGCCGGACTTTCCGGCATTCTTCAGGAACCGCCTTCTTGAAACTGCCTTCATGGGATATCGCCTTTCTCTCTTGGGATGATGTAGGGAAACGCTTTGAGAAGTGCATGGGGTTCGCGGTTGTCGCGAGGTGTGAGTAAACGTTTCCTCAGCAAGAAAGCATAAGTGCCTGAAATCGGTTTGTCAAAGCAGTATGATTGTATCTGGATCGACGCAGGTTCAGTATCGACAGTGGAACGCCAACGCCGGAACTGTCTTTGCGGGTTCGGTGTCTGGGGAAGGTCTATTTGAATGTAAATTCGGCCAAGCACAAATCACCCCATTCCCGGTGCCGATTGGCTGCCGGGAATGGGGTAATTTGATTTTTGCCGTTTTTGCTGCGCTTGCGCGCAAGCCCTAGTTGAAGTAGGCGGCGTTCTTCGCGGCGAACTCGGCCTTGTCGGCGGGGAGCTCATCGATCGGGAAGATTGCATTTTGCGCGCAAACCGAGGCGCAATTGCCACAGTCGATGCACTCATCGGGGTTGATGAAGACCTGAGAAACGGTTCCGGCGGCCGCATCGGCAGCCATTGGTGCGATGGCTGCGGTGGAACACTCGTCTACACAGATGAAATCCTTGGTACAAGCGTCGGTAACTACATAAGCCATTAAAGAAATGCTCCTTTGTTGCACTTGGGCGCTCGCTTCTGCAAAACACCCCGCAATCTGAGGCTACCGAGCTACTCGCCGCGTCACCGTGACCTGAATCACGTCCGAATGGAAATCTACCCGAATACGGTACGGGGGCCCTTTGAACTTAGAGAATCTTTCCTGATGGTGTAGAGGGAGGAGCATTCGCTCAGGGGCTAATCAGGCTGCGGAAGGAGGCTTGAATTTGAGTGGATGCCACGATGGAGATGCAGCAGGGGCTAAAGAGGCTGCGGAAAAAGGCCTGAATTCCTGCGAGAATGGCGAAAGACGTCCCTCAGGGGCTGAAGCCCTCGTTTGTTTTCAGGGGTTTGTGGCACGGCTAAGAGCTTATCCGTAAATAATGCTTAACTTGATTCTTTCGGCTGATTCTCTTGTGCGCGGAGACCGGATCGGCGCGAAGATACGGTCCAAGATGGCACA
>CAIKND010000025.1 GCA_903828675.1 uncultured Acidobacteriaceae bacterium
CATTCAATCTCCGTGACGAACTTGGGAAAAAGCCTAATTGACCGCGCCGTAGTGATGCGCCGAGTACCCTTCGGAGCCGACAAGAGCAATTCTTTCGTTAGATATTTCGAGAGATACCGCGACACGTTCGCTACCGTCACCTGTTTTATAAACACGATCCGACCACCGCCGAGCCGCGACCAGACGTTAGAAATCCAACGCTGAGGAATGTAGCGATCAAACAAGATATGAAGATGCGGGAGGCCCGCTTGCGTGAACTCTAAAACGCAGATGTACGAAGGAGGCACCCCGTATTCCCGCTTGAGATAGATTCGGAACTTATTGAAGCACTCCCGAAGATGCCGCACCGCTAGTTTATTATTGACCCGCCCCGCTGGAATGTTCTTGGGGTCCAGGGTCAAAGTTAGGAAGTACCTGAGGCCCAACCCCTCCGCTACCGTACGAATGGCCGCACGTGCCGTTCTAGCCTTACGAGGCCCGCAATAAGAGCACGACCAGGAGCCGCAGTTAATACGCCGAAACACCTTGCGCCCGGTTTTCAAGTCCGAACCCGTCACACTCAGCCGCCCGCAGTACTTTCCCCGGTTCTGAGGCCGAGAATCAATTCGTTTAAAGGTTTCTTTGTTTCGATTATTCGTTATTGAGTCAAGTGAAGAAAGCCCGCCGCTTTCGCGGTCAGTGCCCGCCGCGCCAAGCGCGGATAAATCAGGGGCTCTGCCCCCGAACCCCCGGGACGGCCCTTTTTCCTTGCCAGCGGTAGGAGGGTAAGTGTCCCACTCAAGAGATGCACTCACCCCGCCCGCTTGCATTGCAGAACCGAACGCGCTGTATAAGTCGCGGGACGTAGCCGTCCAAGCGCCGTTGCCCGCTCTGGTTAGTTCATCCGGCCTTGCAAACTGAGAACTTATAAGAATTTCCAATTCAGAGGCCCCCGCTCAACAAATCGCTATAACATTTCGCGAGAGACGCGCTCACCGCATCCCACAATTTAGAGCCGCCAATCCGCCACCGATGCGGAGCAATTTCACGAATCAAACAGCCGTCACAGATCAGCACGGAGGCCGCGCACCGTTGCGCCCCTTTTCCCGAGCCACGCCCGTAAAGGAGCGGAGTTAAGGTTAAGATTTTCGCGTCTTCAGCGCCGAGTGAACGCCGCCACGCCACGACCGATGCACCGCACACACAGCACACCCGCGAAGGCTTGAATAGCCGAGGCTCAGCCATCAAGCCCGCCGCCGTTCAGAGTGAGAGCCACGCTCGACGGCAGCATCGAACGCGGCCACACGCGGCGCCTGAAACTCAGCCGCCCGCCGCGCTTCCGTTTCGATCACCGCCCGCTGAACGATTTCCACATCTTCTATTTCCCGAAGTACGTTCACATCCGTTTTCTCTAACCGTTCCCGCATGGCGACCAGTTCAAACGGCCCAATATTGGTAAGCCGCAAGAGGCCCGTGATTGACCCGACCAAACGCGCCCGCTCACGGTTCATAGAGACACCACCGGAGGCAGGGAAGAGAGGAACCGGGAAAGAAACTCACGAGCCGCGCCCAGGTTGCGCCACGCATAACGCCGCTCAGCGATAAGCGCCTGAATCCGTGGAGGAACTTCACACCAATGCCGAAAGCACATAAGGCACTGACCATTGACGAGCAGATCACAGGCCGGGTGCATACACTTTTTACTAATTGGCACGGTTGCACCCCCGAGACGCACGCCGACGCGCTAATCTCCGTTGATGCGAGTTCCCGCCAGGAAGGCCGGACCGCACAAGCGAAATGTCGATGCCAACCCCTGTCAGCACATCGAACGCCCGCGCCTGTTGTTCGCACTCACCGGGCGCCAGATCGTAAGCCCGCCGACGCTTCAACGCCAGGACACCCACCACCGCGCACAGAACCGCACTACCTACAAACATTGAAAGCACTTCCGCACCCCTTTCTTTGGGACTTATATACTTGAGTCCGTTTACTACAGTTCGAGCGGGACTCTGAGCCAAAGCTCGATGGAGTCCCACTGGTTTGTGACGTGCCCAGCCATTTTCAACATCAGGTCAGGCTCGCGTATCGCAGGGCAGTAAGCCGCTGTCAGTTTCCCGGCCCCCGCCGCCCATCCAAGTTCGGCGTGGGCACTTTGGCCGGATGGGTTTACGAGAATGCAGGCATCTGCCAGCTTCAAAGCGTTCATGTCGCGGTTGAATCCTTCGATCGCTCGCGGGTGCTCAAGTCCACGAAGGTAGCGCGGGATGTCGTTGGGCCAATTCTTCCAGTCGGGGTCAACTTCGGACCACGCGAAACCGCCGCCTCCAAGTTCGAGACTCCAGCCGTCTCCTGCGCCCCTGAAGTCGTATACCTCATGTCCAAGACTACGGAGGTTCTTCACTGCGTCCGGTTGATATATGCATCTCCAGCTGCTGGCAACGTAAATCTTCAATTCGAGCCTCCAAGGGAGTTAAGTATATAATTCCCCTTTCTTTTCTCCCGCTCTAACTGCAAATCCGCTGCAAGGTTCCGCATACGCTCAAGAGCCACCGCCCGCCGCCGCAGCTTGCGAAGCGCCCGCTTATACAGTGTGAAAACCGTGCGCGGAGATAGGCCCATCTCTAATGCGATTTTGTCGAAGGTCATCACGCGACACGCCCCGGCGAAGCTAAAGGAGCCGCGGCATCCCGAGCCGCACAAATCATCGAGGCTAGTTTTTCTCTGTGAAGACCTGAGATGAGTTTTCTGTTAGAGAGAGCAGGGTCAGCTTCCATCAGGAGGCCGACCAGCACACTACGCGGGCACTGGCACAGCTTTGAAATTCTAGGGTCATGATTAGGAGCAGGATTGAGAACAGGAAGAGCGGGAGCAATACCGACACGCTCGGGAATCATCAGCGTATCGACCAGGAGAGCCGCCGCGCTCAGATAGTCCAGCCGATCTTGATTCCACCGCCAATGAGAAACACGCCGAGAATCCCGGCCCGCTCTCCACTCGCAGTATTCAGCCGCACGGAAAACCCACTCCCGCGCTGATCTACCATCTACCTCTGATATTTCCGCATCCGTGGAACCAGACAAGGAGCCCGGTACAACGGAGCCCATGAGGCCCAATTTATAAGGATTCTCAGAATGATTCAGTAACCCGCGATACATAGCAGTGTGCAACGTGGACGGCCCCTAGCCGCCCCTCCAACGTCCGATAACAGATATTCTGTATACTGCAGCCAAAGAAGCTCACAATCGAACCAAGTTGTATGGATTCTGACGTTTGCAGACCGACTCTATCCTCTTCCCTGGAGAGTTCACTGCCAATCTACATCTTGTAGCGGCCCAGGTCATCGTCATTCAAGCCTTCCAGCCAACCGCGCAGTTGCTCTCCGGTCTGGCCTTCCGGTGGTCCGGTCGAATTCAACTTGGCGCTCTGCATCACGCTCTCCGCTACGTATATTGGACAATCTGAGCGAAGCGCCAAGGCGATCGCATCCGATGGCCGCGCATCGACCACCATAGGCTCATCCCCCTGCCGCAGCCACAGGACTGCGTGGAATGTATCGTCTTTAATCTCTGTAATAACAACACGTTCCAGCCTGGCGTTCAAGTGACGGATCAAGTTTCGAGTCAGGTCGTGCGTCATCGGCCGCGGCGCTGCCACCTTCTCAATTTCGATGGCTATCGCATTCGCCTCAAAGATTCCAACCCAGATCGGCATCACCGTATCTGAGGCAACATCCTTCAGCACCACGATCGGCATATTGGTAGCTGGGTCCATCATCAATCCGCGTATTCTCACTTCGATATCCATGACACCCCTCTTATTAGGCGCTGCACTCATTTAGACGGCCTCGCCAACCAGACTGTTCGGATGCGTGCCGGTGATCTTTACCTGGGCGTAACTCCCGGGCGCTGGCGCAATCGGCTGCTTCGAGGTAAAGTTCACCGGCTTATTCTGGCTACTCCGCCCTGTAACCTGCCCCCTCGCCGGGTTGTGTCCCTCTACCATCACTTCCATTACTTGTCCTAAATGACTGGCATAATTGACTCTTTGTATTTCACGTTGACGATCAAGCAGCACTTGAAGCCGGGCTGCTTTCTCCGCTTCCGGGATGGAATCAATCATGGTCAGTGCCGGCGTATTGGGGCGCGCCGAGTACTTGAAGCCGAAAACGCAATCGTACTGCACCTGCCCAAGGAGGTCCATCGTCTGGATGAAGTCGTCTGCTGTCTCTCCAGGAAAGCCCACAATGATATCGGTGGAAAGCGAAATGGGGCGCCTCGCAGCCTTGACCCATTCAACTCGCTCAAGATACCACTCGCAGGTGTACTCCCGAGCCATCATTTTCAACACCCGCGACGATCCGGACTGTACCGGAAGATGCACATGGTCGCAAAGCGTCGGTACGGCGTCAATAACGTCAACTATATCCCGGGTGAAGTCGCGCGGGTGGCTGGTGGTGAAACGGACCCTGCGAATTCCAGGGACCTCGCCGACGGCCGCCAGCAGTTCCGCGAAGCTGCGCTTCCCTTCCGGATCGCTATAACTATTCACATTCTGGCCCAGCAGTTGGATCTCTGTATAGCCGGCGTCCGTGATGCGACGCGCCTCCTCCAACACTGAAGTAGAAGTCCGGCTGCGCTCTTTGCCTCGCGTGTAAGGAACCACGCAGTAGGCGCAGAACTTGTCGCAGCCTTCGATAATGGTGATGTAACCCCGGTAAGGATTCTGGCGCGAGGTAAACTCAGTCTCGAAGGCCTCGTCGGTCTGCCGGTCATCGAGTCCGGTAATCCGGCTCTCGCCAGCTTCCAGGCGCGAGAGCATCTCGGGCAGTTTGCGGTAGGAGGCAGATCCCGAAACCAACGACACATAGGGCGCCCGCTCAAAGATCTTCTCGCCCTCCTGCTGCGCCACGCACCCCAGCACCCCAAAGCGCTTCCCGGCTTTGTACAGTTTCTTGTAGTCGTTGAGGCGGTTGAAAACCTTCTGCTCCGCCTTGTCGCGGATGGAGCAGGTGTTGTACAAAATCAGGCCTGCGTCTTCTTCCGACGTCACCTGCCGGTAACCCTCGTGCTCCAATGTGCCAATCACCTTCTCGGAGTCATGAGCGTTCATCTGGCAGCCGAAGGTCTCAAGGTAGAAAGTTTTATCGGTTGCCATAACAATTCCAAGTATACCGTGATGCGGGTTGACTGGGATTGAAGGCCGAGAGCGGTTGGCCTCAGCGCAGTCCCGTATGCAAATAGGAAAGCAGATCAGCCATCTGCTCGCCAGAGAACCGGCCAGAAAAGCCCGGCATCATTCCCTTCCCCTCCAGCACAGCACGGCTGACCTGTGCATCGCTTCCCGGCGCTCCGCTGGGCAAAGTGGCTCGCTCAAATACATGATGAAGATTCGGCGGCATCTTCTTGAAAGAAAGGTCGTTATCTTCATGGCAGTGGGCGCAGTGAAGCTGGTAAAGATGCTTCCCTGCCGCCTCCTGCGGCGTGAGCGCAGTCGCAGAGCGGCATCCGGCCAAACTGTCACCTGAACCCACCACAACTCCGGCGCCCAGTACCGCGCAATAGCCTATTCGTGCGAAAACCCGATCCAGCACGCTCTTACGCCTTTTGGGCAAACTGACCGCTCACATAATCCCAGTTCAGCACCTGGAAGTACGCCTTCACGTATTCAACCCGGCGATTCTGGTACTTCAGATAGTAAGCGTGCTCCCAAACGTCCACGGTCAACACTGGCTTGTGGCCGACAGTCAACGGGCTGTCCTGATTCGGCGTTGTTTCAATCGCCAACGTACCATCCGGCAACCTTACCAGCCAGGCCCAACCGCTTCCAAATACCCCCAGAGCTGCAGCTGTCAGCTTGTCTTGAAACGTGGAGAGTGAACCGAACTTCGCGTCGATGGCCTTGGCCAGTTCCCCCGTCGGTGCGGCCCCGCCCTTGCCCAGCGTAGGCCACCAGAAAGAGTGGTTGGCGTGTCCTCCGCCGCTGTTTCTGACCACCGTGCGTACCGCTTCGGGCAGGCTGTTCACGTTACTCACGAGTTCTTCAACCGTCTTCCCTGCCAGTTCGGGATGCGCCGCAACGGCCACGTTCAAATTGTTCACATACGTTTGGTGGTGCTTGTCGTGGTGCAGGTGCATGGTCGTGGCGTCGAAGCTGGGTTCAAGCGCATCGTAAGCATAGGGCAAAGCTGGTAGTGTGAAAGGCCCAGTCGGGGGTGCCGGAGCGGGGGCCGCTGTTGCCTGGCCACCCTGAATTCCGTCCGCACGCAGCGCGTCAGTCAAAAGCAGCGCGCTAGCCGCGCCGCCAAGGTGCTTGATTGCAGTTCGCCGGTTCATCATGTCTCTTGAGAAACCTCCATCAGGTTCGATGCTCGCGACTTGAGAAAGTCTGCGCAAAAATTGCCACTCCACACCATGCGCGCCAAATCCTCCTGCTTTCTATATCCTCATTCCATGGAACTCCCCTCGTTGGCCCAGATACTCGACGCCCAGGCCGTCGTTTGCCGATATATGCCGCCGACTCCGCAGTACTGCTGGCCGCTCCTCAGCCAACGGCTCACAACCGAGGCTTGGATCAAGCATGAAAACCACACCCCGGTTGGCGCCTTCAAGCTCCGCGGGGCGCTGGTCTATGTCGATTGGCTCATAAAGACCCAACCAGGCCTGAAAGGCGTGGTTGCGGCCACCCGCGGCAACCATGGCCAAGGCGTGGCAATGGCCGCCCAACTGCTTGGACTGAACTCCCTGATTGTTGTCCCCCACGGCAACAGCAAAGATAAGAATCGCGCCATGCTGGCCCAGGGTGCGGAGCTGATCGAGCACGGCCTGGACTTTCAGGAAGCCCTCGAATTCGCGCGGGATCTGGCCATCGAAACTGGCTTCACCATGGTCGACTCGTTCCACGAAAAGCTGGTGACGGGAACCGCCACGTATGCGCTGGAATTCTTTAAGTCTGCGCCTGCGCTCGATACCATCTACGTGCCCATCGGACTCGGTTCATCCATCTGCGGAGTAGCCTCCGTGCGCAATGCTCTCAATCTCGAAACCAGAATCGTCGGTGTGGTTGCCGCCCAGTCCCCTTCCTACTCTCTCAGCTTCAATCGCAAGCAAGTCGTCCTGGCTCCATCCCGCACCATCATCGCCGATGGCCTGGCCTGCAGCACACCCAACCCCGAGGCAATGGAGATTATCTGGAACAATGTCGCGGAAATCGTCGAAGTGACTGAGGCTGAAATCGCCGATGCCATACGCGCATACTTTCAGGACACGCACAACCTTGCCGAAGGCGCGGGCGCAGCAGCCCTGGCCGGTGCACTCCGCAACAAGCACAATCTCCAGGGCAAACGCATAGGCATCATCCTGACTGGAGGCAATTTGGACCGCGAGACGTTCTTACGCGTGCTTGCCTGATGGCGCCCACTTGTCCAGTCAGCCTGCTGCCGGTCACTCCGCCACCCAATTGCCGCGAGAAGATAGCAGCGCCACCCATACAACCATCTATTGATGGGAGGACGAAATAATGGAAGGTATCGAGAACCTCACCCCGTTGTCTCACGAAGCGCAGAACCGCTGTTTTGGTTGCGGCCCTGCCAATCCAATCGGTATGCACCTGGAATTCCTGCTCGCTGCGGATAACTCCATCGTCTGCCTTCCCGTAGTTCCTGATGCCTTCGAGGGACCGCCGGGGTATGTTCACGGGGGCATTATCGCCACACTCCTCGATGAAACCATGAGCAAAGCCGTCCGCACCCTGGGATTAGCCGCCATGACCCGTCAAATAGAGATCGAATATCTCCGCCCGGTTCCCTCCCACACCCCCATCCGCATCGAAGGCCGCGTCCTGCGCATTGAAGGCCGAAAGTACTGGACCGAAGCCCGGATTCTCAACGTCCAGGGGACCACACTGGCAACGGGCAAAGGGCTGTTTGTCCAGGTCCGTGCCAGCAAACTGGGGCTGGGGCGGCCCCAGGAGAGCCGCCCCGCCACGGCCTAGTGAATCATGTTGATGGTCTCTTGAGTTACCGTATCGAAGGTTGTGATCGTCTTCGAATTAGCCTCGAACGCGCGCTGCGCAATGATTAGAGCTGAGAACTCGGCGGATATATTCACGTTCGAGGCCTCCAGCGATCCGCCTTGAATCTTGGCGAGACCGGAGGTTCCAGATGTGCTGATAGCCGCCGTTCCACTGGCCAGGGTGGTGGCGTAGTCGCCGTCTCCCAGCATTTGCAATCCCTGCACATTGGCCACATTCGCCAGCGCCAACTGTCCTACGTTTTGCTTCTGTCCGTTTGAATATGTGGCCGTAACAGTGCCGTCCGACCCGATGGCGAAGCTCTGATACTGACCGCTGGCGTAGCCGTTCTGAGTCGTTGCCGAGACCGCTGAGGTTGTACTTACCTGGCTGATCGAAGGCTTGCCACTGGCGCTCAATAGGTTCCAGCCCATGCTCAAATTGGAAGCGCCATCGGCCAGTCCCGTAAAGGCGAGCGGAATGGACGATATGTCCCCGGCCGCACTTCCCACTGTTGTAGAAACACCGCCAGTCGGTGTCACCGAGGCCAAATTGCCACTGGCATCAAAGTTCATGCTCCCAGTGATCGGCGTGGAAACCCCGGAGGTAAAATCTGCCGGCGGCAAGGCAACCGAATAGCCCCATGTGTTGGTGCCCGTCTGCGTGTAGGTCACTGTGGCGACATGGCTCTCACCCAGGGAATCATAGAGCGTAACCTGGGCCGGGAACGTGGCGCCCGAGGCCGATGCGGCATTCAGATTCGCGGTCATGTTCAAGGTTGAGGTTGCGTTGGGCTGCTGTACCTCGCCAATCGGGATGGTGATCTCGCTTAACGGCGCGTTGGTGTTCACAACCCCGTTGATTGCCGGGTAACCCATCACGCCCAGACCGCTGGAAGTGATCAGATTCCCATTCGACTCCAATGAGAAGTTCCCGGCGCGGCTGAATTCATTGCCTCCCTGTCCGTTGCTGAGCACAAAGAATCCATTTCCGTTCAGCGCCACGTCCGTGGCGTTTCCCGTCGAGTTGATCGAGCCTTGCGTGAATGACGTGGAGTTCGATGCAACCTTCACGCCAGCGCCCACTTGGATCGGATCGCCCCCACCGGTGGCGCCAATCTGCTGATAAAAAAGATCGGAAAAATTGGTTGTTTGCGACTTGTAGGCTGTCGTATTCATGTTGGCCAGGTTGTTTGCAATTGTGTTCAACGCCGTCGTATCGGACTGCAGGCCGGTAAGCGGAATGTAAAAACTTGCCATCGTGGATCCCCTCTTTCTGTTCTCTGCTGTGGATGCAGGCCGTTCCGGCCGGCTGGTGAAATCACTTCATCGGGTTATCGACCCGCCCGCTAACCGAGTGCGCATGCCCTCGCCCATCCAGGGCGTGAGCCACACCCTGCGCTGCCGGTTTGGCATCGGGAACGCTCAGGTTCCCTGCCACGTGCCTGGCGGCCGCGGCTTGCACCATAAGGTTGCTCGTCGCCCCCGTTGCTTCGGTGGAGCCGGTCGTGACAGAGGACTTGGCCGTCGTTCCAAGTGCATCCGACAGATTCTGATTGATGCTGATCAACTGCTGAAGGCTGTTCACATTTACAAGCTGGTTGATGTACTCATTGGGATCGGTCGTCGCGGTCGGATCCTGATTCTTCATCTCGGTCACAAGCAACGTAAGAAAGTCATTGGCCGAAATGGTGGATGAAGTTCCGCTCGTGGTGGCGGTGCTGTTCGCACTGTCGGCCACGTTCGCCGCATTGGCCTTGGATGTCATGCTGGTGTCCGTAAGCGCCTGACCTGCTGACATTGCGTGGTTGAAGATTCCTGCTAATGCCGCCATTCTTTTCCCCTGCCTTCCGTTTGTTGGTGCCGTCTGAACTTCCTGTCGTTTCAACTTGCGGACTCAAGCCATAACTGAGATGTGGCCAGCCACAGGTCTTGCAGACTGGGCCGCTGCCCCGTGTGCGCCAGCCTGCGGGCCTGCCTCTGAGGTTGTCCTCGCGGTTATCGCCGACGCAGTCACATGTTCGCCCGATTGAGGTTCTGTATATCCACCTTGCCCCGCATTCTGTCCCGAGCCTTGGTACATGCTCTGCGAACCTTGATCCGCACCCACCCCAGCCCCCCTGCCCTCGGGGCTAGCCAGTGTGACTGTCTCCACCGGGCTGTGCTCAGCGGCCAGATGTGCATTCAACCCTGCCAGGTGACCACCCAGGGCCTGCGATGCCTCGGCTGATCCGGGCACCAGGGAGGCATGAACGCCGCCTCCGCTCGTATCCGCGCGAACGCCCACCCATCCGAGCGAGGGGTCCTGAAAGCCTGCCTCCGCCCTCAGAGCCCCAGCATGAATCCATGCGGGCGCTCGAGGCCCGGTTTCCGCATCGAGCGCGGAAAAAGTCTCGCGGACACTGGATGCGGAAACGGCGGATGTCGAAGCTGTATTGCCGCCATCCGCGTTCAACGTCCCATGCGCGGCGCCAAGGTCACGCACCAGGGTAGTGGCATCGGCAGCCTGACTTGCAGTCTGCACTGAGACAGCGTAATTTCCAAACTCCGCTGCTTCCGCCCCCCCGGCCGTGTGCGTCGTCCGCAACGTAACTTGCTCTGTGGTGCGTTTGGCACTAGCCAGCACTGCCTTCCCAACATTTTGTGGTGCAGCCGCTGATTGAGCAAAAGTAGGATTTGCTCCTGCGGATACTCCAACCATCTCCTCGCTGCCGAGCGAAGAAGCAACATCTGTGATCCCTGCTGCAACGGGCTGGCCGTCGTCCCGAGTCTGGCTCCTAATCTTGCCGGACGAGGTTGTCTCGTCGCCTTCAATCGGCGCATCCTGCGATGCAGGAGTTGTCAAGCCCTCTCGGCTCAAGTCCTCGCTGGACGTCGACCTGTCTTCAATAGCCGGCCCACCTTCGATACGGGCTGCGAGGCTGTTTCCTGCCAATGCCGATTTGCCAGCCGTACCCATAACCCGGTTCAAAGCTGCACTCGCTTGCCTCTCACCGGTGCCGAGATTTCCACCTTTCAGAGAGTCCTGTCCGAACAAGCCTTGCGCCCCAAATATCGGCGTCGTCACTGCAATCTCAGAGGGCGCTAGCTGCTGCGCTACCGAAGTCGTATGCACATACGAAGTGGCGGCTAAAGGCAAACGTATGGGCAGTGGGATGTTGGCCGTCGGAACCACGGCCGGAACTTGCGCCAGATCCTCGGCGGTCGCGCTCTTCTTGACGGTCTTGCTCGAATCGACCGCCTGCTTTTCACACGAGGACGCGATCGAACGTGCTCTGGCTGGACATTTGGGCGATGCGTCGCCCGCAACTTGCGTTGAAACGTCCGCCCCTTGTTTCACAGCGAGAGTCTGTTCGCGTGACGATGCTGAAACCTGCTTGGTGGCGGTCGCAGATGAACCGGCCTCCTCGCCGCCTTCCAGCCTCCACCCCAAAGGCAATCCACTTTCACTGGGCAAGGTGGCCGCTGGTGCGCTTGTGGCCGGGGCCGAAGCCGGGATGCCCGAGTCATCGCAAATCTCGGCCACTTCCACGCCAGGCGCGTTCGTGCCGGTATTGAGAGAAGCCATCAGCGACTGCAGTCGAGAACGGAAGCTCTCCGCGGCTGACGCCGATTCAGAACTGCCCGATCTGCTAACCGTACTCGACTGGCCCGTGAGCTGCGCACCGGACATAACTTGCCCATGGCCCGCAATTTCGCTTACCCCCGCTCCAGCCCCTATTTCCACGGAAACGCTCATGGGGAGAGTAGGTGCAGATACCGTGCCAAAGGTGAAGGATGAGGGTTAGAGCTTTGTCACGATGGGACTTTTGATTCCAATTCAGAACGCCGGCGCCGTTGCCGCATGAATTTCTGCTCAAGTTCTGCCATTGGACCAATCCGATTCCTGTGGGGCGTCCCCCGTGGAGGCTCGCTTTTTGGACTCTGCCGCGCCGTCGGCTCCATGCAACTGGTTGAGGTACCAGTCGTCAAGCGACCTCTGGCCGCGGCGACTGGCCTCCACAGCGTGCCTGGCCTCTGCCGCCTGCAGCAGAGTCTCTGCCTGGCGGCGCTCCACCCTCTTGCCTAGAAACTCCTGCTGAAGCCCGGCTGTGTTTAGCTTTGCGTTCACAATCCTCGGGCCCAGAGCCGAGGCGCGCCGTTTGGCCACGTGCGTCTCTTCAAGGCCGGCCAGGCGGTCCGGCAACTCGCCGCTGTGCGCGCTGGCGACAACCAGTTCCCTGCCGCCGCGATCCTGCCCAGCCGTCGCCGTCAATGCGCGCTCCAGATTTCTTAGCTCGCCCAGAGCGGACTCGAGCGCTAGCCTGCATTGCTCCTCTTCGATCTCCAGAACATGAAGCAGACGGCGCAGTGCGCGAGAAACAGCCATTAATTAGACCCCTGCGGCCAAGGCGGCCAGGCGGTTCAGACAATCGGCAAAATTCACCTGCTCATGAGAATCCTGGGTCATGAAGGCGCGCATCGCACCTCGCGCGCGCAAAGCACGGTCGAGATCGAGATCCGATCCAGGCTTATAGGCACCGATGCGCACCAGGTCTTCCGAACGCGCATAGACCGCCATCATCCGGCGCAACAATGCCGCCTGTTCGCGATGCGCGGGTTCAGCCACAGCCGACATCAACCGGCTGATCGAATCCAGAACTTCGACCGGCGGATACCAGCCCTCGGCTGCCAGCGCGCGCGAGAGCACCACGTGCCCATCCAGCAGCGACCGCACCGCATCCACAATTGGATCCTGTTGATCGTCGCCTTCCATCAATACCGTATAAAAGGCCGTGATCGAGCCGGTGCGGAACTGCCCGGTGCGCTCCACCAGGCGCGCCAATTGGGTAAATACTGAAGGAGTGTATCCCTTGGCTGTGGGTGGCTCTCCGGCAGCCAGTCCAATCTCCCTGGCCGCCATCGCAAACCGGGTCAGCGAATCCAGCACCAGCAACACATGCTTCCCCTGCCCGGCAAAGTACTCCGCCACCGTGGTTGCCGCCAGTGCCGCCCGCATGCGCATCAGCGGCGACTGGTCCGATGTCGAAACCACTACCACCGACCGCGCCCGGCCTTCCACGCCCAGAGCATCTTCCAGAAACTCGCCTACCTCGCGGCCACGCTCGCCCACCAGGCCCACAACGGTTACATCGGCCTCGGTGTTGCGCGTCATCATGCCGATCAGGGTACTCTTACCCACTCCCGAACCGCCAAAGACGCCCACCCGCTGCCCGCGACCCACGGTCAGCATCGAATCCAACACTCGGATACCGGTTCCCAGAGGTACGCGAATCGGCGTCCGGTCCAGCGGCGAGCGCACCGCACCGTCCAGCGGCAGCGTCTGCGAAACCATCGGAGGCCGGCCTTCATCTATCGGCGCGCCCAATGCGTTCAGCACCCGCCCCATGAGCGCGGGCCCCACTTCGATCTCGGGAGTCATTCCCAGAGCGGCCACGCTGTCGCCGAAGCGAATGCCTTCTGTTGTCTCGACCGGCATCGACAGCACATTCGATCCGCGAAATCCAATCACCTCAGCGAAATGCGACTTCCCAAACTGGTCTTCGATCTCGCAGCACTCGCCCACAGACGCCAGCGGTCCTGACGACTCGATCGTCTGGCCGACCGATTCGAGCACCTGTCCGCGCCAGCGCCAGGGCTGTCCACGTTCCAGCCGTGAAAAGTAGCGGCCCAGCAGCGGCGTCATGGGCGGATCTCCCGGCCTGCGGTCGCCGATTCAGCCAGCCTGGGTCCAGCTTGAGGCTTCGACGCACCGGCGCGGTCAAAGAAGCCGCGCTCGATTTCTCCGAGCTGCGAGCGAATCCCAAGATCCACCGATCCCAGGGCAGTCTCGATCACGCAGTCGCCCAGTCGCATTCCCTCTCCGGCAGTTACTGTGGGCTTCAGAGCCAGATTGGGCAACAGGGCGATCGCTTCTGTCCACAAGTCCAACTCCGCCGCCGGCACTCGCAGCCGCACCTCGGTCGATCTGGACAGTTGCCCCAAAGCCACCCGGACCGCGCCTGTCAACAGCAGCGGGTCCATCTGCGCCTCGCGTCGCAGGATGCGCGCCGCAACCCCCAGCGCCAGCTTTACCACCTCGCGCTCCACCGACTGCAGGTAACGGTCACGTTCCTGTGCAAAGCCCTCGACCAGCTCCGCCATCTTGCGCATACGCCCTTCTTCGGACGCCTTCCGCTCTGCGGATTGAGCCTCAAGCTGCGCCTGGCTCCCCTCTACCCGTCCCCGTTCGCGCCCAGCCTCGAAGGACCGGCGTGTCTCCTCCGCCAGTCTCAGTTCGAAATCGCTACGCGCCATGGCATCCATTGCACCTTTGGCGTTCTCGTGCTTTTGTTGCTCAGCTTGGGCCGCCGCCGCGTCTCCAAATCCAACCCAATCAGGCGAAGTGGACATACAGGGGCTGTCCGGATACTGGAAGACCTCGATCCCCCCCGGCCAGTTCTGTTCCTGCACTGATCCCGCCTGTTGCAATGAATCCCTCTCTTGTTCTATCCCGTTGAGCAGCAGTCTCAGCCAAGGCTGTCTATGCCAGCATTTCATCGCCGGTCTCCAGTTTCAGCACCACTTTGCCTTCGGCTTCCAGGCGCCGGGCCAGGCTGAGTATCTCCTGTTGCGCCTGGGCCACCTCGCGCGAACGCACCGGGCCCAGCACCTCCATATCTTCCTTCAGCATCTCCACGGCCCGCGAGCTCATCGCCTTGAAGATCTGCGCCCGCAGCTCATCGTTGGCGCCACGCAATGCCAGCGCCAGCTGCCGCTTGTCCACTCCGGATACAATCTCGCGGATTGTTGCCGGCGGTACCGTAACCAGATCTTCGAAGGTAAACATCAGGTTGCGAATGCTCAGCGCCAGCTCCGGCTGCCCATCCTCGATGGTCTCCAGAATCTTCTTCGACTCTTCGGCATTCAGCCGGTTCAGGAGGTCGGCCACCGCCTTGAACCCGGAATAACTCTTGCGTGCGCTGTCACCCACGCTTTCAAGGCGGCGATGCAGGATATGTGCCACCTTTTGCGCCATCTCGGGCGAAAACTGGCGCATTTCCGCCAGCCGCTGAATCGACACGACCTTGTGCTCCTCACTCAGGTTATCCAGCACCAGGGACGCCCGGCGCGGGTCCAGGTGGGCCAGCACCAGCGCGATGGTCTGCGGGTGCTCGGTGTCCAGCAGCTTGCCAAGTTGTTGAGGGTCGGTGCGCTGCAGCTTGGCCAGATTGCCCTGGGCCGCTTCCTGGGAACGCCGTACCAGCATCAGCAGATCGTCCGCCCGCTCCTTGCCAAAGGTCTCGATCAGCAATCGGCTGGCGTAGTCCAGCCCCCCATGCACCATGAAATTCTGGGTTTCCAGCAGCTCCCAGAATTCTTCCAGGATCTCGGACGATACCTCGGGCGTGATTCCGCGCAGATCGGCCAGTTCCTCCGTGAGCCTCTGCACGTCCACCTCCGGCAGGGCGCGCAGAATCTCCTTGGCCGTTTCCTCGCCCACGGCCACCAGCAGAACAGCGGCCTTGCGCAGGCCGCTCAGGGTCCCAGATTGCCGTCTCTTCGCCGCCCCGTTTTCGTTGCCCAGCTCTGCCAAGGTCCAGGTCCTTTCCCGCTCTGCTAGTCGGAGTGAATCCAGCTCTGCAACAACCGCGAGCTCTGCGTCGGCTCGCGCTTAAGATGCGATGTGACCTGCTCGAATATCTCCTGCGTCCGGGCCCGTTCCGGATCGACTTCAACAGGCTCAGGAGGCTTCAATGCGGTTGTCGCTGCCGTCCCCGCTCCCTGGGGCAACTCCCTGCCTGCTCCCTTGCCTTTCGCCTTGGTCGCGACAGACCCGGCGCCGCGAAGGGCTGGGCGCACGCCGAAAGCCAGCAACACCATCAGGCCGGCCAGCAGCGCCGCATACTTGACCAGCACCGGTGAACCCTCCGCCGTTTTCAGCCACTGCTGAAGCATCGGCGCCGGTACCTGGGTGCGATTGTCGTCAAAAGCTAGATCTTCCACCGTCAGCATGTCTCCGCGCGCGATGTCGAAGCCCACGGCCGCTTGGGCCAGCGCGGTCAGATTGCGCACTTCGTCTATTGAGCGCGGCTGCCAGACAGCCGCCTTGCCTGTGCCTGCAGGCTGAGCCAGCCTGTCATTCACCACAATGGCCGCGGTCAGCCGCCGCACCCGGCCCGGACCCTCGACAACGTGCCGCTCGGTCTTGGAAGCGCCATAGGTCCCCGACTCCGTCTTGGCGGCCTGCGGCGGCGTGGTCTGCTGCGGATAAACCGGCAAGGCTTGGGAATTGGGCGTGTTCGAAGCGGTGCCGGGAACTCCGGCGGCGATCGCCTGCGGCCCGGATGTCTGCTCGGAGCGCTGCATCGAAAGCGTCACGGTCTTGTCCGGGTCGTAGCTTTCCTGGGTTACATCGCTGGCCGCCTGATCGTAGTCCAGCGTCACCGAAGCCCGCACATTCCCGGCGCCGGTCACCGGTTCCAGCGTCGATATGAGCTTCTCCTCCAGACTCTGTTCCGCGGTCAGCCGCATCGCTTCGGCGGTCTTCGGTCCCAGCGGCAAATGACCGGCCGCATCCACAAGCACCACATGATCGGGCGTCAGCCCATCCACGGCAGAAGCCACCAGGTTGCGGATTGCCTCGGGCTCGCCATCGCCGAGGGAGCGATGGCGCAGTTTCAACACCACTGAGGCCTTGGCAGGGCGTTCCTGTTCGCGAAACAGCGAGTCGTGGGGCAGCACCAGGTGAACACGCGCCGACTCGATATCGGTCAATGTGCCCACCGTGTGTTCGAGCTCGCCCTCGAGCGCTCGCTGGTAGTTCACCTGCTCGTCGAACTCCGAGCCTACCCAGTTCGGCTTGTCAAAGATCTCAAATCCGAGACGGCCGCTCTTGACGCTCCCCTTGGCCGCCGTCGCCAGCCTTGCCTTGTCCAGTTGAGTCGCGGGAACCCTTATGCCCGCCCCATCCGCGGTCGGCTCGAAGGGAATCTGAGCCTGGGCGAGAATCTGGCCGGTCTGGCGCGCATCTTCCGGGTCCAGGTCAACATAGAGCGTGCGCCAGTCCGTGCGCAGGGAGTACCAAAGCAATCCGCCCGCCATGCCGGCAAGCAGCAGAGCGGCCGTTACCGCCCAGCCGCGCTGTGCCGGAGCCATCGAAGCCCAGAGCACGCGGCTTCTGCCCCAGAGCCCGGCCAAGCGGTCAGCCAATTGCGGTTGTCCGAGCGTCGCCGCCGTACCCTTTTCCAATTGTGTACCGGTGGCCATGGTCCCCGCGTTTCGCTGAATTCCCGTGTATTCCAGGTTGATATTGCTGTTGTTGGAGTGTTGCGGTCTGCAACTCTCGCCGACTCAACTTTCGCCAGGCAGCGGCTGCTAGAACTGCATGCCAATCACCTGCTGATAGGCTTGGACCGCCTTGTTGCGCACGGCCAGCGCCAGCTCAAAGCCCATGCTCGCTTTTTCTGTGGCGATCATCGCCTGGTGCACATCCACGCCGGAGCCGGACATGAGCCCCGCCACCGCCGTGTGCGCCTGCTCTTCCAACTGGTTCACTTGGCCTACGGCATCCGTCATGAGATCGGCAAATGGCGTAGGCGCAGCAGCCTGTCCACTTCCTGGTGACAGTAGTTGCGTGGCGCCGTTGCCGGCCAGGTTCGACAATGCCGTGGATGCGGCGGAGATAGAACTAATCGCAGATTGCATCGGTCCTCCATCTTGGCTCTTTTGCTTGCTGTGCGCTCATCGCCTGGCCACCTCGCCCCTTGCCCACTTACGACTTGGCAATCTCCAGGGCAGCGGCGATCATGCCTTTCTCGGCCTGCACAGCGGAACCATTCAGGCCATATGCACGTGTCGCCCCCATCAGGTCCACCATCTCTGTGAGCGGATTAATGTCCGGATACGATACATATCCATCCGGTCCAGCGTCCGGATGCCCCGGATCGTAGCGCTTGAGCGGTGCCGACATGTCTTCGACCACCTGCGCGATATGCACGCCCGGCGCCGCAGCCCCAGACGAATTCAGCAACGGCAATGCGACTTGAGACAGAGAACGGGATCCCGAGCCACCCGATGCCGCACTCATGGAATCGAGAAATCCGGAGTCGCCCTGGTTCGCGGCAAAGACAACGTGCTGTCTGCGATAAGGGCCACCCGTGGCGGTACGCGTGGTCTCGGCATTGGCCATGTTGGCCGCCACCACTTCTGCCCGCATCCGCTCGGCCTGCATGGCTCCGCCCGATGTCTCCATCAACCCAAACATGTTCATCCTGCCTCCTCCAGCCCTTCACCGCGCGCTTACTTGTCGGCGTGAATGGCGTCCATTACCCGCTGATACTCCTGGCGAAGCAGCGCTACGCCGGTCTTGAACTTCAGTTGCGCTTCGGCCAGGTTCAGGCTCTCCCGATCCATGGAAACATCGTTTCCGTCAGGGCGCGAGATCAGCCCGTCAACGGTCTTGATGCGTACCGGCCGAGGCGCGCGGCCCTGGTCTTCGCCGCTCATCGCCTCCCGCATCTCGGCTTCAAAGTCCATCCCCACGGCGCGATAACCCGGCGTGTCGATGTTTGCCATGTTGGCTGCGGTCAGTTTTGTGGCGCTGGCGGCCAGGTCCAGATAACGGGCAATCTGGTCGCTCATCCGCGTCTCGATCTCCATGCCCATCGCAATCTCCCCGTGCGCCTAGCTAGTTCACCGTAATACCGAAGTCGATGTCCCATGCCGACAGCACAGGCTCGTCGCCGGCCAGAATGGCGGCCCGCTCCAGAACATGCTCAAGCTCGCGGACGTTGCCCGGCCAGTCATGCGCTGAGAGTTTGGCCAGGGCACTATGATCCACACTTTTCACTGGCGCTTCCCGTCCCATCTGCCGCATGAAGTGATCCACCAGCAAAGGCAGGTCTTGCACGTGCTCCGACAGCGATGGGGTGCGGATGAGAAAGACTGCCAGCCGGTAATATAGGTCGGAGCGGAAACTGCCGGTCAAAGTATGCTGCGCCAGGGGACGATGGGTAGCGGCCACAATCCGGACATCGACCTTAAGCGTCTCGTTGTCTCCCACGCGTTGCAGTTCTCCGCACTCTACAAACCTAAGAAGCTTGGACTGCAAGCTCAGCGGCATTTCGCCTATCTCGTCCAGAAACAGGGTGCCCCCGTCAGCCGATTCAATCCGGCCCATCCGGCTCTGCACCGCGCCGGTAAAGGCGCCCCGCGTGTGCCCGAACAGTTCCGCTTCCAGCAGCGCCTCGGGAATCGCCGCGCAGTTGATCGCCACAAATGGCTTGCGGCTTCGGGGCGACAGGCGGTGCAGAGCCTCGGCTACCAGTTCCTTACCCGACCCGGTAGGGCCTTCAATCAGCACTGCGGTCAGGCGCGGAGCCACCAGGCGTATGCGGCGGCTCACTTCGAGCATGCATGCCGCGTTGCCGATCAGTTCCGGCAGTCGGTCGCTCGATACGGCGTCGGCCCGGCGTGCGGGCAGGCCCGCAATTGCGGTGCCGGTTTTTATGGGACTGGACAGTGCCTGGCCTGTGGTGGGCCCAGACTCCTGGGACGAAGCCCCCGCAGCAGACGGCGATGGAATTGGCCATGGAGAGACGTGCAATGGGTCGGCCACAGGAAGCTGCTTGTCCAGAGCCGGAGCCGTATTCCACACCGCGGTGTCGGTATCCTGGCAGCGGCGCAGTGCGTAAAGCAACTCCTGGCGATGGGGGCCCCGCGGACTCTCCTGCGCAGGGGATGCGCCTGCCGAGATCAGGTCCACTTGAGGAAATGTGCCCCGGAAATCCTTGAGAAACTCGTTCAGATCCAGATCGGGCAGCCAGGAATCGACAATGATGGCTTCCGGAGCCGCCATTTCGGCTTCCGCCCAGGCCTGCGCACCACCCTCGGCCTCGCGCACCTGCCAGCGCAGCCCGGTCAGAATCTGCGCGAGCCGCTGGCGGAAGCTGCGATCCGCGCTGGCCACGAGTGCCGTGCGCGGCCGGCTGCGCATGTTGGATGAAAGTGCGGGGACTGGAACCGGAACCGGAATAGTCTGCATGGGTGTTCTCCTGAGGATCGAACGGCTGATTGTCGGTAATGTCTAGTGAACTTCAAGAACAGAGGCGGTTGCCGGAATCCTCGGCGGCGGCAGCGGGATCGCTGGTTGCATCACAATCGCCAGTTCCCCATCAGAAGGCACCAGGTAACCCCGCCCACGCACCGTGCGGATCAACTCCCCCGGTGGCGGATCGTTCAGTTTGCGACGCAGGTAATTCACGTACACGTCCACGATGTTCGTGGTCTGCGGCTGCTCCATGTTCCACACCGAATCCAGCAACTCCACGCGCGAGACGCATTGGCCGCGATTCAGCATCAGGTGTTCGAGCAGTGCGAATTCCTTGTTGGTCAGCACAATCGAATGGCCGCCGCGCCGCGCCGTGTGGTCAAGCCGGTCCAGTTCCAGATCTCCAGCCCGCAACTGAAGCCGTGCCTCGCGCTTGCGTCTCAATAGCGCCCGGCAGCGCGCCCGCAATTCATGCAGGCTGAAGGGCTTGACCATCAGATCGTCGGCGCCGCGGTCCAGACAGCGAATCCGCGTGTCCAATTCCTGCCGCGCGGTGAGCACCAGCACCGGCAGGTCCGTGTTCATCGCACGAACCTCCTCAAGCACCTGCTCGCCGTCTTTCACCGGCATATTCAAATCAAGAATGGTCAGGTCGGGCACATCCTGCCGAAAGGCCTCCACGGCCGCCCCGCCGTCTGAGACCAGGCGAACACGATGCCCATCCGCCTCCAGGCCTCTGCATAAGAACAATCCCAGCGCATTGTCGTCTTCGGCTACTAACAACCTCATGACAGCCTTTCCGTATCTTGACAGCGCCCTCAACTCGCGGCGACTGCCGGTTCCTGGTCCCGATGGGCGGCTTAGTGCGAGCTAAGTATTTGCCCTCCTCAACCTTGAGGCGCGCGGGAAGGAAACTCAAGATTTGAAAAGAGAAAGAAGATAAGGGAGTTCCTGCGCGGAACCAGGTTTGAGGGCAAGTCCTTTATTGGAGAGTGAACGCTGGCTTGTGATGGCGGATACAGCAAGAGATTCGCCTGGAGGTCATTACGATCCTAGGCGTCGTCATTTGTGGATAATCTATCTGGAGTTACGCCCTTTTACACTCACTCCATCCAGCACTCACTTGGTGCAAGTCGGCTCACCGGCCAGAACTGGCCCCGGCAGCGCGGCAAGCCGCCTTGTTCTCGTACATCGCCGCATCGGCTCGGGAAAGAATATCCTTCATTGACTCGTCCGGCATATGCTCAGCCAAGCCTATCGACGCATTCACCTTCAACTTCTCCGGCCCGGATTTGCCGCGAACCGTGTAGTTTCCACAAATCCACTTCCTCAACCGATCCATCTGAGCGCTGGCCTCCGCAAGACCGCAATCGAGCAGAATGATGAACTCGTCGCCGCCCCAGCGCCCAATCACGTCCGTTGAGCGGCAAGCCGAGACTAACTCGGTTGCGAACAGCTTCAACAACTCGTCCCCCGTCAGGTGTCCGTGCTCGTCGTTTACCTTCTTGAACGCGTCGATGTCGATAATCGCCACACAAAGCTGCCTTCCGGCGATAATCTGGCGCTCAATCAGGCTCTCCGCGAACAGGCGGCTGCGAAGTCCGGTCAGCGCATCGCGCGATGCCACTTCTTCGGCTTCTTCCAGCTTGGCCTGGTAGGTCGACACTTGCTCCCGAAGCCTGTCGATGGCAGCCTTGCCTTCTGAAGTCATTTTCTCGATCGATGTCTTCAACTCTGCCGCGCTGCTCTCGATCGATGCTCGAATCTCGGTCAGGTCGTCCAGGCTCACAATAGCCGTCAGCCTGGCCGTCACTTCGTTGATCTGTCCCGCGCAACGCTGGTCTCTTTGACCGACCCCCTCGGCCGTGCGAGCCATCACAATCAGCAATTCTCTAACCTCGTTGCTCTTCAGCCGGTAATGCCTGGCCGTGCGCCGCCCCCACTCCTCTAAACTCCCCTTCACATCCCCGTCCATAGTTGCCAGAGACTCGCGGCTCATCTCCCTTGAAAGGTTTGAGCTTAGTTCGTCGAAGCGCTGCTTGAGCCCGACTCCCAGGCCGGGACAGGCGTCCACGCTGCAACTGCCCATCCCCAGCAGCGCGGAGCCGTAGGCTGCCATGGTCGCTGAGAGCATATCCTTCTCTCCCGTGATGCCGAGAGCCTTTGAACCGGCGGATGCGGAGTCCAGGTATTTCTTCAGAGAGATCATTTGCATTCAAATCTCCGCCGTCCGCATAGAATGCGCACAGACAAGTTCCTTCTCTCTATCGGCAGAACCCCGCTGCTCCTTTAATCGCTCTCTCCCGCCGCCCTGACATGACCATGCAAGCCCCCACCTTGGCTCACGGGGCTGAAAGCGCCGATGATAATTGGGCCTGGTTACCAAAGTGCACCCCAAACGTTCTCTAAAGTACTACGAAATGGTTATGTCTTTCTCATGAAAATCACCGATCCTATTCTTGGAAGCTATTTCACAGCCTTGTTTTGAGGGTGCCTGGCGGCCGTCATGCCGCTGTTGAAACATGGAGACCAATGGCTATGAATCCTGTCGGGGATGCTCGATACCTCTAGCATCCGGCTATAAATTGGCTTCTGAGCGGTCATTCGAGAACGGGGTGTATGTTGGACTGGAGCAAGTTACCAGATTTCGGGGCCATTGCGCTGTTGGCTTGCGCCTTTGCTTCCGTGGCACGCCGAAACCAGACCCCTGTTTCAAGACTCTGGCTCACAGGCTGGATCATGATTGCGCTGCATTTCGCTGCTTTCATGTTTATACCCACCCGAGGTAATGGTGGAACCATAGCTATCTTCACCGGCCTAGTTGCCTTGGTTTGGGCAGGCTTGCTCTTCATTTGGGCTTCAGTTCCATACCGCACTCTGCCCTCCAGTGGTTGGACGCTCGCCGCGCTGTTGTCTACAAACACTCTCTACATTGGCCTGATCTCGATCACTCCGGTTGCTTCCAGGGCACTCACCCCGGCAGCGGTTTTGATCGGCATCGCCCCCTTGGCCGTCACGCTACTTTCCCTGCGCAAGTTCAATCACCCCATGCGCTGGGCAGTTGTCATGCTGTATGGTGCCCTGGCCCTCTTTCTCCTCGCCGTTCAACACCGGTCAGGCAACGGTCCCGACCTCGCATTGAACGCCGTGCTTTTCACCGTCTACTTAGGCTGCTGCATCCATTTCTGGTATACCTACCGACAAGCCACCACCGGGGCATTCATCACTATCGCCGGTTTCTTCAGTTGGGCTTTGGTCTTTGTGATTGCACCTGGAATAAGCGCATTCCTGCCCGGTTTCCACCTCGAAAGCGAGGTATGGAATCTGCCCAAGTACGTGGTGGCCGTGGGCATGATTCTCTTGCTGCTTGAAAAACAGATTGAACACAATAAATACCTCGCGCTCCATGACGAGTTGACCGGATTGCCAAACCGTCGCCTTTTCGAGGACCGCCTGGCCAAGACTCTCGAGCGTGCCAGCCGAAGTGGATCGCAGGTAGCCCTCCTGCTCGTCGACCTTGACCGGTTCAAACAGGTAAATGACTCGCTTGGCCACCACGTTGGCGATATGCTGCTGAGTCGCGTCGGGGACCTCTTCTCCGGGCGCGTTAGACGCTCTGACACCGTGGCGCGGACCGGCGGTGACGAATTTTCCATAATTCTCGAGGGGCCTACCAGCCGCGAGGACGCCGAGTTTGTCAGTCAATCTCTGATTCAACTACTCAAGGAGCCACTCAATCTGGGCAACCACGCTGTCCGCATTGGCGCCAGCGTAGGCGTCGCCGTCTTCCCTGAAGATGCCTCCAACTTGGAGGCCCTCTGCATCGCTGCGGATCTTCGGATGTACGACAGCAAGCACGGTGCCCAAGGTTTGGGTGAGATGTTGCGGACATCCATGCAGAGTTCCATGATGGTTGTTGAACCCGGTCCAGTGCAGCGTTAAAAGCCCTCTACTCCTATTGTTCGTTCCCCGACTACCCCGCTCGAATCCCTGAGATTTCTCAAAAGGAAAGGCCCGGATTTAGCATCCGGGCCTTTCCTTTTGCTACTGATCACCAAGTCTAGGCCGGGCCGCCACCGCTGCCAGGTCCGCGACCGCCACCACTACCGGCTGGACGGCGACGCCTGCGGCGGCGATTGTTGTTGTTGGCCACAGGAGGCCGTCCTGCGCCGGCCGCTTGTGTGGCCGGAGCCGGGGCACCATCTACCCGGTTGAAGTTCGGTTCAGTCTCTTCGTCGAATTCCTCGCCCGCTTCCTCGTCGAAATCGTCTCCGCCTTCGATAAGAATCGTGCTCTGGTTGGACTTCGGCTGGCGCTCGTCGAACTCATTCCGAGGCCGGGCCGGAGCCGCTGCCTGAGGTGCCTCGGCTGCGACGGTCTCCGCATCCTCGGTCTCTGCAACAGGCGCCGACTGAACCAGCTTGGCCTTTTGTTCCTTGATCAGTGCCTTGCGGCTAAGCTTGATGCGATTGCCTTCAATGGCCAGTACCTTGACCATCACCTGATCGCCCTCGCGCAGCTCGTCCTTCACTTCCTTCACGCGGTGCTCTGCGATCTCGGAAATGTGCAGCAAGCCATCCGTGCCGGGGAAAAGCTCGACAAATGCGCCGAACTCCGCCAGGCGAACTACCTTGCCCAGATAAACCTTGCCAATCTCGGGAACAGCGGTCAGGTTGCCGATCATTTCCAGCGCCCTCTTCAAACCGTCTGCATCGCAAGAAGCCACGTTCACACGGCCCGTGTCGTCGACGTCGATCTTGGCGCCCGTCTGCTCAATGATGCCGCGGATGGTCGCGCCGCCCTTGCCGATCAAATCGCGAATCTTGTCGGTGGGGATCATGACTGTTTCAATGCGCGGCGCATACGCCGAACGCTCCGTGCGCGGTCCGTCCAGCACCGCGTCCATCTTGTCCAGCAGGAACAACCGGCCCTTGCGAGCCTGTTCCATCGCCTGCGCGAGAATCTCGCGAGTCAGGCCGCCGATCTTGATGTCCATCTGCAAAGCGGTGATGCCCTTGCGGGTACCGGCCACCTTGAAGTCCATATCGCCGTAGTGATCTTCAGCGCCGGCAATGTCGGTAAGGATGGCGTAATCGTCGCCTTCCTTCACCAGGCCCATCGCCACGCCCGCCACTGCGCCCTTCAGCGCGATGCCGGAGTCAAACAGCGCCAGGCTGGTTCCACAAACCGTGGCCATCGATGAGGAGCCGTTGGATTCCAGGATGTCGCTGACAATGCGGATCGTATATGGCGACTCTTCCGCGCTGGGAAGTACCGCGGTAATGGCGCGCTCTGCCAGCGCTCCATGGCCAATCTCGCGCCGTCCCGTGCCGCCCATGCGGCCTGTCTCGCCAACGCAGAATGGCGGGAAGTTGTAGTGCAGCATGAAGGGCTTCTTCTTTTCGCCTTCATAGCTTTCCAGGCGCTGGCCTTCGTCGGCAGTGCCCAGCGTGGCTGTTACCAATGCCTGTGTCTCACCGCGCGTAAACAGCGCCGAGCCGTGTGTGCGCGGCAGAACGCTGGTCTCGATGGTGATCTCGCGAATCTGATCGAACTCGCGACGGTCAGGCCGAATGCGGTCCTTCGTTACCTGCTCGCGGAAAATCCTCTCGCGCAGCTTCTCGTAGTAGTGAGCAAGCTTCTTCTTGGCGGCCGGATCGTCGGCGGCCAGCTCGGCGGCCAACTCGTCCTTGATTTTCTTGACCAGCGTCTGGCTTTCCAGCTTGGCATGCGCCTTGGTGTCCAGGGCGTCCTTGAGCCTGACTTCAATCTTGGCCTTGAGTTCCGCAAAATAAGCTTCGTCGAACTCCGGTGCGGTAAAGGCACGCTTCGGCTTGCCGGCCAGGGCAACCAACTCGTCAATCGCCGCGACAATCTTCTTGATCTCGGTATGACCAAACTCGATGGCCGCAAGAATCGTCTCTTCAGACTCTTCCTTGGCGCCCGACTCGATCATCACAATGCCGTCCTTGTGGCCGACAACCATGATGTTGATTGTGGTCGCGGCACGCTCGGAATAGGTGGGGTTGATCACGAACTCGCCGTCCACGCGACCTACGCGCACAGCGCCCACGGTCGCGCTGAAAGGGATGTCTGACAGCGCCAAGGCGCAGGCGGCGGCGTTAATGCCAACCACATCAGGGTCATTTTCCTTATCGGCGGAGAATACCAGGGCAATCACCTGGGTCTCGTTGCGGAAACCATCGGGGAACAAGGGGCGGATGGGGCGGTCAATCTGCCGGCAGGTCAAAACTTCCTTTTCGCTGGGACGGCCTTCGCGCTTGATAAACCCGCCGGGGATGCGTCCACCAGCGTACGTGTATTCGCGGTAATCCACCGTGAGGGGGAAAAAGTCAATACCTTCCCTGGGATCGGGAGACGCCACCGCTGTGGCCAGAACAACTGTTTCGCCCGTGGTTACCAGTGCGGCGCCTGAGGCTTGCTTGGCCATGCGCCCGGTCTCAAAGACCAACCGCTTGCCGCCTGCAAGCTCGACAGCTACTTCATGCTTGGTAGACATAGAGTCCTCGTTTCATTTTTTTCGCTTGGGAAACTTGTGGAAGGAAGGCGCCGGTCGGCGTGGTGGAGCTGACGAACAGGTTGGCAGGCATCAGGTCGCGCGCAAAAGAGTGGGATGTGCGCGGGGGAGCGGATTCTCCCGGCCTGTGTGCGAGTCGGCGTACCAGGGCCGAACACAGACGATAGCTGTGCGCTTGCCCTGGCAGCGGGTAGGGTTCGCCAGGTACACCATGGCCGTAGGTTCCAAATGGAACCGGGGCCGTGACCAATTTCCGGTCTGGGCGCTTCCGGGTCAAAGTTGGCTTTCTGATTACTTGCGGATACCGAGTTTGCCGATCACGTCGCGATAGCGATCGGTATCGTGCGTCTTCAGGTAGTCCAGAAGGCGGCGTCGCTTGCTGACCAGTTGCAACAGGCCACGCCGGGAAGCGTGATCCTTTTTGTGGGTCTTGAAGTGTTCGGTCAGTTCTGCGATACGCGCACTCAGAATCGCGATCTGGACCTCCGGTGAACCGGTGTCCGTATCGTGGGTGCGGAAGCTTTCAATTAGGGTAGTTTTCTTAGCAGTCGCCAGCACGGCGTCAGGTACTCCTCTTGTGTTCTCAGGTCCACTCTTAAGTGTCTAAAGGAAGATTACCACGAATGCGCTGGTGGGCGCCATCTGCCGGACAATCGGAATCAAGATGCCAACCCTCCTGATTCAGCGCACTCCGAAACGGAACAGCCGATTGTCGAATCGTTCACGAGTGATTTCGGCTATTTCAATCTTTGTCGCGTCCGGGTGCTCAGGATTCAGCAGGTAGTTCCAGGTGTGGGGCGCAATGACGGAGGGAACACGCGCAAGCGCCGATTCCTGCGATGCCAGCCAGGCATCGCCAATGGCGCGCGTAAATTCGGGATGCTCTCTCCAATCGGTAAGAGCAATCGTATTCAGCGGCTTGATGACAAGATCATCGGGAACAGCGACCTTGAGCAATTGGTAGAACTGCGGAAGAAACGCATCATCGTACATATCCGTCATGTGGACAATCCGCTCCAGCAGCGCACCCGCCGGACAATCCGCCAGATAGACAATTAACCTCCCCGCAGTATGCCAACGCGCAGAGAAACCGCGACCGCCTTTGCCGCTCAAATCGACATGGCCGCTGATGCGCCAAAGAGTTGTCATGAAGCATCGTGCTCGCGGCTGTTCATTTAGATGAACATCCCCTCGTCAAGCTGGATCAGAGCCTCTGCCACGGCATGTTCTCCAATCTGTGTATCCAACATGGCCAGCGCGGTCCTGCCGTCAAAGCGGCGTTTGCTGCCACACAGCCACTTCCGGCCGTCCTCGCGATCCCCGTAGACTTTCACGGCCAGTTCATACATGCGCGCCACGCGCGCCAGCCGGTCCGCTTCGATCACACTGAAGGGCTCCTTCTTCTGGCGGCGATGCTTCAGCGTCCGGGCGGGAATCACCACCTCCAGCAAATCCTTGACGGCGATGCCGGAGTAGGCGGAGAACTCCTCCAGCGTCGAGAGCGGAAGGCCGCGCTCAATCTCTCGCCAATCGAAGGTGAAAGGAGGCGGAGAAACGGCAGGAATGGCGGCGGATTGGCTCATGAGGACATTATGCCACACATTTTGCGGCAATATGTCGAGCCTGAAGGTCTCACAGCTCAAAATCTATCTCATTGAAGGCAAACAGACCCAGAGAATCAACTCTAACTTATAGATATTGCTTTACTTATACGTAGAATGCTGTTGTTATTATTGAAGCGGCTCTTTACCTCTTGTGGTGAAAACTGCTTTACATTAACTGCAGCTACACATGAAGCATAAAGTCAACGCATTTCAAACATAAATATGGAGTTATTACAATGAAATCAGATATTTACATCCTCGCATACCTTCTAATCATAACCAATCACCCATTTTTTGGGGCTTCATTGCTTTTCGCGATAGTCATTGCGCATATTACGTCACACAAACGCTGAACCAAATGACAGTTTAGTGGGCCAATCGTGCCAGTTCTGACACAATTGGCTTTCTCAGCCGTTTGTCCCACGTCTGGATTTTCAGACCTGGGACACTGAGAACCTCAATCTGCTCTCCTAATGACGTACCTCAACACCGAGGAAGAAGCTGAAAGCTGACGCCCGATAGCTGAAAGCCGACTCTACTGCTCCTGCGCCATCCAATAATTCGCCCGCGCCACAATCCGCGCACCGTAGTCCTGCGCCGTCTTCACCCGGATCGTATGCAAACCAGGCGTGGGATTCGAGGGGCTGAAGGTGATCAGATAGCGATTCCGAGCGTCTCTGGCTGCATCCACCACCCGCTGCTGGAACCGCTTGTCGCCGGTAAAGGTTGTGTACTCGCCGCCGCTCATCCCCGCTACTTCTTTGGCCACATTCTTCTTGAAGGCCTTCACCGCCATCACCAGCGTTGAAATCATGTTCATGGTGCGGTTGTCGCCGTTGTCCTTGATGTCATGCAGCAGTTCGGCGCGTACCGGCGAAAACGATACGCTCAGCACCAGCACGTCTGACTCGCCGATCTTCTGAATCAACTGCGCCGATTTGGTGTGCCTGCTTCCGTGGTCGCGCTCTTCGCTGATCAGCAGCAGTACGCGCCGATACTCCTTCGGTTGAGACTCCAGCAGATCGACGGCGTAACTCACAGTGTCCAGAATCGCCGCACCACCGTCTCCAGGTTCCAGGTGCTTCAGTGCGCCGTTCACGGTGTCGCTCGACTTGGAGTAGTCGCAAATCAAATGAGGCGCGGAGTCGAAGCCTACCAAGGCCGCCTGGCTGCGATGATCGGAGAGGAATAGATCGAGCAGTGGTCCCAGCTTCGCCAGCTTGTCGAATTCGAGAACGCTCACGCCGCCCTGCTCTACGGCCACCACCAGTGAAACTGGCGCCGTGTCCATCTCCTCCTGCACCCGAATCGTCTGCGGCACCCCGTTGTCTTCAAGCACAAAGTCCCCCGGCTTGAGCCCATAGAGAATTCCGCCCCCATGCTTTTCCACCAGCGTCGGCACCAGCACCTCCGTGGTCGTCATGTGCAGAGTGGGCGTATCAGCGTGCGTTGCTGGCAGCGGTTGCGGAGCTTCGATAGGCGGCAACTGCTGCGCCCCGGCGTTGGAGACTTCCATCAGGCATAGGGCAACAGCGCAGAGTGCCAGTCGGGAAAAGTTTGATTTCATAAGGAAAGAGAACTCCGAAGCGGGTAGTCAGGCTTCATTGATCACTCCACGAGCTCAAGGTGCAGGATAAGGCAGACCCGGGATTCGACAATACTTGTCACTCCACGCTCATCGGCGAAGTAACTTCCCTTGACCTAACCCTGAAACCTGCTCACTTGCGCGTCTCGCGTTCCATGCGGCCGGTCCAGGCCAGATAACTCAACAATTCCCAGCGCGAGGCCCAGGCAAAGCTAAGTATGCTTTTCAAAGTCAATGTTTCCGCACGCATGCCGGAATAAGTCTCTACCCGCCAGCGCACATACTCGCTCCGCCACGGTGTCAGGCGATGGCCGCGAGTAGCATTCCAAATAAAACGGAGTGGAGCGAGCAAGGAATTTCCTTTTAAATAAAGTATAGACTGCCGGCATACCTGTCCGTTCGCACGCGATTTGCAAAGTGCGTCTTACAGCTTGCTGAATAGGCTGTTTGATGCCGATCCAAGCTGTGCGATCACTGACTCCAGTGCCGTTTGCTGCGACTCCGCCAAAGCCAGTTGCGTGGAGAGATGAGCCACGTCGGCCTGCATCAGGTTGGTCTGTGCGGCCGTCAACTGCGTCTGTTCATTGGTCGCGGCGTCGGATGCCGCAGTCAGATGGGTGATCGAGTTGTCGAGACTCACGCGCTGCTGGGATACAAAGTTCAGCGCTGTACTCAATGCCTGCGTGTCGCTCACCGCCTGCGTAGTGTTGATCGTGCCGCTGGAATAGTCCGCAACCAGGTTATTCAGCGCGGCAAACACATTGTTCGCTCCGCTGCCGGAGAATATCTGGTCGCCAGGCAGATTCAGCTGAATCTTCTCCCCGTTGGGCATTTCAAGATAGTTGATATTTTCGTCGCCGTTGTAGCTGGTCACGGCTGGAGAGGTGCCCGTTGAAGTCGAAAAGGGGGCCGAGGACGTCTGCCCTCCCGCAAAGATATATTGCCCCTGATAACTGGTGTTGGCCAGCGACTGCACTTCGTCCAGAATGCCGGAGATCTGATTCGCAATCGACTTCAGATTGCTGGAGTTCATCGTACCGTTATTGGCGCTCGTAGCCAGCGCAATGGCCTGTGTAAGCTGGCCCACCACGCTGCCCAGCGCCGAATCAGCCACCTGCAACTGCCCCTTCACCATGCTCGAACTTTGCGTAAAAGTATCATCCTGCTGAATCTGATTCAAAAGCAGCACATTCTGCCCGGATGCCAGTGGGTCCTGACTCAGAGAAGTCACGCGCACGCCGCTCGATAGCTGCGCGGTCAACTGCTGCAAGGTCGCCTGAGTCTGGTTGAGCGAACCCGCCAGATTTGAAACAAAATTCGGATCCACCCGCATCGCTTTACTCCTCCAGACTGAATGCCCTTACAGAAACCGGCCTGCGCGTCCGTTCCTTCAGGCGCCTTAAGAAACGGTTGTTTGCTCTCCCATGTTCAATACCGAAGCCATAATCGTATTGAGCATCGCAAATACCTGGGATGCGGCTTGATAGGTGCGCTCCAGAGTCGTCAATGAAGAGGCTTCGTTGTTCAGATTCACGGCTGAGAGCGAATCGTTCTGGGTCTGCAACTGCGTCACTGAGGCGGTCTGCGCCGTATTCTCTGTCTCAACTCCAGAGACCGTCGAACCCAGCGTGGTTACAAACTTCGAATAGTAATTGGACGGAGATTGGCCGTTGACAATCAACTGCTTGGCCAGACTCGCCATCGCAGTTGCATTGGAGTTGTCGCCCGTCCCCTGCCCTAGCCCGGCTGCGGCAATGTGGTTCGGGTCCGTCATCACCACGCTTATCGACAAGGCAGCGCCCGCAACCTGAGCGGGCGCGGAGAAGATATTGCCCGCGTTGCCGTTATCGCCAGCCATATCGGTCCCCGCGTTGTTCAGCGTATTCACCTGCGTGGAAATGCTGTAAGCCAGTTGGTCAAGCGAGTTCAGAACGCTTGGTATGTCTTCATCGCGCGCCGTCAGATAGCCGCCCAGTTGCCCACCCCCGCTGGCCAGTTGCGAGGTCACATCCAACGTTCCCACAAAAAAATGCGAGACTCCGCCCACCATTCCCGTGGCCAGTTGAAAATTGGAACCCTCCGAAACCAGCAACTGACCGGAGGTCGTGGTGATCGAAAGCCCGTTGTTCTCCGTCGATATCTGGTTGATCCCGATCAGTTTCGAAAGCTGGCTCAGATCCTGTTGCCGCTGGTCCTCAAGAGTACCGGCATCGGCGCCAGGCGAAGTTGACTGTATCTGCTGGTTCAGCGCGGCAATCGAACTCGTCAGTGCATTTACCTGGCTGGTCACGCCGGCCGCATCCTGGTCCAAAGCAGACCGTTGCGAGTTAAGGCTGGCTGCGGCATTGGAAAGATCGCCTGCCAGCGTGGTTGCCGACGAAAGCACTTGCTGGCGTAGTGAACTATTGGTTGGATTGGCTTCAATCGACGAGAAAGAACTGAAGAAACTCGTGATACCGCTGCCGATGTCTCCGGCTTGCGAACTGGTCGAGCCCGAATCCGGCGTGAAGAGCGCCTGCACAGTATTCAGCGCCGCCAGCCGCGAGCCCGAGGCCGATGCCAGTTGCTGCTGCTGATTCAGCCGCTCCAAAAGCACATGGTCCCGGATTGAAGTCGCCCCGCTCTCCGTCGCACCCGTCCCATAGGAGACTCCGTTGATTACAATCGGCTGATTCTCCTGCCAGTTGGGCGTCTCCTCCGTATAACCGGGCGTACTGGCGTTGGCCACATTGTTGGCCACAACGTTCAATGCAGCCTGATCGGCCTGCAAGGCCTGCGACATGATGCTGAATGCGGAGCTAATTGTCCCCATGCCGGCTCTCCGTCCATCCCCGCGCCTGCCGCTCGTCGTATTCCAGACGGCCCGCGCGCAATTCCCGCAAGCGATTCATCACGTTCAGATTGGCTCGTGTCACCTCCAGCACCCGGGCAAACACGGCCATATCTCCGTCCGCCTCGCGGGCCTCTTGCGCCAGCGCCCTTTGCCGTTCCGGATTCGATTCCGCCAAGTCCCTGTTCAGTGCCTGGCACGAGAGCGCAAGCTCCTCCAGCCGGTCCGCATCCAGACGAGCAAGCGCCCGGGATGCCTCCAACACCAGTTCCTTCAACTTCGGATGCTCCTGGCGCACGCCCAATCCCTGCATTCCCCGCATCCCTTCCCAAGTTTCTGGACGACCGCCGCTGAACCCTGTGCGGCACAGTCAACCAGTCTCCGCCTCAAAGGCGTCTCTACTTATCCAGTTCCGGTTGTCCAGTCCCGTAGGCTAATTCACGCGATTACCGCTGCCCGCTCAGCATTGAATCCACCAGCTTGGACGCCACCGCCGATGCGGGCACATTGTAGGTTCCTGCCGCGAGAGCAGCCTGCACGGCAACTACCTTATCCGTGCGCACTCCGTCTTCGGCCGCCGTCAGCGATACCTCGCTGCCGGCACTGCTCAAAGTAGCCCGGTCACTTCCCAGCGCGCTTCCGCTGGCTGCCGCCGAACTACCCTTCGTGCTGCCCGCAGCCGGAGCTGCCACATTCACCCCCAGCAGCGACCTCAATCCATCAAGACTGTTCCGAATATCCATAAACTTTGCTCCTTATTGCGTCTATCGGCATCCCTGCTAATCACTGTAGTCATTTAGATGCTCTCATCGCGGTATCGCCGTGCTGATTACTGGTTACCTTCCCGGTTGAGATCCCGTTACCGGAATGGGAGAGATCCCGAACAATTCGGTCGGCCATCCCAAAGCCACCCTGCTGGCTCAACGCCTGGCCCAGAGCCTCAGAGGCGAATTCACCCATCGCCCCGCCCGCACCCGCGTCTCCTCCCGCATCCTCGTCCTCTCCGGTTAGCGAATTCTCACCGGTAATGGGCTTCAGCAGCTCTTTCATCATCTGTGCCTCAAACTCGTGCGCCGCCCGCACCAGGCGCGGCTGCGGTGTTGCACTTGTTCCTGTGCCCGCAGAGGCCAATCTTCCCGCAATTGCGTTCATTAGAGGACCTCCAGATCAGCTTCCAGTGCTCCTGCCGCTTTCATCGCCTGCAGGATCGAGATCACGTCCCGGGCTCCCGCCCCTGTCCTTTGCAATTCCTGGACCAAATCCTCCACCGTCGCTCCTTCTTTCAGATCGATCCGGTTGACCGGCTTGTCCTGAGCCTGCACGGTGGTCTGCTGCACCACCTGCGTCGTCCCCGATGAGAGTGCGTTGGGCTGCGACACTCTGGTCTCGGTAGTCACATTCACGCTCAGCCCGCCATGCAAAATTGAAACCGGCTGCAGGCGCACCGTGCCTCCGATCACCACGGTTCCGGTGCGCTCGTTCACCACCACGCGGGCCCTTGGATAGACCGACACCTCAACCGACTCGATCTTGTCGAGCAGCGCCGGCATGTCCTCATCAGGCTTTGCCGCGATCTCCACCCGGCGGCTGTCCGCGGCGTGCGCCCGCGGCGAGCCCAACTCCCGGTCGATTGCCGCGGCCATCCGCTCGGCGGTATGAAAATCAGCGTCGTTCAGCACCACCGTCACCATGTGCATCTGTTTCAGATCAAAAGGAACCGGCCTCTCCACCAGAGCACCGCCCGGAATGCGCGCCGTGGTTGGATGGTTCACCTGGCGGCTGTTGCCCCCGGCCGCCGCCATATAGCCGCCCAATACCAGCGCTCCCTGGGCCTGCGCAAAGATCTGTCCATCGGGTCCATAGAGCGGAGTCATCAGCAGGATTCCCCCTTCGAGCGACCGGGCATCGCCGGCCGACGACACAGTGACGTCCATCTTCGAGCCGGGCTGGCTGAAGGGCGGCAGCGTTGCCACCACGAAGACTCCAGCCATGTTTTTCACCTGCATATTGCTGGCGCTGTTCGATCCCGTCTGAGGTACCGTGATGCCCATGCGCTCCAGGGCCGAAACCAGGGTCTGCGCCGGAAACACCGTCTGGGAACTGTCCCCGGTTCCACGCAACCCCACCACCAGCCCATAGCCGATCAGTTGGTTGTCGCGAATCCCCTCAATCGTTGCCACATCCTTGATCCTCGCCAGTTGCCCCGATGCCTCGGCCCGGGCTGCCGTAGCTGCCATGGCTAACGCCAGAACCAGCCCAACCCACCGCCAGCCGGGGGTACTCTTCTCCTCGACCGCCGTTTTCTCCCTCGTCATGCGCAACCCCTATTCCCTAATCCCTGTTCCCTGCCCTTAAAACACCACCAGCTTTTCAAGCAGGCGCACCAGCGGGTTTTGCCTGTAGGTCGAATCGTTGACAATGCCCTTCCCTGTCACCTCAAGCTCCAGATCGGTCATGGCCGTCGACAGCACCTGGTTCTGCGCGCTGACATCTTCCGGGCGAACCAGTCCGCGCAGCTTGATCAGTTGCGTCTGCTGCGAAAAGGTCAGTTGTCGGGTCGCCTGCACCACCAGCATCCCGTTCGGCAGTACATCCACCACCTCGGCCCCAAAGGTTGTCGCCAGGCTCGAGTTGGTCGTGCTTTGCCCTTGTGCCGTCAGCCCTGAAGCCGCATTCATGCCCACCAGGTTCTGAAGATTGTTCGCGGCCTTCAGAGCCCCAAAGATCGAAGTCAAGCCGGATTTGGCATTCGACGACCGGGAGTTCTTCACCTGCCCGTCAGTCGAGGCGGCCAGACTCTCTATCACCACAATCGAGACAACATCGTGCAGACGTGCCGCCTTCGCGTCTGTGCCCAGCCGAACCAGCCGCCCCTCCGGACTCCAGATCGACCCCGCCGTTCTCACCTCCGCGGCCTGCTGCGCGCGCACCCGCTCAATGTAGGCGCGCAGAGCCGCCTCCGGCGGAGTTGCCCTCACCGTATCGCCCGGCTTGGGCTTCTTCGCTGTCGCGTCTGCCGGCAACGATCCTGCCAGCGTAGCGCACACACACATCAGAACCACCCAAGGTAATTTCCATTTCATGGCCGTACTCCCCTTCGAGGTGCAAAGGCCGCCCGGCCTGGCCCCAGGGCCACGGCGCGCACTACATTGCCGCCAATCTTCAGTCGCACATTCACGGCAGATCCGATTGCCGCCGGTCCCATGGCAACCCCTTCCAGACGTGCCTCGACCACCGCCGTGCTCTCCTCGACAATCAGCCTGTCTCCGGTGTGAATCACCGGCATCGCCGGCGCCCTGTCCTTTGCCTGTGTGCCCGCCGGTTGCAAGCTCCCTGCCTCGAGTTCCCGCCCCGCAGATCCCTCGCCAGCGGTCAGAATCATGCATCCTGGGCCGCCCGGATGGCCGTCATCGCGCATCAGCAGCCAGCGCTGGCCGGAGTGCGGATCGTCGATCTCTCGGACCACACCGCCCCCGCCCGCCGTCTGGCTCATGGCCGAAAGCACCCATGCCGCACCCAGAACCGCAATTCCCGCTCCCCGCGTCAGTCTTGTCTTCATCCTCTATCCCGCCGCCTGCCTGTCTGTCGATCCAGCCCAGGCGCTCTACCTGGTCATGTTGTTGACTTGCGTGTACATGTCGTCGGCCGCTTTGATGACTTTTGAATTCGATTCGTAGGCGCGCTGCGCCAGCACCATCTGCACGAACTCGGTGACGACGTCCACATTCGAGTTTTCGAGATATCCCTGCTGCAGCGTTCCCATGCCTTCCGTTCCGCCGGGATTGCCCAGCACCGCATCGCCGGAGCTGAGCGTTGCCTTCAGCAAATTCGCTCCCATGCTTTCCAGGCCGCCCGCATTAGGGAAGGTCGCCAGTTGCAACTGGCCCAGTTGCGAAGGGTTTTGCTGCCCGGCCAGGGTTGCATTCACCACCCCATACTGCGTGATGGTGACCGCCGTCGCATTCGATGGAATCGTGATGGTGGGAATCACAGGATCGCCATCGGTGGTCACGATCGTGCCCTGGTTGTTCAGGTGGAACTGGCCGGCGCGCGTGTAGGCGATGGTCCCGTCGGGCCGCTGCACCTGGAAGAATCCTGTGCCTTCGATGGCGGCATCCAGCGGATTCGAAGTCTGGTTCAACGACCCCTGGGTCATGATGACCTCGGTAGCCGCCGATTTGGTGCCCAGTCCGATCTGCAGTCCGGCCGATACCGTGTTCTGGCTCTGCGCTGCGCCCGGCGTCACCAGGTTCTGGTAGACCATGTCCTGGAACTGAAGCCGCAACTGGCGAAACCCGGTTGTCGAGGAGTTGGCCAGATTGTTGGCGATTGTGTCCAGGTTCATCTGTTGCGCGCTCATGCCGCTGGCGGCCGTATACAAAGCTCGAATCATCTTTTCTTCCTCATTCCAGTCCAGAGAACCGCCCTACACCCTGGGCAGGTCCTCGGTCGCGAACTTGTTGAACTCGGTATGAAACACGGTGAGTGCCTTCTGCATCATCTCCGCCTGGCGCTGCATGACGATCAGGTCCAGCGAGCCCTGAATCACGTCCTGATTCGCGGATTCCAGGGTCCCCTGGTGGATTGCCGCGTCCCTGCTGAGCGTTGCGATAGCTCCGTTGGGCGCAACATAGCGGTTGGCTCCCTCGGGGGTCAGCTCCGTACCCACCGGAAATGTAAAGACCCCCACCGAGGCCACCGTGCCGCCGGCTACCGATACCACGCCATCGGCGCCCACCGTCACCTCGCCCGGAGGAATGGGAATCGGCTGGCCCGTGGTCGAGAGCACCGGTTCGCCGGCTGTCGTCACCAGTTGCCCGTTCTGGGCGCGGTGGAAGCTGCCGTCGCGCGTATAGCGGAGGCCGTTCGAGGTTTGAACCTTGAAGAATCCCTCACCCTCGATGGCCAGATCGAGAGGATTGCCGGTTGTCTGCAGCGAGCCCTGCGCCAGGTTCAGCCGGTCGCCGCCCAGAAGACCGTAGTTGTTTACCGTTCGTCCCAGTTGCGAGTTCCCGGAATCGGGGCCCAACAGCGCGGAGCGGAAATACTCGCGCTCGGCGCGGTATCCAGGCGTCTGCGCGTTGGCAAGATTGGCGGCGGCCGTATCCAGGGCCTGTGTCCGCGCCACCAGTCCGGTCATCGCCGCATAATAGCCACTGTCCATGGCGGAGTCTCCTGTTGCCTGAACAAGCTTGCAGCCGGAGGACCGATATCGGAGAAAATTGATTAGGGGAAATTATGAAAGGTGGATGGCCAGTGAGCGCGGCTTGGTTGGATGCTTGCCGCTTTGCGCATTTGCAGCCCCTTATGAGACGTCGCTGCGTATAGAAATAGTAAAAATGCTTCCTGGCTTCACGTTTATGTATTCAGATAGCTTAGATGCAACTTCAACTACAGGAACCTCAGAGCCGTCCGGCTCGCAACTAATCCTCCGGCTCACGGTGAAAGCTCCGTATCCCATCCTTGCGCGTCTTTTCTTGCGCAAGGTTGGGACAGCAACCAGCTAATCCTCGTGCTTTTCCATCCCGAAAGAACCAATTGCAGTCAGCATGAGGCAACCCCGCACCCAAAAACAACAAAAATGCGCTTGATTTTCACGTTGCTGATTGTAAAAAGCTTAGCCTCCATTTTAACTGCAGTCCACTCGCATCCGCAATCGCATTCAGAAGTTGCTTGAAGACGCCAACGTGAAGTTGGGTTCTGTGGCCACCAACGTGGTGGGTGTGTCCGGACGGCTGATGCTGGAGGCCATGGTCGAGGGGCAGGACGACCCGGCCC
>CAIKND010000026.1 GCA_903828675.1 uncultured Acidobacteriaceae bacterium
CTCGGGAAAAAGTCTGAACGTAGACTTGCCTTTTTGATTTTGATTTTCTTAGGCTACTCGTGCGGAGGGGACCATCACACCTTTCGACATTTGCAAGGAGCTTAACCTGAATGAGAACCCTACTGCACTCGCTTCACCGCGACGAAAACGGCCAGGACCTGGTCGAGTACGCCCTCGTGGCTGCTCTGATTGGCCTTGGCTCCGTTACGGCCATGAAGACGCTCTCGAACTACATCTCCAACGCATTCACCACCGTAGGTTCCACCCTCGTATCGTCGGTGTAGCCTTCATTCCATCGCGCCCAACTTTCAACCGGAACGGCCGCAGCGTTCCAGGAGCTGCGGCCTGCCTGTCGTTTCAGAACGTTTTCGGGCGCTTGACAATAGTCTGAATTCTCCAGGCGAAACGGAAAATGCCACACAACCGAGAGCTCTTCTCCGCTGCACCCATTCGCACAAGGCGGGGAAAGGAATGATCCCATGGTTGACACCTTCAAGAGACTTTACCGCGATGCCAACGGCCAGGACCTGGTCGAGTACGCTTTGCTTCTCGCTTTGTTTTGCCTGGGGCCGGTCGCAACGATGAAAACACTGGCGAACTATATTGCCAACTCATTCACAACGGTGGGCAGCACGTTGACGTCCTCGGTTTAACCAACGGGGGCTGTGAGGCCGCGCTCACTAGAGTGGGCCGAGAAAGGGATGATTTCATGATTAGCACTTTCAAGAGACTTCATCGTGACACCAATGGACAAGATCTGGTCGAGTACTCTCTGATTCTCGCCTTGCTCGGCTTGGGGCCGGTCGCAACAATGAAAGCGCTAGCGAACCATATTGCCAGCTCATTCACAACGGTAGGCAGCACACTGACGTCTGCGGTGTAACCAGGGGAGACCTTGGCCGCGTTGCACTAACGAACAATTCCTGTCTCTGCGCAGCCGGTCTGCCAAGCGCGGCAGACGGCCACTTCGCGTTGCGGCTCAGCCAATCTATCCTGACATGGCAAGCGGATTACCGTACTTCTCCACGTTCAACTGGCTTCCACAAAATAAATTCAACAAGCTTCATTTTTTGTTTTCCTAGACTTCCATCTAGCCCTCGTCTTGGCCATAGTGCTTGTATGGATTATCGGCCAGACGACGTTTGCCTTGCGCTTGCGGCGATTGTTGGGGTAGCGGGTGGGGTCTTCGATCTGCGTTCCTCACATCGCATTCCCAACTACTTCACATACTCCTCCGCCGCTTGTGGCATTGTCCTGCGTGGCGTACTCGGTGGATGGCGCGACCTGCTCTCCGCCTTGGCCGCCGCTATGATCACGTTTTTCCTTATGGCGATCTTCTACCGCCTCCACGCAATGGGCGGCGGCGATGTGAAGTTGATGACGGCCGTTGCCGCCTTTGCTGCGATGAACCATGTGTTCTTGGAGATGTTCTGCACCGCGTTGGCCGGCGGCCTGATCGCTCTGGGCATCATCCTCTGGAAGCGTCAGCTTGGAAAGCGGCTCACGAACGTCTTTCTCATCCTGATGCACCACTTCCACGGTGGTATCACCCCGCACCCAGAACTGAGTCTGGATGGCCCTGATGCCCTCACGATGCCTTACGGTACCGCCATTGCGGTAGGCAGTATGGCCGTTCTTGTAATAGCACGAGGTCTCAAGTGAACAACATTCGCAAGCTTCTCATTGGAGCGCTGCTCTCTCTGGCCATTGCCGGGTTGTTTGTTTGTATTGTCTACCAGAAAATGCAGAGGGGAAGAATGAATGCCGCCCGGATATCTCACCAGTGGCACTATGTTGCAGCGACACGCAATATTGCCGCCGGAGAGCGCCTCACTGCCGATATGCTGACCACGGTCGACTGGGCCAGTTCACTGCCGGTAGATGGCGCGATCGTATCGCCGGAGAAAGCGGTGGGACGGCTTGCATCCTTTCCTATTGCCGGCGGCATGGTAGTGACCGAGGCGCTTTTGGCCGCGCCAGATTCTGCCCTTGGTCTTCCCCAAAAAATCCCCGATGGCATGCGCGCGATCGCAATCCAGACCGACGAGGTTGCCGATTTTGGCGGCTTCCTCTTCCCCGGCTCCCAAGTAGACGTGTTGATGACCATCAAGAGCGGCGCAGCGGGTGCCATTATGGTGCCGGTGGCGCGAGATTTCGGCAGAGACCGGACGATCGTGGTGCTGGAAGACATAGCGGTGCTGGCAACCGGTAAGCAGATGGTCCCTGATCCTTCCGGTAAGCCGACAACTGTATCCGTCGTGACCCTCCTCGTTACACCGGACGACGCACGCAAAGTCGCGCTGGCTCAACAGAAGGGCATCGTCCATCTTGCCCTGCGAAACAGCGGTGACCGCGGAATCGCTATACGCAAGGCCACCTACCTCTCAGACCTGATAGGAGGGCCTACGCCCCACTCGTGGGCTTCTGTTCCAAGGAGTTTCGCCCCAACGTCCGTAGAACCCCCGGTTGAGCATCTCGAAATCGTGACTGGCTCGAAGAGCTATACGCAGACATATCACAACAACATTCCAGTTGGGGAGGCTTCTCAACCTTCCCCCTCAGGAGGGAACTCAAAGTGAGCCTCCAAGCCCTGTTTTTCAAGAGCGCCATATTCATAGGAGCACTGGCCGTCTCAGCCTGCTATGCACAGCAGGTTCCGTCCGACCAGTCCATTCGCGTGGAGTCCCCTACGGTTCCCGTCGTTCCCGGAAGCGTAGGCCAAACCCTGCATGTCATGGTGGGCCACTCGCTGTTCTTCGATGCGCAAGCGCCTGTGTTGCGGGTTTACGTCGACAATCCTGCGGTGCTCGAATCCTACGCTGCCACTCCTCGTCAGGTTGTCGTGAGTGGCCTCGTACCCGGCATCGCAACGATTGTGCTTTGGGATGACAAGGGTGCCAACACCGCATACAGCGTTGTCGTCGATGTGGACGTTGCGAGGCTCCAGGAGGCGTACGAGAACCAGTTCCCGATGGACAAGATTCTCGTGACCGCCGACCAGGGCGACATCATTCTTCACGGGTACGTCACTTCCAAAGAAGAATTCACTCTGGCAACGAAACTGGCGGCCGGCTTCGGCAAAACTGTTGCCAATTCGCTGCGCATTGCTCCACCGCACTTGCGCCAGGTGCGTCTGTCAGTGAAGTTTGCCGAGGTTGATCGCACCAAATCCGCCCAGATGGGCTTCAGCCTGCTTTCCATGGGCCAGACAATCGGCATGACCAGCACGGGACAATTTCAAGCGTTTCAGGCCCCTACCATCAGCACGTCGAGTTCCGCCATTAGCGAAACGGTCAACACTCCGCTCAACCTGCTTCTTTACAACCAGAACCTGAACATAGGTGCGGCTATTCAGGACATGGCATCGAAGCAAGTTCTCGAGATACTTGCTGAACCTACGATTACGGCGCTTTCCGGCCATACAGGCACATTCTTGGCCGGAGGTGAATTTCCCTTCCCGATGGTGCAAGGAGGCATGAGCGGGCAGGTATCCGTATCTGTTCAGTTCATGCCCTACGGGGTGAGCCTCAATTTCTTGCCCGTGGTCCTAGATGATGGCACCATCCGGCTGCATGTGGCTCCGGAGGTCTCTGCGCTCGACTACACAAACGCGGTCGAAATCGACGGCTACACTATCCCAGCCATCAGCACGCGGCGAGCCGAGACGGACATTGAACTGCGGGATGGACAGACGTTTGCTTTGACCGGGTTACTCGACCGTCGCATCACCGACCAGTTCGAGCAGATGCCTGGGTTTGCATCGATCCCAATCCTCGGGATGCTCTTCCGCTCGAAGAATCTGCGCCATTCCACAAGCGAATTGCTCGTCATAGTAACCCCACACATCATCGACGAGGTCAGTCACCCGGATGATGCCGCGCCTGGGGCGCCCGCACCCGTAGTTCCGTACATGACCAACCCCTCATTCGATAAGTCGTTCAATGGGAAGAAGTAGAGATGTCGAATCGTCCACTGCTGCTTGCAGTTCGCGCCAATCCGGAGTTGATTGCGCTGCTTGAACGCGTTGCCGGTCCTCAGGGGCTCGGTGTCGCCAAGATTCATCAGTACCTTGCCAACGGCAGCCGCGTCGATCTGGCGCAATTGCCCCAGGATGCGCCCTGCATTGCGTTCGTCGACTTTGCTGCTGATCCTAAACAAGCGATTGAAACGGCTGAGAAACTAAGCTCCAATGTGATCCCGCGGGTATGGCCGGTCGCCGTTTCCGGAGCTTCCGATGCCGACACTCTGCTGCGCACCATGCGCGCCGGATGTCAGGAATTCCTGCGCTGGCCTGCGACAGATGCTCAACTGGAGTCGACATTGAGCAACGTCCTGCGTCGTATTGCCAGTGCGGAAAGCGAACCCAGCCGGAATGGCCAGCTAGTGGTTTTCATAGGCGTACGGGGAGGCGTGGGTGCCACAACTCTGGCCGTTCATGCCGCGCTTGCGCTCGCGGGCACGCGTAAAAGAAACACTTTACTGGTCGACCTCAAGCGTCAACTCGGGCACGTTGCGGTTTACCTCAACTTGGCAAATCCCGGCTATTCGTTCGGCGACATTCTGGACAACATTCACCGGCTCGACGGCGCGCTACTGCGCACTATGCTTGTCCCGCAGTCGGCGTCCCTCTCTGTGTTGTGCTCGCCGGATAACTGTAATGCGCTTTCGGAGTCGATGAGAAGACAACACTTCCGTCCGAATCCGACCGTTGAAGTGATTGACAAGGTCCTGGCGCTGCTCCGCGCAGAACACGACCTCATACTCGTCGATGCCGACCCTGGGCTGCCGGAAACCGCCATACTCGCGCAACGTGCCGAACATGTGTTCCTGATCGCCTCACTCGACATTGGCTCGATGCGCGATATGGCCAGATACGTGGATTTGCTGGGCCGAAACCCGGACCGGCAGAGGCTCGTCATTACCCGTGTGGAACGTGGCAGCGTGCTGACGCCCGACATGTTCCTGAACGCTACTAGCCTTCCGATCGCCGCCAGCATCCCTGACCTCTCGGAACCAATCTCTTCCGCTATCAATGCCGGCATTCAAGTTCCTCAGCAGGTACGTGGGTTCTACACCGGTCTGAAGGCTGTACTAGCGCTCATCGATGAACAGGCAGTGTCTGTTCCCCGCAAAAACTCATTTTCACTTTTTGGAAGACAAAGGTAGCACATGATGCTGTTGTCAGACGACCGCACAGGAATAGACCGCTCGGTCCCGATTGTCGACGTGCCAATTGAGTTTTCCGCCGCGCCCTTGCGTGTAGAGCCAACATCCCGGCCGGAAAGCCGCCATTTCCCCGCCAAGGACATGCAGCTCATTCATGAAGAGCTTCTGTCCCTCATCCGTCCTGAGCGGCTTGGCCAGCCCCGCACCGAGGATAAGCATGAGTTGCGCCTGGCCATCAATAACATCATTACGCGCCATCGTATGCCATATAGCGGTGTCGAACGCGACCAGCTCGCCGAGCAGATTCTTGATCAGGTTTATGGGTACGGCCCGTTACAGCCGCTGATCGACGACGACACCGTGGACGACATTCTCGTCAATACTCACGCCACGGTCTACGTAGAGCGGAAGGGCTTGATCGAGAGAACTAATGCCCGGTTCCATAGCAAGGAACACCTCATGCACATCATCGACAGGATTGTCTCTGCTGTCGGCCGCCATGTCGATGAATCGTCCCCGATGGTCGACGCGCGTTTGTCGAACGGCTCGCGCGTCAATGTGGTCATTCCCCCGCTGGCCATTGATGGCCCGATCGTCAGCATCCGCAAGTTCGGCACACATCCGTTGACGGCGGAGACTCTTGTTGCCAACAAGAGCATCACACCGGAAATGCTTGAGTTCCTTGTCGCGGCAGTGAAGGCCAAACTCTGCCTGCTCATCTCGGGTGGCACCGGCGCCGGAAAAACCACGCTGTTGAACATTCTCTCGCGCTTCATCGGATCGCGGGAACGCATCATCACGATTGAAGACTCAGCCGAGCTCCAGCTGCAACAGGAGCATGTAGTCCGGCTGGAATGCCGTCCGGCCAACGTCGAAGGGAGGGGCGAAGTCCTGCAGCGGCAGCTGGTCATAAATGCTCTGCGCATGCGTCCTGATCGAATTGTGCTGGGCGAGGTGCGCGGTGAAGAAGCGATGGACCTTCTCCAGGCCATGAACACCGGCCATGACGGGTCGCTCGCAACTATTCATGCCAACTCCCCCAGGGACGCAATAACACGGCTCGAAAGCATGGTGCTGATGGGGTCTACGAATCTGCCTGACAAGGCCATCAAACAGCAGATCACCAGCGCCATCCACCTGGTCGTCCA
>CAIKND010000027.1 GCA_903828675.1 uncultured Acidobacteriaceae bacterium
ACGCACTCCTGGTTCAACCGCTTCCGCAAACTACTGGTCAGCTTCGAGAAAACCCAGGCCAGCTACAACGGGCTCCTATCCCTTGCCGCCGCCCTCATCTGTTGGAGAAAGACCGTTTCTATTTACGGATAAGCTCTAAAGTCGTGCCCTGATACAAAGCTCGCCAGTTTCTCTCGAACATTAAGTTATTCCGCGGCCTGTAAAGCGCTCGTTGATTTTCAACCACGTGCTGAAGCCGTGCCCTTTCAAAACATCGACTTAATCAGAGATGCCCTAGCTTACACTCAAACTGTATGCTCAATCGGGGCTATGCCTACATCACAATCATCGGCAGCAAATACGATGGACAGACCCTGCTCTCCCACCTGGCAAGCCTTTACCCCCACTCAACCGCACAAGCCTGGCAGCAAAAACTGAATAGCGGCGAAGTCACCGTGAACGGCGTTACCGCCACCGGAAGCGAATCGGTCACTTCAGGCCAAACGCTTGTCTGGAACCGTCCTGCCTGGATCGAACCAGACGCACCTCAGCACTTCGAAGTCCTGTTGGATGATCCCTATCTGTTGGCCGTGAACAAACCCAGCGGGCTGCCCACCCTTCCCGGCGGCGGCTTCATGGAAAACACGCTCCTGCGCCTGGTGCAAAGGCAATTCCCCAACACAAACCCTGTCCACCGGTTGGGCCGAGGCACCAGCGGCATCGTCCTCTTCGCCAAAACACCGCAAGCGGCCTCGAATCTAACCGCAAACTGGAATACGCCCAATATTCAAAAAATCTACCGGGCGCTGGCTCAAAACGTTGCAGAGCAGGACGTCTACGAAATCCTCACACCTATCGGCCTGGTACCGCACCCGCGCCTGGGTTTCGTTTGGGCCGCCAACCCAAGTGGTAAGCCGTCAAGGTCACAGGCAAAGGTGATCTCACGCAGCGCAAGCAACACTACAAACGCGGGCACCTCAACATTTGAGGTACGCCTCTATTCGGGCCGCTCTCATCAAATCAGAATCCATCTGGCATCCATCGGGCATCCCCTGGTTGGCGATCCTCTATACGGCGTTAACGGTCAGCCTCTTGAAAAACTCCCCGGCCTCCCCGGCGATGGAGGATATTTTCTGCACGCCCAATTTCTGAAATTCGAGCACCCCATCACCGGAGAACAAATCAATCTTGAGGCAGCTTTGCCATCCGGATTCGCCGTGCATCGGCAGGTTCACGGCGGGGAGTGAGTCAGGGTGGATGATGGCAAATCAGGTATTACCTCAGTCCCGAACGCTGCAGCGCTTCCTGGGAGCGATTTCGAATCCGGGCGGTTTGCCGTCCCACCCATCCCGCAAAGAACGCAGGATGGATGGGGCACCCGCAGTATTGGGGTTGGGGAGTTCTCAAAAAACGGAAGGGTGGACCTCCCGGAATGAGACCGCCATGCGGTTCCCTGAGAATTGTTTAGAATCAGCATTTGCGAGGAGACGAATGAAAACTTGGCTCGGAGGAATGATGCGGATCGATTGGGCGCAATGTGGCGGGCGAGGGCGCTGCGCGATGAGATTTGCCCGGTGGGCGACGATGGTCTTCGTTGTTGTGGTGATGGGCGCCGGGACATCGACTGCGGTGGCGGGCGGCTTTCAGGCGAGTCTTCCGGCATATCGCGTGCGCTTGCTGGAGAAGACAGAACTGGGAGCGGCGCCGGCGCTGGAGGTCTACCGCAACGAGCAACTGGTCTTCCGCTTTCCGCTGGTTTCGGCGCTGGATTCGGCGACCGAGCGGGAACACCTTTCAGGCATTCGCTACGAGGCCCATGTACCGGCCGAGAACGGAAAGGGCGTGCGCTACGAGATCGCGGTGACCGCGGCCAGTTCGCTATGGACGAGGCGGGAGTTTCACTGGCGTTTGTACGCAGACCATATGGAGTTTGATCAGGCTGCCTGGGGCGAGGGGAAGCTGGGGCGTTGCCACTTTTTCTCGGGGGGCAGGCCGGGGCGCTGGAATAAGGGGCTGAGCGATGGGGCGGCCTGGAACTCGAGCCTGATGGCGGACCGCTATTGGAGTCCGGCTCCGAATCACGCGAACCAGTGGGAGTTTTCGATTGGGGAGCCGCTGACGCTGGGGTTTAGCGGCAGCGCGCGGAAAGGCTCGGAAGATGACTTTAGGCCGGCACAGATGAATGACCTGTTTAGCCCGCCGCCGCTGATGATGGCTTTTCACCGGGGCGGCGAGTGGGCCAGCGTGGGCATTGGAACACAGCCGGGGCAGTACAGGTTTCCGGCGCTCGAATATTCCGGATCGCGCTATGCAGGGGTGGCGTGGTGGGTGGACTACCTGGGATATCAGACACTGAGCAAAACTCAGGAAGGCGGGTTTCACTCGCCGGTGGCATCGGTGCACTTTGCCTACAGCGCGCTGGATACTCTGGAGCGCTATACGGCATGGCTTCGGCAGAGCGGATTCGGGACTGAGGCACGGTATCCCGATGTGGCCTGGCACCATCTTCCGGTGTTCTGCGGCTGGGCTGAGCAGACCACGCGGGCCGTGCCGCTGGACCGCGAGCCCAACACGGAAGCGACGCAAAAGAACTACGAGAGCTGGGTAGCGGAACTGGAGCGGCGCGGCCTGCCGGTGGGAACCATTGTGATCGACGATAAGTGGCAGAAGGGCTATGGGTCCTTTGATGTCGACACGCAGAAGTGGCCGGACCTGAAGGGCTTTGTGGCGGCGCAACACGCGCGGGGACGGCACGTGCTGCTTTGGGTGCCAGTGCTGCATACGGACGGGTTGCCGCTGGAACTCTGCGCTCATGATGTGGGCGGCAAATGCATTGCGCCGAGCCTGGGAAGCCAGGCGTATGAGGCATTTCTGCGGAAGCAGATTCGCACACTGGTGGAGACGGTGGGCGTAGACGGCTTCAAGGAGGACTGGGTTGGGGCTCCGACCCGTGCTGGACTACCAGTGCCTGCGGAGTTGGCGGGCATGGAGGCAGTGCGGTGGTTCCAGGGGATTCTGTTCACGGAGGCGCACAGGTGGCGTCCGGACGCGATGCTGGAGACGCAGACCACGAATGCCGCGTTCCGGGATTCGAGTGACGTGCTGCGGCTGAACGATATCTACTATTCAACGCGCGATGTGGTGGGAACGATGCGGGAGAGAGCGCGGGTTGCGCACATCTCCGGATGGGAACTGGTGGATACGGACAACGCCAGTTCGACAACACTGGAGACATGGTGGGAGTACATGGAGGCGCAACCGTCGATCGGGATACCAGCCTTGTATTTCCTGCATAAAACCGAGTCCACGATGGAGGAGCCGCCGGAGTCGAATTGGCAGGCGCTGGCGGGGATCTGGCGCAGGTATATCGATGGTTTGCCGGCTCATGGTGCGACGAAGTAGTGGCTGAATTGCTGGGGCTGTTGAGATTTGTCCTTTCCCACCCATTCGCCAGAAAAAAGGCGAATGGATGGGGCACGGGGCCCTTGTGGCACATATGACCCGGTTTACCGCCGGCCGTTACTTGCTATACGAGTCGCACTGCTCAGGTTGACAGTTCATTCCCAGTGCGGACTTTAGGGACAGGACACTGGCGGGGTTCTGGGGGTCAGGCCATGGACAGAATGCTGTGGACGATCTCGGCGTTCTCTTTGATTTCGTCTTTGTTCCTGGGAAAGACTCCAATATAGACGCCATCGTGGGGCTTGATGCTGGCGTAGGCGGTGCGGAAGGCTTGGGCGACGGCGCTGTCGGCAACGCGGCCGGCGGCCAGAATCTTGAAGGCGAAGCAGGTCTTCGGAGTTTGGCGCATCACCTTGTACATACGCGCCGGGTCGCTCTGGATGTAGATTTCACGCGACATCTCAAGAAGCTGGCCGTTGAGAATTTGCTTCCATTCGTCGTCGCTGCGGGTACGGTTGTAGACGCATCCGGCGTAGAAGTCGATGTCCCACCCCTGCTCCTCGACCATCTCGATAACTTCCGGTTTGTGGGTGCCGACGCCGACGAGGACTCCGAGGTCACGCGCGCGCTTGCACCACTCCCTCTCGCTGGCCATGGTGCCGTTGCGGAAGGCGAGGTCAATCTCTTCGCCGCGACGTTGCAGAGCGAGCGGCTTGAGATTCTGGACGAGCGCGGCGGCATCGTCGGCGGCGGTGACCTGAATGATGAGGTGCATCTTGCCGCCCTCGGTCTGGAAGCGCGCGAGGTCCTGCGGCGCGCGCCCCATGTTGACGTAATTGAAGGCGTTGATGCCGAAGCTGTTGGCGCGATGGAGCACGTCGCAGACACGGTCCTGCGTGTACCACTCTCTCATTGAGCTTGAGAAGTTGTTGTTGTAATGCGCGAAACCGTAAAGCGGGTTGACGCCGAGGATGAGGCGGCTGATCTCAGCGCTGCCGAACTTCATCCTGGGAATCTGGACCTTGACTTCGCCGGCCACAGGCGCGACGGGCGGATTGACGGCCTGCGACTGCGCGGTCAATGTTGTCGACGCGCCTCCGATGATTCCAACGGCCAGGGCGGCACCGGACTGCAAGAATTCACGACGGGTATTGGACATAAGGACTCCCGCTTTCCAAAGCCCCACCTCTAGAACCTGAGGCCGGGCTCTTAAAAAAACAGCCAATTGTAGCACCGGATTGAAACAGGTCAATGTGACATGGCGCGCAGAGGTCGAGGCGCACTGGATGAGGCGGGCCGCGACGGTCTCACGGCTTAAGGGGAGGGGGGGTGGGTGGGGAGGGTATGGAGGGTATGGAGGGGTGGGAGGGGGGTGGGGGTGCGGATGCTTCTGTGTTTTCATGGTTGGTAAAGCATCGGCGCGGTTTCATCTTTCGTCCTTTATTTTTGATTGTGCGCCAAGGGACGGTAATTATCTGCAAACGGGAATCGGATACGCGAAGGGCGTGTGCGCTGGTACACTTCGACGCAAGCGATAAGGCGCACGGAATCGTAAGGGCGCGGCGGGGACACGGCAATCAGGATCAAGCAAACGGTCGAGAAAATCCCGGGCGGGATGATGGTTGTACCGCTTGCATTCGGCGCGGTGCTGACGACGTTTGTGCCGCATGTGGCGGAGTTTTTCGGGTCGTTTACGGGGGCACTGTTCACGGGAGCGATTCCGATCCTGGCGGTTTTCTTTGTGTGCATGGGAAGCACGATTTCAGTGCGCGCGCTGCCTGCCATGGTGAAGCGCGGCGGCGTGCTGATGGCGGCCAAGGTGGGCGTGGGCGTTTGCGTGGGGTTGGTGCTGGGCCGGTTGATCGGCGTATTGCCGATACAGGGCGGGTGGCTGGCAGGAGTTTCGACGCTGGCCGTGGTGGCGGCCCTGAACGACACCAATGGCGGACTTTACATTGCACTGATGGAGCACTATGGGCGGCCCGAGGATGCAGGCGCCTATTGCGTGATGTCGCTGGAATCGGGGCCGTTTTTCACGATGGTCACGCTGGGCGCGGCGGGGCTGTCGAGTTTCCCGTGGCAGACGCTTCTGGGCGCGATTCTTCCTCTGTTTGTAGGGATGGCGCTGGGCAACCTGGATGCGGAGCTGAGGGTGTTTCTGGGCAAAGCAGCTCCAGCGCTGATTCCCTTTTTCGCGTTTGGTTTGGGGGCGTCACTGAACCTGGCGCGCATTTGGGAGGCGGGGCTTTTGGGCTTCGTGCTTGGGATTGCGGTGATCTTGGTTTCGGGGACTTTTCTTATCGTTGCCGACCGGTTGACGGGCGGCAACGGGATTGCGGGCATGGCAGCGGCGACGACGGCGGGAAATGCGGCCGCGGTGCCGGCACTGGTGGCCGCGGCAGACCACAGGTATGCGACTGCGGCAGGGCCAGCTACGGTACTGGTTGCGTCGAGCGTGATTGTGACCGCATTTCTAGCGCCGCCGTTGGTGGCGTGGTGGGATCGGCGGGTGCATCCCGCGGAGGCTGGTTTGCCGAAACAAGGAGTGAGTTGAATGGCCCAGATACTGGTGATCGCGGATGACTTGACCGGCGCGGCCGACTGCGGAGTGGCGTGCGCCGGCCACGGATTGCATACAGTGGTGGTGCTGGGCGACGTTGGCGACGGCGTGGAAACGGACGTACTTTCAGTGGACGCGGACACACGCCACGAGCAGGCGGAAAAGGCCGCAAGGGAGACAGCGCGGCTGGTTCATGTGTATATGCACAACGAGGAGACACTGCTTTACAAGAAACTCGATTCGACGTTGCGGGGCAACGTGGGCGCGGAGTTAGCGGCAGTACTTGAGGCGCGGCGTGCGTTGTCGCCAACAGGCAAGCGCATTGTGGCGGTGCTGGCACCGGCCTTTCCGGCCCACGGCCGCACCACTTTGAACGGGCGGCAACTGATCCACGGGCGGCACCTGGAAGAAGCGGAACACAACCGGCACGAACTCACGGTTGCGAGATCCGATATTTCAGCCATGATGCACGAGGCGGGTCTGGCGCCTGCGCTGCTGGGACTGGACCTGATCCGCTGCGGCACCGGGGTGCTGGGCCATGCGATGCAGACTATGGCGCAGGACTCTGACGTGCTGGTATGCGATGCGGAGACGGGCGAGGATTTGCGCGAAATCGCCGATGCTTCGATGGCACTGGGACGGGGCACAGTGTGGGCAGGATCGGCGGGGCTCGCGTACCATCTGCCGGCAGCGGCGGGATTGGCGCGCACGGCAATCTCACTCCCCGAGCAGGCGCTTGCCACGGGGCCTACGCTGTTTGTGATTGGCAGTGGGTCAAGCGTCTCGCGCAAACAGGTAGAGGTTCTGGCCTCCTGGTCCGATGTAGTTCTGGTGAAGATTGCGCCGGATGTTTTGCTGTCGGGAGAAGATTCGCCAGATTGGAAGGCGCACAGGGAGGCGCTGGAACGCGCATTGGACGCAGGCAAGGATGTAGCGGTTTTGCCCAGCGCGGCACCACGGCACGATAGCGCCCATGGGCAACAGCTATGCGCCGGTCTTGGAAAGTTGGTGAGGCCTTTTGCAGACAAAGTGGGATCGCTGGTAACTACAGGCGGAGAAACCACGCGCACCCTCTTCGAAAGCTGGGGAGTTAGTAAGTTGCGACTTATGAGCGAAGTGGAAACCGGACTGCCGTTCTCAGTAACTGTGGGATGGCGCAGGGAGTTAGCGGTACTTACCAAGGCAGGTGGATTCGGGCGGCCGGAAACGCTGCTGAATTGCCGCAAGTTTTTGCAGGAACTCGATCGCAGAGGGGCCGTTGATCGCGGCAAGAGCTAGTGCCGCGAGCGTGAGGTTTAGCCTCCCAGGTCTCAAAAGCCAGGCCCGGGGCACCCAAACTTTCATGGCCGCATTGAACTATTACACGGTCATGGTACGAGGAACAACAATGATGGACCGGCCGATGATTGCAATGACGATGGGAGACGCTTCAGGCGTTGGTCCCGAAGTGATTATGAAGTGTCTTGGTCACGCTGAGATCTACGCGCAATGCAGGCCGCTGGTTATTGGCGACGCGGAACGGCTGAGAGAGACGGCGCGCATTTTGGGAAGCGCCCTGAAAGTACGCGGCTTGTCACCGGACGATGTGGACAAAGCCGAGTTCGAACACGGCACAGTGGATTGCATTGATTTGAAATTAATTCCAAGAGGACTGCCATGGGGCAAGTTATCGGCAACAGCCGGAGATGCGGCGTTTCACTACGTGGAAGTGGCGGCGAGACTAGCGATGAGCGGAAAAGTTGCGGCTATCTGCACGGCACCGCTGAATAAGGGGGCGCTGCGCGCCGGCGGGCATCACTTTCCTGGACATACCGAGTTACTGGCGCATCTGACCGGCACCAAAGAAGTTTCAATGATGCTGAGCACGCCGAAGATGCGGGTGCTGCACGTGACGACACACGTTGGATTGATTGACGCAATTGCGAAGATTGAGCCGGGGCTTGTGGAGCGCACCATCGCGCGCGGCTATGCCGCCCTGAAGAAGGCCGGAATAGGGAATCCGAAAATTGCTGTCTGCGGCATCAATCCCCATGCAGGTGAAGATGGTCTTTTCGGCTACGGCGAAGAGGAAACCAAGATTGCACCGGCGATTGAGATCTGCCGCGCAAAGGGATGGAATGTGGAGGGGCCATTGCCGGCCGATACGCTGTTTTTCCGCGCCCAGCGCGGCGATTTCGATCTGGTGGTGGCCATGTACCACGACCAGGGCCATGGTCCGGTGAAAGCGCTGGGACTGGAATCCGGAGTAAACATTACAATTGGACTTCCGGTGATTCGCACCTCGGTGGACCACGGAACCGCATTTGATATTGCGGGAACCGGCAAGGCCGATGAGGGAAGCATGATGGAAGCTATGCGCCTGGCCATTGAACTTGCGCCGAGAACCGCGAATGGATGATTGCGGCTGCACTGATTAACAAACCTTGGCCGAAGGCGCAGACGAGATAAGGGAAAAGGCGGAGTGAAAGCATGGCTACGTTAATAGAGACGACGAGCCGCGAACGGCTGGCAAAAACGCTGAATCATAAGGAGCCCGATCGCATTCCGATCGACTTTGGCGGAACGTCGGTGACCGGCATGCACGTGAGTTGCGTGGCAGCAATGCGCGATCACTATGGACTGGAAAAGCGGCCAGTAAAGATACACGAGCCATCGCAGATGCTGGGCTTGGTTGACGACGATCTGAAAGATGCGATGGGCCTGGACGTGGTAGGGGTTTTCCGGCGCGGCACCAAGTGGGGTTTTCCGGCGGAGCGCTGGAAGACATGGAGTTTCAACGGGCTTGAGGTGCTGGTGCCGGGAGACTTTAACACCACGGTGGACGCCAATGGAGACACGCTGATTTATCCCGAGGGTGACACGACGGCGGGACCTAGCGGACGCATGCCTCAGGGTGGATATTTTTTCGACTGCATTGTTCGCCAGGAGCCGTTCGACGAAGAGCAACTGAATCCTGAAGACAACCTGGAAGAATACGGACCCATCTCGCAGGCGGATCTTGACTTTCTGGCGGTGGCATCGAAAGAAGCGGCAGCGACAGGCCGCGGCGTAACTGCCGGCTTTGGTGGAACGGCATTCGGCGACATTTCGCTGGTGCCGGGACCCGCGTTGAAGCATCCCAAAGGCATTCGCGATATCACGGAATGGTATGTGTCCACAAGCAGCCGTCAGGAATATGTTCAGAAGATCTTTGAGCGGCAATGCGAAATTGCGATTGCGAATCTCGAAAAGATTTACGCGGTGGTCGGCGATGCAGTGCAGGTGGCTTATCTGTGTGGCACAGATTTCGGCACGCAGACTTCAGCATTCTGCTCAGTGAAGACGCTGCGCACCCTGTATTTTCCGTACTACAAACAGATCAACGACTGGATTCACGCGCATACGCCGTGGAAGACTTTCAAACACTCGTGCGGCGCGGTTTCGAAGTTCATTCCTTCTTTTATGGAGGCGGGTTTTGACATACTCAATCCCGTGCAGTGTTCGGCAACCGGCATGGAACCTGAGCAACTGAAGGCTAATTTTGGGGAGCAGTTGGTGTTCTGGGGCGGCGGCGTGGATACGCAGCAGGTGCTTCCCTTCAGGACTCCAGCAGAAGTGCGGGAGCAGGTGCTGCGGCGGTGTGAGGTTTTTGCGCCAGGCGGCGGGTTTGTGTTCAATTCGATTCACAATGTTCAGGCACAGACGCCGGTGGAGAACATTGTGGCGATGCTGGATGCAGTGCATGAGTTCAACGGAAGAAAGTAAGAGCGGAGCCAAGAGGCAATAATGACGACTGCGATTGACACGACCAGCCGCGAACGGCTTGCGAGCGCGCTAAATCACAAGGAACCGGATCGTGTGCCCATCGACTTTGGCGGAACCGCCGTGACCGGCGTACACGCCAGCTGCGTAGCGGAGTTGCGCGATTATTACGGTCTTGAAAAACGGCCGGTGCGCGTGCATGAGCCGTTCCAGATGCTGGCCCTGCTGGACGACGATTTGAAGGACGCAATGGGTCTGGATGTGGCGGGCGTGTTTTCGCGCAACACCATGTTCGGCTTTCCGGCGGAGCGGTGGAAACCGTGGCTGTTTAACGGGCTGGAAGTGCTGGTTCCTGGGGACTTCAATATAACGGTGGATGCGAGAGGCGATACGCTGATCTATCCCGAGGGTGACACCACGGTCCCGGCCAGCGGACGCATGCCCAAGGGCGGCTACTTTTTCGACTGCATTATTCGCCAGGAGCCGCTTGACGAAGAGCATCTGAATCCAGAAGAGAATCTGGAAGAATTTGGCGTGATATCGCAGGCGGATCTTGAACACCTGGCGCGCGCAACGAAAGAGGCTGCGACCGGTCGGGGGGTAATTGCGAGCTTTGGCGGGACAGCGTTCGGCGATATTGCGCTGGTTCCGGGACCGTTTCTCAAACATCCGAAAGGGATACGCGATGTTACGGAATGGTACGTATCGACGAGCAGCCGGCAGGATTACGTGCATAAGGTCTTTGAGCGCCAGTGCGCGATAGCGATTGGGAATCTCGAGCGCATCTATGCGGCGGTCGGTGACACGGTGCAGGCGGTGTTCGTCTGCGGCACGGATTTTGGCACACAGACTTCGGCATTCTGCTCGGTGAAGACGCTGCGCGACTTGTATTTTCCGTACTACAAGCAGGTCAACGACTGGGTTCACACCCATACGCCCTGGAAGACTTTCAAGCACTCATGCGGCGCCGTCTCGAAGTTCATACCTTCGTTTCTGGAGGCCGGATTCGACATCCTGAACCCGGTGCAGTGCTCGGCAACCGGAATGGAGCCGGAGCAGCTAAAGAAGACCTTTGGCGACCAGATGGTTTTCTGGGGTGGGGGCGTCGACACGCAGAAGGTTCTACCCTTTGGGACGCCGGCTGAGGTTCGTGAACAGGTGCTGAGACGATGCGAGATTTTCGCTCCGGGCGGGGGATTCGTGTTCAACACAATCCACAATGTACAGGCGCAGACGCCGGTGGCGAATATCGTTGCCATGCTGGACGCCGTACACGAGTTCAACGGGAGGAAATGAAGGGCGGCGGATGCAGGAAGCGCTAACTTCAACGTCTGCCTGCGTCTTTGGAATCCGGTCGGGTTCTGTGCTATATTTTCAAGGTGCGGGTGGGTTTTTCCAGCCCCGTTCAAACCGTGTGCAAATGCCTTTGTATCGCGGTTTTCCTTCATAGTCTGGACGCGTAGCTCAACTGGCAGAGCATTCGGCTCTTAACCGACAGGTTGTAGGTTCGATTCCTACCGCGTCCACCAATTAAATCAAGCACTTAGACCACCCTTCAAAATCGAGCTTGGTCCATTTAGGGTCAAACCTCTCGCGAGATTTACATTCCTTCTCTTTGGTGCCGCCGACTCTCCGTCGATGGGTTGACCTCCGGAGACAAGCGTCGGCTTCCAGTCGGACAATATCTCGGAAGTTCGAGAGTTCAGCGCCTGGAGCACACTGCCCTCGATCGCCTGCATGTAAACATCCCCAGTTGTCTGGATGCTTGCGTGGCGCAAGGCTCCTTGCGCATCCTTCAGAGTCCCGTGATGCTGAAGATTTGTTCCAAGCGTTCGGCGCATCACCTGAAACGTAATGAGCCGGTCCGGGATGCCAAACTGCCGGGCAATCGGCCTGATCCTTCCGTCCAGGAAATTCTTGCTCCAACGCGGCACGGCTTGTCCCTTGCGTGTGCCCCGCCCGAAGGTCGGAAACATGAGAGCCTCCGAAGATGGGTCCGGGCACACCTGCTGCCAAGCCTCAATCACTGGCCGGACCTGCTCAGGAACTCCAATTGGTGCCTTGCTTGCCCGCGTCTTAAAGCGCCCCGGATACAGGTTGCCCTCGTACGCAGTTCCGTACGGGACCAACGTTGTCCCAGTCCAAGACTTCCATTGCAGTCCAAGAACCTCGCTTGCCCGCGGACCGCAAAAGATTCCGACGTAGATCAGGCACAGGTCGTGCAAGTCCTTGACGCCCCCAATGAGCGCGATGATTTGCTCTTGACTCATGATCGGCTTAGGGACCGGCTTGGTCTGTGGCATGGTGACGTCAAGTCCTGGATCTGTGGCGAGGAAATTCAACTTCTTCGCCATTCGAGTGATGGAGCGAATGTTCACGTAGCAATGCCGCACTACCGACTGGGAATACGTTGTGGCCAGCTTGTTGAGCCAGACTTGAATCTCGAACGTGCCGAGTTGCCCCAGCGGAATGCGTCCGAAATGCTCAACGAGGTAATGGTTGATCTCGTACGAGTTGATTCGGCAGTACGCAGGGCTCCATGCACCCTTGCGCATCGGAAGATACCGCTCTCCGACAAACCACCGAAATGTTACGGAATCATCCTCGATGACACCGGCTATCTTTGCCGGCATTCCCGTTTCCTTGAGGATGAGCGCGTGCAGCATTTCCTCTGCCTTCCACTTTGTCGTGCCTGCTTTTAGGCAGAGCGGAACGTTGCGCCGCGTCCCGACCTCCTTTCCTCTCTCGTCACGGAGGTACACGGTGTACCTTCCGTACCACATCTTCACCTTCTTCCCTCTCGGGTAGACGGTGCCCTTCTGATACTTCACTGCCATGGCTGTTCTCCTTTAGCCTGGCTTCCTTCCCTGATCGTGGAGAACACTACTTTCATACACGAAAACGCGAGGGTCGGGAAGACGGTTGTGTATCCAACTCAGCCAGAAAGGCTTCCACGTCAGCCAATCGGTATCGCATGAGCGAACCCATCTTCAGCCCGCGGATTCTGGGCGACCGGCGCGTGGTGTGGTCGCGGACCCAGCGCTCGGAGACGCCGAGTTTCGCCGCCACCTGGCGCGCGTTCATCAGCCGATCATTTCCAGGCAACGGGATCGAATGTGAAGGTGCTGTAGATTCGATTGGGTGCAAGGTGCGTTCCGTTGTTGGAACATATGCTTTGAAGGTCGTTGGATAAGTGGGATAGATTGGGTGTTCGGAAATGCCACCGACACGATTCTCGCGCAGTTGGTCTTCTGCTCCGAAGACTGACGCATTGGCCCGCATTGCTAACGGGGAAGCAGAATCGGCGGACTTACTCAAAATGCGATTGGACATATAGGACCTCCCGTGTCCGACTTGGCTACATAGTCGAACGAAACGGGCTGCCCGTCCATTACTTTGTGTCTAACATCTATTAGCTGAAAGTTATCACTTAATTTAACAATTAACTTCGGGATTATAAGTCACTCAACATAAGCGAAACTTACAATGTTGATTGAATTCCGCGTTTGGATAGGGAATCGAAAGTAAATATCAGGAGGCTCGCCGGGCATTCAATAAAATGCTGACAAAAGGAATGCTGCGGTGCAATGAAACGTTATGCAACCATATTCATTCATTCCGTTCTATTTTTACGTTGCCGCCCAGTTCGCAGGGCCCCTGCCGCTTCGATACGTTTATTCCAGAGTAGTCATCTGACCCTTGGCGACGGCTTAGGGACGTTCCAGAAGCAACTCCGATCCTGGACCCTGGGCGTTTGCCGTTCCTTATCAAGAGAGCGGCAACACCCTCCCGGCAGGTCAGTTCAAGTGAACGCGATTTGAATTGACAAAACTCGGCCCCTCCTTCCAAACTTTTGCGCTATAAGTGCCTCGGCCCCTAAGCACACCATTGCAGTTGCAGAAGACTGTAAATTCATGAATCCAAAAAACCTGCCCGCGTCCCGACTCCGGGGAATGGTAGCCCAATTGTGAGCAAGAGTGATCTTGCCCGCGCAAAACGTATCCCTTAGCGAGCTGCTCTAATGCGAAGGGGTAGCGAAGATGAGGAATGGGAAG
>CAIKND010000028.1 GCA_903828675.1 uncultured Acidobacteriaceae bacterium
ACGCACTCCTGGTTCAACCGCTTCCGCAAACTACTGGTCAGCTTCGAGAAAACCCAGGCCAGCTACAACGGGCTCCTATCCCTTGCCGCCGCCCTCATCTGTTGGAGAAAGACCGTTTCTATTTACGGATAAGCTCTAAAGGCGTGCCCTATCAAAACATCGGTTTAATCAGAGTCTCGCTAACAGCGAATGATTCTCTAAGGAATCGCCTTCTTGCCATAAATATTCTTATTCATCGAGCGCTAGCGAAAGCGGCGGGTGGCCTTGATGACCATGGAGAAAACGCCGGACTCGTCGCGGGCCACCAGCAGCGAGACATGGCGGTTGATGGCGACTTCGGCCTGTATCAACTGCTGGCCCGTCGTATTGACGTTGGTGGCGTAAGTGAGCGTTAGATTGCGGCCGAGTTGCTCTTCGACGATGACGCGCGAGGTGGAGTTGCCAAGGGCGCCCAGATAGTTGGGATCGACCTTGACGGAGCCGGCGCCGAAGAGCTTTTGCACGCGGCTGCTGACGGTGGCGTTGAGCGCTCCGCCGAGCAGCGCATCGGTGGTGGGATTGGTGAGCGCCTGCTCCTGCTGCTGGGTGTAGATGCGCTGCTGGCTCTCGGTGCGGCCCAGCGCCAGCAAGGCCACGACATCGGCCTCGGGCAGAGGCGGATCGCTGCGGTAGGTGACCGCCATCTTCTCCGGGGTTCCGTGAAGGCCGAGGGTGATGTCGTAGTCCTCGACGTGGGCGGTGGCGTTCAGGTCGATGGAGGGCTCGATGCGGACCGGGTTTGTGAAGGAGATGTCGCCGCGCTGGAGTTCGTAGCGGGTTCCGGCGATGATGGCGTTGCCCTCGGTAATGGAAACGCGGCCCAGCAGCGAGGGCGTGGCCAGGGTTCCGCGCAGGCGCAGGTCCACATCTCCGGCCAGCTTGGCAAAGGCGTTTTGAAAGTTCAACTGCGGCGAGGAGAGCACATGGACATCGAGACGGACGTGGTTGGAGGGCGCATCCGGGGGCGTGATGGTTTGCACTGAGTTTGCCTGCGCGGCCAGGGCTGCTATGTCCAGGTCAGGGCTGACGGTGAAGCGGGTGATGAGGACGTCGCCGCCCAGCAGCAGATTGTTCTGCGAACCCTGAAGGTGCAGAGTGGCGTCCGCCAAAGAGCTCACTCCCTGCGGATAGCGAATGCGGATTCCCTTGCCGGTAACCGACAGATCGGCATAGATGCCCCGCTGGTAGGCCAGATAACCGGTGACACTGAGCAGGCCGCCGCCGCTCATGGCGGTGAGAGTTTTGACCTCGAGGCGGTCCTGGCTGAAATCGAGCGAACCGTGCAATTGGCTGAGCCCGTTGGGCAGGTCCTCAAGGGACAACGAGCCGTTCTGGAATTCGACGCGGCCTTGCAAGTTGGGCTTTTTCAAAGGGCCGTGCGCTTCAACCTGGAAGGTGGTGGTTCCGCTGGCGGTCAGGTCGCGGTCAAGGGTTTCGGCCAGCTTCAGGTTGACTGAGCCGCTGGCGGCTAAATCCAGTTGCTGTGTCCCTTTGAGCGCCAGGGTGCCCTGCGCGCGCAGGTCTGTTTCTTCGCCGGTGACATGAAGCGGATCAAGGTGGATGCGACCGTCAGCCAAAGTGGCGTGAACGCCGCCCTCGCTCTTTAGGTGGACTCCGACAATTGTCGCTTCCAGTTCCTGCAGGCGGGCTTCGCCGCGGAGTTTCTCAGGAAGGGCCAGGGGGCCTTCGACGGTGACCGTTCCGGCCAGCGAGGACTCCCCGTTGAGGGCCTGGACGTGGGCCAACTTGAGCAGCGAATCGATGTTGAAGCGGGAGAACTCGAGCCGGGCCTGGGTGGGGTAGTCGCCGTCGAGCGCCGTCTGGCCGTGCATTTTGAATTCCGCGGTATCGAGGCGCGTGGTCACGTCGTAGGTGACGGAGCGGTTGGCGGTGTGCGCCACAAATTCCATCCCACCCACCGGTTCACCACTCAAGGCGAGCGCGGTGAGGGTGGCGTCGCCGTCGAGGCGGGGGTCGTCGGAGGCGCCTGAACCCCGTACGGAAAATCCCATTTTGCCGGTCGCCGCCCAACCCTGGCGACGCAGCCAGTCGATTTTGGAAATGTCGATGCCCGTGCCCTTGGCGTCTACCTGGAAACGGCGGGCCTTGATGTCGTAACTCCCGGTTGCGGAGACGGCGCCGGCTGGCGCGCTGAGAGTGATTGAGGTGAACTTGAGCAGTTGATTCGCGATGGCGCCCTGGGCGCGCAGATGCGTGACTGGCTCGCCGTAGACGCTGCCGCCGTTCAGTTCGACCCAACCGGAACCGCCCAGCGCGCGAACGGGCCCGTCCAACTGGACTTGCGCCTCGAGGACGCCGGCAAGCGGCAGTTTCTGGCTGAGGAGCGGCTGGATGTCATCGAAGCTGACCTTACCGGCTTGCATGTGCAGATGGAGCGCGGAGTTGGCGTCGTAGGAAGGCACTCTGCCCGGCGATGCGTCCAGAGTGCCACTGAGGGCTATCTTCGTCTGGCCGTGGAGCAAGGTGCCGTGTTCGATGGCGATGCGCGTGGCCGAGTAGCTGCCGGTCGCATCAATTGAATCCAGCTTGACCAGGGTTGGCTGAATAGGCGCGGGCGGGGGCGATTTCGCATCCTGGACAAGTTCGACCGAGGGCATCTCGAAGGACAATCCGGTGGCCTTGAGGTTGCCTGCAAGGCGCGGATTTGCGAGGGAACCTGCCCACGACCCATGGAAGTCGGCCTGCCCGCCCAGAGCCACTGGCAAGGCGGCGACTCCTGCTTTTCCGTTGCGTTTGAGGCCGAGGTCGCGCAGCACGGTGTCGAACTCCGCCAGGTCTCCTGAATGGAAATCGACGATGAGCGCGGAGGGACTGACGAGCGGGTAGGCACCCAGGTCTCCGTGAACCTCCAACTGGCTGGCGGGCGTGTGCAGTTCAAGTTTGCGCAGAGCCACCGCACCGTTGCGCTGGGTATAGGTTCCGTCCAACACGCCGCTGGTGGGGACTTCGCCGATATAGACCTGTCCTGAGGGGGTCAGTTGAAGCGCAGTGCTCACTGTAACGGTCCTGGTGTCGCCGTTTGACCAATTTGCCGTGGCAGGCCCATTGAGGCGGGCCTCGAGACCGAGGTGCTGAAACTGCGGATCGACCACCATTTCGAGAAGGGTATCGAGGGCAACATCTTTAATTTCCGCGGTAACCTTGCCGTTCATTGGAATGATGGAGGGCGGGGGCGGGGGAGGATGTGTGTTGCGATCGCCGGGCCGCGCGCCCGCCGCCGGGGGCGCATGCTGCGCGGCCGGGCCTGGGGCCGGAGGGAGCCATGGTGCAAGGTCCACCATGCCCTCGATCTGGCCGCCCTGGCGCAGGCGCGCAACGATGGAAGTGACCAGAAGCCGCTTTGGATCGGCGCGAAAATGGGCATCGAACCGGAAGCCGGTGGCGACTACCCCGGTTCCGATGTAGGAGGCTCCGTCGATGTGAAGGTTGCCCTCGGCGAGGAATTGACCTGCCTCGCCAGTTCCGTTGACATCAAGACGGGCTATGCCTTCGGGCGCAAAGGGGTAGCCGGTGACGGGGTCCAGCAGCCTCAGATCGAGATCGCCCCTGGCGCTGGCCTGCCAATGGGGATGGGCAAAATCCCTGAGCGAACCGGAGACTTCAAGGGTATGGCTGCTGCGGTCACGGCCATTGGCTGTAAGGCGCAGCGAACGCAGAAACACCTCAGTACGGGTGAGGTCGATGGTGGCCTGAAAGAAGCCATGCACCGGCTGGTACTTGCTTCGTGGGCCGCCACGGGCGAGATTCAGGTCGGTGGCGCCGGCCTCAACGTGATAGGCTTCCCGCCCGCCCTCTGACCTGCGGAGTGCCGCCGGAACGTAGCTTAGGAGCACGGAAACATCGTTGGCTTCAAAGTCGAGCGGGGCGTACCGGTCCTGAAAGTCGAAGGACGCGGCGCGGTTCTCGTAGTCGAGGACGCCGCGTTCGACGGCAACATGGCCTGCGTGCAGATCGAAGAGGGTGTCAAGCGCGGGCTTGCCGGGCTCGCTGGGCTTGCGCGGCTGCGGCTGGTTGGTAGAGCCGTCGGGGTAAACGATGAGGTGCAGGGCGGGTTGAACGATTTCGAGACTGCGCAAGCGGATGTTCGGGGTCCAGAAACCAAGGACGCTGAGCTGGACACTGAGATGTTCGATGCGGGCGTAGGGCGCGTCGCCGGGCTCTTCGAGACCGTGAATCACCAACCCGTCCGCATCCGCTTCAAGCGCGAGCAGCCGCCAGTGAAAGGAGGCGACCTCGGCACGGCCGCCGGTGAAGCTTTCGATTTCAGAGATCAGACGCTTGCGCACCGTATCCTCGAAACCGGCGGAACTCATCCACAAGTAGAGGCTTGAGCTCGAGACAGCCAGCAAGACCAGAAGACCGGCAATGGCCAATGGAACGTGGCGGAGCAGAAAGCGGCGCAGTCGGCTGGGCCGACAGGGCTCAGGGTCAGGAGGAAGCGTGGACTCGGGTTCGTTCATTGGCTTCCTTTTCCTGCAGTGCCGGGAGCGCCGGCGGTCTCTGGCGTTTCAAGAGCCGGGTCGAGCACCTCGACATCGCCCTGCCTGCGCAGGTTCTTCAGCCAGTCTTCAAAGAGGACATTTACCTTTTGCTGGAGCAGGATTTCTTCGAGGCGCGGAGACACCTTTTCAAGCGGCGGAATGGCTTCTCCGGGAGCGTATTCGGGCAGGAGGGTGTCGTGGTAGTAGGTTTCGATCTCCTGGGGAGTGATGCGAATGCCCTGCCGGAATCGCTGTTCGATGAAGCGCAGAATCTCAAGCCTGAAGCGAAGATAGGCATCAACGCGCTCGGGCGTGAGGCCGTGGTTGACCAGGAAAGCGACCCATCCCTGATCGGAGGCGCAGTTCTGACGAACACAAGCAGGAAGTTCCTTGCGAATCTCTGTAAGGCGGGCATTTACCTCGGCCGGCGAGGGCTGCGTAGCCTGCGCGTCTTCGCGGCGAATCTGCTGCTGAATGAGCGCACGGCTGATCAACTGATCGAGAGCCCGCTTGCGGGTGAGAACGCCCTGCCCGGCGCCGGCGGGGTCCAGGACCGACATGCGGATTTCGTTGTCGATGTCGCTGTCGAGAATGACACGCCTGTTAACCATGGCCACCACGCGGTCAAGGAGGACGGGAGAAGCGGGCGGAGGGGCCTGGGCCGCTGCTGCTGCCGCAAAAACCAGACACAGGAAGCCGACCATTTCCCTGAAACGAGGAGCCGGGCTGAGGCGCCGAGTTTTTATGCACCGGATTGGTGGCTGGTTGCTCATCAGAAGCTCTGTCCCAGGCTGAAGAAGAAGTTGAAATGGGTAGCCTCGCCGACATGCGGGGAGAGCGGATTGACCAGCGAATAATTGTAGGTGACCGGATAAATGGGTGGATTCAGGTTATAGCTGAAGTCCAGCCGGATGGGCCCAACCGGCGTATGGTAGCGCAATCCGATTCCGGGCGTGTGAGAAAAGTAGTTGAAGCTGCACTCGCCCTGCGGGCCGGTCGAAGTTACTGGGCCGGGCGGTGCAATTTTTGGGTCAGAAGGGTTGCCACCTGCTCCTGGAACATAGGGGACCTTGCAGGTGCCGCGGTTGGGCTGGCGAACGCGCAGGGCGCTTAGCCAGGCGTCAGAGGCGTTGGCGAAGATGTTGCCCATGTCATGGAAGAGCACAAAGCTCACGGTGTTTCCGAGCCAGGGAAGGGTGGGCGGCGGAAGGCGAAGCTCCGTACTGTTGATGAGCGCGCCAGCGCCTCCGATGGGGTAGCCGGTTTCAGGGTCCCGCGGTCCGGCGGCATTGAAAGAGAAACCGCGCAGGGATGTGGGGCCGCCTGCGTAGAGCCGCTCGGGAAGAGGAATGAGGTCACTGCCTCCAGACCCGAAGGCCCGCATCTGGCCGTAACGCGTATTGCGAGCCAGTACGAAGCGGTCCTTACCGAAGCCGTAAAAGCTGGAATTGGAAACGTCGAGCCGATTGAACTCGGCCTGGGCGCCAAATGGCCGGTCGGAGAGAAACTGCTGAAAGCTGGTATAGGTTCCGCGATGGGCATCGAGCGCCGAATCGCGGGTATCGCGAATCCATGTGAAGGCCGGACCGGCCACGCGCGCCGCGGTGGACAGTTGCGTAAGTGCAAAGGGGCCTACCTGGAGGCTGCCTTCCGCGACTTTGACGCGCCGGAAGTTGTACTGATAGATCAGGGTGTTGGCTTTGGAGAAGAAGGACCCCGGAGTGTTAAAGCTCTCAGTGAAGCGCACCCCGCCCTCGAGCCTGGAGGCGACGTATGTGGTCACGTCCTGGCTGTTGGCGTAGCCGCCGGAGAAGGTGAATCCGAAGTTTCGGTTGCCTTCAAAATGCGGGATCTGAAGCAGCAGATTGATCTTCTGTTCGAGCAGGCCGTAGGTGGCCTGGAGGGAGGCCGACTGATCGCGGCCGAAGAGACTGTTGCGCGTCACGTCGGCCAGGATGCGGGGGCTGACTCCGGTCTTGCCGTTCGGGTTGCAGGCGATGCCGCTGGCGATGGCGCCCTTGCAGTTGTTCTGCGGCGTTCCGGTCTGCGCCTCGAAACCGAAGCCATAGGTCAAAGTCCAGCGGCGCGCTTCGGCGGCCTGAAGCAGGATTGTCTTGTAGGTTTCGCCGCCGGTGGGATTCTCGACCGCTGCATCCACCTCGTTGAAGAGGGCAAGTTCGTAGAGATTGCGCTGGGTGTCAAGGAGAGCAGTCTGATTGAGCGGATCGCCGGAATGCAGCGTAATGGCTCTCGCCACCGTATCCGGACGCGTGTAGTGAAGCCCGGTGACGAGCATTTTGCGCACAAAAAGCTGCGGCCCCTCGGCGATATGGAAGACCACATCCACCTTGTTTGCATCGGTGGTCTCAATCTGCTGAACGACGTTGATGGTGACCTGATCGAAGCCGCGGCTCATATAGTCGGTCAGTATCGTGTCCCGGTCGCCGGCCAGGTTCTGGGGCGACAGCAACTGTCCTGGCCTGGTGTTGAGCAGAAGGGTGAGCCGAGCGGGGTCGACGTGTTCGTTGCCCTCAATCTGCACTGTACCTACACGCTGCTGCTCGCCCTCCTCAATGCGATAAATGACATCCAGCGGAGCAGTCCTGGAAGCTGCCCCCTGGCGCTGACCGGCCTTCGCGGGCGCCGTGTCGATGCCTGGGGCGCGGTTATCGACCACACTGGTTTCAGGCGTGCTGGTTTCAGGGGTGATCTTGGTATTGGGGAAGCCGTTGTTCCTATAGAGAGCCTGGAGCGCGCTCACATCGGCGGAGACGAGTGCCTGGCTGTAGGCACCATGGCGGTCGAGGGTGTCGGCGGCATGAACGTTTAGCAGTTCCTTGAGCGTGGCGGCATCGAAGTAATGATTTCCCTGCACTGAGACGCGTTCCACGCGGCGGCGCGGTCCTTGCTGCACCTTGAAAACGATGACCACCTGCTCAGAGTCCTCGGATTGCTGCTCATGGTTGACCTTTACGTCGAAGTAGCCCAGCCGCTGGTAGTAATCGCGCAGACGGCGGCTGCCTTCATTAAGCAGGTCTTCATCGACAGTGCCTTCTTCGAATACGGGGATGATCCGCTTGACGCGCTCAGGGCCTATGCTCGCGCCCTCGACGAGAACCTTGACCACGGGCCCACGATTGGAGGAAAAGCGGAAGTTGGCCCTTTTGCCCGCGGCGTCGTAGTGCTCGGATTCGAGCTTGATTTCCGCCTCGAGGCGCTCCTGCCCTTGATAGTGCTTGAGCACCCCGGCCAAGGCTCGGTTGCCGGTGTCGTGGTCGACATGGGCGCCTGTCTTCAAGTGGGCGTGCCGGCGAAATTCGTCCGCGCTCATTCCCGAATCGCCGGAAATGTCGACCTTGCCTACCCTGGCCTGGGGGCCGGAAACGATATGGAAAGCGATATTGACGAGTTGCTCTTCCGGGAGCGGCGTGAGTGTTTGGGTAATCACCGGTTCGTGAAAGCCGTTTTGAGAGAGTGTGCGGCGCATCTGCAAGATCGCTTGGGCGAGACGGGTCTGGGTAAACCGCGTGCCGGGGGTGAGTTGACCGGCGCGCAAAAGCTGAGTGTTTACCGTGGCGCCTTTGGCTCCCTCCACGCCTACGGTTCCGATAAACGTGCGCGGCGTCCCGCGAAAGATCAGGTCGACTCCGCTGGGATCGAGCGACCCCTCGGCCTGGATTGTGTCGTAAACGCCGGTGGCAAAGAGACGGCGCAGGCTTTCCCTGAGTTTCTCCAGATTGAGTGGGGTTCCCGCGAGTTGGGGAAGGCGGCCGGGCAGCGGCTCCAGCCGGGTCGCCGCAACGCCCTGGAAGGATATGCTCCGCACCGGTTTGCCTTCCCACTGGGCAAGGGTCTCCGGGGCCGGGTCCTGGAGCGGAGTAGAGACGCTGGAACTTGCGGAACCTGGAGGCGATTGGCTGACCGGGGCACCACCGGCGACTGGGCTCTGGCTCCAGGATGCGGCTCCTGCGCTGAACCAACAGACATGGAGGCATGCGAGCAGAAACCCGCACCAAACGACCACCCCGCCGTTGCCGCACTTCTTTGCCGGCTTTGTCCGCAAGACCATCTCTCCCAAAAAGCGCGGGGATTTGTACCCCGTTGCGTGACAGGACCACCTCAACAAAAAACCTACCTGGCGTCGGCCCCGGTCATCTTTCGCCGAAGCTCCACGTCCGAGACCGCTTCCCCTTATACTAACGAGGATAGAAGCCTTGCGCAGCAATCTCCCGGCACAAGAGCGATCTTCAAGGAGCGCATGTCCCAATCCCGGTTCCCGGCGCAACCGCCGGATCCAACCAGACGAGGCCCGGACGGAGACCCACGCCGTCCTGTTCCCTGCCCCAGCGACAAGGAGCAGCCGCGGGAATCTGCGACTTCAAACCCTGGAGATCTTGAACCGCCTGCAGGAACTCCGGCCCAGCGCCCGGACCGCAAGAAAGTCGACGGACAAAGGACAGCAACGGAGACGGCTAATTCAGCGCTTTATGGTCCAGTGGACTCAGGTTCCGCACCTCAAGCAGCCGCAGCATCTGCCGGCCCAGTTGAGGACACGGTGCTGGCCCGTGCCCAGGCAGGTGACCATAGTGCTTTCGCACAACTGTACTCCCTGCACAAAAGACGCATCTATTCATTATGTCTGCGCATGGTGGGCAATATTGCGGAGGCGGAGGATCTGACCCAGGAAGCATTCCTCCAGTTGCACCGCAAGATCGCCACCTTCCGCGGCGATTCAGCCTTTTCGACATGGCGGCATCGGCTGGCGATCAACGTTGTGCTGATGCAGTTGCGCAAAAAGGCCTTGAACCAGATTTCGTTGGACGAGGCCATGGACCCGGCACCCGAGGAGGGACCGGGACGCAGCTTCGGAGCTCCCGATCTGACCCTGTCCGGCACCATCGACAGGCTGGCTCTGGAGCGCGCCGTGGGCGATTTGCCAGCCGGTTACCGGCTCATATTTATCCTCCACGATGTGGAGGGGTATGAGCATAATGAGATAGCCTCCATGCTCGAGTGTTCGATCGGAAACAGCAAGTCGCAGTTGCACAAGGCGCGCCTCAAGCTGCGCGACGCCCTGCACATCCGCCCAAAGCAGGAGGCGCAATGATCGTCGACCGCAACCAGCTAAGCTGCGCCGAGTTTCAGGCTCAATTGCCGGAACTGATCGGCTCCGGGGAGAATGCGGCCATCCATCCACATATCCAGAGCTGCGAACTTTGCCGCGCTTTGCTGGCCGACCTGGAGACCATCGCCGAGGCTGCCCGGCAGTTATTCCCCATCGTGGAGCCGCCGGACAAATTGTGGGAACAGATCGAATCTGCGATCCGGCAGGAGAGAGCCGTCCACGAGGGGTGTTGAAGGGCCCATTCGCACTGGAGCAGATCTAGGCACTGCGGGATGAATGATAAAAAGCAGTTCCGGCTCTGTGTGGAGTTCAGCTTCCGTTAAATCTTCCTGTTTCCCGACATCCTGCGACTTCTCACCTTCCTGCGGCATTGGCCGATATACGTTTCAAGCTACCGTGCATCCAACCAGCATGAGATTTCGGGAAGAAGTCGCACGTTGGTGGGCGAGCCCTTTGGTTTCAAGTGGATACTCGACCATGAAGCCACTAGGGGAACCCCGCCGGAGCTCGAATCGTAAGAAGCGCAGAGCCGCAGGGGTTGAGGAATGGCGGAAAGTTGACCAGAAGGCGGTCAGATTCCTGAAACTTTTCAAAGTCTGCGCTGTCTAACGTAGGAAAGTTGATAAGAGGACACTCAATTGCCAAACCAGCCTTCCAATACGCCGAAATCCCAAGACCCCGCGAACAAGAACTCGGTGGGGGTACGCAGGATTCCAGTCCTGCCGGTTCGGGACACAGTTTTGTTTCCACATGCCGTGCTGCCTTTGACGGTAGGCAGGGAAAGCTCCATCCAGTTGATCGAGTCGCTGGGAGAGGAGCGGATGATTGTGGTCACGGCGCAACTGGATCCCCGCCTGGACTCGCCCAAACCAGACGATCTGCATGCCGTGGGCACACTGGCCACCGTGCACAAGGTTGTGCGCATGCCCAATCAAAGCCGCTTCGTGTTCACCGAGGGGGTGAGCCGGGTGCGGCTGGTGCGCTATTCGCAGACGGAACCCTTCATGATTGCCGAAGTGGAGACGCTTGAAGATGCGGAGCCGGCGGCCAGCTCGGGGGTTGAAGCCCTGGTGCGCAATGTGATCGCGCAGTTCCAGCAGATTGTTGCCGAGTCTCAGACGCTTTCAGACGAGTTGAGAACAATCGCCGCCAACATCGAGGAGCCGAGCAGGCTGGTGGACTTCGTTGCGTCATCGCTTCCATTTTTGACCACGGACGACAAGCAGCTTCTGCTGGAGACGGCCAGTATCGTGGACCGGCTGGAACTTCTGAACAAGCACCTTGCCAAGGAGATCGAGGTGCAGCAGTTGCGCGCCAAGATCCAGACCGAGGTACAGGACCAGGTGCAGCAGTCGCAGCGCGACTACTATCTGCGCGAGCAGCTCAAGGCTATCCAGAAGGAACTGGGCGAGCAGGACGAGGGCCAGCGCGAGACCGAGGAACTGCGTCAGAAGATCGACGCCGCGGGAATGCCGGAGGACGTGAAGAAGGAAGCGCTGAAGGAACTTGCGCGTCTGGGGCGCATGTCTCCCATGGCCGCCGACTACTCGCTCGCGCGCAACTACATCGAATGGCTGGCGCTGCTACCCTGGGCCAAGAGTTCGGGTGCGAAGGTCAACATCAGCAAGGCGAAGGAGATTCTGGACGAGGACCACTACGAGTTAAAAAAGGTGAAGGACCGGGTTCTGGACTACCTGAGCGTGCTAGAGCTGAAGCCGGACATGAAGGGTCCTATCCTGTGCTTTGTGGGCCCTCCGGGCGTGGGCAAGACGAGCCTTGGCAGGTCGATTGCGCGGGCGCTGGGCCGCAAGTTCCAGAGGGTTTCTCTGGGCGGCATGCATGACGAGGCGGAGATTCGCGGCCATCGCCGCACCTACATCGGCGCGATGCCGGGGCAGATCATTCAAAGCATACGGCGGGCCGAGACCAACGATCCGGTGATCATGCTGGACGAGATCGACAAACTGGGCAGGGATTTCCGGGGAGACCCGGCCTCGGCGCTGCTGGAGACGCTGGATCCGGAGCAGAACAACACGTTCCGCGATAACTATCTGGACGTGCCGTTCGACTTGTCGAAGGTGCTGTTTATCTGCACAGCGAACATGCTGGATCCGGTTCCGCCGCCGCTGCTGGACAGGATGGAGCTGATCTTCCTGCAGGGCTACAGCGAAGAGGAGAAGGTGCACATCGCCTTCCGGTATTTGATTCCGCGCCAGATCAAGGAGAACGGAATAACACCGGAGCAGATCGAGTTTCCCGAAGACGCGGTGCGGCACATCGTGCGCCACTACACGCGCGAGGCCGGAGTGCGCAAACTGGAACAGGTGCTGGGCACGGTCTGCCGCAAGCAGGCACGGCGCGTGGTCGAGGGGCATGCAGAAAAGCTGGTGGTGACTCGCGATACGCTCAAGGAGTTTTTGGGCGGCATCCAGGTTCGCGTCGAAACCGAAGTCGCCGAGCGCGTGAAGCGGCCGGGCGTGGCCGTGGGGCTGGCCTGGACTCCGGCAGGCGGAGACATTCTGTTCATTGAAGCCAACAAGATGAAAGGCAAGGGCGGCTTCACGATGACCGGACAGATTGGCGAGGTGATGCAGGAATCGATGCAGGCCGCGCTTACCTGGGTGCGGTCGAACGCCGCCTCACTCGGGCTGGCCGAAGACTTTACCAAGGACATCGACCTGCACATCCATGTGCCAGCAGGAGCGATACCCAAGGACGGACCTTCGGCTGGAGTGACGATGGCTACGGTGCTGGCATCGCTATTGACCGATACACCGGTGCGCCCGCTGACGGCCATGACCGGCGAGATCACGCTGAGCGGCAATGTACTGCCGGTGGGCGGCATCAAGGAAAAGTTCCTGGCGGCGCGACGGGCTGGTGTGACAACCATCATCCTGCCCGCTGAAAACCGTCAGGACGTGGAAGAAGACCTGACGCCGGAGATGATGGAGGGCGTGGCGGTGCACTACGCCAGCCGCATTGAAGACGTGCTGGCCGTGGCATTGCCTCTCTTGAAGGCCCGGCCGGATTCACAGTTGGCCGCGGCTGAACTTGCGGTGAGTTCCGTATCCTGAGAAGGACTGCAATCAACCCGACGAAGGCCGGCGAACCTGCCGGCCTTCGTCGTTTGGCCCCGGTTCCTGGCCCTTTCAACTACCCGCGACTTCAACCGTGACTACCTGGCTTCGTGATGATCGCCTCGAAGCGCCGTGTCTCCAGACCGGCTGTCGTGCGGGCGTCCACGCCCGCACTTGGGAAAGCATGAACTCCATCTCCGCGAACTCAATCACCGCGCTTTTGCACATAATTAAGGCCCTTTGGCGCACAATTTTTATATGGCTCTCTCCACACAATTCGCCGCCTGCCCGCCGGATCGCGTCCTGCGACTCAGCAAGCCGGAGGTAGTCACACCCACCACCCCCCTCCCACCCCTCCTACCCACCCCCCCTCCCGACTCAGAACAGAACAAGCCCGCGCGGCCTATTCAACTTTAAATGATTGATAACAATAAATATAAACCCACGTCCGCCTAAGCTACACATCGATTCACCCTGAGAATCCGCGCTCTTGATTGGTCAAATACGGGACAAGCAAAATAATCCGAACTGCTGAATCCTCAGCTTCTGCCGATAAAAATCAAAGACTCCAGCGCACGGCGCGCATAAAGCGGGGACCATGGCGACTTCACAGGCGAACCCACATCAGATTGTTCCGCTCCATCTTTCCGGGAACACAACCGATCAGCAAAACAGGATGCTCCGTGAGTTTCTTGGAGAAGCTGCACAGAGCGCCTATGAAACTGCTATCGAACAGTTGGACAGGCAGAGCGCGCAGGCTGTGCTTGACATGGACCTGAAGCTGAAGCGCGAGGTGGCCGGGCAGATAGTGGAGATTATCCATCGCCACACGGTGAGCGACAAGTACAAGGACGAAGAGGTGGGCTCGAATCGCACGTATCCCGCCACGTACAAGGTGCGCCCTATCGAAGCGCAGGTTACCGAGCTGCGGAAGTTATTCCCAAGCCTGGGCCCTTGCCAGGAGAAGCTGGCGCGCAGGCAGCTTCCTGCGGGAGCGGAGGCGTGGTTCGCAATCCCTCGCTGGCAAGCGCTGGCCGGCACCTATAGCGAAGCAGTCGAAATCATGCTTCGAGTGCTGGCCTCGAAGCGCAGGTTCTCCAACCGGATTACGGGCAAGCTCGGGGAGATCTATTTGCGGCAGACCGAGCGCTCCAAGCTGGCAGAGAAGATTCTGGCCGATCAGCAGCAGGGCAACGACATGCTGGTGGTGGGTGCACAGGCCGGTATGCTGCACCGCGGGTCTTCGGCGCGGCGCACGCGGGCGGCGATGGCCGGAAACGAGTTTGGGATAGGCGTATTTGCTTTCGGCTGTATGTTGCTGACGCATCCAGAGCGGCTCTCCAGCGGGGATGCGTTGATGATCGATTGCGGCGGCGATGAATACTCGGTGCGGGGCGACTATACGTTCGACCGCGTTCCACTGTTCGATTTCGACATGGCCGGCATTGAGTTCAGCATCTTTTATGAGGACCGGGCGCGCAATTTGTGGGGGACGCCTACGGGCTTCCTCTACAAACTGGTCTGATCGGATTAAGCAGCACCTACTGATTGCCGCCTGCCGCGTCTAACGGACAGGCGGTATTCTTTTTCAAGTGATACAGGTACGAGTTCTTCCTTTTGGGATATTGAGAGATTGGCTGGGCGCGACGGCGGTCGCCGTCGAGTTGCCTGAGGGCGCCTCGGTAGCGGCGCTGCTGGAGTGTGTGACAGCCAAGTTGCCCGCACGTCAGCCTGTGTTGACGCTACGCGGCATTGCGGTAAGCGTGAACGCGGAATACGCCACTGCGGCACAGATATTGCACGACGGAGATGAGGTGGGGCTGTTGCCGCCAGTCTCGGGTGGCAGTTCAGATGAGACCACCGAAGAAATGCCGGTGAGGACGGCGCTGACCCGCGAGCCCATTGATTCGGAAAAATTGATTGCAACGGCCAAGCGAGGCGAAGACGGCGCGGTGGTGGTCTTCGACGGGATTGTACGTAATAACACGCGCGGACGGCAGACGCTCCACTTGGACTATGAGGCTTATGAAGAGATGGCCGCGCGGCAGATGGATGAACTCGCACGCCAGGCTCTGAGCAGATTTGGCGTGCGCCAGGTGACGCTTGTTCATCGTCTGGGGCGGCTGCTGGTGGGCGAAACCAGCGTGCTGATCGTTGTGGCCTCGTCGCATCGCGCGGCGGCCTTCGAAGCCTGCCGATGGATGATTGACACACTGAAGAAAACCGTCCCTATCTGGAAAAAGGAGACCTTTGTGGATGGAGCGGTGTGGGCTGCGGGCGAGCCGTTTCCGGTTGAGATCGCCGTGACGCCGCCGGAGGGTCCGCATGAAGGATAGCCGGGGCGGAGCTTCACTGAGCATGACGCGCGGTGCCCGGGTTTTGTTGGCGATTCCGCTGTTGCTAGCCGCGTTGCTGACAGCAAAGATGCCTGCGCAGGAGCCTACCCTGCGTGTGGACGTGAAGCTGGTGAATGTATTTGTCAACGTGACGGACCGAAACGGCGCGATTGTGGGCGGGCTGGCACGCGAGAATTTTGCAGTCTATGAAGATGGCCGAATCCAGCAGATTGCCGTCTTCGAAAAGCAGTCTGAAATGCCGCTGAACCTGACGCTGGCGATCGACACTAGCGGCAGCGTACACAAGGATCTGGCGGAGGAAGCGGCGGCGGCACGGCGTTTTGCGCATGCGATTCTGCGGTCCCAGGACCAGATGAGCTTGTTGCAGTTTGCCACCGAAGTGCGCGAACTAACTCCGTTCACCAGCAAAGTGGCACAGATCGATCGCGGGCTGGGCCAATTGCGAGGCGATTTTGCTACGGCTCTATACGACGCGGTCTTTCTAGGTACTGAGCGGTTGGGAAGGAAAGACGGGCGCAAGGTTCTGGTGCTGGTATCTGACGGCGACGACACTGCGAAAAACACCACCTATGCGCAAGCCCTGGAGCAGGCTTTGCGTAACGAAGTCATGATCTACAGCATCATCGACGTCCCCATCGAGGAGAGCGCGGGACGGGACCTGGGCGGCGAGCACGCGCTGATCACGCTGGCCGAACAGACAGGCGGCAAGAGCTTTTATGTGAGCGAAGGCGGCCTGGACAAGGCCTTTGCGCGGGTGAGCGACGACCTGCGCACGCAATACCTGCTGGGCTACTATCCCCAGCATCAATTGCCGGGAATGACCTTCCACCGGCTGGAGGTCACCGTCCCCAGAGCAGCGCCGGAGGACTTTAACGTACGGCACAAGACCGGGTATTTCATCGATTCGCAGACACGGCACAACTGAAAATTTCGTTATGACCGGGCCGGCAGGTGAATCCACATCTGCACATTTTCCCTCTGCATGGTTCCAGCCTTCGACTCTGCGGCTATAGCAAAACCAGAGTTGGTATATCGCGAAAGGAGTTCATCCAAGTTGACGCGACCCTCAGGGAGCGGCGACCTCGCATGGATTGGACAGGACACAGTGACTCTGGTTTTGCTCTAGAATGGCAACATGACTCCTCCCTTGACCACGCGCCGCCGTTCCAAGACACCCCCGCCCGGTGAGACCGGCCAGGAGGCGCTCTACCTGCGCTCCCTGAGCGAGCGTCAGGTAATCGTCTCGATCAAACTGCGCGACGGGGAGACCGTACGCGGCTGGATTGAGTACTTCGACGACGCGATGCTGCGCCTGACGCGCGAAGGCCATCCCAACCTGTTCATCTACAAGCACCAGATACGGAGCATCAGCGAAGCGGGCAAGCGCCGCACGCCGCGCACACCGGAAGCTAGTGAACCAGTTTCAAAGAAGGCGACTTCATGACCGGCGCGGTAGGTACGGAGCAAGACCTGGTGTGGGTTCCTAAAGCTGCGGAAATTGCACGCGAGGCGGGAGCGCGGCTGCGCGAGTTTCTGGCCCAGGGCGTTGAAACCGAGTACAAGGGCGACGTGGACCTGGTGACCGTGGCCGACCGTACGGTGGAAAAGCTGATCCGCGAACGGCTGGCCGAGGCCTTCCCGGAGCACGGAGTGTATGGCGAAGAGGGCACGCGCGACCGCATGGAAGGCGAGTTTCGCTGGTATGTGGACCCGCTGGATGGGACGACCAACTTTGCCCACGGCTTTCCCCAATTCTGCACATCATTGGGCCTGGAGCAGCGCGCCGCAGGGCTTGCGCCGGACCGGGATGGAACGCTTGTGGCCGCCGTCATCTATGACCCCCTTCGGGACGAACTTTTTACCGCCGAGCGGGGCCGGGGCGCACGGTTGAACGGCAAGCCGATGCACGTTTCGCGGATTCCGGAACTGGCCGAAGCACTGCTGGCTACCGGGTTTCCCAGCCGCAAGCGCCATGCCAGCCCGAACGTGCATTTTTACAACGAATTTACGTTGCGCTCGCATGGGGTAAGGCGCGCAGGCTCGGCAGCGCTTGATCTGGCATACGTCGCCTGCGGGCGCCTTGAGGCGTTCTGGGAGTTCAACCTGAACCCATGGGATACGGCAGCAGGCATATTGCTGGTGGAAGAGGCCGGGGGGCGCGTGACAGATTTCGCCGGAAGCCATTTCAGGCTGGACAGCAGGGAGATCCTGGCATCGAACGGCCTGATCCAGACTGAGTTGGTGGACATGTTTCAGAACATGTTTGCCGGACGCGGCCTGACGCCGATTCCGACGCCGCAGGAGTTTGCCGAGCGCCGGGCAGCAAAAGGGAGATGATTCCCGCGCATCCCGCATGGCAAAACGCCTAGCTCAGAGTGGAGTCAACCTTTGGGTTCCTGTGCTACTATCAGCGACGAGAAGTTTAGTTCCCCGGAGAAATTCAGATATGGCCTACGTCATTGCAGAACCCTGTATCGGCACCAAGGACACCGCCTGTGTAGACGCCTGTCCCGTCGATTGCATCCACCCCAAGAAGGACGAAGACGGCTTTGCCGAGAAGGACCAGTTGTTCATTGACCCGGTCGAGTGCATCGACTGCGGCGCCTGCGTCCCGGCCTGCCCGGTATCGGCAATCTTCGCGCAGGACGACCTGCCGGAGAAGTGGGCCCACTTTACCGAGAAGAACGCTGCGCACTTCGGCCGGTAGGCTGTTCCGCGCCACCACCAACAATTGAGCGTTGTCCAAAAGCGCATCCTGCCCCGGCGGGGTGCGCATTCATGTCTCTGCATGTCCAAGTGAACGCCAAAGCAACTGATGTTGGTCCGCCTGTGGTTGCGGCGGCATCCCGGCGCGTTATCACTGACGTACACGCAGAACCTCCGGTTCGGCTTGGCGTAAGAGCTATCGCCAAACTCGGCTCCGGATAATGGCACTGAATGAACTTCAGAGACTGGACGCTAGTTGACGGTCTCGGTGGCTGCGGCGAGATCATCCTGCGGCTGCACTCCGTCGTTCAAATGGATGGGCGAAGCGACCCTGGGGCAAAGCGCAAACCGGCCCTTCCCGATTTCGACAAAATCGACATTATCGCCGGTCTTGAGACCAAGCTGCTTTCTTACGTTGGAGGGGAGGGTGATGCGGCCGTTGAAGGTGACCATAGCGGTGGGCATTTGGATCCTCTGTCTTCAATTGTAGTCTCGGACAAGCAGATGGGCACAGTGCGAAGATAGTAAACAGATGAGCGTGCTCACCTCAGAAGCCGTGGTTTTGCGCACCTGGCCGGTGCATGAGGCCGACCTGATCGTGAGCTTTTTCACGCGCGATTACGGCCGGATTCGCGGCGTCGCCAAGTCGGCGCTGAAGAGCCGCAAGCGCTTTGGCGGGGCTCTGGAGCCGATGACCTTGGCGCGGGCCTGGTTTGCCGAACGGCCTGGGCAGGAGCTGGTGCGGCTGGATCAGCTTGAGATTCTGCGCTCGCCGCTGGCCGCCCCGGTGGATCATGCGCGCATGGCGGTGCTCAGCTTTTTTGCCGAGGTGCTGGACGAGGCGCTGCCCGATCACGATCCGCAAGAAACGGTCTTCCGCCTTTTGGTAGCGGTGTTGGAGCAGACTACGGTCGCCCAGTCCGATATCGTCCAGCCCTGGATGGCGCTGACCTATTTCCAATTGTGGATGACTCGGCTTATGGGCCTGTTGCCGGACATCGCCCATTGCACGGCCTGCGGCGCTCTGCTCGCGGCCGGAGAGGCAACCTTCAACTCGCTCGGTGACGGGTTGTTCTGTCCCCTGCATCGCAACGGGAGCGCGAGCCCGCTGTCGGCCGATTCCTGGCTAATGGCGCAGCGGATGCTGAGGGCGCCGGCGTCAGCCTTTGCCGCCGAACCGTGGCCGCGACGGCGAGGGATGGATTTGCGGCGATTCACCCTGCAATCCCTGGAGCGGCATTTGGAGCGCAAACTGCGCACCGCCGAGGCGCTGGGGCGGATAGGCGGCTGACGAAGACTGGAGGCTGGTAAAATTGCGTCAGTCCAGTCGAGAGAGAGTTTCCCGTGCCCTTATCCACTGCATCAACGGCTACCGATGTATCTCCTGCGAAACCAGCAGCATTGACGTTTCAGGAATTGCTGTTCCGCCTGCAAAGCTTTTGGGCGGCACGCGGCTGCGTGTTGCAGCAGCCCTTTGACGTGGAAGTGGGCGCTGGAACGATGGCGCCGGAGACCTTCCTGCGCGTACAAGGGCCCAAGCCTTACAGAGTTGGCTATGCCCAGCCTTCGCGGCGCCCGGCTGACGGCCGCTACGGCGAAAACCCCAACCGGCTCTTCCGGCACACCCAGTTTCAGTTGATCCTGAAACCGCCGCCGGTGAATGTGCAGGAGCTTTATCTGCAGTCTCTGGAAGCGATCGGCATCGACCTGAGCAAACACGACCTCAAGTTTGAAGAGGACAACTGGGAAGGCCCCACCGTGGGCGCCTGGGGCGTGGGCTGGCAGGTGATGATGGACGGCATGGAGATTACCCAGTTCACCTACTTTCAGCAGTGCGGCGGGCTGGACCTGGACCCAATCTGCGCTGAGCTGACGTATGGACTGGAGCGGCTGGCGGCTTTCATGCAGGACGTGGACTCCGTGTATGACGTGGTGTGGGCGCGCGATCCGGAGACGGGCGCGGTGGTCACCTACGGCGATGTGAGGCTGACCGAGGAACTGCAGTACTCCGTTTATAACTTTGAAGACGCGGATGTGGACCGGCTGTGGGCGCACTTCAACAGCTATGAGGCCGAGGCACAGGCGTTGCTGACCAAGGCGAATGCCCTGCTGGCGGACGAAAAGGCAAGCGCTGCGGAGAAGCATCGCTTCCCGCTGATGTCGACGTATGAACTGGCGCTGAAGTGCTCGAACCTTTTTAATCTTCTTGACGCGCGTGGAGCCATCAGCGTGACCGAACGAGTGGGCATGATTGGGCGGATTCGCACATTGGCGGTGGGCGTGGCCAAGGTGTACGCGGCGCAGCAAACGGTGTAGCTCTCAGCCGTCAGCTCTCAGCTTTCAGCATGGCTGCAACTGAGATAGTTTTTGAGCGCAGGAACAACGAGATCTGAAAGCTGAAGGCTGAGAGCTGAAAGCTCTCCTCGCAAGCAACAGCAGAAAAGAAACGCAATGGCCGATTTTTTGTTGGAGATTGGGCTGGATGAGATTCCGGCCCGCATGATTGCTGGGGCGGAGGCCGAACTGGGCCGCCGCGTCCATGACCTGCTGACGCGGGAACGGCTGCTTGGCGCCGGAGCCAAGGTGACCACCTACTCGACGCCGCGACGGCTGGCCGTTGTGGTGGAAGATGTGCTTGCTGGCCAGGCGGATACCGAAGAGAAGCTGACCGGTCCGTCCTGGAAGGTGGCGTTCAAGGACGGCGTACCAACGGCGGCGGCAGAGGCCTTTGCGAAGAAGGCCGGCGTGGCGGTTGCAGCCCTGGAAAAGGTGACGAACGCCAAGGGCGAGTACGTGGGCGCAACGGTCAAGCGTCAGGGACGCGCAGCAGCGGAGTTGCTGGCTGGCGAGCTGCCCAAGGAAGTTCTGGGCCTGTACTGGGCCAAGAATATGTACTGGCGCGCGGGCAAGCCGGAGCGGTTTGTGCGGCCGGTGCGCTGGATCGTCGCGCTGCTGGATGCTGCGGTTGTGAACCTGGAGATCGCCGGAATAGCGGCGGGCAACTTGAGCCGCGGCCATCGCATACTGCACGGCGACCACGCCGTGGATCTTGCTTCACCCAAAAGCTATGTCGAAACGTTGCGCGCGGCCAAAGTCGTGGTCGATGTAGCCGAGCGCCGGCAGACGATCCGCAAAGCCCTGGACAAGGTAACGCGCACCGTTGCCGGAGCGCGCTGGCGTGAAGACGAGCCGCTGATCGAGACCGTGGTGCACCTGACCGAATGGCCCACCGTCATCCTCGGCAACTTTGAGCAGGAGTATCTTGCGCTGCCGGAGGAAGTCCTGGTTACGGTGATGCGCGACCACCAGAAGTATTTTGCGGCGGAAGGCCCGGACGGCAAGCTGCTGCCTCACTTCCTCACGGTGCTCAACATTCAGGTCGACGAAGAGGGTGAAGCCACCATCCGCCACGGAAACCAAAAGGTCCTTCGCGCGCGGTTCAAGGATGCGCGCTTCTTCTGGGACTTCGATCAGAAGGTATCCTTGGCTGACCGCGTCGAGAACCTGAAGAACGTGACTTTCCAGAAGGAACTTGGCAGCTACGCCTGGAAGACCGAGCAGAATCTGCGAATTGCGCAGGTGTTGGACTTAGCAGTCAAAGCAGCCGGAGTCGCCTTCGACGAGGCGGCGCTCCTGAAAGCCACCGAGTTGGCCAAGACCGACCTGACCACCGAGCTTGTGAAAGAGTTCACGGAGCTTCAGGGCATTATCGGCGGGCTTTACGCAGAGTCCCAGGGTCTTGGCGAATCCGTCGGCAAGGCAATCTACTCGCAATACGCCCCCGCTTCGACTGACGACGCAATTCCCGCGACCGTGGAAGGCCAGTTGCTCGGCCTTGCCGACCGTATCCAGACCATTACCGCGATGTTCGGCATTGGCTCCGCACCAACCGGGTCAAAGGACCCGTTTGCGCTGCGGCGGGCTGCCAATGCGATTGTCAAGATTCTGGCGGAGTCTGAATTGCCGCTTACGTTGAGCGACGTGCTCGACGCCTCTGGGACGGAGCAGGCCAACAAGGAGCATGTAGCGGCCTTCCTGCGCGAACGGCTTAGCTTCTATCTCAAGGATGTGCGCGGATTTGCTTACGACGTGGTGAATGCGGTGCTGGCTGCGGGCGCGGACGATGTGCGCGACGCGATTGCACGCGCCGAGGCGTTGACCGCGGTGCGCGGGTCAGAGGATTTTGCCGCGATTTCCGCGGCCTTCAAGCGCATCAAGAACATCCTGCGCCAAGCCGAGGAGAAGAAATTCGCTGTTGGCTCGCCTAAGGATGCGACTCTCTCCGCCGAAGCGCAGCAATTAAACGATGCTGCCGAGGCTCTCGCGCCGGAAGTTGCAAAGCTCCGTCAGCAACGGGCTTACGGTGAAGCGTTGGCTTTGATCGCTGCACTGCGTCCAGCTGTTGATGCTTTTTTTGACAAGGTGATGGTGCTCGATCCCGATGCCACGGTGCGCGGGGCGCATCTGGGGCTGATCGATGGGGTGCTGCGCGGGTTCTCGGGGATTGCGGACTTCAGCGAGATTGTGGCGGGGTAGGGCGAGAGCCGGTTTTTTGGACGGCCAAATTCTTGCTATCCCACCCTTTCCGCGATGAGGCTGCGGAAAGAATGGGGCGCGGAGCCTTCTTGCGATAGCGTGAGGGCGGGATTGTAAATTGCGGGCCGCGGGGGTTCCTAAGGCCGGACTTGGGACCACGGGTAGTTCGTGCTTGCCCAGAGTCTCTGCCCTGCATCTTGCGCTCTTGCCGCGCGTCTACAATCAATGACAGATGTCCGACACTCTTTATTTGAGTTTGTGGTACCCGAACCTGCGACTGGCCGCGCTTGCTGAAAAGCTGACGGCAGTGCTGGACGCTTTTGCTGCGCACGGCGGCGAGCCCAAAATCTATTCCGCCACGGTGTGGCCGATCAATTGGACCGAGACGCCCATTTTCCAGCGGGTGTATGGCCGGGGTGAACGCGGCGGCGCAGAGCCGAGGCTGGTGGTCGAAGAGGCGCTTGAGTCGCTGCACGACGACTACGCCTACGAGTTCCAGATTGGCTGGAGCCTCTGGGAGTTGGAGACCGGGGACAGCCTGGATGCGCGTTGGGTGCGGGAGCCGCATCTGGTGCGGGTTACGGGCTTTGGCCCGCTCTTCGACGAGGGAGCATACGACGCCGACGGACACATCCGCATCGACTTCGGTTCAGACACGCCGTTCCTTGAGGAAGACCTGGAGTTGGACTCCGAGGGAGCGGGCCACGTGGCAGAGAATGTGGTCCAGCTAGTGGCTTTGACCGGAGCCGTCGAGAAGGCTTCAGGGGCCACGGCGCGCCTGCTGTGGAGCGAACTGGGCGAGAGTCTTGCCCAACGGCTGGCGGCCCGGCTGGGCATGGGGAACTAGAGCGTGCGATTCACCATTGAACGGTTGCGAACGCTGGTACTGGCGGCAGGGGTTCTGCTGGTGGTGGCGCTGGCTGTTTTTCTGGTTGTGGGCAAGTGGAAGAACCCTCTCAATCTGAAGGAGTTGCCCAAGCGGTTGGGTATCGACATCCAGCAGGAAGCCAACGATGTTACCTTTTCCCACGCGCTGGGCGCGCACTCGCAGTTCAAGATTCATGCCTCGAAAGTGGTCCAGCTCAAGCAGGGATACGCGCTGCTGCACGACGTGAAGATCGAGCTGTACGGGGAAGACGGCAGCCGCGTGGACCGCATTGAAGGCAAAGAGTTTGAGTACGACCAGAAGGGTGGCACGGCCACGGCGAAAGGACCGGTGGAGATCACGCTGATGCGACCGGGCGTGGCTCCGGCGATTGCGCCCAAGGCGACGCCGGGCCAGGTGGTCAGCGGCAAATCCATCGCCAAGCCGCTGGCCGCAGTTGCCGAGACGGCTGCTTCCGGTCAGATTCATGTGAAGACCAGCGGGCTGTCGTTTGACCAAAAGAGTGGGGTGGCAACAACCAGCGAGCGCGTGGATTTCTCAATGGCCCAGGGGAATGGCAGTTCTATAGGCGCAACCTATGATTCGCAAAATGGCCTTCTGGTGCTGGATCGATCGGTCGAATTGAACACGCGACGCGGCGATGAGGCGGTTGCAATCCATGCCCAGCACGCGGAGTTCGAGCGCGAGGCGCAAGTGTGCCGTATGCATGCGGCCACCGCCGACTTTCGCACCGGGCAGGCGACAGCGAGCGAAGCGAGGATACTGTTCCGCGAGGACGGCTCGGCGGTGCGACTGGACGCCACCAGTGGGTTTACGCTGTCCACGACTGCCGGCGGGCGGCTGGCCGCGTCAACGGGTTCGCTGGAATTCGATGAACACAACCAGCCCCGCCGCGGTCACCTGGAGGGCGGTGTGAGGATGGACTCTGTAACCGACATCCGCCAGGTGCACGGGAACTCGCCGACCATGGAACTTTCGTTCACGCCCAAGGGCGAACTCCGCCATGCGCACCTGGAGCGCGGCGTGGAGATGCACAGCGATGAACAGAACCGGTCAGCCACCAACTGGCAACGTTTGAGCCGGACCTGGCGTTCGCCGGTGGTCGATGTGGAGTTCCGCAATGCCGGACCTGGAGAGGTGGAGCCAGCCACCGTACAAGGCACGGGCGGTGTGGTCATCGGTGGTGAAAGCCAGCGCGGCAAGGCAGCCCCGGTGCCGTCGAAGCTGGCTGCCGATGCAGTGAGCGGTACGTTCGGACCGGGTTCGTCGCTGACCGCCCTGACCGGGGTGGGCCATGCCTCCATAGAGCAAACCACCGCAAACGGAGCCAGGCAGACCTCAAGTGGAGACCGGCTAGAGGCTCATTTTTCTGTCGGTGACGCGACGGCCACGGGTGGCGTTTCTGGAGGGCCGGCTCAGGTGCAGTCAGCGGATCTGGATGGCCATGTTTTGCTGACGCAGGAGCCCCAGGCAAAGGCTGGCGCCAAGGCAGAGACTCCGATGCGCGCCACTGCGGGTCGAGCAGTTTACGCAGGTGAGGGACAGTGGGTACATCTGACACTGAACCCCCGGGTCGAGGATGGCGGGTTGCAGCTTACCGCAAACAAGATAGACGTGTCGCAGGAATCGGGAGACGCGTTTGCGCACGGGAACGTCAAGGCTACCTGGATGGACTCGGGCAAAGGCGGCAAGCCGGCAAGCGTCAGGGACGTCCAGGAGAGTATGACTCTGGGAGGGCAGGGGCCGGCGCACGTGATTGCAACCGAGGCCCAACTACACAGCGCGGCGGGGAGAACCAGCGCCGAAGCGACGTTCCGGGGGCACGCGCGGTTGTGGCAGCAGGCCAACTCGATTTCCGGGCCAGTCATCGTTCTCGACCGCGAGACCCAATCCCTGACGGCGCGCAGTTCGGACGCATTGGAGCCGGTGCGCGTGGTGCTGGTGAGCGCTCCGGGGCCGCAAACAGGCCGGGGGATAACTGGTAAAGCGGCCTGGCCGTCTGTGATTCGAGTGCGGGGAGGCGACCTGAAGTATACCGATGCTGACCGCAAGGCGGTGATGCTGGGTGGCGCACTGGGAACGGTGGTCGCCGAGACGAGTTCCGCAACCTCCACTTCAAACGAGGTTGAGTTGACGCTTCAGCCGACCAGCAGTCATGCCACCAAGGAGTCCGGACAGGGGCAGGTGGATCACATGACAGCCCGGGGGCACGTGGTGGTTAGTTCCCAGGGACGGCGCGGAACCGGCGAGCAGTTAGCCTATTCGAGTGGGAGCGGGGAGTATGTGCTGACAGGAACCGCGGTCGCGCCACCTCGGATGAACGACCCGGCGCGAGGAACCGTGACCGGGGAGGCTTTGATTTTCCATAGCCGCGATGATAGCGTCAGTATCGAAGGCGGCGGACACGATACGACAACGGATACAACCGCGCCAAGGTGAAGGCGGAAGCGAGCTTCAGAGATAAATGGAAACACTGATAGCCGAAGGAATCGGCAAGACGTACAAGGGACGACAGGTTGTGCGCGGAGTCGACCTGAAGATCTCACGCGGCGAGGTGGTTGGACTTCTGGGGCCGAACGGCGCCGGCAAGACAACCAGCTTCTATATTATAGTGGGGCTGGTCGCACCGGAAACCGGGCGTGTTCTGGTGGACGACACCGACATTACCCGACTGCCTATGTATCTGCGCGCACGCCACTTCGGTATCAGTTACCTGCCACAAGAGCCTTCAGTCTTCAGGAAGCTGACGGTCGAGGAGAACATTCTTGCTGTGCTGGAGGCGCAACCTCTGGGCAATCGGGAACGGCGGAGCAGGGCCGAACGGCTGATCAGCCAATTGAACCTGGGGCACATCCGCACGACGCGTGGCTACGCGCTTTCCGGGGGCGAAAGGCGCAGGGTTGAGATTGCACGGGCTCTGTGTATCCAGCCCAACTTTATCCTGCTGGACGAGCCGTTCAGCGGCATCGATCCAATTGCGGTGCTGGAGTTGCAGAAGATCATCTTTGACCTGAAGGCCGGCGGCATCGGCGTTCTGATCACCGATCACAACGTGCGCGAGACGCTGAGCGTGACCGATCGCGCTTACATTATTGCGGAGGGACGAATTTTCCGTGCCGGAACTCCGCAGGAGCTTGGGAACGACGTAGAAGTGCGGCGCGTCTATTTGGGCGAGGGTTTTTCGCTGGGATGACGATTGAGCCGCAGGTTGGAGGAAGAGGGATTGCTCGCTTAAGGCTGTCAATCCCGCAAACGGGCGAGGGAATGTAGTCGATTCCAGACGGAGATCACCAAATCGGTCATGGCCCAAACCGGAACGGCTGTCTGGAAACGAGGCGGATTTCCGTTTAAGCTTTTTCTCACACGGTTACACTCACAATGAGTCCAAACGGGGAACGAGTCCCATTTATGGCACTGTTGCAACCAAGATTGAATCTGAGAGTGTCGCAACGCCAGGTCCTGACTCCGGGCCTAATGCAAATGGTGAGCGTTCTTGCACTGAATAAACTCGAGCTTAAGGAGATGATTGATGCCGAGATGGTGGAAAACCCCGTCTTGGAGGAGATTGATGAATCAGTTCCGATGCTGGACGAAGTCGCGGGCCGCCAAGAGCGCGACGAGCGCGAGGAACGGCTGGGCCTGCTTGAACGGGGAGTGGAGGAGCCTGCACCTCAACCCAAGGACCCTTTCAACGAAATTGATTTTGGATCGTACTTCCAGGACTATCTTGACCCTGGGTACCGCACACAGCCGGAGTATGAAGAGAGTGAAAAGCCCTCGTTTGAGAATTTTCTCTCCCAGCCTACGACTCTGTCCGATCACCTGGCGTGGCAGCTGGGAGCTCTGAGCCTGGAACCCAGCCTGTTCGATGCGGCTGAGTTCGTTATTGGCAATCTGGATGAGGATGGGTATCTAGCCGCAACCGAGGAAGAACTGGCTGACGCGCTCATGCAATCCCCTGCCGGCATTGCGCAGGAGGAAAGTGATCAACAGGAGCAGGCGGCCGCACTTGACCTGGTGCGGCGTGGCATTGACTTGGTGCAGCATCTTGACCCCGCTGGAGTAGGAGCCAAGGACCTACGCGAGTGCCTGCTGATTCAGATCTCCGCCCAGCAGCGCGAATTTACCCATTTGTATGGAAAGCACACAATTGAGCCGGCCGAGAACCCGCATGGCAGCTTCCAAGCCGAGGCCGAGGCTAAAATTGATGAACGGCGGCGCAGCATGGAAGTCGCTGCGCTGATTGTGGACCGCCACTTGCAACTTCTACAGAAGCGGGACCTAAAAGACCTCGCGAGGGCCGCTCAAATTACGCCCGAGGAAGCACACGCCGGGATGGAGTTTATTCGCACCCTAGACCCCCGGCCCGGCCGCCTCTACAACCGTGAGCAAACACGCCTGATTGAGCCGGATGTGGTGTTTATCAAGCGCGGCGGCGAGTGGGTTGTCTCAATGAACGAAGAGGACCTGCCCAGCCTGCGTCTGAGCCAGCGCTACCGCCGTATGCTGACCGCTGAAGGCACAGATAAAGAGGTCAAGGACTACGTAAAGGAGCGCTTCCGCTCGGCCATGCAATTGATGCGCAATATCGCCCAGAGGAAGAGCACGATCCTGCGCACTTGCGAGGTAATTGTGCGCAGGCAGCAGGAGTTCCTAGACAAGGGTCTTGAGGCCCTGCGGCCGATGATGATCAAGGAAGTGGCCGAGGAGATTGGTGTTCACCCTTCGACGGTGAGCCGCGCTGTGGCCAATAAATATGCACATACTCCACAGGGCGTGATCGAGCTGCGCTATTTCTTCACCGAGGGCTCGAACGGCCCGGAGGGCGCAGATACGCCGCTGGTGGTGCTCAAGGGCAAGGTGCGCAAGTTGATTGAGGACGAAGACGCAAGCCATCCCCTGACCGACGACCAGTTGGCCGCAATGCTCAAGGCGCAGGGCATCCAGCTTACCCGCCGCACGGTGGCCAAGTATCGCGAGGACATGAACATTCCCTCGACACATCAGAGGCGGCGGCGCGACAAGTAGGTCGGAATGCAGCTTGCTGGCAGCTCCCGGCACTGCGAACTGCCCTTGGTTTGAAGCGGGAAGCGCGCGGCTTAGCTAAACATGAACTCCGCGGTCATTTTGCAGGAGACGCCCGGGACCAATCGAATCCACTGCGCGCTGAAGGCGTCCTCAAACAGAACGGGACGATATTCGCCCGCATTCAGCTTCACCGTTTCATACTTCTCCCATGTGCCGTTGCCAAGGAAGTCAATCTGAATTTCGACCTCCCCGCTCCTCTCCGAGACGAGGTGGAGCATCTTGTGTTGAAAGTCGAGGAAGAGGAATGGATCAGACGGCGTGCCGGCAGTGACCGCTTCATTGCGCCATGGGCCGCCCCAGCCTTGAGGCCGCCCCCAACTCCACAGGTCGTCCGACTTGCCGAACCAGATCCCGCTCTGGGGCTGGCCGACTACGGCATTGTTGTCAAGGTTGGGCGTGGTCTCGTTTCCGGCGAGGGCGAGCAGGCCGCGGAAGCTGCAGTAATCTGGAATTGTGCGCAGATGTTGGCAAACTGGCTTGACACCCCAGATGTGGTCTTCGAAGGCAATGGGCTGAAGTTCGTAGAACATGCCCTGTATGTCCATCATGTAATGTTCGGTTTCAATCTCCCGAATCCGCATCCACTCGGTCTGCCAGCCCTGCTCGAATGCGTGCGACGGCTTGGGCAGGCGATAATGCTGCCACTCGCCTTTGACGAGCGCATCCAGCAATACCGACTTTTCATCCCAGCCTGAACTAAACATTACGCTCCCCATATTTTGCCGGGCGGCAACATCCATATGGGGCTTGTTTGAGATTCTGCGCCAGCTCTTGCCTCCGTCCCATTCAAACAGACCAGCATCTGTCTGGCCGTATTCGAAGAAGCCGTTATTGGACACGACAACCCGATGTTGCGCGGTATAGCCGCCCTTGAAGTGAGCCTGCGCCTTGATGTTCATGTCGGCGGTGATATTGAACAAGACGCGCGTCTTCAGATCGGCAACATCCATCTCAAGGAACAGGCCTTCCATGGTCTGAAAGTAGACGCGGTTCTCCGGATCTGTAAGGTGGGGCATGGTCGAGGTGAGTCTGTGGTCGAGCAGGCTTTCAATGCGGCGCCACTTCCCGCCGGCATCGATGATGTATGGCCCGATGATGCATTGATCGGAGTGATGGTGAATAAAGCGGTTGGCATGGACGCCGTTCACGATGTCCAGTTGAGTGGACTTCAGATTCTCGTCTATGCGGTAAAGGCCGAGCCCGCCGCCACTGCTTGCACCACTTGCCCTGCCGCCGATGCCGGAGGAGTTGTAAGTAATGGCGTACAGTCCGTCCGCCCAGGGCATCAGCGCACCAATTCCGCACTCGGTGCGGTTTGGGTCATTGTCGCCTTTGAGACCGATGTTCGGGATGCCGGGCAAAAAGCTTTGAGCGCACGCGAAACCGGCGGAACCAGCGAGGACGGCGAGGACGGAACGCCGCGACAAAGACTGAGGCAAGGTTGGCATTGGTTCTCTCTTTCAACAAAAGTCCGTAACGTTGCACCGGCAGGGCCGGGCCTATACCCCACTACGAATATTGGTACCGAAAGGAAGTGGGATTGGCTGGAATTATATCCTGGGTGAGGGTCCTAACCTATTTCCCCTAACTCATTCGATAGTCTCCGCCAGAATCAAGTAGAGTGCTTTGGTCGACGCCGCTCCTTCAGGATGCTCCAAGGCGTTACACTCAATGTTGATTTGGTCGGGTCCGCCTGGTTGTGATATCGATACTGAATCTCACTCACGGGCGCATTGCCCTTCTGGGGTGCAGGCCCAAAGAGGTAGCGAATCGAATGCAACAAATTACGCGCAGAACTCTAGTGACTGGACTTGCCTGTTCGGGCGTCGCGGCATTCTCCGAGACTAACCTGCTTCACGGCGCACCCGCAGCAAGCGGCAATCGACCGGATGGATTCATCGACATACTCCGCATACCGGATTCGGTTACTGCATTCTTCGGTCTCAATCAATCGCTCAATCTGAGGCGCCTGTCCAACGCCTGGAGTGGACGAGGAATAGGCGTGAGCACCTTACCGGATCAGACCGGTTTGTCCATACTAATCGCCGCGACCGACACGCGCCCCACGCATGTCCAACTGCGATGGAATGCCAAAGTCGATTCCAATGTGATGGTTCTCGGCGACGCATGGGAGCGCAGCTATGGCGATCTGCACTGGAGTTCTCTGGTGCCGGAGCGCTCTATGCCCTGGTACTTTGTCACAAGCTTCGAGCACTCGCTCCATGGATATGGAGTTATGACAGGCGCTGGCGCTCTCTGCTTCTGGCAGTTGGATCAAGACGGCGTGTCGCTGTGGCTGAACGTTTGCAATGGGGGCTCTGGAGTTGAATTAGGAGCGCGCGAGTTGCTGGCGGCGACCGTTGTTTCGCGACGCGGCGAGCGCGGGGAGGATCCGCTCCAGGCGGCACGAGCATTCTGCACAACGATGTGCAAAGCTCCGCGCCCTGCGACGCACATCTATGGAAGCAACGATTGGTATTATGCCTACGGCAAGAACTCAGCAGAGCAGATTGTTCGCGACGCTGAGCTGATTTCATCTGTCTCGCCGAAGCAGGCAGAGCGGCCGTTCACGGTGATTGATGACGGATGGAAGAACAAGCAGGCATATCCGGATATGGCCGCGCTCGCCGGGGAGATTCGCAAGCGGGATGTGCGTCCGGGATTGTGGATTCGCCCCCTCGAAGCGGACCGCGACACAGCTCAAGAACTGCTGCTACCAGCGGCGCGATTTGGTGGGCGCGCGGAGCGATCGAGGGAGTTGGCCTACGATCCGACTATTCCTGAATCGCTGGCCGCGATACTCGCGAAGGTGACCGAGGCCACGGCGTGGGGATACGAACTTGTGAAGCACGACTACTCAACGTACGATCTTCTCGGACAATGGGGTTCGGAGATGAAAGCGCAACCCACACTGCCAGGCTGGGGCTTTCATGACCGGAGCAGGACCAACGCAGAGATTGTGCGGGACCTTTACGGTTCAATCCGCAAGGCCGCAGGGGAACGATCAATCATCGTCGGATGCAATACTATCGGTCATCTTGGAGCGGGCGTTTTCGACGCGCAAAGAACTGGCGACGATGTAAGCGGAAAAGACTGGGAGAGAACGCGGCGGATGGGCGTAAACACGCTCGCATACCGAATGCCACAACACCATTCATTTTTCCATCTCGATGCCGACTGCGCACCGGTTACCGCGTCAATCCCGTGGGCGTTGAGCCGCAACTGGCTCGATCTGTTGGCCAGGAGCGGCACGGTACTGCTTGTATCTCCGGAGCCTTCAGCTATTGGCGAGGAGCAGCGCGCCGCACTCCGCGAGGCGTTCCAACTGAGTGCCGCCGCAGCTGACAGTGCAACTGTGACGGTGAGTGACTGGCAGACAAACACAACGCCCGTTCACTGGCAGTTCCGCAATAGCGAGGACGGAAAACCTGTTGTGAAGGACTATGCGTGGTGTGCCAGCTCCGGCGCGTGGCCCTACGACATTTAGGCGATTTAGGCCGAACAATTCGCGAGATTGAGAACTGCGTACGCTGATTGGCTCGCTTGGCCGGAGCGCCGACGCATTTCCGACCGCGCGATTTCGTGTCTTGAAAATGAGAAGCACAATCCCCCAGAGCCCGACAACGGGACCTGGGGGATTGCGGCATTCGTACAACTACCAGCGGTCAAAAGCCTAGAAATCCACGCGGTTGTTCATTTGCGTAATCTCGGGCAAGGTCCCTCCGCATTCGATGGTGATGCTGCCGCCGGTGTAGTCGGCGTGCGCAGGCAGTGTGAGCTTGACGACTGCGGTTTTGGGGTTGAGGTCCGTCGGCGCTTTCAGGGCGGGGACGGTGGAGGTGGCAATGGTTTTGCCGGCACGGTCACGAAGCACGAGGGTGGAGGCGGGAGCATCGACGGCGCCGACCGAATGAACCTTTACTGCGACGTTTGAACCTTCGACCTTGACATCTTCAGGATCGATGCCTAGATCGGGGCGCGACCAGTAGGGGACCCCTTTGGTGGCGAGCTTGAGTTCGATCACTGTAGTGGTTCTAGGCGCAAAGGTGATGTCTACGCTGCTGCTGCGTTCGAACGCAACGGTGCGGGTAGTGAGGCCGTTGACGGTCGCATCGGGCGCGGGCTGGGCGTTGCCAATGCCTTGCTGCGTGCCCTGGGTGATGGTCCACTGGCCTGGATCGATTTCCCATCCGGTCATGTGCGCGGTCACGGGCTCCGCGTCGAGATTGTAAGCGACGATCTTGACGTGATCGGGTTTGGCTTCTGGAACGAGGATGGCGACGCTTTGGTCGTTGGCGGGCTTTTTGAACTTCCAGCTGACAGCGTTGCCAGGGTAGCAATAATTCCGCATGAGTGCTACGCCGCCGAGACGCGAGCGCTGCAATTCGCCGTTATTGAAGTAGATGCGATCGATCCATAGGCTGCCTTCTGTGTTGATGAATTCGCGTTCGTGGGCGGTTTGAATCTGCGATGCATAAACCTTTTCCAGGTAAGAGGTGTCGCCGGTAACCTGCCACGCGAGTTGCCAGGGAGCTTCGGAAATCTGGTTGCGCCGGCTGGCGGATGCAATGACGGGGGCGGTCCACTCCTTGCGCTTATTGAGTATGTCGAGTTCGTCGGAGTTGATGAGTTCCAGCGATGCCGAGCCGAGATCGACAAATGGCTTGACGTATTTCTCATCGCCAGTCCAGCGATATGCTGCCCACAGGATGAACCAAGGACGCATGCCGGTGGGAAGATCCTCATCGGTTTTGAAGTTGACCTGGGCATGGAGCGAGTACTTGCCGTCGGGGCCGGGCTTGTAATGGGCGAGAAATCCGTCCGCAAGTTCGAGAACCATTTTGCGGGTCTCCGGCGCGCCGTTGAACAACACAAGCGAAAGCGCAGGATGGAAGACCATGTAGGAGTATTCCTTTGACCAACCCCAGACGCCGTTTTCTGCCATTTTGGCGCCATTGAAGTAGGACGACCGCACATGACGGTGGCCGGCAGGGTTGATCCCGGAGAGCCACTCCAGGCGCTTGGCGGTGACCATGGCGCGTTCGATTTGTTTGGGGCTGCCGAAGTCCATCATCATGGCCTCGCCAAGGACATTGATTCCGTCTTCGTAGCTGTGTAGTTCATCGGTCTGGATCGTGGCCAGGCCGTTGGTGAACATGTGCTGCGCGTAGATTGCGTCCATCTCTTTGAGCAGCGAGGCCTTGAGCTTGTCGGGCGTGGAGCCCATGGCGGCCAGGCCGGGCCACCACTCGGTGAAGTCGCTGTCGTCGGAGAGGCCGCCGCCAAATTCACCGTTCGAGATCTGGCGATTGTCGACATACCAATTGATTAGGCGCTTGAGATAGCCGAGGTCCTCGACCTGCAGATAGGCCCACTGGGGAACGCCCGCGGGAGCCTGGGGCAGGACGAACGGCGGTCGCACTTGTTCCTTATTCATCTCATGCCAGTATTTGCGTCCAAGGTCATTTTGCGGATCGACGCGGAGCAGATCGGAGATGTCGCCGTCGATGCGGTTGAAGAAATTAAGGCGGCGTGAGCTGACGGACTCTTCAACGAGGTTTGCATATTCGTCGCGCACTTGCGTGAGGCGGTCGGCGATGTGCTCGGGGAGTGCGTCTTTGTAAGGCTTGAAGATGAGGCGCAGTTCAGCGCTTTCGAGAGCGGTTGTGTTGAAGTCCGCTCCCTGAGCGGCGATGGTGATATAGAGGCTCTTGCCGTTGGGAAGTACACGGTCGCGGGTGTCGAGCCAGAGGGTGTGGGGCGCGCCCGGCTTGACGGCGAAGGTGAAGTCAAGCATGTCGCGCATGAGCCACAGCGGGTCCTTAATCTGAATGTTGATCGGGATCACGCCATCGGCATTGGGCTGCAGATTGAGCGCGGGCAGATCGATGGCGATGCCGTCGAGTCCACCATCCATGTTTTCCCAGCCGTAGGTGAAGCCGTGGCCGGAATCGACCATCTGCGAACGGAAGTCGGCGGGGACGATAATGTGCACGATGGGCAGGCCGGATTGCGCTTTCTCGCGCGGGGTTCCTGGCGCTGCGGCGGAGGGCATGGCGATCATGGTCATGCGCTCGTCGGCTGGAAAGCGGCCTGCGATGTAATCGACAACAGGCCTGGTGGAAGGATTGTCGTCCGGCGTGATCTTACTGGTGAGCCGGTAGCGAAGTGTGGCGATTCCGGTAGGCTCGACGCCGGGATGAACGTAGTAAGCGGAAAGCTCTCCGATGGGCTGTTCCTGTTCGACGTTGGTGAAGCGGATCTTTTGCCCGATGATGGGTTGATCGAAGTTATGGTAGGTAATCTGCTGGCCCTTGGGGCGTTCGAAGAGGGTTCTCTCCGCGTCGGTTCCCTTCTCCATATCGTGCGAAAGAAGGCTCATGTTACCCCATGCGCCACCTGCAATTTCCAAATGGTTCCATGGCTCGTGGGGCATGTAGAAGCTGACCGCCTTGCCGGAAAGCGAGTAGCAGTCCCAGTCAGGCAGCTCGAAATAATCGTCACGGCCGGTGAGGCGAGAACGATTATAGACGCCGGGCCATGTGGTTTCGCGAATGCCGTCGTTGGCCTTCCACCACCAGCGCTTGAGGTCGAAGGCATCGTGGATTTCAACCTTGCGAATGGTGGTGCTGGCGGAGTCAATGAGTACTGGAGTGTCGCCCTGACGATTCCAGCCGTAGTTTAGATTCCACTCGTGCTGCCATGCGGGCGTGGATGCTGTGGGAGATGGAGCAGGACCGGCGGCAACGGCACGGTCAAGGTCGGGAATACTTTGCGGTGCGCCGCCATTGGCAAGCGTGACCATGTTGCCGTCAGAGAGGGTACGGTCGTAAATGCGGAGTTCGTCGATGTCGCCGCCGCGGTCGTAGCTGTAGGAGGCTTCAACCCCAGTTGGGCCGATGATGCGCGAGTGCGGGCCAAATTGGTCGAGAGCGGTATCGAAGACGCCGGTAGCGGCCTTGGTGCCAGCGAGTTTGCCATTCACATAGAAGCGAATGCCGCTGGTCTCATCCCAGGCGAGCGAAAGGTGGACCCACTGGTCGGGCTTGGGGAGTTCTGGCAGCATGACAGAGACGCGGGTACGGCCGAGATTGATGTCGGTGACAAATGCATCGAAACCGTGCCCGTTCCAATCGATGCGCATCCAAACCATATCCCAACTGGAGTGGTCCGCGTAGCCGACTCGAAAGACTGGAAACGCAGTCTCGTCAAGAGGCGTGCGCGCACGCCAGAAGAAGGAAAGCGTGCCGCGTTGGGCGTAAATATTGCCCGGGGCCCAGTAGGAGAGCAGTTGCGTGTCGCCGCACTGGATGTAAGATCCATGAACGCCGCCGGGAAGTGCGTTGACGTCCTTGGCATAGTTGGGGACGGGGTTACCGCCAGCAGCGTAGTCGGCGTTAAAACCATGATCGCCGGAGAGATAGAAGAGCAGGCCTGGTTCAGAGGCGTGCGGGTTCGGGGGCAGAAGAGACACCGTGGTCGGCGGTGCGGACTCGACAGCGACCTGGGCCTGCGTCATGGAAATAAAAGGAATGCCAGCGAACAGGCAGAGAATAAGCGGAAGACGCGTGCGAGCCATGCAGAAAACCTCGGAACCGGATGATGCGGGCTGGGAGCAATGCGTAGGGAACGGCGCAGACTGGTCAGACCACTCGCAGAGATTGTCAACTCTGCAGCGGCCAGTTGGCAAATGACGAATTCCCTGGTGTCCCAGGTTGTGAGCCCCGCATGAGAAAGCCATGAGCTGCGACTGCGACTCCTCTCGTTTTAGGAAGGAGCAGCATGCAAGCCGCGCCCACGGCTTGCGCCCAATCTCGATCTCGCAGCCGAGGTATTCTTAACCAGGAGAACGAGGATGATAGCCAGTGTGCTTTATGGCGCAAAGGACTTGCGAGTGGAGACTTATCTGCGCCCGGACCTTCTGCCGGGAATGGTGCTGCTGCGCAACCGCTGCGTGGGAATTTGCGGTTCTGATCTGCACTACTATGAGCAGGGCCATTGCGGCGCCTCCGTGCCTGATCGCCCATTTATTCTGGGCCATGAACTTACGGCGGAAGTGGCCGCAGCAGGGGACGGCGTTGATACGCCCAGAGTGGGCGAGCGCGTCACTGTGAATCCCGCCCGCGCTTGCGGGTTCTGCGATTACTGCAAGGCCGGCAGGGGTAATCTTTGCCGCAAGACCATTATGCTGGGCAGCGCCAGCACCACCCCTCCAACCAATGGCGCCATGGCGGAATTTGTTACCGTGCGCGCCGATCAATGCCACGTGCTACCAGACGATGTGGACGACAGCCTGGGCGCGATGATTGAACCGTTTGCCGTGGCACTGCACGCGGTGAAGCGCGCTGGCGGCGTTTCAGGGAAGCGTGTTTTCGTGGCAGGCGCGGGAACCATTGGGCGGCTTGTAGCGATCACCGCGAGGGCCTTCGGCGCTGCGCCGGTAGCGATCAGCGAGATAGTACCCTCGCGCCGAGTCAGGGCGGCTGAGGGTGGCGTGGATGCGGTCTTTGATCCCGAAGCGAAGGATCTGCATGAAAGAGTGCACGCACTAACCGGAGACGGATTCGACACGGTCTTTGAAGCATCAGGATCGGCTACCGCGTTGCGCCAGGCATTCGACCTGGTGCGGCCGGGCGGGACCATTGTGCAGATTGGCACTGTGCCGACGGACGACATTCCGCTGCCCGGCTACCGGGTGATGAACAAGGAGATTAACTACATCGGATCCATGCGCTATGGAAATGTGTTTGGCGAGGCGATCCGGCTGGTGGCGGCGGGGCGCGTAGATTTGCGGCCACTTTTCAGTGGCAAATTCAAGCAAAGCGAGTCAGCTGAGGCATTGAATTTTGCATCGGACAAGTCGCGTTCATTGAAGGTGCAAATTCAGTTTTAGTTCCTGAGACTTTTGGTTCCAGAGGCGATGCGGTTACATGGCCTCTGGACTCTCGATGCCGAGCCAGCTGAGCACAACAATCAACTCTCGAAGGGCAACTGCGGCCGTAGCCAGCAGGAATGTTTTGCGCGCCGGGTCCTCTTCAGTGAGGATGTGATGGCGGTGATAGAAGTTATTGAACTCCTGGGCTAACTGGAATGCGTGCTTGGCAAGATAGGCCGGCTCTGATGTAGTTATGCATTGCTCAAGGACCAATGTGCGGCGACCGGCGCGCAACCAGAGCGCCCAGATGTCTTCGCCAGCGTCGCCAGCCAGATAAGGGGCGGGATCGATGGCCGCAAACTCGCGCAGGACGTCATCCGGCGTTATGGCCGCTTTGCGAAAGATGTTACGGGCGCGGACCACGGCGTATTGAATATAGGGGCCGGTCTCGCCCTCGAAGCTCAGCGCATCTTTGAAGTCGAAGGCTATGACTGAGTTGCGCGTGAACTTGAGCATGAAGTAGCGGAGTGCGCCAATCGCTATCTGTTCCGCGATCTTCTGACGTTCGATATCGTCCCGACCGGTCTGGCGCGCATCCACTTCAGCGCGAGTGGCGGCGATGAGCTTGTCGATGAGGTCGTCGGCTTTGACGCCGAAACCCTTGCGGCCGCTGACTTCAATGTAGGGGCGGGCCAGATCTTCGGCAGAAACATCGTAGCCGAGTTCGACAGCGCAGCGTGGCGTAAGAGCGACCATCTCATAGCTGAAGTGCGTGTAGTGATCGGCTTCGGCGGTATGGCCCATGCCGCGCAAGGCCTGGATCACATTGGCCTGCGGGTCAGACTGGCGCGCGTCGATGACGTTGTAGATCGCTTGCGCGCCGCCGAAGTGGGGGTGGGGCTCGTCGCCATTTTCCGCGGAGATCCAGCATTCGCGGTCAGGATAAGTGAAGAAGGGCTTGTAGCCGAAATCCTTCCCCAGCAAACCGAACTTCCAGAGGTGGTAGGCGATGTCTTTGCCTACATAGGTCACGGTTCCGTTGGAGCGAACGATGACTTTCGCATCCTCATTGAGATCGCCCTCGACGACCTCCGCACCGGGACGCGTCATTACCCAGCAGCCCTTGTTCTTTCCTTCGTTTTCAAAGTAGAGCACGCCGGTCTTCTTGAGTTGCTCGAAGGCGGCATCCCAGAATTTGAGGTGCAGAATCTCGCTCTCGCGGGGCAGGAAGTCGTACTCGATATCGAGGCGAAGCATGGTTTCAAGATGACGGCGCAGAACGGCGGTCGAGATCAGCTCGGCGACATCGGCGGTTTCATTGGAACCACGTTCAAGCTCGTGCAGGGTGGCATAGCGAAGCTTCTTGCGCGCGGCGTTTTCCTCTTCGCTTCCTTGCTCATACCACTGCGAAGTACGCGCGTACAGGTCCCAGCAGTAGTAGTCGATGCGTTGGCCGGTCCGTTGAATTTCTTGAAGCAGCGCGCGGACGTCAGCAAGCGACTTGCCTTCAAGATGCTGGAATCCAACGACGACATCCGCAACCTGAACACCGGTGTTGTCGATGTAGTTCTGAATGTCGACTTTTTGACCGGCGGCGCGGAGCAGGCGCACGAAGGTGTCGCCGAGAATGGCATTGCGCAGATGACCGACGTGGGCGGCCTTGTTGGGATTGATGCTGGTGTGTTCGACGAGGACATGGAGGGCGCTGGCGGGGACTGAACCCGCATCCGGCGAGGAGATGCTGCGTGCACCGGCGCTGCGGTCGAGGCGGGCATTGATGTACCCGGCTCCGGCCACTTCAAAGCCGGCAAATCCTTCGAGCGCACCGAGGGCAGCCACGATCTCTTGAGCAATGATTTTGGGGGCTTTGCGGAGCTTGCGGGCCAGTTCGAAAGCGATGGGGGTGGATAGCTCGCCGAACTTGATGTCAGGAGGGATCTCGAGCGGGATGGCTTCAAGCTGAAGGTCGTACTTTTCTTTTAGAACCGCGCGAAGATGGTCGCCGAGCTTTTTTTGTAGTTGGAGATACACGTCTGGATGCCTCAGAAATGCTTGATTTTCAAGGTGATTCTAACAGAGAACCTGTGGTGAGACAGCCCCTTAGGACTTTGAGCTGTTGTCGATTCCCAGGTCTCAGGGGCGGGACCCTGGGGCACCCGGGATCTGCACGACAGCCCGTATCTTCTTGAATGCCGTAAGATAGGGAGTAGATTGCCTTGATATTCCCGGCTGCCAACAGCGGAGAATTGAACGCAAAGCCCCGCCTATGACCAATTCAACATCCAGCCAAAATCGTTATTACCTGACCACGCCAATCTACTACGTGAATGCGCGGCCGCACCTGGGCCATGCCTATTCGACCATCGTTTGCGATGCCATAGCGCGGCGCAAACGGGCACAGGGCATCGACACCTGGTTTCTGACCGGCACAGATGAGCACGGGCAAAAGATTGAGCGCTCGGCTGAACTTGCCGGACGCACGCCTGGCGAGTTCGCCGCCGCTATCTCAGCCGAATTTCGTGGTCTGTGGGACCGGCTGGGGCTCAGCTACGACGACTTTATCCGGACCACGGAAGAGCGGCACAAGCGCGGCGTGCAGAAACTTTTTGCTACGCTACGCGACAAAGGCTTTATTTACAAGGGCTCCTATACCGGCCAGTACTGCGTCTCGGACGAAGCCTATGTGGACGGGCCGCCGGGAACGGTCTGCCCTGACTGCGGGCGCGTTACGGAAACGGTGAGCGAGGAGAATTATTTCTTCAAGCTATCGGCCTTCGAGCGCAAACTGCTGGAGTTCTACGATGCTAACCCAGGGTTCATGGGACCCGAGTCTACGCGGCGGGAGGTGATCTCGTTTGTGCGTGGGGGATTGAAGGATCTGTCGGTCAGCCGGACCAGTTTTTCCTGGGGCATTCCGGTGCCCGGCGACGAGAAGCACGTGGTGTATGTGTGGCTGGACGCACTGGCGAACTACATCACCGCGCTGGGGTACGGGTCTGACGATCCGAAAGAGCAGGCGCGCTTTGAGAAGTTCTGGCCTGCGGATATGCACCTGATCGGCAAGGAGATCAGCCGCTTCCACTGCGTTTACTGGCCGGCGTTTCTGATGGCCGCGGGCATCCCGACGCCGCGGAGTGTGAAGGCCAACGGATGGCTGCTGTTCGACCAGGGCAAGATGTCGAAGTCAAAGGGCAACATTGTGCGGGCGGAAACGGTGCAGGAGATTCTGGGCGCGGATGCGCTGCGCTATTTTCTGCTGCGCGAGATTCCGTTCGGGCAGGACGGCAGCTTCAGTTTCGATGCGCTGGTGCAGCGCTACAACAGCGATCTGGCCAACGGGTACGGTAACCTGGTAAGCCGCGTTGTGAACATGGTGCACAAGTACTTTGGCGGGGCTGTACCGGAAACTGATGCTGAGACGGCTGCCGAGGTTTCCTTGCGCGAGAATGCGGAAAGAGCCATCGCGGCATTTGGGCCGGAGTTCGATTCTCTGAATTTCTCAGAAGCTTTGAAGGCGCTGTGGACGCTGGTGGCGGAGACTGACGGCTACCTGACCGCCAATGCGCCGTGGAAAAAGCCCGCGGAACGCTCGGAGGCGGACCACGTACTATTGCAGGCCCGTGTGCTGGTGACGGCTGCCGAGGCCATTCGCATTATTACCGCACTGGTCTATCCCATACTGCCGGACTCGGCCGCAAAGGTGTGGCGGCAGCTTGGGCAGGGCGAGATCGCAGAAGCGGCGAAGAAATCATTCCTAACGAACCTCACGTGGGGCGGTTTGAAGGCTGGGATTCAATTTGGAGAGCCCGCGCCGCTGTTTCCCCGCGCGGAAAAGGATGCAGTGGAACGTATGCAGAACATAGAAGACCAAAACAGCAAGAGCGTAATTGAGGCGGCCGGCGGTTCGCCCGAACCCGCGGCCAAGGCCGCTGCGGCACGAATCGCGGCAGCAGTTCCCGCACACATTGAGGCTGCAAAGGCTCCCGAAGTGCATGTCGCAGTTCCGGTTGCGGCAGTTCCCACGGTGCATGCGCCTGCATCTGGGGCTCCGGCGGCGGTTGCAACTGAGGCGGCCACGGCGCAAGAGCCACAGCACATCTCCATCGACGATTTCGTCAAGGTGGATTTGCGTGTGGCGCAGATTCTGGTAGCCGAACGCGTTCCCAAGGCCGACAAGCTACTGCGGCTTGAAGTCGACCTCGGCTACGAGAAGCGGCAGATTCTGGCAGGAATCGCGCAATTCTACGAGCCGGAAAAGCTGATCGGGCGCAAGATCGTGATCGTGGCCAACCTTGCTCCGCGCAAGATGCGTGGGCTGGAATCGAACGGGATGCTGCTGGCTGCATCGCTGCCGGACGGCGCGCCGGTGCTGGCTGGATTTTTGGAAGAAGCTCCCTTGGGAGCACGGCTGAAATAGGCGGACAGTAGCACCAACGGGAATACCGAGCCGTTTTTATGCGATCCCCGCAGCAGTTCCGCACCCGCAGCCCGAGGTCTTCATTTGCTTATCGATTCTCATGCGCACCTGGACAGCCCTCGCTATGCGGAGGATCGCGCGGCGATGCTGGGGCGCGCATGGGAGGCGGGTGTGGGCGCGGTGCTGGCGATCGGCATTGGCGAGCAGCCGGCCGAGATGCATCAGGCGCTCGACATCTGCCGGGAGTTCAATTCCCTGCCCCAAAGTGGCGCTGGGATTCCGAGGCTTTATGCCAGCGCGGGCGTATATCCGCACACCACGCCTGGAATCGACGCGGGTGTCCTCGCCAAGCTGGATGGATTGCTGGCCCAGCCCGAAGTAATCGCCTGCGGCGAGATTGGCCTGGACTACTACCACGAAGGCGCAGCGCATGATGTCCAGCGCGAGGGTCTTATCCGCCAACTGGAGATTGCCGCCGCGCGGAAGAGACCGATCCTTATCCACTGCCGGCCAAAGGATGGGTCAACCGACGCCTGGGATGATCTTTTTGAGGTTCTGGACGAACATTGGAAGCAAACTGGCCTGGGCGGTGTGATGCACTGTTTCGGGGGCGGGTGGGAACAGGCGCGGCGGTCCCTCGATCTGGGCTTTCTGATTTCTTTTGCGGGCAATCTGACCTATCCCAAGGCGCAGCCGCTGCGTGATGTAGCCGCCCGGATGCCGCTGGATGGGGTTTTGGTGGAGACCGATGCGCCCTGGCTGGCTCCGGCCCCGAATCGAGGAAAACGCAATGAGCCCGCCTGGGTTGCTGAAACCGCCCGGACTCTGGCCACCGTTCTAAACATTTCGGACGAAGAAATTGCGTCCGCAACCACGAAAAACTTTCTACGGCTGTTTCGTCTAGAGCCTGACGTGGGAAACTGATAGAGTTGCAGCGGCAGGACCCTGCCGGCAAACAAAAGGATAGGATAGCCATGGCTCAGGAGAATTCGTTCGATATTGCCAGCAAGGTGGAGATTCAAGAGGTTCGCAATGCCATTGACCAGGCGCTGAAGGAGATTCGCCAGCGCTTTGATCTGAAGGACTCCCACTCGGAGATCGCCCTCACGGAAGGCGACAAGGAGATTCAGTTGGCCTCGGCCGGGGAATACAAGCTGGAGGCGGTGAAGGAGATTCTGGGCCAGAAGCTGGTAAAGCGCGGCGTTTCACTCAAGAATCTCACCTACGAGAAGATTGAGCAGGCCACGGGACAGAGCGTGAGGCAGAAGATCAAACTGCAGCAGGGCATTCCCATCGAAAAGGCCAAGGAGATTGTTCGCCTGGTGAAAGACTCGAAAAAGAAGGTGCAGGCCAGCATCCAGGGCGATACAGTCAGAGTGACGAGCAAAGACCGCGACGAGTTGCAGTCGATTATTGCCCTGTTGCGGGGCAAGGATCTAGGCGTGGAGTTGCAGTTTACGAATTACAGAACGAATTGAGACCAGGACTTGCCGAGCGAGCGGCGCAATCCCCAAACGGTTAGCGCACAGGCGGCTGGGGCGGCAGGACAAAATAAGTACCCGAGAACCGGAGAGCTTTGAGCACATTGGCGATAGCGACGGCGAGAGAAGTTTTCGATCTGCTACGGGACGATCTCGTAGCGATCGAGCAGGAGTTGGGCCGCGACGCCGCCTCCGGCGTAAGCACCATCACGGAAATCGCCGAGTATCTGCGCGAGGGCGGCGGCAAACGGATTCGACCCACGCTGCTGCTGCTGTCGGCGCATGCGCTGGGCTACACAGGCCAGGGCGCTATCCGCCTGGGCGCAGTGGTGGAGATGGTACACACCGCGACGCTGGTCCACGACGACATCATCGACGGAGCGGATACGCGGCGCGGCAGGCCGTCGGCAAATACGACATGGGGCAATGAGAAGTGCGTGCTGGCCGGCGACTGGCTTTACATGCAGGCCTTCAAGGTGGCTCTGGAAGAAAAGAGCCTGCGCGTACTCGAATTGCTGATTGGCCTTACCCAGCAGATGGTGGAAGGCGAGCTGTTGCAGATTCAAAAGCTCGGCAAGGCGGTTTCTGAGGCCGAGTACTACGATCTGATCTTCCGCAAGACGGCGTGTCTGTTTTCTGTTTCGATGCGCCTGGGTGCGGTGCTGGCCGGGGCGAGTGAGGCGGTGGAGACGAGCCTGGCCACCTATGGCCGGACGGTTGGCCTGGCCTTCCAGATAGTGGACGATGTACTGGATCTGACCGCCACCGAAGAGGTTCTGGGCAAGCCGGTGGCGAGCGATCTGCGCGAGGGCAAAGCTACGCTGGCTGTGATTCACGCCGTCGATCACGGAACGGCCAAAGACCGCCAGGCTATCCAGAGAGTTCTGGATGACCGCAGCTTTGAGCGGGTGAGCCGGGAGCAGATTCAGGAGATTCTGGTCCGCAATGGCTCAGTGGAATATGCAATGGCCATTGCCGACCGCTACGCCGAGCAGAGCCGCCAGGCTCTGGCCGGGCTGCCCGACTCCGAGTTCAAGCGCGCCCTGCTTTGGGTGCCGGACTTCGTAGTGGCGCGGGAGAAGTAACGGCGCATCACCGTTACATCGTCTATCATTTTACGGAGCTTGAAAGCCACCTGAGTGGGCTGCAGAACTTTCCGACTGTAGGTGGAAGGTATCAGCGCCTTGCGGGCGACGATCAATGTGTTGCTCAATTCAGCCAGCCCTAAGGAATGATGGAATGATCAGCAGACGTAATTTCATTGGCGGTGTTTCGGCAGTTGCGGGATCGATGGGATTGAAAAATGTGGGGGCCCAGATTATGGCCGCCGGCGCGGGATCACCATCAAAGGCAGACGTAATCGACTACGTCAAGATCAGGATCGGCACGGGAGGCCACGGGCACAATTATCCTGGGGCCACGGTGCCCTTCGGGATGATGCAACTGAGCCCGGACACGTTCGATGCTCCGCGGGAGCTTTACGACTGGGACCACTGCGCGGGCTACCATCTCGCCGACAGGTTCATCAGCGGATTCAGCCACACGCACCTGAGTGGCACGGGAGCTGCGGACTTGCTGGATTTCCTGGTGATGCCGGGGACGGGTGCGGTGAAGACGGCGCAGGGCAATCCGAACCATCCTGGCGAGGGTTATGGCTCGCGGTACTCGCACGAGGACGAGATTGCGACGCCGGGCTACTACTCTGTTTGGCTGAAGGACTCGAAGATTCATGCCGAATTGAGCGCCACGGAACGGGCCGGAATTCACCGTTATACCTTTCCGCAGAGCGAGAGCAGCCACCTCATCCTGGATCTGACGCATGTATGCAGCAGCGAAGCGGATAAGGTTCTGTGGTCGACGGTGAAGGTGGTGGGCAACGACACCTGGGTTGGCGGGCGCAGCACCAATCTTTGGGCCGCGGGACGCCAGGTTTATTTCGCGATGAAGTTCTCCAAGCCCTTCACGTCCTTTCAGATTTTCTCTGAAGACAAGCCGCTGCCGGAGTCAACGCGCGAAGGGAATGGCAAGTCGATCAAGGCGGTTGTGCAGTTCGCAACCGGCGACGGCGAAACGATCCTGTTGAAGACTGGCATCTCGAGCGTGAGCGCCGAAGGGGCGATGAAGAATCTGAACGCCGAGATTGCCGGGTGGGACTTTGAAGATGTGCGGGCGAAGGCTCACAAGGCCTGGGTGCGCGAACTCTCGGCCATCCAGATTGAGACGTCGAGCGAAAAGCAAAAGCAGATTTTTTACACCAGCTTGTATCACACGCTGGTGGCGCCAACACTGTTCGACGATGTGGACGGGCAGTACCGCGGCATGGACGGCAAGGTGCACACGCTGGACGGTGGACAGCATAATTACTCGACGTTCTCGCTTTGGGATACTTATCGCTCGGCTCATCCTCTTTACATCCTGATGCAGGGCAAGCGGGTTCCGGGGTTTGTGAACTGCCTGGTACGCATGGCGGAAGAGAGTCCGGCGGGTATGCCGGTGTGGCCGCTGCACGGCAAGGAGACGGGCTGCATGACCGGCTACCATTCCGTAGTAGTGATGGCCGAAGCGGTAGCCAAGGGCATTCCCGGGATTGATGTGAATCGGGCCTGGAAGGCGGCAAGGAAGCGCGCGCTTGAAGAGGATTACCAGGGTCTGGCCTCGTTCAGGAAGAAAGGCTACATTCCCGCCGACAAGGAGCCTGAGTCTGCCAGCAAGACGCTGGATTATGCCTATGACGCATGGGCGGCGGCGCTGCTGGCGGAGACTGCCGGAGCGAAGGCGGATGCGGCGACATTGCGCGAACAGGCCGGTTACTATCGCAACCTATATGACAAGAGCACGACTTTTGTGCGTCCCAAGCTGGACAACGGCGAGTGGACGACGCCATTTGCTGGTAATGAGATGGGCCACACGAAGGAGTGGAGAGACTACACGGAGTCGAATCCGTGGGTAACGACGTTCAGTGTGCAGCAGGACCCGAAGGGCCTGGCGCGACTGCTGGGCGGCCGGGAAGCGCTGGTGGCCAAGCTGGACGGGCTGTTCAACGCATCGCCAGAGCTGCCGCCGGGCGCACCGCCGGACATTGCCGGACAAGTGGGCCAATATGCCCATGGCAACGAACCTGGGCATCACATTGCCTATATGTACAACTATGCGGGAGCGCCGTGGAAGACGCAGGAGCGGGTCGCCAGCCTGATGGATACCATGTACGACAACCAGCCGAATGGCCTGGCGGGGAATGAAGACTGCGGACAGATGTCGGCGTGGTACATTATCAGCGCGCTGGGCTTCTATCCGGTGGATCCGGTGAGCGGGAACTACGTCTTCGGCACGCCGCTGTTTGACCGCGCCGCGGTTCACATGGGTGAAGGCAAGGAACTGGTTGTCATCGCCCGGCGCAAGTCGGTCAAGGACATCTACATCCAGTCGGTGACCTTGAACGGCAAGCCTCATCCGCGGATCTGGTTCAAGCACGCGGAGATCGCGAATGGCGGCACGTTCGTGTTCACGATGGGAAGCGAGCCGAACAAGGACTTCGGCGCCAGCGAGCAGGATGCGCCGCCTTCGATGAGCAGCTAGACGGCTCTTGCGATGGGGTTTGGGATTTTCTTCCTGGACCCCATTGGAGCACGCTGGATGGTTGCGGAGTTTTGTCCGATCTGGTCGAATGGCAAGGCCTGTTATTTACTTTATCGATAATAGTTAACTGTTTAGATAATAACAAAAATCAGAACAACTCAATTCATATCAACATCTTGAGCGATGGGATGGTGAAATATGCCTTATTGGGGAGGGGGGGTGGGTAGGAGGGGTGG